>CBFHLG010000006.1:0-6104 GCA_965656625.1 Puniceispirillaceae bacterium (SeqCode)
CTGAGGACATAGGCTGCCGGTATTGCCAGCGCGGCCCCGCCCATTAACAGCCAGCTGGTTTCTGACGGCGTCTGCCAGCCTGTCTGCAGCGTGGCCAGGCCGCCGGCCACGGTTATCGCCGCCGCGGTGACCAGCCCGACAAACAAGGATGGTGTTTTTGTGGAAAGCCGGCGGGTCAGAATATCGCGGATCGCTATAAGGCCCGCGGCTGCAAGTGCCAACAGCGAAAACACCGAAAACCCGTCCAGACCAGGTTTTATCACCAGCATCACCCCGATAAAGCCGGTACAGACCGCTGCCCATCGCCGCCAGCCGACCTGCTCGTTCAGCACCAGCGCGGCAATCGCCGTCAGGATAAGCGGAACCGCTTGCAACACCGCGGTTACATGCGCCAAAGACAATTCGGATAACGCCAGCAAAAAGCAAAAGGTAATCGCGATTTCCAGCACCGTGCGCCAGAACACCAGCCCGCGGTCACGCCGCGGCAGGCGCACAAACAACTGCCGGTTCGAAAAACACACCACCAGCAGAAGCGGGCTGACCATCATACCGCGCACGAACACGCCCTGCACCACAGACAGCTCAGCAAATACCAGCTTCATCAGAAAGTCATTCAGGACAAAGGCCAGCGCTGCGCCGCTCATCAACGCTGCGCCCGTGGTATTGTCACTGAAGCTCAGACGGCCATTGGCCCCAGAGTCTCTCCTTCCGGGCGGTTTCATCTTGTCTCCTTGCTGATGACATAAGTCATGTCCTGGTCCACAAACCGGGTCGGGCAGGCGGTGGTCGGCCCGAACTGCGCGGCCAGTTTCTCGGCAAAGCGTTCAGGCTCGACATAAAAGATATTATTGTTGATTCTGGCCTCCGGCAGGCTGGTGATGTTGAGGACCAGCCCCTGTCTGACCTGGGCCCAGCTATAGGCCAGCTGGCGCAGGATATAGCTCTCCCACAGCTGGTAATCTTCTGTATGGCACAGATTGAAGGTGCCGACAAAACTCGCAAAATCAACGGGCCTGTCTGGCTGCCGCCCCAGCGTAAACCGGTGTTTATGGGCGCGGTGTTCGCGCTGGCAATGGCCGATCATCTCTTTATTGATATCCACACCGTAATAATCGACCGCGCGCCAGGCTTCTGTCCGCCGGATATAATCAAACAGCGCGCCATACCCGCAGCCTATATCGGCCACGCTGAACCCGGCAGACCCGTATTCAGCTTTCATATCCTTCAGAACCTGTTCAAACCTGGCCTGCTGGCTGAGGCGTGAGGCCCAGAACACGCCTTCAGCCTGTGCCCCTCTTTCGCGGAACCTGCGGGTATAGGCAGAACGGATGGAGGCTTCAAACAGCGACTGGCTTAACCGGGTAAACATCTAAAATAAAACGCAATCTGTAAGGCTGTCTTGCGCCTAGTCCTCTTCGCGCAGAATGGCCGGGTCAAACGGGGGCCGGCTGAACACTTCACGCACCATCGGCTCAAAATGGCTCAACGGCTTGGTCGGATAATCCGGATCAAACGACATCTGGTCCCACTTCTCACAGAACTGCTCTGCCGCCTCAAACCATTTATGGCCGCGATAGGCCTCTCTGCCATCCTTATCCAGGCCCATCTTGTCGGCGTAATAAACCATCTGGAACAGCCCGTGCATTTCCAAAATCCAGGTCACCTCGGCCCGCACATACGGCCGGATGATGGCGGCGGCCATCTGGGAATGGTTTTCCGGGGCCAGCGCATCGCCAATATCATGCACCAGCGCGGCCACAATCAGCTCAATATCCGCGCCGTCTTGCTCTGCTCTGGTCGCAGATTGCAGGGAATGTTCCAGCCGTGTGACCTGATAGCCGGACAGGCTGTCATCCAGCTCTTCAAGCGCGGTCACGATCCGGTCAGGCAGACCACGGACATACTCCTGCTCCAGGCCGTGCAGAAACGCGTAATCTGCGACTGTACCTTGATCCATGCGGCGAAAAGAAACCGTCTTCATCTGGTCTGTCATGGGTATGTCTCTCCTTATCAAAAAGGGGTCGATATGAAGGCTTTACTTGGCAGTCAATTAAGCTTGTCTGTCAATTGAAAAAACCTGTTGCCGCCATAAATAGCCTGCTGTTTTGCCGCTGTACAGGGCCGGGCTTATCGGTGCGGTGATTCGCGGTTGATATTTGACAGGGATTGATGCACAACGGGGTATGACTGACATCCAGCTTCCCGATGCTTTGCTTGATCTGTTTGCCGCTTTCGATATCGCGGATCCGGCCCAGGTTCTGATTGTGCTGCTCAGCGGTATTCTGGGCTTGCTGTTGCTGCTGATTATCATTATCGCGGCCCGTGGCCGGTCTGCCCCGAACGCCGAAGCTTCTTCTTCTGCAGGTGCGGCGACCCGGACCGCCAGCCCTGATGAAGAAACAACAGCTTTCTCTGCGTCTGCTGCTCCTGCGGTGGATACAGAACAGGCCGGGGGAGAGCCGGATGTCGTTGAGGATTTCAAGATTTTTAAACGCCCGAAGGGGGCGCCGGCAAAACCGGGGCGGAACGCCATACCGCCTGTTGGCGATGACCAGCTCAGTACGGCTGACCATCTCCGGCTTATCGAAAAAAATATGATAAGGCTGCGCGATCTGTATCAGGGCGGGCATATCACAAGGGATATGTATGTTGATGAAACGCGCTCCTTGTATCATCAGGCCCGCGGGCTGTCTTCCATTTCATAAACCGCCTTATCCCGGTTCAAACAATAGCACTGACCGGGCTGTCAAATAACCGACGGCGCGCTTTATGGTCATCGGCAGGTGTTCTGGTTATGATGCGCCGCAACAGCCCTCGTGGTTCCCGTTAAGCATCAGGCCGTTTTTGAAATGAGCGTCACGCCGCCTCCATCCTCAGATACAACCAGCCCTGCTGCCGCGCGGGATAGCCGGTTATCTGTGCTGGAGGTCTGCGTGCTTGTGGTGGGGCTTGCTTGTCTGGCCGTCTTTACGGCTGTTTCGCTGCGAGACAGCCTGGTCCAGACCCGCTCAAACCAGTTGCTGAGCGCGGCACAGGCGATCTCCAGTTGGGTTCAGGCTGCACATCAGGCCCGCCTGACCGGGGCCAGTCTTGAACCGGATCGGTGCAGTTCTGCCCATCACCAGCCACTGTCATTTTGTTTTGCAGACATGGTCTCCCCCGGCCAGCCTTTCGCTGGGCTTACAAACAGCCTTGCGCAAACCCCAAACGCGCCGGCCTTCGCCTTTGTTGCTGATACGCGCGATGTTGCCGGCGGCCAGCCCTGCGATACCCTGTCTGGCCCGGTATTTGTGTCTGCCCCGCAAGGGCCGAGCCGCCGCCCTCTCGAAAACTGGGCCGGCCTCATCATTATACAACCCGGCTCGTTCATGGATGATTTGTCTGTCAGCGTGAACAGGCTGAATATCGGTTATTGTGACCAGGTCGGCAGGCTGGTTTGGGTCAGCCGGTCATTGGCGTTCTAAGGTGGGGCCGTCCCCCTTTTATGTGAAACGGGCGCTGCAGATTGCTCGGTTTGCGCTGTTGTCGGCGGCGGGGCTGTGCTACATTGGCAACAATTTTGCAAGACTGTATGTTCAGATTAAAAAGACGGGACGATGAATGGAACAGGGTCAGTCCATTTTTGTAGGGAATATCAAGGGCGGGGTGGGCAAAAGTACCATCACGGCTTTCTTGTATGATTATTTCAGAACCCGTTTCCCGAACCGGCCTATCCAGATGCTGGATACTGACCGTCAGGGCACGTCTTATGAATTGCTGGGCAGCGTGGCCAGTGAGCGCGACATCCGCCATGTCCCGGTCAGCGATCGGTTTGACGGGCTGTCGTTGGTGACGCTGGACAGTATTTTGCGCCGGATGCGCTCAGACCCGCACTCTCTGACGATTGTTGATACCGGGGCAGGCTGGCCAGGCAATATCTGGCAAATCGCGATGATGTGTGAATGTATCATCATCCCAACCTCGCTGTCCTGGGCGGATCTGCGGCCGACAGTTGAATTTGTCCGGGAAATGGATGAACGCAAAGAAGGCAATGATTCTATTCTGCCGCATCTGATTATTGTGCCGAACCGTATCCCGCCGTCACAGCGCGATCTGTCTGCGATTTCTCAAATTCTTGAAGGGCTGAACGTGGTTCTGGCCCCGCCTTTGTCTGACCTCTCGCTGGTCCGCCAGATGTCCGGTGAGTTCAAGGGCCTCAGCGCGGCTGAAGGCACCCGTTTCCATACCGAATTTGAACGGCTTGGCGATTTCATCCGCGATTATGTGCTGTCTGGCAAGCTGAGCCAGATGTTCGAAGACGAGCTGCAGAACAACAACCAGGCCTGATCCGCGCGCGACCACTGCCGGCTGTTATTAGCCCTCATTTCAGGCGGCTTGCGACCCATTTATGGAAATGGTGTGTGGGATGGTCCATCACAGCTGAAAATTTACCACCATCATAGGATGGGGCCATCCGGCCGGCCTGCATGCCTTCCACCGCTTCGATATCCTCAACAAAGACCTGTTTCCACATGGCCGCGTTTGTGGCCCGCATCTCGGCATAATCTGTTCCCAATGCGGCCTCATCGGCGTAATACAGCGCGATCCGTTCTGTGGTTGTTTTCTGGCCGGTCGGAACCAGCACGATGGCAAAGGCATTATCTTTATGCACCCCATACATCACATTCGGGAAGAAGGCACAGTATTCAGCCGCTTTGTCCCATTTTTCACCAAGCCCTTCAAAAGCCGGAAATGACCTGCCGTCATCTGATATTTGCGGGGCATAGACATGGCTGCCCTGGCCCGCATAGCTGGCATCATCCAGAATATTATAATGGTCTTCCAGCCGCGAATAGCTGTTCAGGTCTGGGTGCACAAAGGGCAGGTGATAAGCTTCGCAGAAATTCTCCACCGCCAGCTTCCAGTTGCACGCCACTTCCAGCTCAAAGTAGGAATCAGCCCCGCCGAAATGCACATCTGTCTCAAACTCTGCCCATCTCTGTCTCAGCGCGGCGGCCTTGTTTGCGAACGGGGCGGCGGTTCCGGACAGGTTGATATAGACCACATCCCGCCAGACCGCCGATCTCACCTCATTCAGGGACAGTGCTGAACAATCAACAGAGCTGTGATCATGGATATCCGGCCCGCCGACATGCGGTGTGGCCCGCAAATGTCCGTCCAGATCATAAGCCCAGGCATGATAGGGACAGGTTATCGGCCCGTTCAGCTTTTTGGCTTCATTAACCAGGATCATGCCGCGATGACGGCAGACGTTCTCAAACACTTTAATCTCGCCAGATCGTGTGCGCACCATCACCAGCGGGATTCCCAGGAATGTGACCGGGTACACACAGCCCGGTGTCGGAACATCAAAGCCAAAGCCGACAGCGGCCCAGTCTTTGGCAAACAGACGATCGGCTTCATGGCTGAACATGGCCGGGTCTGTATAACAGGCATTTGGCAGACCTTGTGCGACCTCGATAGGCTTTAAAATTGTTTCAAATCCGTCCATTTTCTGCACTCCTGTGGGGCGGGGCATCAGCGGCGTTTATCTTTATTAGCGGCTAAGGCTAGGCAGCACGATCTGGCTTGTCTATTCTGGCGGCGTCCATGAGGTCGAATTTTCGAAAGTCCCTTTAAAAAAATGACAACAGATCAGCTCAAATGACCCAGCCTGCCCCGCAGACCATTCACACAACGCTTGGCCCGGCCTTTTATGATGTGGTTAAACCGGCGTCGTTTCCGCAACATATTTTGCGCTACCGTAACCAGAGCGCGGCAGAACAAATTGGCCTTGACGGGTTGTCTGATGAGGCGTTTGTTCATCATTTCGGGCGTTTTGCACCCTTGCCGGATAATCTGCCTGAACCGCTTGCGCTGCGGTATCACGGCCATCAGTTCGGCACCTATAACCCCGAGCTGGGAGACGGGCGCGGGTTCTTATTTGCTCAATATACAGAACGCGATACCGGCCGCCTGCTTGATCTGGGCACAAAGGGGTCCGGGCGCACGCCTTATGCACGCACCGCCGATGGGCGGCTGACCTTGAAAGGCGGGGTGAGGGAGGTCCTGGCAACAGAATTGCTGAGCGCGCTTGATGTTCCCACCTCGCAGACCTTCAGCCT
>CBFHLG010000006.1:6114-109317 GCA_965656625.1 Puniceispirillaceae bacterium (SeqCode)
TTCATGTGTTTTGGTCCGTCTGCTGCACAGCCATATCCGTATCGGCAGTTTCCAGCGGCTGTCTTATCTTGGCCAGACCGACAATCTGGAGGCGCTGCTGCGCCATACGGTGCGCCATTATTATCCTGATCTTGACCCGAAACAGGATTATCCTGCGCTGATACGGGCGTTTCTGCCCGCCTTTGCGATGCGGGTATCAGATATGGTTGCGGGCTGGATGATGGCCGGGTTCGTGCATGGCGTGTTGAATACTGATAATTTCAATATCACGGGTGAAAGCTTTGATTACGGCCCATGGCGGTTTTTGCCGCATCTCGACCCGGGCTTTACCGCGGCTTATTTTGACCGGACCGGCCGTTATGCCTATGGCCGCCAGCCTTCTGCGGCGATGTGGGCCTTGTGCCGTCTGGCAGATTGTTTCGTGCCGGTGCATGCCCCAGAGGATTTGGCAGAAACGCTTGCCGGCTTCTATCCGGCTCTGGAACGTCATTTGGCGCGCCGGTTATGCTGGCGCCTTGGCGTGGTACCGCCTGATGAGGCCGCCGCCCAAGAGGTGTCCGGCCTGTTGTTTGAAGCGGCGAAGGCCAGCCAGATAGGCTGGGATCGCTTGTTCCATGACCTTTATGGCGGCCGCCTGGCTGAAACAGGTTCAAATAACGGTCCCGACCCGTTATGGCAAACCTCTGCTGAACTGGGCCGCCTGGCCAGCAGGCTGGCCACTGAGCCGTCAGGTTTTTCCCCGCGCCAGTCAGATGTGGCGGTCGCGGCGGTGAAATCTGCGCCTCTGGTCAGTCTGGAAATTTCTGTGGTGGAAGGGGTGTGGGACCCGGTCGCCAGCAGTGATGACTGGGCCCCGCTTAACAAGGCAATAGACGCTATCCGCGCCCATGGCGCGCGTCTGCGGGCCTGAAGACACAGCAGGAGGGGAGATAAACAACCGAAAAGGGGGGGCTTTACAGCCCGTCGACAGACAGCCCGCGATTGGTGACTTCACGCAGCACGAAATTACTTTCCATGCGCATCACATGCGGCAGCGCGGCCAGATAATCAGAATGGATGCGGCCGAAATCGGTGACATCCTTTGCCGCCACCCGCAACAGATAATCGCTTTCCCCGGCCAACAGGAAACAGGCCAGAATCTGCGGGACCTCGCTGACCGCAGCTTCAAAATCGCTCAGCATCTCCTTGGACTGGCCCTGCAGCGTGATATGAACCAGGACCAGCACAGAATGGCCCAGCTTATCTAGGCTCAGATTGGCATTATAGCCGGTAATCAGCCCGTCTTTTTCCAGCTGTGCCACCCGCCGCAGACAGGCAGATGCCGACAAACCAATCCGATCTGCCAATTCAACATTGGAAATTCTGGCGTTTTCCTGCAGAATAGAGAGAATCGCTTTATCCAGCCGGTCCATGACACACTCCTTTTGATGTGTGGTATATTCGTATATTATACTTATATACGCAACAATGTGTGATATTATAGTATAATTACTGCAAATTGTTCAACATAAATGGTAAAGCGCGCATAAATTCGCAATCCTCTTTTTGGTTATTTCAGTTAAGCTGAATAGTGGTCATGGGAAGTAAGCCCATGTTTGCAGCTAGCTAAACAGGAGGTCCGGCATGCGTATTGGTGTACCCGCAGAGATTAAAGCGAATGAACATAGGGTTGGTCTGGTACCGGCCTCGGTGAAGGAACTGACTGCAAAAGGTCATCAGGTTGTGGTTGAGGCGGGCGCAGGCCGCGGTATTGCGGCGACTGATGCAGACTATCAGGCGGCCGGAGCACAGATTCTGCCCACAGCTGAAGCGGTGTTTGCTGATGCCCAGATGATCGTGAAGGTAAAAGAACCGCAGCCTGTTGAATGGGCGCGGCTGTCATCTGATCAGATTTTGTTTACCTATCTTCATCTGGCGGCAGATCCGGACCAGGCGGCCGGGCTGATGGCTTCTGGCTGCACTGCCCTTGCTTATGAGACCATTACCGATGATAAGGGCGGTCTGCCCTTGTTAGCGCCGATGTCTGAGGTGGCGGGCCGTCTGTCCGTGATTGAGGGGGCCGCCCATCTCAAAGCCCATGAAGGCGGCCGCGGTATTCTGGTATCTGGTGTGCCGGGCACAAAGCCGGCTGATATTGTGATTATCGGCGGCGGCGTGGTTGGTACCAATGCGGCCCGTCTGGCAGTGGGTATGGGCGCCCGCGTCACCATTTTTGATCGCTCATTGCCGCGCCTGCGCTATCTGTCTGATATTTTCGGCTCTGCCGTGGTGACCCGTTATTCAACCGCTGGGGCGGTGGCTGAGGCGGTAGAGGCAGCAGATATGGTCATCGGCGCGGTTCTTATCCCGGGGGCATCTGCGCCCCAGCTGGTTACCCGTGCGATGGTGAAAGACATGAAGCCGGGCGCGGTTCTGGTGGATGTGGCAATTGATCAGGGCGGCTGTTTTGAAACCTCCCGCCCGACCACGCATCAAGAGCCGACCTATATCATTGATGATATCGTGCATTATTGTGTGGCAAATATGCCAGGGGCGGTGCCGCTGACCTCATCTGAGGCGCTCAATAATGCGACCCTGCCATATGTTTTGGCGCTTGCCGACAAGGGTCTGGCGGCACTGCAGGCTGATTCGCATCTGGCCGCGGGGCTGAATGTGCATCAGGGCAAACTGGTTCATCCGGCGGTGTTGGACGCGCTTGGTCACCTCAGCGCTGCTGAATAGGGCTGTTCAGGCAAAAAAACCGCAGATCGGGGTGAAAATTAGCTTGACCTTCTGAAGCATTTCACCCATATAAAGCCTTCATTTACCACCCCGCCCTCGTGCGGGGCGGTGTGATAAAGGGGTAAGGGGCCATAGCTCAGCTGGGAGAGCGCGTGCTTTGCAAGCATGAGGTCGTCGGTTCGATCCCGTCTGGCTCCACCACTTTTATCACCTTCACCAGAGCCCTCAGGGCGGTGAAACAGAAATGGTAAACAGGCTGTGTGACTACCGCAAAGCCTATTAAAAACAAGAGCCCAGGGAAATAAGACTATGGCTGTTCCAAAGAGTAAAATCAGCAAATCAAAGCGTGACATGCGCCGCGCCCATGACGCTCTGAAAAGTGACGCCTATGTTGAGGACAAGGTGACAGGCGAATTGCATCGCCCGCATCATATTGACCTGAAAACCGGCATGTATGGCGGTAAGCAGGTGCTGAAAGTCAAAGACCGGTTCTGAGCCTCTCAGGCCCGCTTTATGTCAGCACAAAAACCCTCATCCACACCCATTTTCTGTATTGGCGATATCGTGCGTCACCGGCTCTATCCGTTCCGGGGCGTGATTGTCGATGTCGACCCTGAATTTGACAATACTGAAGAATGGTACGCGTCCATCCCGGAAGATGTGCGCCCGGATCGCGAACAGCCGTTTTATCATTTGCTGGCTGAAAACGCGGACAGCTATTACTCAGCCTACGTCTCTCAGCAGAACCTGCTTTCAGATGATGAAAATGGCCCGGTTGGCCATCCTGATATTGAAGATGTGTTCACCGGCCTTGAAGAAGGCCGCTATCAGCTGCGCCCCGAAGCCTACAACTAAGCGTGACGCCTTTCGTCAGCATGACCAGATAAGGGGCGTCTCTGCCACCATCTGGAAAACTTCTCTGCGAATCCCCCTGATCACCGATAAATGACTCTCCTCAGGCTTGTTTTTTCGGCTGTATTTCTTATCTTGAGTGAAACAAGACCAATATAGTCCTGTTTATGATAATCATTCGCAATTTCAAAAGCTTGTCGTGAGCATTTTAAAATCTGCGGGCGCTTGTCAGGGCAGGGCGAGGACAGGGGCTAAGATGCTTCGGCTGAACCGTTTGACAGATTACGCGATACTGGTGCTGGGCGTGTTGCACAGCCGCCAGGATATGTGGTTGTCCAGCGGCCAGATAGCTGAGACCGCTCAGCTGACGCAAGCCACCGCCGCTAAAGTGATCAAGGCCTTGGTTGCGGCCGGTCTGGTGGAAACCCATCGGGGCACCCATGGCGGTTGCCAGCTGGCCCGTCCGGTCAGCCAAATCAGCATTGCTGAAGTGGTTGAAGCCATAGAAGGGCCGATTGCCCTGACCGCCTGTGTTGACGGGGCTGAAGAGCCGTGTTCGGTCCAGCAGGGGTGTTTTATGGGGGGGAACTGGAACCGGGTGAACACCGCGCTGCGGGGCGCGTTGTTGTCTGTCAGTCTGGCTGATTTATTCGATCCGGCCAGTTTGTTTCCCGACCCCGCCGCCAGCCAGCCGGCCGGCGGCAACAGCGTAACAGATGTAAAGTAACAACAGCGCAGAATAAGAACGGATAAGGTAGATAATTATGGCAGCAACAGTTGAAACCATTGAAGCGGTTGAACAGGCGACCGGGGCGTATAAATACGGCTTCGTCACTGATATTGAGACCGAAAAGGCGCCCAAGGGCCTGTCTGAGGATATCATCCGCTTTATTTCGGCGAAAAAAGATGAGCCGGCGTGGATGCTGGACTGGCGGCTGAAGGCCTATCGGTACTGGCTGAAGATGAAGGCGCCTGACTGGGCCAAGCTGAACATCCCGCCGATAGATTATAATGACATCTATTATTATGCCGCCCCGAAGACAGCAGAAGCGCCGAAATCGCTTGATGAGGTCGACCCGGAATTGCTGCGTACTTACGAAAAACTGGGCATTCCCCTGAATGAACAGAAAATGCTGGCAGGCGTGGCTGTTGATGCGGTGTTTGATTCTGTGTCTGTGGCGACCACTTTCCGTGGTGAGCTGGCCAAGGCCGGGGTGATTTTCTGCCCAATATCAGAGGCGATTCGCGAATATCCCGATTTGGTGCGTAAATATATGGGTTCTGTTGTGCCTGTATCTGACAATTATTTTTCTGCGCTGAACTCGGCTGTGTTTACCGATGGCTCTTTTGTTTACATCCCGAAAGGGGTGCGCTGTCCGATGGAACTGTCCACTTACTTCCGGATTAATGAGAAAAACACCGGCCAGTTTGAACGCACGCTCATCATTGCCGAAGACAGCTCTTATGTGTCGTATCTTGAAGGCTGTACCGCCCCGCAGCGTGATGAAAACCAGCTTCACGCCGCGGTGGTTGAACTGGTCGCCATGACTGATGCGGAAATTAAATATTCCACCGTCCAGAACTGGTATCCGGGCGATGAAACCGGCAAGGGCGGCATTTATAACTTTGTTACTAAGCGGGGAACGTGTCGCGGCGACCGGTCAAAGATTTCTTGGACACAAGTGGAAACCGGCTCTGCCATCACCTGGAAATACCCGTCCTGTGTGCTGAAGGGTAAGGATTCTGTTGGTGAATTCTATTCAGTTGCGGTCACCAACGGGGCCCAGCAGGCTGATACCGGGACCAAGATGATCCATCTTGGTGAGGGCTCACGCTCAACCATCATTTCCAAGGGCATTTCGGCGGGCAAGTCGAACAACACCTATCGCGGTCTGGTGGAAATGAACAAGGCGGCGGAAAATGCCCGCAATTTCACCCAGTGTGATTCGCTTCTGGTGGGTAATACGTGCGGTGCACATACTGTGCCTTATATGGTCTCGCGCAACCCGTCTGCGAAAATCGAACATGAGGCGACCACCTCCCGCATCTCAGAAGACCAGCTGTTCTATTGTCTGCAGCGCGGTCTGGATGAAGAAGAAGCGGTGTCTTTGATTGTGAACGGCTTCTGTAAAGAGGTCATGAAAGAACTGCCTATGGAATTCGCTGTTGAAGCCCAGAAGCTGATCGGGATCAGCCTTGAAGGCTCAGTCGGTTAAGAAGAAAAAGGAAATCTAAGTCTATGTCTTTGCTTGAAATTAAAAACCTGCATGCCCGTATCGGCGATACTGAAATCCTGCATGGGATTGATCTGACCATTGGGCGCGGGGAAATTCACGCCATTATGGGGCCTAACGGTTCTGGTAAATCCACGTTGTCTTATGTGCTGTCCGGGCGTGATGGTTATGAGGTTACTGAAGGCGATATCCTGCTGGACGGCGAATCTGTGCTGGAAATGGACGCTGATGAGCGTGCCCGAGCGGGCATGTTTCTGGCGTTCCAGTATCCTGTGGAATTGCCCGGGGTTGGCGGTATGGCGTTTTTGCGGGCGGCGGTCAATGCGCGCCTTCGTGAGGCCGGTGAGGATGAGGTTGACCAGCTTGAATTTGTGAAAATGGTCCGGGCCGAAGCCAAAGACCTTGGCATCAAGGATGATATGCTGAAGCGTGCGGTCAATGTTGGCTTTTCCGGTGGTGAGAAGAAACGCTATGAAATCCTCCAGATGGCGCTGTTGAAGCCGTCTTTGGCGATTTTGGATGAGACCGATTCAGGACTTGATGTGGACGCGCTGAAGATCGTGTCTGAAGGGGTGAACACGCTGCGCTCGGCTGAACGCGGTATGCTGGTGATCACCCATTACCAGCGTCTTTTGAACCATATCGTGCCGGATTATGTGCATATTCTGGCGGGCGGGCGGATTGTGAAGTCAGGTGATAAATCGCTGGCTTTGGATGTTGAACAGAACGGTTATGCGGGGCTTGGTGATGCAGCCTGATAAAACATATTCCACCTGGGCAGATCGCCTAGACGCGGCGCACCGCTATTTGGCTGAGGTCAACTGGCCGGAAGGCAAGACAGAGGCGTGGAAGTTTACCTCGTTGGCGCATCTGTCTGGCACCGCGCTGAACACGCCGCAGGCAGGGCCTTATGCGCCCCCTGAACAAGGGCTGGACGGTATCCCCCTCACTTTTGCGGCGGGTCTGGCCCCGGATTTAAACGGTGTTATGTTGCCGGAGGGGGTCAGCGTTTCTGATATTTCGGCTGATGAGGGCGCTTGTCAGGCCGCGTTTGACCTGCTCCCTGACCAGAATCATCTGACCGCACTGTCGGCCAGCCGCCAGACCTGTGCTGTCCGGTTGAGCGTGGCGGCGAACACCATTGTGGATACACCGCTTATCCTGCAGTTTGCCGGCGGGCGGGCGGATGAGGCAACCCACCCGTTCATTTTCATTGAGCTGGGGGATGGTGCTCATCTTCATCTGGCTGAGCTTCATGAAGGGGCGGCCAGCCTATCACAGCCTCTGGTTCTGGCTCGTGTGGGGGCGGGGGCCAAACTGGATCATATCAAGTTCCAGAACGAGGCCGATACAAGTACACATTTGGGCCTGACTCTGTTCCGGCTTGACCGCGAATCCAATGTAAACAGCTTTGCTGTTTCCAAGGGCGGACAGATGGCGCGCATGGAAACCCATTGTTTCTTTGCTGCCCCTGATGCTGAAGCGGCGATGTCGGCGGTGTATCTTGGCCGGCAGACTCAGCATCATGACATCACCACCGTGGTCAGCCATGAGATGCCGGACTGTGCGTCTCGCCAGTTAATCCGCGGGGTTCTGGACGATAAGTCACGCGGCGTGTTTCAGGGCCGTGTGCGGGTTGCGCCTGATGCCCAGAAAACAGATGGCCAGCAGATGAGCCGGGCGTTGTTATTGTCCCGCGAGGCAGAGGCAGATGCCAAGCCAGAGCTGGAGATTTTCGCTGATGACGTGGTCTGCAGCCATGGCGCAACGGTAGGGGAGCTGGATGAAACCCTGCTGTTCTACCTGAAAAGCCGCGGCATTTCAGAGGCAGAGGCCCGCACCATGCTGATCGATGCCTTCCTTGTCGATACGCTGGAAGAGGTCAGCTACCAGCCGTTTGCTGATTATCTGCGCGCCCAGGTCTCTGGCTGGACGGCCCATCAAACCGGCGCAAAATAGCCGGTGCAAAGGAAAGAGCGAAGAGATGACAAACCCAGCTTCAGTTCAGACCCCCGGCTTTGATGCTGCCGCAATCCGGGCCCAGTTCCCTATTCTGGACCAGCGTGTGAACGGCAAGCCTCTGGTGTATCTGGACAGTGCCGCCTCTGCCCAGAAACCGCAGCTTGTTCTCGATACACTCTCCTCTGCCTACAGCCAGACTTATGCCAATGTGCATCGCGGTTTGCATTTCCTGTCTGAAGCCTCAACAGATGCTTATGAGGCGGTTCGCGGCAAGGTGGCCCGTCTTATCGGTGCCCGCACTGAGGCAGAGATTGTGTTCACCTCCGGGGCAACCATGGCGCTGAATCTTATCGCTCATTGTTATGGCAACACGTATCTTGGCGAAGGTGATGAGGTTCTGATCTCGGTGGCTGACCATCACGCCAATATTGTGCCCTGGCATCTTCTGGGCGCACGGGTTGGCACAAAAACGGTGGCCGCGCCTGTTGATAGCGATGGCAGCTTTAATATGGACAGCTTCAAGGCGCATATTACGCCGCGCACCAAAATCATTTCCATCCCGCATGTCTCCAATGTGCTGGGGACTGTGTTTCCGGTGGCTGAAATCGCGGCTCTTGCGCATGAAAACGGCGCGATTTGCGTGGTTGACGGTTGCCAGGGGGTCACGCATCTGCCTGTTGATGTGGCGGATTTGGGCTGTGATTTCTATGTGTTCTCAGGGCATAAGCTGTATGGGCCAAGCGGTATTGGCGTGTGCTGGGGCCGGGCAGAGATTTGGGCGGATCTGCCGCCGTTTCTGGGCGGCGGGGATATGATCGATGATGTGGAAACAGACCGCTCGACCTATGCTGAGCCGCCGCTTCGGTTCGAGGCAGGCACGCCGCCTATTGCTGAATGTATCGGTTTGGGCGCGGCAGTTGATTTTGTCGAGCAGATAGGGATGGCAAATTTACGCGATCATGAAATGGATATGCTGCGCTATGGTCACCAGCGTCTGGCGTCGGTCAAGGGGCTGAACTTCATCGGCACGGCAGCCGGAAAGTCAGGCGTTATCTCCTTCACGCTGGACGCGGCTCATCCGCACGATATCTCAACCCTGATTGACCAGGACGGTATCGCCATACGTGCTGGCCATCATTGTGCCCAGCCCCTGATGAAGTTCTACGGGCTGACCTCTACTGCCAGGGCCTCTGTTGGGGTATATACAAAGACCTCTGACTTTGATGCGCTGGCTGAGGCGCTTGAAAAAGTAAACCGGATTTTCGGCTGAACAGGAGACACTGAAAAGATATGACCGGCTCACCTCCTCTCAAAGCCCCTCATGAAACCCCGTTCGAAGATGGCCCGTCTCTGGCTGATTTTCTGCCCGACACCTCATCTGGCTATACCGCTTATGCCGGGACTGCCCATACAGACGGGGCCGGCGGCCTTGTTGATGAGGCGGCGGTCATCGATGCTCTGAAAACCGTCAAGGACCCTGAAATTCCGGTTAATATTTACGATTTGGGCCTGATTTACGATGTTACCCGTCACGCCAACGGCAATGTTGATATCAATATGTCACTGACCGCCCCGGGCTGTCCGGTTGCAGGCGAAATGCCGGCACAGGTTGCAGAGGCGGTCGCGGCTGTTGACGGTGCCGGCCAGATTGCGGTGACCCTGGTCTGGGAGCCGGCCTGGACGCCGGACCGGATGAGCGAGGATGCAAAACTCGCTCTTGATTACGGGTTTTAACAAGCGCAGGATAGATAAAGACAGGAGTGTGATGAGATGACACAGACTGAAATGACACCATTTGGGGGTGGCCAGCCTATTCTGACCTTGACAGAGGCGGCGGCTGAGCAGGCCCGCAAACTGATGAATAAGGCAGACAGCCAGGCTATCGGCCTTCGCGTTGGTATCAAGACCGCGGGCTGTTCTGGCCTGCAATATCAGGTGGAATTTGCCAATGAACAGAAACCGTTTGAGGATAAAATTGAAGATAAAGGCGTGACTATCTTTATCGATCCGACCGCGGTGATGTTTCTTGTCGGCTCTGAAATGGACTGGAGCGAGGATAAGTTTGCCTCCTCCTTTACCTTCAACAACCCCAATGAAACCGCCCGTTGCGGCTGTGGGGAAAGCTTTACAGTCTCTTAAATGACAGAACAGACACCACAGCCCTCTGGCCGGACCTCGCCCCGGACCATGGCCGGGTTGTTATGGGAAATTGCCCGTTACGCGGCCCCGCGCGGGAACCGGTCTATCCGTAACCGGATTATCGGTGCGTTTGTGTGCCTTGTGCTGGCCAAAGCCTCCAATATTGTGACGCCCTTATTATATGGCTGGTCAGTTGATCTGGTGAACGGGGATAACGGCTTTTCGATGATGGTGTTGTGGTATCTCTTGGGGGCCTATGCGCTGTCTCGCCTGGGCCAGCAGATTTTCTCAGAAGCCAAGGAATATCTGTTCAGCCGCGTTGCTCAACGGGCGGTGAGGGCGGCGGCGATGACCGCGTTTACCCATCTTCACGCGCTGTCGATGCGGTTTCATCTGGACCGCCAGACAGGCGGGCTGACCCGCGCGATTGAACGCGGCGCAAAGGGCATGGAATTTTTGATGACCAGCGCCGCCTTTGAAGTTGTGCCGCTGCTGATAGAAGTGGTGTTCGTCAGCGCGCTGCTCTGGACGCTGTTCGGCTTTCCTTATGCGGCGATAACCTTTGTGACGGTCTGTCTGTATGCTCTGTTCACCATCAAGGTGACCGAATGGCGGATGAAATTCCGCCGCCAGATGAACACTGCCGATGAACAGGCCGCCACCAAGGCAGTGGACAGCCTCATTAATTATGAAACCGTTAAATATTTCAATGCTGAAGAGGCAGAGGCCCGCCGCTATAATACATCCATGCGGGCTTATGAGGACGCTGCGGTTCTCTCACGTACCTCTCTGGCGGCGGTGAATGTCGGCCAGGGCGCGATTATCGCGCTGGGTCTGGTTCTGATCATGGGCATCGCGGGCCATGATATCCAGCAGGGCAACATGTCTGTCGGCAATTTTGTGACCGTGAACACTTATCTGCTTCAGCTCTATTTGCCGCTCAATTTTCTGGGCTGGGTCTATCGTGAGATTCGCCAGTCCCTTATCGATCTTGAACGCATGTTTCTGCTGCTGGATGAATATCCCGATGTTCAGGACCCGGACGGCGCGGCCGCGCTGCGCCTGACCCATGGCGAGGTCACCTTTGAGGATGTTCATTTCGCCTATAAGGACAGACCGATACTTCAGGGCGTCAGCTTTACCGTGCCAGCGGGCAAAAGGGTGGCGATTGTCGGGCCGAGCGGGGCGGGTAAATCAACCATATCACGGCTGTTATTCCGTTTTTATGACCCGGATCAGGGGCGTGTTCTTATTGATGGCCAGGATGTGCGCGCCGTGCAACAGGCATCTGTGCGCGCGGCTATCGGTGTGGTCCCGCAGGACAGCGTCATGTTTAACGCCTCCATTGGTTATAATATCGGCTATGGCCGGGAAGGGGCGAGCGAGGCTGAGGTGGCAAAAGCCGCTGATCTGGCCGCGATTGACAGCTTTATCGCCAGCCTGCCGGACGGCTATGACTCGCTTGTTGGGGAGCGCGGCCTGAAGCTGTCTGGGGGGGAAAAACAGCGGGTGGCCATCGCCAGGGCAATCTTGAAACAGCCGACTATCTTTTTGTTTGATGAGGCGACTTCCGCACTGGACAGCCAGACCGAAAAGGATATTCAGGCTGCCTTGAATGAGGTTTCGGCCAGCCGGACCACGCTGGTTATCGCGCACCGTCTGTCCACTATTGTTGATGCGGATGAAATTCTGGTGATGAAGGACGGGTTTATTGCTGAACGGGGCACCCATCAGGGGCTGCTTGCGGAGGGCGGGTTGTATGCGGCGATGTGGGATCGCCAGTCCAAAGGTTTTGAGACAGACCGAGGCGAGGCGGCCCTTGATCTGGCCGCCCGGCAAGGCAGATGACGCTCTGGCCATCTGTTGCATCTGCGCTGAGCGCGGCTGATGAGGCGGGGCTTGTCGGCCGTCTGGGCGGACAGGATATTGTTCTGCCGATTACGCCAGAGCGTCCCTATCCTCTGCGTGCTCATCTCTGGTGCACAACGCCGCCGGCACGCGGGCGGGTGCTAATTCTGCCCGGCTTTACGGAGTTTTGTGAGAAATACGCCCTGTTTGCCCGCCGTCTGGTTGCCGCGGGTTATGACTGCCTGCTGATTGACTGGCCCGGACAGGGGCGCTCCGGCCAGCTTGGCGCGCATCAGCTGATCGTTCATCTGGACCGGTTTTCTGCCTATTACGCTGCCCTTGATGAGGTTTTGACAGAGGCCGGTTGGCAGACTGGGAAACTGTCTGTCTTCGGTCATTCACTGGGTGGGCATCTGGCCTTGAATGTCACCAGGCTTTATCCGCATCTGATAGACCGTCTGGTGTTGTGCGCGCCGATGATTGTGCCCAAAGCCCCGCCGATCTGGCTGACCCGGCTTCTGGCCACGTTGCTGCTTCATGCGGGCTGGCGGTATCGTGCGCTGCCGTTTGTGGCTATGCCCAGTCTGGATGAGCGGCGCAAATTCAGGCTGAACAACCTGCTGACCCGTTGTCCTGAAGGCTATGACCACCAATATCAGATTTTCGAAACCCAGCCTGAACTGCGGCGGGTTCACGCTTCTGTCGGCTGGATCAGGGCGGCGTTTGACAGCTGTGCTGTCACCACCCTTAACCCCGACTGGATGGCGTGTGTGGACGCACCGGTGCTGGCGTTGATGCCGGGGGATGAACGTGTGGTTGACCCCGCCGCCAGCCGCCGCATGCTGTCTTATCTGCCGGATTGCCGTCTGGTCTGGTTTGCTGATGCCCGGCATGAGCTGCTCTCTGAGCTGCCAGAGGTTACCACCCGCTTATTTACAGAGCTGGACCAGTTTCTGGCGGCTGACCACGCCGCTGCGCTGACCGCCGGGCTGATGCCTGATTAAGGGGCAAACTGCTCAGAGATTATCCGTTCTGGCAGGCCGCGGCCCGGATCGTATAAAAGCGGGATAGTGATATCCCTGGCTTGCCAGATATCCACCGCGGCGATATCGCGAAATTCAACATTATCAGCGGTTACAGATTGCGGCCTGAAATCGGGTTCCAGAACCTCTATGTGAACCCGGCTTTTGGCCGGCAGCAGGGCCCCGCGCCAGCGTCTTGGCCGGAACGCCGATATCGGCGTCAGCGCCAGCAATTCTGCCCCTATCGGCAAAATCGGGCCATGAGCGGACAGATTATAGGCGGTGGATCCGGCTGGTGTGGCGACCAGAACCCCGTCACAGACCAACAACGCCATCTCCCGCTTGTCATTGATCTCTATCGCACAATGCGCCGCGTTATGGGTTTGGCGCAACAGCGCCACCTCATTCATTGCCAGCGCTTCATGCCGCTCTCCTGTGATGGTGGTGGCGGCCATCTGTAAGGGGTGCAATTCGGCCCGGTCTGCCGCGGCAATCCGTTCCGGCAACATCTCATCATTGAACTCGTTCATCAAAAAGCCGATGCGCCCGCAATTCATCCCGAACAGAGGCAGGTTATGACGGATGGAGTTGCGCATCGCCTGCAGCATCTGGCCGTCCCCGCCCAGAACCACAATCACATCTGCTGAACCGATATCAACCTGACCATAGCGTTTGGTCAACTGGGCGAACCGCTTTTGTGAATCAGCATGCGTTGACGCGGCAAAATGGAGCTTCATGTCAGGGCCTGTTCTTTTTCTCGGGCAATCTGTGTTCTCCTTTTTATACAGCAAAACCGCCAGTTCAGACCAGACCCTTAACGTCCATCAGCCCGGGGCAGAGGCCGGAACGCGCCGCCTGACAGAAAATGACAGGCTTTTGCCTTGCCCTTCACCGGCCATCAGTCTTAAAACTTTAACAGGTAATCTGTTGCGCTCGAAACGGGAAACCGCGGCCAGAATAAGGGATAACAGACGTGTCGGACTTTGATATTGCCCCAGACCCGCATGCCCCCGGGCTGACCACCTCTCTGCAGGGGGTGGATGCGACCGGCCAGCCGGTTGATTTGCCTGTGGTGACCGAAAAACCTCTTACCATTTATCTGAACCGCCAGGAAATCGTTACCGCGATGACGCTTGGCGACAGGCCTGAACAGATGGCGGTCGGGTTTTTATATAACCAGAATATGGTGCAGCATGGTGATGATATCACCAGCATTGATTATGATGACGACTTATCTGTGGTGATTGTGCGCACCGCCCATGAAACCGACTATGAAGCCAAGATGCAGACGAAAATCCGCACCTCCGGCTGTGCGCAGGGGACGGTGTTCGGTGATATCATGGATCGGTTTGACAAGGTTGAACTGAACCCGGATATGCGTATTTCAACGCGCCAGCTGATGCATCTGTCGAAAGCGATTAACACCGCTCCCAGCCTGTATCTCACTGCCGGGGCCATTCATGGCTGCGTGCTCTGTACCGCGGATAAGCCGCTGATTTATGTGGAAGATATCGGCCGCCATAACGCGGTTGATAAAATTGCGGGCTATATGTTCTTAGAAAAAATCCCTGCCAGCGATAAGCTGTTCTACACCACCGGGCGGCTGACCTCAGAAATGGTGATAAAAACCGTGCTGATGGGGATATCTGTGCTGGTCTCGCGTTCTGGCTTTACTGAGGCCGGGGTGCGCCTTGCCCGCCAGGCGGGCCTGACCTTGATCGGCCGTGCTAAGGGCTCTCGTTTTGTGGCGTTATCTGGCCAGCAGCGGATTATCTTTGATGCGGACGAGGCGGACAGACAGGCCGCCGCCGCAGCGGATAAACCCTCTGCCCAGCGCGCCAGCCAGCAGGACAGCCCCAGATGACAGGCCAGACAACAGATATAGAGGCAGCCGTCGCGGTCGGCTTTTTGGCTGGTGGTCAGGCCCGGCGGATGGGCGGCCAGGACAAACCATTTATAACCATCGGCGGCAAAACTATACTGGACCGCCAACTAACCGCAACAGCGCATCATAAGGTCCGCCTGATTAACGCCAATGGGACTTTATCTCGTTTTGAGGGGTATGGCCTGCCGGTGGTCCCGGACAGTGTGGCGGATTGGCCCGGGCCTTTGGCGGGGATTCTGGCTTGTCTTGACTGGCTGGCAGACACTCACCCATCTTGCGATCTCTTGTTATCTTGTGCCACCGATGCGCCCTTTATTCCCGCTGATCTGGCAGAACGGCTGCTGGCCGCCCGTCAGGCAGAAGGGGCAACTCTGGCCCAGGCCAGGTCCTCTGGCCGGCGTCATCCGGTGTTCGGGCTCTGGCCGGTCAGCCTTCGCGCAGAGCTGCGTTCGGCTCTGCTGGAAGACGGCATCCGCAAAATAGATGATTTCACGGACAGATACGCTCTTGCAATTGCAGAGTTTGCGGGCGAGCCTGACCCGTTTGCGAATGTGAACCGGCCTGATGATATCGCCGCCGCGCAGGCCGCTTTTGACGGCTGAGCGGTGAAAATTCATCGCCTTTTGCCGGATATCCTGCTAAACAGACAAAAATTCATATGTCTTTAAAACCACTGAAAAGGGGCTGCCTGTCATGACCGCACCTGACGTTGTCACGGAAATGTTTGCTGCCTATCAAACCGCGCTCAGCACGCTGGAAGCCCGCCAGGGCACAGCGTTTGATAATGCGGTGGACCTGCTGTCCCAGACAAACGGTACGGTGATTGTCTGCGGCATGGGTAAATCCGGGCTGGTTGGCGCGAAAATCGCCGCTACCCTGACCTCAACCGGCACGCCGGCCGTGATGTTGCATCCGGCCGAAGCGATGCATGGCGATTTGGGCATTGTGCGCGATGGGGATGTGGTTATTCTGATCTCTAATTCAGGTGAAACCGAAGAGATAACCCGCCTGTTGCCGGCCCTGAACCGGTTGTCTGTGCCGCTGATTGCGCTGGTTGGTAATGTGGAATCAACCATGGCCCGGGCGGCGGATATCTGTCTGGATGCGGCGATAGACAAAGAAGCCTGTCCGCTGAACCTAGCCCCGACCACCTCAACGCTGGCGGCCCTTGTGCTGGGTGATGCGCTGGCCATTGCGCTGATGGACCGGCGCGGCTTCCGCCCGGCTGACTTTGCCGCGACCCATCCAGGCGGCAAGCTGGGCAAAAAGCTGCTGCATACCGCCAAAGACCATATGCGCAGCCATGATCTGCCCTTTGTGGCCCCGGATACGCTGATGTCTGATGTGGTGACAGTGATGACCGAAGGCCGGCTGGGTCTGGCTCTGGTTGGCACCCCGGATAATCTGTGCGGCATCATCACCGATGGCGATTTGCGGCGCACCCTGCTTGAAGCCCCGGACCTGACCAGCCGCACCGCAGCAGAGGTGATGAACCCGGCCCCGCAGACCATTTCGGCTGACGCGCCTTATGGCCAGGCAGAAGAGCTGATGCTGGAGGCTAAAATTCAGGCGCTTGTGGTGATGTCGGCTGACAGCCGGGTCGCCGGTATCATTCAGATTTTTTAGCATAACAGGAACTGCGCGCATGTCTGACCAGCCCTGTCAGTTGGCTGACTTTGACTATCATCTGCCCGAACAGCTAATCGCGCAAACGCCGGCCCGCCCGCGTGAGGCGGCCCGCCTTTTGCAGGCGACAGGTCAGGGGGTCTATGATCACCTCATTGCCGATTTGCCCGAACTGCTGCAGCCCGGCGATTTGCTGGTGGTCAACAATACCGCTGTGATTCCGGCCGCCCTTATTGGCCGCCGTGGTGAGGGCAAGGTACGCCTCAATCTGCATCGCCGGCTCACCCCTGATACCTGGCTGGCCTTCGCCAAACCTGCCAAGAAATGCCCGCCAGGCACAGAAATTCATTTTGCGGACGGGTTTTCGGCGGTGGTTACAGACCGGGTTGAGGGCGGTGAGGTCACCTTACGGTTTTCGGTCGCCGGCGATGAGCTTAACGCCTGTCTGGACCAGCATGGCCAGATGCCGCTGCCGCCCTATATCCGCCGTCCCGATGGCGCAGATGACGCTGATAAGGATGACTACCAGACTCTGTTTGCCGCTCATGCCGGGGCAGTTGCCGCGCCAACCGCAGGACTGCATTTCACAGACGCGCTGCGGGACAGGCTTCTGGCCGCTGGCGTCACTTTTGCTGAGGTTACCTTGCATGTCGGGGCCGGAACCTTTCTGCCGGTGAAAGTGGATAATATTCACGATCATAAAATGCATACCGAATGGGGCTCTGTCTCGGCTGAGGTCGCAGACGCAATCGCGCGCACCAAGGCCAGTGGCGGGCGCGTTATTGCGGTCGGTACCACCTCTTTGCGTATTCTGGAGGCGGCGTTCTGCCATCATGGCCATCTGGCCCCGTTTACCGGTGAGACTGATATTTTCATCACCCCGGGCTACCGGTTTGGCGTTATCGATATGCTACTGACCAATTTTCATCTGCCCAAATCGACCTTGCTGATGCTGGTCTCTGCCTTTAGCGGGCATGATTATATCAAAACGGTCTATCAGCATGCCGTGGTTTCCGGTTATCGGTTTTTCAGCTATGGTGATGCCTGCCTGCTGACCTGCCAGAACAAATTCGCAGCAGACGAAGGACGATAGAGACACCCCTATGGAAGATAGCAAAGACACGCGACCTGACTTTGGCTTTTCTGTGCTGGGCACTGACGGGCCGGCCCGCCGTGGCCGCCTGACCACTGGTTTCGGGGTAGTGGATACGCCGGCCTTTATGCCGGTCGGCACAGCCGCGTCTGTCAAAGCGATGATGCCGGATCAGGTGGCCTCTACCGGGGCCCAGATTATCCTGTCCAACACCTACCATCTGATGCTGCGGCCTGGCCCGGAACGTGTTGAACGGCTGGGGGGCGTGCGCAAATTAATGGGCTGGGACGGCCCGCTTCTCACTGATTCAGGCGGCTTTCAGGTCATGTCTCTGGGGCCTTTGCGCAAAATCACCGAACAGGGCGTCAGCTTCAAATCACATCTGGATGGCTCAGTTTATGATCTTAGCCCGGAACGCTCCACCCAGATACAGCATATGCTGGACGCCACCATCACCATGGCGTTTGATGAATGCACCCCGTTTCCCGCTACCCATGAACAGGCTGCTGCCAGTATGGAGCTGTCTATGCGCTGGGCGGAACGCTCCCGCGGCGCCTTTGTGGCGCGCACCGGCTATGGCCAGTTCGGTATTGTTCAGGGGTCTGTGTTTGAAGATTTACGGCACCGGTCGATAGACGCACTGACGGCTATCGGTTTTGAAGGCTATGCCATTGGCGGGCTGGCTGTGGGAGAGGGCCAGGAGGCGATGTTTGCCACCCTTGATGTGACCTGTCCTGTGATGCCTGACGAGAAGCCGCGCTATCTGATGGGGGTTGGCAAGCCGGCTGATATTGTAGGGGCGGTCAGGCGCGGCGTGGATATGTTCGATTGTGTGATGCCGACCAGATCCGGGCGCACCGCCCAGGGCTTTACCCGCCGTGGCCCGGTGAATATCCGTAATGCCCGTCATGCCGAAGATACCCGCCCCTTGGATGAAACCTGTTCCTGTCCTGCCTGCAGCCGTTTTTCGCGTGCTTATCTGCATCACCTGTTCAAGGCAGATGAAATTCAGGGGTTGATGCTGTTGACCTGGCATAATCTGCAGCATTATCAGGATTTGATGGCCGGTTTGCGCGGCGCGATAGAGGCTGGCACGTTGGACGATTTTGCCGCTGCCTTTGATGAGGAACAGGCCCGCGGTGATATCCCGCCGCTGTAGATTATGACCCCTCTAGATTGAAACAGACCATGACCACAGCACGCCAGACAAAGCTGAAAGACTGGTTGGCCGCCACCGGCCAGGCCGACGGCTTTGATATCTGCGCTGTGACGTCTGCTGTCCTGCCGCCGGATGTGGGTGCAGGGCTGGACAGCTATATCGGGGCCGGTCATCACGGCGATATGGGGTGGATAGCTGAAACCCGCAACCGGCGTATTACCCCGGCCGCGATGTGGCCGGAAGCGCGCAGCGCGATCATTTTTGGCTGTAATTACGGCCCTGACCATGACCCGATGGATAATCTGGCCGCCACCTCATCTGCTAATATATCTGTTTATGCGCGCGGGCGTGATTATCATGATGTGTTGAAGGGCCGGCTGAAACAACTGGCCGGGCGGCTGGCCGGGCGCACGGGCTGGCAGGTGAAGGTGTTTGTTGATACCGCCCCGTTGATGGAAAAGCCTCTGGCTGCACAGGCGGGTCTGGGCTGGCAGGGCAAACATACCAATCTGGTCTCGCGCGATTATGGCTCTTGGCTGTTTTTGGGCACTATACTGACCGATGGGGAACTTGTGCCTGAAAAGGCGGCTGAAGATGCTTGCGGCTCATGTACAGCCTGTCTTGACGTTTGCCCGACAGACGCGTTTCCCGCGCCATATAAGCTGGATGCGCGGCGCTGTATCTCTTATCTCACTATCGAATTTGACGGTGTTATTCCGCTTGAATTCAGACAGCCTATGGGTAACCGGGTGTTTGGTTGTGATGATTGCCTTGCGGTCTGCCCCTGGAACAAGTTCGCCACTGCGTCTGCTGATCTGAAACTGGCCGCACAAGATGGCCGTACGCTGCCCGCTCTTGGCGATATGCTGGGCCTTGATGAGGCTGGCTTCAGACAGTTGTTTTCAGCCTCTCCTGTAAAGCGTACAGGCTATATCCGGTTTATCCGCAACTGTCTTATCGCCGCCGGTAATGCCGGTGATAAGGGTCTTGTGCCGGCAATAAAAGCCTATCTGGGGCATCAAGATGCGCGCCTGCGCTGTCATGCTGTTTGGGCTGCGCGGCAGTATTTAAGCGTTGCTGAGCTGTCTTCCCTGCGCCCCACATCCGAAACTGACGAGGCGGTCCTTGATGAATGGAAAACCGCCCTCAATCATCTCTGACTGAGGGCGGCTTCTTAAAAGGTTAAGATTTAGCGGCGATCAACGCCCTGAAGCAGCCTAGTTGGTGTGATACCCACGTTCACCATGCTGGGACAGATCAAGGCCTTCCAGTTCAGCCTCTTCATCAACCCGCAACCCGCCGAACATTCCGGCGATTTTTAAGATGGCGTAGCTGGCCACCGCGGTCCAGAGGACGGTGATAACAACCGACTTTGCCTGCACCATTAGCTGGCCGCCAACAGTCATGCCCTCTGCCAGACCCATGCCGGCAAAGGTGTCTGTGGCCAGAACCGCAACCAGCAGCGAGCCCAGAATACCGCCAACGCCATGTACCGCGAACACGTCCAGGCTGTCATCAATGCCCAGCTTGCCGCGGATGATGTCAACCGCCACATAACAGATATAGCCGCCGGCAAGGCCAAGGATGATCCCGCCAGGCACGCCAATAAAGCCAGAGGCCGGGGTAACTGTGGCCAGACCTGCAACCATACCGGTGGCGATGCCGACAACAGATGGACGGCCAAACTTGCGCCATTCAATAACCATCCAGACCAATGAGGCCACCGCAGCGGAGATATGGGTTACCAGCAGCGCCATCGCGGCGTTCTGGCCCGCGGCCAGCGCTGAACCGCCGTTAAAGCCGAACCAGCCAACCCACAGCATACAGGCCCCGATCATCGTCAGAATAGGGCTGTGCGGCGGCTGTACTGAGGACGGAAAGCTGCGACGCTTGCCGATAACAAGCGCGGCCACAAGTGCGGCTGTACCGGCTGTGGCGTGCACCACAATACCGCCGGCGAAATCCATCACGCCCCAACCGGCCATGATGCCGCCGCCCCAGACCCAGTGTGTGACCGGGGCATACACCACCAGCAACCACAGGCCAGAGAAAATCAGCACAGCTGAAAATTTAATCCGCTCCACATAAGCCCCGATAATCAGAGCAGGCGTAATCACAGCAAAGGTCATCTGGAAGGCACCGAACAGGCTTTCTGGGATGGTGCCGGATACGGTTTCGGCGGTTACCGCTCCCATGAACAGATTGGACAGGTCGCCAACCCAGGCCCCGCCACCTGAAAACGCCAGTGAATAGCCGGCAACGACCCACAACACAGACATCAGACAGGCCACAGCGAAATGATGCATCAGCACAGAGACAACATTCTTGGACTGCACCAGCCCGGCATAAAACAGCGCCAAACCAGGCAGGGTCATAAACAGAACCAGCGCGGTGGCGGTCAAAATCCAGGCTGTATCCCCACTGTCAACAGCCGCAAAAGCAGCTGTTGGCATCAACATAGCCAGGATTACGGCAAACAGCCGATACAAAATACGCGGCATCGTGAACAAACTCCCCTAAACACGTTCCGAAATGAAAATCTGCCGCACAAAATAGACAGCCCGCCCCCAGCAGAGGAATAAAAATCAGTGCGGGAAGACGGAATCCTTAATTTTGATGAAAAAATAATCAAAATCAGGATGTTTTTGCAAAAATTATAGCCAGAACAAATAGAAAGGCGGGGATGCCTTTAATAAATGCACAAAATTTAGCCAGACTGTGACGGCGCTGGTGCAGAAGGGCCTGGATCAGGGGAATGAGGGTAGGACGGGACCGGATAGGACGAGGTGTTCAGCGCCCCAACCCAGCTCCATAAGGCCAGCACAGGTTCTTGATGCGTGGTCATGGCATGCGGCTCATCTGATCGGTGAAACAGCGCGGCGGGCGGGGTGCGCGGCATAGCGGGCTGGCTGCCTTGTGCCCATTGCCCGGTTCCGCTCAACACATGATACCATTCTGTTGCCGGATGCCGGTGTGCGGGATAGACCAGCCCCGGGCCCATGATGAGCAGCCCGATACGCACATCATTACTGGCAATCAGCCCGGTTGGGCCGATCAGCTCACACCAGGCCTCATTGTCAAAAAAACTATTATCGAAATGGCCGCGATAGGCCTCTGTCACCTGCCATCGGGCCTGCGGGGCAAACCGGATCAGAAAGGCGCGCAAATCACTGGGGCAGGTCAACGCTTCTGTCAGAGCCAGCTCAACATGACGCACCGCCGGCTGGTCTGCGGCCTGATAGGCCGGGTTCAGCTGCCCGGCTTCATCCTGCAGCGTGCTCAGTCCACCAAGTGTTTGCTCTTTATGCGCATTGAACCGCTCCCCGGAGAGCCGCCAACAGGCCATCGGGCTGCTGTAGAACGCCAGCAGCGCTTCAATTACGGGGTCAATGTCGGCAATGGTCAGGGGGGCAGGGCTTTGCATGCAGGCTATCTTTCATCAACGGCCGAACGGGGAAACGCTCGCCGGGGCTGGTCTGTGCAGACAGCTTCTGCCAGACTGAACCACAACTGAGCTTATCATGATTAAACTTTTGCAAGAAATGAATTACAAAATGGCCGGCAAGCGAAGGGGACTGACGTGACACATTATTTTTCCACCCATGACAGCGCTGGTCGGCATCAGACCCCGAACGGTCATCCTGAACAGATCGCGCGTTATCACGCGGTGATGCAGGCCTGTCAGCCCCATATTGACGCTCACTGGCAGGTTGAACCCGCGCCTGAGGCGAGCATCGACCAGCTGTGTCTGGTCCATAGCCCGGCCTATGTTGACGCGCTGCTGGCGGAACTGGCCCCGGAACAGCTGTCGGCAGACAGGCTGTGCCAGTTGGATGCGGACACCTATGCCGGGCCGGACAGTCTGGCGGCGGGCCTGCGCGGGGCGGGCGGGGCCTGTCATCTGGTTGACCGTGTGATGAGCGGCGGCGGAACTGGATTTTCGGCGATGCGCCCGCCTGGCCATCATGCTGAACCGGACCGGGCGATGGGGTTTTGTCTGTTTTCCTCTGCGGCGATTGCGGCGCGTCATGCCCAGGCGGCGCATGGGGCCGGCCGTGTGGCTGTGCTTGATTTTGATGTGCATCATGGCAACGGCACACAGGCCGCTTTCTGGGATCACAAAGACCTTATCTATGCCTCCAGCCACCAGATGCCGCTCTATCCGGGCACAGGGGCTGCAGAAGAGGGCGGTGCGCATAACAATATCTTTAACCTGCCGCTGGCGGCGGGCACGAAGGGCACCGATATTCTGGCAGGCTGGCGCGAACATCTGTTGCCGGCGGTGGCCCGGGCGCGGCCTGATATCATCATTATTTCGGCCGGGTTTGATGCGCATCAGGATGACCCGCTTGGTGGTCTGAACATGACCACCACAGATTTTGCCGCCCTGACAGCCGCTATTGTTGAGGTGGCGGCGGCCTGTTGTAACGGGCGCATCGTGTCTGTGTTGGAAGGCGGCTATAATCTGGACGCGCTCGGCGCCTCTGTTCTGGCTCATCTCAGCGTTCTGGCCGATAGCTGAGGCAGCGCTTATTATCGCGCTTGCGTCATCTGCCAGGCGTTGTGGATCTGGTGTTTAAAGCGGGCACAATTATAGCGGCAGGCGGCGATAAACGCGGCTTCTGTATCGCGGGCTTTTCGGGTCTGCCCGCTCTGCAGGTAAAACAGCGTAAGATATCCCAGCACAGGGCCTTTATGGGCGGCATGGTCCAGCGCGGTGAAATAAAGGGCTTCGGTTCGGCGGCGGGATGCCCCGCCCAAATCGGCCGCCCGTGCCCTCACCAGCGCAGCTGCCTCTGGGGCTACCCCTGCCTGATACGCCTCTCCCGCCAGATGCAGGGCCTCCAGATAACGGCCATCTGCCAGCGCGGCCTTGCTGTGCTGTAGGCTGTCTTCGTTGGCGTTTACCATCCCGCAGGCCAGCACAACCGCCCCGCAGGCCAGAATAACGGCTTTTATCTGGTTATGCATCTGCTGTTCGTGCCCGTCTTTGTTAGTCCTGATAAGGGCAACGGCACACTACCGGCCTTACTTAGCCCGCGCGCCGGTTTTTTTGCCCCTCATATACTTCATTAAGCGCCAGGGGCTGTAAAAAGCCCATGATAAGGAAGGCGAGGGAGGGTGTTATTGGAGCGGCTGACCAGGTTCGAACTGGCCCTAAGAGCTTGGAAGGCTCTTGTGCTACCACTACACCACAGCCGCTCAACCCTGCAGATTATTTTTGCAGATGCCCTGTCTATATCACTTTTTTTACAGAAATCAAAGTGATGTATCTGCCTGCTTCTCTTCTTTTCTCTTCTTTGCTCTTCTTTTCAATTCTTTTCTCTGCGGCTATTCCTTCATCCAGGGCGGCGGTGTTTTGGCGAAGAACGCGGCGATGCCATCGCGCGCGCCCTGGCTTTCCCAGACCGCGGCCAGCGCCTCAATCGCGGCGTCATTCTGCTGGGTGTGATCCGGGGTCTGGCTGAACCGGGCGATAAGCGCTTTTGCCGCGGCCATAGCCTCTGGCCCGGCCTTCAGCGCGGCCTCTATCTCGGCCTCTACCGCTTCATCCAGCCGGTCCGGCGTAACCGCGGCGGCAACCACCCCCAGGCGGGCCGCTTCTTCTGCTGTAAACAGCTTGGCGGTGATAAACAGCCTGCGCAAGCCGGCCTCACCCAGGCGGCGCCACACAAACGGGCCGATGGTGGCCGGAATAAGCCCTAACCGGGTTTCTGAAAAACAGAACCGCGCCGCGGTCTGTGTCAGCGCGATATCGGCCGCACATATCAGCCCCAGACCGCCGCCGAAACTGTTGCCTTGCACCCGCATGATAACCGGTTTGGGCAGCGCGTTCAGCGCGGCCAGCATATCAGACAGGGTTTTGGCTTCTGCTGTGCGGCCGGCCTTGTCTTTTTGCTGCTGATCCTGCATCCAGCGCAAATCCCCGCCGGCACAAAATACCGGCCCGTCCGACCCCAGCACAACCACGCGCACCGCCTCATCTGTGCCCAGCCTGCTCACCGCCTGATGAAGCTCGGCAATCATATCCGCGTTCAGCGCATGGTGTTTATCCGGCCGGTTCAGCCACAACCGGGCTACGCCGCGCTGGTCAACATCCAGCAAAATCGTTTTATAGCTCACCGTGCCTCTGCCCCTTGTCTGTTGCTGTCCGGTTCAGCCCCATCGCCGCGACGACCTGTTCTGCGGCAATAAGCTTATCGCGATCCAGTCCGGTCTGCCAGCCCGCCGCAAGCAGCGCGTCATGCAGCAGTTTTGTGTTCACATTACCCTTTGCCCCTGGCGCATAAGGACAGCCGCCAAGGCCCGCTATCGCCGCATCAAACCGGCGCAGACCATAGCTGAGCGCCTGCATCACATTGGCGACCGCCTGATGGTTGGTGTCATGAAAATGACCGGCCAGCTTGGCGGCGGGCAGGCGTGCGCACAACCTGTCCAGCAGCGTACAGATGCTCTGTTGTGTGCCTTGGCCTGTGGTATCCCCCAATGACACCTCATAACATCCCATCGCCAACAGCTCTTCTGCCAGCGCTAACACCGGTTCAGGGGCCACCGCCCCTTCATACGGGCACTGCACCACAACAGAAATATAGCCTCTTACCCGCACCCCGGCGGCCAGCGCTTCGCCGACCACCGGCCGGAACCGGTCCAGGCTTTCGGCAATAGAACAGTTGATATTGTGCTGGCTGAACCCCTCGGTGGCGGCACCGAATACGGCGACCTCATCCACCCCGGCGGCCAGCGCCCCGTCCAGGCCTTTTTTGTTTGGCGTCAGAACAATGTAGCGCACCCCGTCCCGGCGGCGGATACCGGCCATCACCTCGCCGGCATCACCCAGTTGCGGAACCCATTTCGGGGACACAAAGCTGGTTGCCTCGATCAGGCTGAACCCGGCTGCAGACAGGCTGTCAACCAGCTCAATTTTCTGTGCTGTCGGGATCAGGGTTTTTTCGTTTTGCAGCCCGTCACGCGGGCCAACTTCTACCAGCTCAACCCGGCTCATGATGCGGCGTCCTCTTCCTCATCCGGCTGCAGGCGGCATAATATCTGGCCCGCGCTGACCGCTTCACCTGCCGTCACCGGTATCTCTTCAATCCGGCCACTGACCGGGGCCAGAACCGGCTGTTCCATCTTCATTGCTTCCAGCACCATCAGCCTGTCACCAGCGGCAGCCAGCGCGCCGGCCTTGACCGAAATCTGGCTGACGGTTGCGCTCATCGGGGCACAGACCAGCCCATCGGCGTCTTGTTCGCTGTCCTGTTTTGTGCTGGTCGCCAGGCTGAAGGTCCAGCTGGCCTGCCCGTCACTGACCCACAGCGTATCCCCCTTGCAAATAGAGGTTAAATCAACCACGCCGTCCGGGCCGTCCAGCTTCCAGCCTGTAACCATCTCATCCGGGCATCTCAGCACAGTAAATCTTATCCGCCGGGTCCCGGCTTCGGCATCCTGGGTTACAATTTCGGCTTCACCCGCCCCATACAGATACAGGCTGACCCGCTGCAAACCGGCCGCGCTCTGCAGCAGAACCGGCAGATGGCCCGGCCCCCACTGCCGCCAGCCCGAAAGGTCTTGCTCAGGCGGGATTTGGCTCAAACAGGCAGCTGCCAGAACCGCGTCCGGGGCGGCGGCGGCGTCTGTCAGTTCAGCCAGATGCTGGTCCAGGAAACCGGTCGTCATCTCTGCGTTACCGATAACCGGATGCCGGCATAACCGGCCCAGAAACGCTAAGTTGCTGTTTAACCCCAACAGACAGGTCTGGCCCAGACCGGCACATAAACGCGCCAAAGCCTCGTCTCTGTCCTGACCTGTTGCGATCAGCTTGGCCACCATCGGGTCATAATGGCCGGATACTTCATCACCGGCCTCAACCCCTGTATCCACCCGCACCCCGTCAAGGGCGGGAAAGACAAGCTGGCTGATCCGGCCCGGGCTGGGCAGAAAATCATTTGCCGGGTCTTCAGCATAAATACGCGCTTCTATCGCATGCCCGTCCAGCCTGACATCCTGTTGGCGCAAATCCAGCTTTTCACCACCGGCGATGCGCAACTGCCAGTCAACCAGATCAAGGCCGGTGACCTGTTCTGTAACCGGGTGTTCAACCTGCAGGCGGGTATTCATCTCCATGAACCAGAAGCCGTCGACGCGCAACGGCCCGCTGCCATCGGCGATAAATTCAACCGTGCCTGCGCCTTCATATCCAATGGCGGCGGCGGCGGTTACCGCGGCGGTCGTCATTGCGGCGCGCACCGCCTCTGGCATATCCGGGGCCGGGGCTTCTTCGATAACTTTCTGATGTCGCCTCTGAACCGAACAATCACGTTCAAACAGATGCAGATGCGTGCCATGGCTGTCTGACAGGACCTGCACCTCAATATGGCGTGGTGCGGTGATGTATTTTTCAATAATGACATGCCCGTCGCCAAAGGCGGCGGTCGCCTCACGCACCGCACTGTCCAGCATATCAGCGAACTCGTCCGGGGTGTCAGCTTTTCGCATACCCTTGCCGCCGCCGCCCGCCCGGGCCTTGATTAAGACAGGATAGCCGATATTTGCGGCTTCTTCTGCCAGCAATGCGGGGTTTTGTTCGGCCCCGTCATACCCCGGTACAACCGGCACCCCGGCTTCTGCCATCAGCCTCTTGGCCTCATCCTTCAGCCCCATGGCCTTGACCGCTTCTGCAGGCGGGCCGACAAAAATCAGGCCGGCCTTGCGCACCGCCGCGGCAAACCCCGGGTTTTCAGACAAGAACCCATAGCCCGGGTGAATGGCATCTGCCCCGGTGTTGAGCGCGGCGTCCAGAACCGCCTGCTGGTCCAGATAAGAGGCCTGCGCCTCCGCCGGGCCGATGAACACCGCCTCATCAGCCAGCCGCACATGACGGGCGTGTCTGTCGGCTGCTGAAAACACCGCAATGGTGCGGATGCCTCTCATCTGGGCGGTACGGATTATGCGGCAGGCAATTTCGCCGCGATTGGCAATCAGAAGACGGTTTATCGTCATGGGGTCCTTGCCTTTCCCTCGATCTAAAACCGGAACACCGGGAAGCGGGTGTCTGTCACAGGGGCTTGTGCGGCGGCGGCCAGTGACAGGGCCAGAACTTCACGGGTTTTACGCGGGTCAATAATGCCGTCATCCCACAGCCGGGCGGATGCATAAAACGGGTCAGACTGCTGTGCAAACTGGTCCAGAACCGGCTGACGGATGGCGTGTGCGGCCTCATCTGACAGGGTTTCGCCTTTTTTTGCAAGCGCATCACGGCGCACCCTGACCAAAACGCCGGCGGCCTGTTCCCCGCCCATCACCGCGATTTTTGCATTTGGCCACATCCAGACGAAATTCGGGCTGTAGGCGCGCCCGCACATACCATAATTCCCCGCCCCGTAAGACCCGCCGATAATCACGGTTATCTTGGGCACAGACGCTGTAGACACGGCCGCCACCAGCTTGGCCCCGTCCTTGGCAATGCCGCCCGCCTCATAGGCTGAACCGACCATAAAGCCAGTTATATTCTGCAGAAAAATCAGCGGGATACCGCGCTGGCAACATAGCTCAATGAAATGCGCGCCTTTTTGCGCACTGTCTGAAAACAACACCCCGTTATTGCCCAGAATGCCAACCGGGCGGCCGTCAATATGCGCAAAACCGCATATAAGCGTGGTGCCGTATCTGGCCTTGAACTCTTCAAAGGCAGACCCATCCACCAGCCGCGCGATAACCTCGCGCACATCATAGGGCTGTTTGGGATCAGACGGAATGACAGACAAGAGCTCCTCAACATCACAGGCCGGCGGGGCAGGGGGGCGAAGCTGTGTCTGTTCGCGCCCCGGGCCCAGATTATAGATAATCTGCCTGGCCAGCATCAGCGCGTGGTCATCATCACGGGCCAGATAATCAGCCACCCCTGACAGCCGGGTATGGGTATCGCCGCCGCCCAGGCTTTCGGCGTCCACATCCTCTCCTGTCGCCTCTTTGACCAAAGGCGGTCCGGCCAGAAAAATGGTGCCCTGATTTTCAACGATGATGGTCTGATCAGACATTGCCGGCACATATGCCCCGCCCGCGGTACAGGACCCCATGACCACGGCGATCTGGGCAATGCCTTTCGCGCTCATCCGGGCCTGATTATAAAAAATCCGGCCAAAATGGTCACGATCAGGAAACACTTCATCCTGATTTGGCAGGTTGGCCCCGCCACTATCCACCAGATACAGACAGGGCAGGTGGTTCTGTTCGGCAATTTCCTGCGCCCGCAGGTGTTTTTTCACTGACAGCGCGAAATAGGTCCCGCCCTTTACCGTGGCATCATTACATATCACCATGCATAACCGCCCCGACACCCGGCCGATACCGGCGATAAGCCCGGCCGAAGGCACCTCATCATCATACAGGCCATAGGCCGCGAACAACCCGACCTCCAGGAACGGCGTGCCCGGGTCAAGCAGCCTGTCAATCCGCATCCGGGGCAGCAATTTGCCTCTGGCTTCATGCCGGCCCCGCGCCGCCTCACTGCCGCCTTGCATCACCCGCGCAGCTATCTCCTCAGCCCGTGTGATATGGGCGTGCATTGCCGCGGCATTGGTCTGCGCCTCATCAGAACTTGGCGATAAAGAAGATGTCAGGGTCTGCATGGCGGCCATTATCCTTAACTGAGGTGTCTTACTCGGGCGTTTTACTCAGGCGGTCTCGGCAAATAATTCGCGCCCGATCAGCATCCGCCTGATCTCTGATGTACCCGCGCCGATCTCATACAGCTTGGCATCACGCAATAACCGTCCGGTCGGGTAATCATTGATATAGCCGTTGCCGCCCAGACACTGTATGGCTTCCAGCGCGATTTTTGTTGCTTTTTCAGCGGCATATAAAATGCATCCTGCTGAATCCTTACGCGTGGTCTCGCCCCGGTCACAGGCCGCCGCAACCGCATAGACATAGGCCCGGCAGGCGTTCATCTCGGTATACATATCCGCCAGCTTGCCTTGCATTAACTGAAAGCTGCCGACAGGTTGGCCGAACTGTTCACGTTCATGCACATAAGGGACCACCACATCCATTGCCGCGGCCATAATCCCCAGCGGCCCTGCGGCCAGGACCACCCGTTCATAATCAAGACCAGACATCAGCACGCTTACGCCCCGGCCTTCCTCGCCCAGCACATTCTCGAACGGAACCTCACAATCTTCAAACACCAGCTCAGCCGTGTTTGACCCGCGCATGCCCAGCTTGTCCAGCTTTTTGCCGACACTAAACCCGGCCATGTCCTTTTCGATGATAAACGCTGTGATGCCTTTCGGTCCGGCCTGCATATCTGTTTTTGCATAAACCACCAGCGTAGAGGCGTCAGGGGAATTGGTGATCCACATCTTGCCGCCATTCAGCACATAGCGGTCATTGCGCTTTTCGGCGGCCAGCTTCATTGACACCACATCAGAGCCTGACCCATGCTCACTCATCGCCAGCGAGCCGACATGCGCACCAGAAATCAATTCTGGCAGGTATTTGCTTTTCTGATCAGCTGTGCCCCATCTGGCGATCTGGTTCACACATAAATTGGAATGCGCGCCATAAGACAGACCAACAGACGCCGATGCCCGGCTAATCTCCTCAATCGCAACGCTATGCGCCAGATACCCCATGCCGGCCCCGCCATCCGCTTCCGATACGGTAATGCCATGCAGGCCCAGCGCGCCCATTTTTTCCCACAGATCAGGCGGAAAATTGTTGCTGGCATCGATCTCTGCGGCGCGCGGGGCAATCTCATCCGCCGCGAACCGGCGCACGCTCTCGCGCAAAGCGTCAATCTCCTCACCAAGGCCAAAATTCATTGAAGCATCAAACATTTGCTAAAGGTCCGCCCGTCTTGTTGTGGTCACAGCCTTATCAGTTTAACCAGACATCTGCCGACCCGCCAATACCTCATCTTGCGCCTGACGCTGAAAATCAACCAGACGGCAAACAGAAGAACAAAAGAGGGAATATGGGTTCAGATAATTTTGATCAGTGTGACCACTATGCCGGTCTGGGCCATCAACAGGCCAACCATCCATTTCAGCAACCGCGTTTCTAGCTCGGCTATGGATTGTCTTGTCAGCAAAATCGCTTCAGTTAACCGGGCTTCTACTTCAGCAATTTTTGTCTGTAGCCGGGTGTCCAGCTCAGTCATTTTTGTCTGCAGCCGGGCGTCCACTTCAGCCAAATCGTATTTGGTCGCAAGATTTCCGTTCAGCAGGTTGACCTGCTCGTCGGCAAGAACCTCTGCTGTGCGTTCATCCATCCCCGTGTCAACAAGCCGCTTGATGAACCGGTGGGTATCAAAGACGATGCCATCATCCATATTTTCCCACCATAGCCGCGTTAACATTTCACCGCAAATTAACGCCCTGCTGGCTTATCAACCGGTTCTGTGCCTTACTCCACCCAGCCGGCCAGGTTTTCCTTTGCGATTTGCCGGATCACCTTCATCCCGGGGGCAGAGGCGTTGAGGCACGGCACATAGTCAAAGTTCCCGCCGCCATGCTCTTCAAAGATTTCCCGGCCTTCCATCGCCAGCTCTTCCAGCGTTTCAAGACAGTCTGCCGAAAAGCCCGGCGCCATAATCGCCAGCGATTTCACGCCGTCTGCGCCCAGCTTTTCCAGCGTTTCATCTGTATAGGGCTGTAACCACGGCTCAGACCCGAACCGGGACTGGAAGGTGACATGAAACTTATCGTCCGCCCAGCCCAGCTCTTCTTTGACCAGACGCGCGGTTTTCATACAATGGCAGTGATACGGGTCACCTTGCACGAAATACCGTTGCGGGATGCCATGAAAGGACAGCATCAGATGTTCGGGCATTTTGCGGCCTTTGAAATAGTCCTTTAAAGACTGTTTCAGGGCCTTGATATAGAGCGGGTGGTCATGCCAGGGCGGGGCGGTGCGGATAGCCGGTTGCCAGCGCAGCTTCAACGCCCATTTAAACACCTCATCATTTACCGTAGCGGTGGTAGAGGCGGCATATTGCGGATAGAGCGGGACAATCACAAACCGGTTACACCCCGCCTGCCGCAAGGCGTCCAGCCGGTCCGGGATAGACGGCTGGCCATATCGCATTGCCCACTCCACCACCAGGTCATCACGCTGCCCATATTCATCGCGCAGCATTTCGGCCTGCAGGCGGGTATATTTGCGCAACGGGCTGCCGTCCGGGTCATCTTTCAGCCAGATTTTATCATAGGCCGCACCTGACTTTTTCGGGCGCACATTCAAGATGATCAAATTCAAAATCAGCCACCATAACAGCCGCGGAATTTCAATCACCCGGGCATCTGACAGGAACTGTTTCAAATAGCGCCGCATGGATTTTTTGTCGGTTGCATCAGGGGTCCCCAGATTAACCAGCAACAGGCCGGTTTTGGCATGACGGGGCCAGGTGGGGTGGTCATCAGGCAAAGGTTTAACGCTCATCGGGTTACCTCGGGCATCGTCTGATTTAAAGAATAAGCAGGACTATCTGATAACGGATATAGGGCAGGGGACGGCGCTGACTAGCCCGCTAATGTATTTGGTTTGCCCTGACCGGCCACATAGGCAGGTGGCTGAACAGCATCAAACACACGGGCCAGGCTGTCGACCAGCTGGTCGGCCATCTCTGTGGTGTGCAGAGGGCCTGGCGTAATCCGCAGCCGTTCTGTGCCGCGCGGCACAGTCGGATAGTTAATCGGCTGGATATACAGGCCGAAATCCTGCAACAGGGTCCAGCTGATCTCAGAACATTTGGTCGCATCGCCAACCATCACCGGCACAATATGGGTGGTGCTGGGCAGGGCAGGCAACTGGCGGTCGGCCAGCTTGTCCTTCAGATATTGCGCCATTTCCTGTTGCTTGCCGCGCTCTTCGGTTGATCTGCGCAGATAACGAATAGAGGCCAGCGCGCCTTCAGCCAGAGCCGGCGGCATCGCGGTGGTGAAAATAAAGCCGGAACCATAGCCGCGGATCGCATCACACAGCGCATCACTGCCGGCGATATAGCCGCCCATCGCGCCAAACGCCTTGCCCAGAGTGCCTTGGATAAGGTCTATTTCATCCTCAACACCGTCACGCTGGGCGATACCGCCGCCTGAGGCACCATACATGCCGACGGCGTGCACCTCATCCAGATAGGTCATTGCGTTATATTTGCGGGCCAGCGCCGCAATCTCGGCAATGGGTGAGGTATCGCCATCCATTGAATAGACAGATTCAAACACAATAATCTTATGCCGGGATTTCGGAATCCCCTGCAACAGCTCTTCTAAATGGGCCAGATCATTATGCCGGAAAATGGCTTTTTCAGCCCGGCCATAACGGATGCCAGAGATAATAGACGCGTGGTTCATCGAATCGGACAGGATAATCGGGTTATCCAGCAGCGCGATAAGCGCAGACAAAGACGCCTCATTCGCCACATAGCCGGAGGTAAACACCAGCGCGCGTTCTTTTCTATGCAGGCTGGCCAGCTCGTCCTCAAGCGCAACAATCGATGAAGATGTTCCGGAAATATTACGGGTGCCGCCGGCCCCTGTACCATGCGATTTGACCGCATCAGACATCGCGGCGATGGCATGTTCAGACTGGCCCATGCCCAGATAATCATTTGAACACCAAATGATGACCTCGCGCGGGCCCTTGGCTGTATGCCACAGCGCGTGCGGATGACGGCCAGTCAGCCGCTCCAGCTCAACAAAATGACGATAGCGGTTTTCCAGCCTTAACTGGTCAACCTTATCCTGCAATAGGCTCTGATAATCCAACAGATCCCCCGATGCTCCGCGTGGCTGCTCGTGAACAACCGCGTGCTCACTCCGCCAGTCCGAAGCTCATTATACGGCCTTTGCTTATGCTAAACAACAGCAAAACCGGCGGTGCGACAATCAGCCTGATTCCGGAACACGCGAAAAGCTGTTCTTGGCCGTATGGGGCCAGCTTAGCGCACCGCGCTGAGCCGGGCGGCTGAAAATTTCAACTCCGGAATTTTGCCAAACGGGTCCAGAGCCGGGTTGGTTAACTGGTTTGCCGGGGCTTCGGTAAAGCAGAACGGTACGAAAATCATCCCTTTCGGCAACTTCGGGTCCACCCGGGCCGCCAGCTCAATTCGGCCGCGCCGTGTTTCCACCTGAACCTGCTGCCCGGCTGAGATATGCATCTCTTCCAGGTCGGCCGGGCTGATATGCACCTCCGCTACCGGCTCCAGCGCGTCCAGAACCGATGCGCGCCGTGTCATTGACCCGGTATGCCAATGTTCCAGCAGGCGGCCTGTTGACATCACCAGCGGATAAGCCTCATCGGGCAGCTCATCAGGCGGCAACACCTCCGCCGGGGTCATCCGGCCCCGCCCGGACGCGGTCGGGAAACGGTCAGCGAAAATCACATCCTGGCCGTCACTGCTCTCATCTGCACAAGGATAGGTGACCGCATCTTCAGCCTCCAGCCGGTCCCAGGTGATTCCGGTCAAAGACGGCATCACCAGCCGCATTTCGGCAAACACATCACGAGGATGCTTATAGGCCCAGTCCTGGCCCATGCGGCGGGCCAGTTCTGTGATAATCCACCAGTCCTGCTGCGCCGCGCCTGGCATCGGTACCGCAATGCGGCCCAGCTGCACACGCCGGTCTGTATTGGTTACTGTTCCGGTCTTCTCCGGGAACGCAGAGGCCGGCAGGACAACATCAGCATAAGCGGCGGTTTCGGTCATGAAAATATCCTGTACCACCAGATGCTCCAGCCGGGCAAAGGCCATTCTGGCATGGGCCTGATCAGGATCAGACATTACCGGGTTTTCGCCCATCACATAGATGCCCTTGATATCCCTCTCATAGGCGGCATTGGCGATTTCCACTACGGTCAGCCCGCGCGCCGTGTCCAGCTCAACCTGCCACACAGCTTCATATTTTGCCCGGATATCGGCATCTGTTACGGGCTTGTAATCAGGATAGAACATCGGGATCAGGCCGGCATCAGACGCGCCTTGCACATTGTTCTGACCGCGCAGGGGGTGCAGGCCAGTGCCTTCACGCCCGACATGGCCGCACAATAACGCCAGCGAAATAAGGCAGCGCGCATTATCTGTGCCGTGGGTATGCTGGGATACACCCATGCCCCAGAAAATCATCCCGGCCTTGGCCCCGGCAAACCGTCTGGCCACATCACGGATGACATCGGCCTCAATGCCGCAGATCGGGGCCATCGCTTCTGGGGTCATTGCGGCGGTCTGTTCGGCTAAGTGGGCAAAGCCTTCTGTATGCGCCTCAACATAGGCTTTGTCATACAGCTCTTCTGTGATGATGGTGTTCAGCATTGCGTTCAACAGCGCCACATCTGTGCCCGGGGTAAACCGCAGGCTGGCGGCGGCATAGCGGTCCAGGTTCTGGCCACGCGGGTCCAGCACGAACAGCTCTGCCCCCCTTTGCGCGGCGTTCTTGATGAAGGTCGCGGCCACCGGGTGATTCACGGTTGGGTTTGCCCCGATAACGATAATGGCGTCGGCATGCTGGCATTGGGAAAACGATGCGGTAACCGCCCCGGACCCGATATTCTCCAGCAGCGCCGCCACAGATGAGGCATGGCACAGCCGGGTGCAATGATCCACATTATTGGTTTGAAAACAGGTGCGCACAAATTTCTGCACCAGATAGGCTTCTTCATTGGTGCCTTTGGCAGACCCGAACCCGGCCAGCGCGGCCGGCCCGTCTGAAGCCTTGATAGACGCAAATCCCCGTGCCGCCACATCCAGCGCTTCATCCCAGCTTGCCTCGCGGAAATGGGTATAAGGAGTGGCGGGATCAAAATCATCCCCAGCTGATTTCGGCACATCATCACGCCGGATCAGCGGTAGCGTCAGCCGTTCAGGGTGATGGATATAATCAAAGCCGTACCGGCCTTTCACGCATAACCGGCTTTGGTTGGCGGGCCCGTCGCGGCCGGTTACCGCCACAATTTCCTCATCCTTCACATGGAAGGTCAACTGACAGCCTACCCCGCAATACGGACAGACAGAATCAACCTGGCGGTCCGGGGTGATGGCCAGCTTTTGGGACTCATCCAGAACCGTTTTCGGCATCAGCGCGCCGGTTGGGCAGGCTTGCACACATTCCCCGCAGCCCACACAGGTTGACGCGCCCATATCATCATCAAAATCGAAGATGATATGCGCCTCTGCCCCGCGTCCGGCCAGACCGATCACATCATTAACCTGTACTTCACGACAGGCGCGCACACATAAATTACACTGAATACAGGCATCCATATTGACCGCGATGGCCGGATGGCTGCTGTCGGGATGCGGGCCGTCCTGCTTGTCAAACCGGCTGCTGGTCACGTCCTGGGCTTCGGCATAGGTCCATAATTGCGATGTGGGGGCAGGGGCTGTCTCTCGTGACGGCTGGTCGGCGACCAGCAGTTCCATCACCATTTTGCGGGCTGTTGCCGCCCGTTCAGACGCGGTTGTGACCACCATACCGTCGCTGATTTTCCGCTGGCAAGAGGCCGCCAGAACACGCTCGCCCTCTATTTCCACCATACAGGCCCGGCAATTACCGTCTGCCCGGTAGCCCTTATCATCCTTATAGCACAAATGCGGAATAGCGGTGCCGTTGTCATGGGCCACTTGCCAGATGGTCTGCCCGGCTTTTGCGGTGACGTTCTGGCCATCCAGCGTGAAGCTGACAATCTGGTCTGTCGGGGTCATATCATCCATTATTCACCTGCCGTTTCGGGTGAGCTGTTTTCGGGTGAGCTGTTTTCGGGGTTGGGAGCATCGGGTCTCAGATCCTCGGGGAAATGCGTCATCGCGCTGATGAGCGGGTTTGGCGCGGCTTGGCCCAGCCCGCAGATACTGGCATCTGCCATTACCGCGGCCAGCTCTTCTAGCAACACGGTGTCGGGTTTGTCTGCGGCCATCATTTCGGCGGCTTTATGCGTGCCAGATCGGCATGGCGTGCATTGCCCGCAGCTTTCATGCGCAAAAAACCGCATCAGGTTTTGCGCCGCCGCCCAAATATTGTCGCGGTCGGACAGGATAACCACCGCATGCGATCCCACAAAACAGCCTTCTTCGGCCAGCTTGCCGCCAAAATCGAGCGGAATATCAGCCTTAGCTGCTGGCAGGATACCGCCAGAGGCCCCGCCCGGAAGATAGGCTTTGAAGCTGTGCCCGTCGGCCATCCCCCCGCAAGCCGCGATCAGCTCAGTGGCGGTGCTGCCGGCAGGCGCGGTGACCAGGCCCGGGCGGGCTACCCGGCCCGACACAGAATAAGTTCTGAAGCCCGGATGCCCGTCCTTGCCCTTCTCATTATACCAGTCTGCCCCGTTTTCCAGGATATCGCGTACCCAGAACAGGGTTTCCACATTATTGACCAGCGTTGGCTGGCCAAAAATACCGGCCTCAGCCACATAAGGCGGGCGATGCCGCGGCAGGCCGCGCTTACCTTCAATGCTCTCGATCATAGCTGATTCTTCACCGCAGATATAAGCCCCGGCCCCGCGCCGCAGCTCCAGCGTCACATGCGCAGCAAGGCCCGCATCCTGCACTTTGGCCAGCTCTGTGCGCAGCATCTCGATAATCTCTGGATATTCATCACGCATATAAATAAAGGCTGTATCAATGCCGACAATATGGGCGGCCAGCAGCACGCCCTCTATCATCCGGTGCGGGTCAGTGGACAGGTAATGCCTGTCTTTAAAGGTGCCGGGCTCGCCCTCATCCCCGTTTACCGCCAGGTAGCGCGGCCCGTCATAGCTGCGCACGATAGACCATTTCCGGCCGGTCGGAAATCCGGCCCCGCCCAGCCCGCGCAAGGCAGACGCGTCCAAAACCGCCAGAAGCTCATCTTTATCAGCCTCACCTGTGGCCAGCATCTTCGCCAGACGATACCCGCCGGCCGCCTGGTAGGCGTCAAAATCTGTATAGCCGCTCAGCGGGGCAGGCACATAATCGGTCGCCGCCAGCCTGGTCAGGCGCGCCTCATCGGCTGTTTCAATAAGATGATGGCCATCGGCCGCCGCCGGGGCTTTATCACACGCGCCCAGGCAGGGAGCCGCCACAAACCGCACGCCATCACCGGCGTTCGCCTGCAATCTGGCCAGCATGTCTTCGGCGCCGTCCAGCGCGCAGGACAGCGATGTACAGACCCGGATGGTGCGCGGCGGCGGCGGTGTCTGGCCTTCACGGACCAGCTCAAAATGATCATAAAAACTGGCCACTTCCCAGACTTCGGCCATGGGCAGGCGCATCAGTTGGGCCAGCGCGGCCAGGTCGGCGGCCGCCAGATGGCCGGCCTCATCCTGCAGGATGTGCAGATACTCGATAAGCCGGTCGCGGACCATCTCCTGATCAGGGCCCAGATGCGGGGCCAGCAGCGCTCTCACCGCGCCCAGCCGTTGCGGATCAACCTGACGGCCCTTTGGCTTGAACCGGCCTTGTCTTTTTTGTGGCCCCGGTTGTTTTGGCTGATGATGCGGGCTGTCCGGGGTGATAGATGTATCTGGCATCTTTAGCGGTTCCTTAAGACTTTTTGTGCATCAACTCAGGCTGCGGACAGCCGTTTAACGGCCCTCACTGTGACCAGAAACAGCTGCTCTCGTTTATCGATTTCTGGCCTGTTCTGTCTTCTCTGCGACAAGCTCAAGGCCAATATGCTCGGCATGAATGACCTGTTTCCCGGCATCTTCAAAGGTGACCGTCACCACCTGGCCGATGATGGACTGGACCTGGCCATCCCCCCAGTCCGGGCGTGCCGGGTGGCGTACAAAATCACCTACCTCAAAATCAAATATCATGGCCCGCTGGTCTCCCCCGCCGCTTCGGCCCCCAGTTTAGGGTATCGCGCTGCCCCTGTCTAATGCGATATCTCTTCTCACACCTGCCCCGAACATCACACCACTGAAAACCGCCAAAGACAAGACCGCCCGGCGGCGGGGCCGGGCGGCCCTTTTTGTCTTATTTCTTTATCACCCAAGGCAAGACGGCGCCTTTTGGTATCCGCCTTGGCAAGGCAAGGGTCAACTGGCAATCGCCAGGTCATCCCGCAGCACATAGCCCTGACCCCAGACGGTATCAATGCTGGCCTGCTTCAGCCCGGAAGCCTCCAGCTTGCGGCGCAGTTTGCAGATAAACACATCAATGATTTTTGAATCGGGCTCATCAATGCCACCATATAGATGCGCAATAAAGCTTTCCTTGCTCAACACCGCGCCTTTACGCATGCATAACAGATGCACAATCTGATATTCTTTCTGGGTCAGCGCAACAAATTCACCGTCGATTGTGATCACATTGCGGGACAGGTCAATCATCATGTTACCGGCCTCAATCTGCGCAGAGGAATGGCCGTTTGACCGCCGGATAATGGCTTCCAGTGTGGCGATCAGCTCATGCCGGTCAAAGGGTTTGGTCAGATAGCCGTCTGCCCCCGCCCCGAGGGCTGTTATCCGGTCATCTACCCGGCTATTACCTGAAATCACCAGAATGGGGACCGGCAGGTGGCTTTTTCTGATCAGGCGGGTCAGGCGGGTGCCATCGCCGTCAGGCAGATTGATATCCAGAAGCACGGCATCAATCTGGCTGTGCTCCAGCTCATTCAAGGCTCCTTCAATGGTCTGGGCGTGGACATGGTGATAACCGGCCTGAGACAGGGTGATCCCTATCGCATCGGCTATCATGGAATCATCTTCAACAATGAGAATATTCACAAGTTTGCTCCTTTTCTGCTGCCTTCCGGCGGTGCACCGGACAAGACATGCGCCCTAACTTTGCCGGGGGCAGTGCGCAGCCCTGATATGACTGGCTGTGACCCCGGTACGCGTGGGCTCTGAAACGGTCTCTCCAAACAGGGGCTGGCCAGACCAGTGCAGAACCACACTTCAGCATTTTTCAATTGGGCGGGCAGGGCAAATCACATTTGCGTGATTAGCGCAAAATTAACAATCGATGCGGAATCAGGCCTGATAAGGAAAACCAGCCAGGCGCCGGTTTTACGCTGCATAACAGGGGCTTGAAACGAAACCGGGAATCAAGTAACAGGGAGACCCGATCACCTCATAGGCACCCTTTTGGTCTGCTCTTTTTGGTGTGGTGTTAATTTGTGTGGCAGCAAAGGAAGTTGTGTTATGGGCAACCCAAAATCTTCGACCCCTGTTGATACGCCGATCACGGTTTTGCCTGAAGGCTACAAACCCTCAGCCAATGAAGAGTTCATGAATGACCGGCAGCGCGAATATTTCCGCCAGAAGCTGTTGGCCTGGCGGGGTGAATTGCTGGATGAGGCGAACCAGACTATCGCTAATCTGTCCACCGAAAGCCTGCATAAGCCGGACCAGATGGACCGGGCCCAGATCGAAAGCGCGGCCGCGCTGGATTTACGCACGCGTGACCGGGAACGCAAACTGCTGCAGAAAATCGAATCAGCCCTGCGCCGTATCGAAGATGGCACCTTTGGCTATTGCACCGAGACAGATGAGCCTATAAGCCTTGCCCGTCTGGAAGCCCGGCCGATTGCCTCTATGTCGCTGCAGGCCCAGGAACAGCACGAACGCATGGAACGCGTGCACCGCGACGACTGATAAAGACCAATGCGCTGAGGCGAGGGGCTCTGATCACGACTGCTCCGGGCAATCACGTTTAATATTCATTTTCCGCCGCACCTGATTTGGAAACTGGGGCGGCATGGTCTTAACGGTATAAGCTGAGTATGCATCCGCTATTTCTCTGTCCATAAACCCTTTGCAGATAAAATGCCGGATTCCTGCGGACTTTGTATAAAATGTCTGCTGTTTCACTTCATCCAGAATCAGGGATACATTCTCCGGATTCCATCTGCGTCTTCCAGGCCAGGCAGGCACTGTTTGTAAAGGCGGTTCAGGGCGCCTGACCGACTGTTCAGTCGTATGCTGGACTCTCGGAAACAGAATGTCTGCCCGCATCTGTTTCAATTTATCTGCGCAGTCATTTTCGCCAATCGTATTCATAAGCAGAGACATTGTGGATAAGGCACGTTCTGCCTCATCATCTGTGAAAGATTCTTGGTGTGAAATGCGGTTTCTTATATCAATTAATTCGTTAACATGGGCGCGGTCTGTTCTGCCCAAAGCCCCTCTGAAGGCAGGATCCCAGCAACGATCAACTGTTTTCAATAACATGAGGACATCGCGGTTCAGGCGACCATCATTAGCCAGTAATCCGTCATATCTTTGCCGCGCCTCTGACAGCCAGTTCACTCCCCAACTTGTTCGCAATCGCAATTCCACATAAGTGGAAAGAGGATCGGACATCAAGTCTAGCCCCTTGAAGACGAAGTCCCTCGGCGTCCTGTTCCCGTCCATCATGACCTCCAACCGATTCACCCGATTGTATGACACGTTTCTTCGGTAAAAACAGCATTCTAAAGTTGCAAAATCAGACAAAGCTACTTGCGCCCAGCGATAGTGTGACGTTTCAACGCATTGATTTACCGCCCGAAAAAAAATGAAAAAATTAAAAAAAGAACAAAAGGTGAATATTCTTGTTGACAAAAGGAACAAAAACGGTACATAAAGGCGTTATGATCAGCAGTGAAGAGGGCGGTTGAGCTATCGGCGTCTTCAGGTTGACGAAAAATCAGTCCTGCGGCCAGACGGTGATGGACAGGCCGGACAGACTATGCAAGATGGAGGCTTCAAATGGGTGCTGAACTTGTGGAACTGAAGATGAACGAAACAGATAAGACCAAGGCTTTGGAAGCGGCTATCGGCCAGATTGAGAAAGCCTTCGGTAAAGGCTCTGTAATGAAGCTGGGCCAGCGCGACAGCGTGGTTGACATTCAGGCAATCTCAACCGGCTCTCTTGGTTTGGACATCGCGCTGGGTATCGGCGGCTTTCCCAAAGGCCGAATTGTTGAGATTTACGGCCCCGAATCATCAGGAAAGACCACTCTGGCACTGCATGCGGTGGCTGAGGCGCAGGCGGCCGGTGGTAACTGCGCCTTTGTTGATGCTGAACACGCGCTTGACCCGACCTATGCCCGCAAGCTGGGCGTTAATCTTGATGACCTTCTGATTTCCCAGCCTGATGCTGGCGAACAGGCACTTGAAATCGCTGATACGCTGGTCCGGTCCGGGGCAATTGATGTGCTGGTTATTGATTCGGTGGCCGCTCTGGTCCCGCGGGCTGAGCTGGAAGGCGAAATGGGTGACACCCATGTCGGCCTGCATGCCCGTTTGATGAGCCAGGCGTTGCGCAAACTGACCTCCTCTATTGCGCGGTCGAATTGTCTGGTGATTTTCATTAACCAGATACGCCTCAAAATCGGCGTGATGTTCGGCAATCCGGAAACCACCACAGGCGGGAACGCGCTGAAGTTCTACGCATCTGTTCGTCTGGATATCCGCCGTATTGGCGCGATTAAGGACAAGGATGATGTGGTGGGGAACCAGACCCGCGTGAAGGTTGTTAAGAACAAGGTGGCGGCCCCGTTCCGCACGGTTGAATTTGACATCATGTATGGCGAGGGGATTTCCAAGACTGGGGAGCTGCTTGATTTAGGCGTGGCCGCCGGGCTGGTTGAAAAGTCAGGGGCCTGGTTCTCTTACGGCAGCCAGCGTATCGGGCAGGGCCGTGAAAATGCTAAGAACTTCATGTCTGAACATCCTGAAATCGCCAATGAGCTGGAAACAGCTATCCGGTCTAATGCCGGGCTGGTCCAGGAACAGATGATGGATGCCAGCATTGCCAATGATGAGGAGGCTGACGCCTGACAGGTGTCCGCTGTTCCCGAACAGGCATATACAAAACCAGCTTAAGGTCTGGCGGCCGGTTGCTCATTGAGGGGGAAACCGGCCCTGAGCGTTTGTAATGCTGGACAATGGCGGGCTGTTTTGCGTAAAACGGGTCTGGTATGGGTCTGCCGGACAGGGCGCTGTCTTATCTGGTGGGCATAAACAGTTTTTTTCTGCTTTTGATGACAAGATCCCGCCATGACCTCTGTAACTGACATCCGATCCAGCTTTCTGTCTTTCTTTGCCGGCCGTGACCATGAAATTGTCGCCTCCAGCCCTCTGGTTCCGCAGAATGACCCGACACTGATGTTTGCCAATTCCGGCATGGTCCAGTTCAAGAATGTGTTTACCGGTCTGGAACGCCGGCCCTATAACCGGGCCACCACCTCACAGAAATGTGTGCGCGCTGGCGGCAAGCATAATGATCTGGAAAATGTCGGTTATACGGCGCGGCATCATACCTTCTTTGAAATGCTGGGGAATTTCTCCTTTGGTGATTATTTCAAGGATGTGGCTATTGAACAGGCCTGGTCATTGGTGACAGGCGAATTTGGGCTGAACCGGGACAAGCTGCTGGTTACGGTTTATTCTGAGGATGAGGAAGCGGCCGCATTGTGGCGCAAGATTGCCGGCCTGCCGGATGAGAGGATTATCCGCATCGCCACATCAGATAATTTCTGGTCAATGGGCCCGACAGGTCCGTGCGGCCCCTGTTCAGAGATTTTCTACGATCATGGCGATCATATTCCGGGTGGTCCCCCTGGCTCACCTGATGAAGATGGTGACCGGTTTATTGAGATTTGGAACCTGGTGTTCATGCAGTATGAACAGACCGAAACTGAGCGTCTGGACCTGCCGCGCCCCTCAATAGACACGGGCATGGGGCTGGAGCGGATTGCGGCTGTGTTGCAGGGCAAGCATGATAATTATGATATTGATTTGATGCGTGCCCTGGTTGAGGCGTCTGCCGATGTGTCGAACACTGACCCTGATGGTCCGCAGAATGTGTCTCACCGCGTGGTGGCTGACCATCTGCGCTCTGCCGGTTTTTTGATTTCAGACGGGGTTCTGCCGTCAAATGAGGGCCGTGGTTATGTGGTGCGGCGGATTATGAGGCGGGCGATGCGCCATCTGCACCAGCTGGGCTGTGATGAGCCGGTGATGCATCGTCTGGTCACCTCGCTTGTGCGTGAGATGGGCGGCCATTATCCCGAACTGGTGCGCGCTGAACCTCTGATAACCGAAACGCTGCGGCTGGAAGAAACCCGCTTTAAAGAAGCGCTGGCGCGCGGTCTTAAGTTGCTGACAACCGAAGTAGAGGGCAAGGCGTCAGGCGGGGTGTTGGATGGCCAGACCGCGTTTCGGCTGTATGACACCTATGGCTTTCCGCTGGACCTGACCGAAGACTTCATGCGCGGCTATGGCTGGACCGTGGATACCGCCGGATTTGAGGCGGCGATGAAGGCACAGAAAGACGCGGCGCGCGCCGCCTGGGCCGGTTCTGGTGAAACAGCAGATGCAAAGATTTTCCTTGAACTGGCGGACACGCACGGCCCGACCGAATTTCTGGGCTATACCCGTCTTGGCGCCGAAGCGGTGGTGACCAGCCTTGTTAAAGACGGCCAGGCGGCGGAAACTGCGAAGGCCGGTGATGAGGTGATTATCTGTGTCAACCAGACCCCGTTTTACGGCGAATCAGGTGGCCAGGTTGGCGATACCGGAACCATCAGCTGGGCTGAGGGGAGCGCCCGTATCACCAACACCACCAAGACAGCTGGCTTGTTCCTGCATCAGGCCCGGATGGAGAGCGGCAGTCTCAGCCCTGAACAGCCGGTTTCGCTCAGTGTTGATGCGGCCCGGCGTGAAGCCTTAAAGGCGCATCACAGCGCAACTCACCTGCTGCATGAGGCATTGCGCCAGGTATTGGGCGAACATGTGGCCCAGAAGGGCTCACTGGTTACCGACGCGCGGTTGCGGTTTGACTTCTCGCACCCTAAGGCGATGACGCCAGCTGAGATTAGCTCTGTTGAAGAAATTGTTAACGCCCGCATCCGCATGAACAGCGCGGTTTCAACTAAGATTATGACTCCCGATGAGGCGTTAGAAGAGGGCGCGCTGGCCTTGTTTGGCGAGAAATACGGCGATGAGGTGCGGGTGGTCTCTATGGGCGGGTCATCTGATGTGGCTGGCCGGTCTGCCTGGTCGGTAGAGCTGTGCGGCGGTACCCATGTTGACCAGACCGGCGATATCGCGTTGTTGAAGATTGCGTCCGAATCAGCTGTTGCGGGCGGTGTGCGCCGGATAGAGGCGGTAACCCATCAGGCCGGCCTGGCCTTCTTAGGGCAGCGCAGTGCGCTGGTCGGGGCGTTGGCTGATCAGCTTAAATCGTCTCCTGACCAGCTTCAGGCCCGGGTCACCCAAATACTGGATGATCGGCGGCGGTTGGAACGTGAGGTCAGCGAATTGCGCCAAAGACTGGCCACAGGCGGCGGGGCAGCAGAGGCTGAGCATATCGGCAATCTGGCCTATATTGCGCGGGTGTTGCCGGATACACCGGCCAAGGATTTGAAATCAACCGCAGATCAGCTGCGTCAGGGGGCAACCTCCACGGTTATCTGTCTGATTGCCACGGATGACAACAAGGCCTCTTGTGTGGTCTCGGTTTCCGATGATCTGACCGCAACACACAGCGCGGTTGATCTGGTCCGTCTGGCCTCTGCGGCGCTTGGCGGTAAGGGCGGCGGCGGTCGTCCTGACATGGCCCAGGCAGGCGGGCCTGATGCGGGCCAGGCTGATGCGGCGGTGGCGGCGGTACGGGCCGCCCTTGGCGGCTGACCGGCCGGTTCCCGGGCAGAAAAAAAACCAGCCGGTACGGGTCCGGCTGGCGTTTTTTTTCTCAAGATGAGGGGGGTGATTAACCGGCCATGGCTTTCTGCAGGTTTGCATCCAGCGCGTCCAGGAACTCATCTGTGCTCAGATAGCTCTGGTCAGGGTTAATCAGGACCGCCAAATCCTTGGTCATCTTGCCTTTTTCAACGGTTTGGATACAGACCTGCTCCAGTGTTTCGGCAAACCGGGCCACTTCAGGTGTGTCATCAAATTTGGCCCGGTAAGACAGGCCGCGGGTCCAGGCAAAGATAGAGGCGATAGGATTGGTTGAGGTTGGTTTGCCCTGCTGATGCTGGCGGTAGTGACGGGTAACTGTGCCGTGGGCGGCCTCAGCTTCAACTGTTTTACCGTCCGGTGTCATCAGAACAGAGGTCATCAGCCCTAATGAGCCAAAGCCCTGCGCAACGGTGTCTGACTGTACATCGCCGTCATAGTTCTTACAGGCCCACACAAAGCCGCCGTCCCATTTCATGGCACAGGCGACCATATCATCGATAAGGCGGTGCTCATAAGTAATGCCGGCAGCTTCAAACTTGTCCTTATATTCGGTATCGAAGACGTCCTGGAACAGGTCTTTAAAGCGGCCATCATAGACTTTCATGATGGTGTTTTTGGTGGACAGATATACCGGCCAGCCCAGATCAAGGCCGTAATTCATACAAGCCCGGGCAAACCCTTTGATGGATTCATCAAGGTTGTACATGGCCATCGCGACACCGCCATCCGGGAAGTCATAGACGGTTTCGGTGGTGGCCGGGCTGCCATCTGCAGGCTGGAAGGTGAGGGTCAGTGTTCCGGGCCCGGACACTTTCATATCGGTGGCGCGGTACTGGTCACCAAAGGCATGGCGACCGATCACAATCGGCCGGGTCCAACCGGGTACCAGACGCGGCACGTTGCTGCAGATAATCGGCTGGCGGAACACGGTACCGCCCAGGATGTTGCGGATGGTTCCGTTTGGTGATTTGTACATTTTCTTCAGGTCAAACTCTTCAACCCGGGCCTCATCAGGGGTGATGGTCGCACATTTAACACCGACCCCGTATTTTTTAATCGCGTTGGCCGCATCAATTGTGATCTGATCATCTGTTGCGTCTCTGGCTTCCATGCCGAGGTCAAAATATTTCAGGTCAATATCCAGATAGGGGTGGATCAGCTTGTCTTTAATTTTCTGCCAGATGATCCGGGTCATCTCATCGCCGTCCATTTCAACGACAGGATTTTTAACTTTGATTTTGCTCATGGCTCTTCCCCGCTTTTATCGCACAATTATCCCCAAGGCAGACCGAAAGGTGGCCTGCGGAACTGACCTCAATATTTAATCAGTGAGGGTTGTTTACTGCGAAATGCGCACGCGCGCAAGGTCTGGTGCATGCGGGTCTGGTGCATGCGGGTCTGGTGCATGCTGGTTCGGTGCATGCTATTCTGGTGCATGCTATTCTGGCATGTCTGTCTACCCGGCGTCAGCCTGTGGCGCGCTTCTTGCCGTCAATCAGATCAATCAGCTCATCAGGAGAGGCCCCGACATACAGCTCAAAAACACCTTTGGAATGGATGAAACCGGTTTTGTTGGCATGGGTGAGCATATCCAGCATTGCCTGCCAGTAGCCGTCCGTGTTCATCACAAACACCGGCGCATTCAACAGGCCCAGCTGGTTCCAGGTCATCACTTCCATCCATTCATCCATTGTGCCAAGCCCCCCGGGCAGCACAATGAAGCCGTCAGCCTGGCCATACATTTTGGCTTTGCGCTCATGCATGTTTTCAACCACTTCCAGTTCCTGAACCTGCTGGTTGCCGACCTCCAGGTTTTCCAGGAAATGGGGGATAATGCCATGGACATGGCCGCCCGCGCCCAGCGCGCCGCTGGATACCGCGCCCATCAGCCCGGTGCGTCCCCCGCCATAGGTCAGCTTATGACCGCGTGCGGCCAGCATCCGGCCAATGGTTTCGGCATCTGTTCCGAACTGGTCTGAAGTGCCTTTTGCCGCACCGCCGAATACACAGAAATTTGCCATGTCTGTCCCCTTACTAAAACATAAACTTTATATCTGGACAGACTCTAAAAAACAAAGCGCTGCCGTCTTACAGGGTAATTGAATTCATATTTTGCTGCCACATGAAAAAACAGCCCGCGGTGATCAGCCCCGCAGAATTCAGGTAAGAACGGCCGGGCCGTGTTCGCCGGAACCCTTCGCGGCAAGTCTGTCGGGGCAATTCTATTTGTCTTCATCTGGTTTCAGCGATACCATAACAACGAGATGATGTTTTGATACAGACATGATACGGGGGACGGCGTATGCGGCTGATAATTGCCGGTTTATTGATTATCGGGGGCGGTCTTGCGGCCTTGGCTCTGGTTTGGGCGTTTTACAGCACGCAAACCCCGGCGCCCACATCAACCACGCCAATTCTTGCTGAACAATCCGCGGCCTCGCCGCCTGAGAAGACCGCTGTTGCCTCAGCACCCGAAGCTGATACACAAACCGGCACTGATACACAAACAGCGACAAACACGGATACCGGCAGCGCGGCTGAACAGCCCGCCGGAACGCCCACAGCGCCGAGCGCCTCGGAGGTGTCGGGCGCTGTTCTGCAAATTGAGGTGGTGCGTATCGGGCCGGATGGCTCAGCTGTGTTTGCGGGCCGGGGCAGTGCTGAGGCTGATATTCACATCTTTGAGCAGAACAAAACCCTCGCCCAGACCACCGTTGCGGCGTCTGGCGAATGGGTGGCTATTGCTGAAGAGCCGCTCAGCCCGGGTAACCATCTGATCATTGTTGAGCTGCGCACCGCAGACGGCCAGACAATTCGGGCGGATCGCGCGATTGTGGTTGAACTGGCCGCCACAGGCGAAGATAAGCCTCTGGTCGCTTTGGTGCCGATGACACAGCAGGCCGAGGCCGAGCTTATTCAAGCTCCTGATGAGCTGGTCAGCCTGCAAGACGGCGCCGATACACAAATCGGCACACAAGCCGATACCCAAGCGGGCGCAGACGGTAAAGCGCTGACCCCTGAAGTGGCGGCTCTGCTGGTTGAACCGGCCCGCCTTCAGGTCTTGACCTTGAGCTGGGCGGGGGATGATGTGCTGCTTATCAAAGGAGCATCGGCGGGCGGCGCGCTTGTCCGCGGGGCTTTGAATGAAGCGGGGTTCACCGCCCAACCAGAGGCGGGGAGCGGCAACTGGACGGCAGAGATTAACACCACTGGCCTCACTGCAAAGGCGGCGCGTCTGCTCAGCGAGCTGTTGGATGAAGATGGCGAAGTCATCGCTTCACGCGCGCTTGATTTTGACTTTGCCCAGCTGGATATCGGCCGCGATGGTAGCGATATGGTGGTGATCGAAAAAGGTGATGTGTTGTGGCGTATTGCTTATCGCACCTATGGGGACGGCATACGCTACCTTGATATCGTGAAGCGCAACCAGACCCGGATTACCGACCCTGATCTGATTTATCCGGCGCAGATTTTTGCTCTGCCGGAACAGGAGGCAGACACCCGTGAGGAGGCCGCAAAGTGAGCCAGATGCTGCACCTGAAAGAGCTGTTGCAGTCACCATCACAAGTGCCAGGCTGGCCGATTAAAGCGTGTGCCGGATTGCTCTGTGTGGGCCTGTTGGCGGTGGCTCTGCCGCTGGGGCTGCTGGGGTTTGGCCTGATGATCTATATCTGGCTTATCCTGCGGGTAACCGTAAGCCCTGCTGATACCACGGGACGAGAGGAGCCGGGCAAACCAGAATGTGTGTTTGCGCCGGTTGATGGCCGTGTGGTTTATATTTACAAAGGCGCTGATGAGAGGTGCCGCGTCTTTCTTGTACCTGATGGTCTGGACAGCCATCTTCACTATGCGCCGGTCAGCGGCCAGACAGAGGACATTACCTGGATTGACGGCAGTTTTGATTTTTCGGCCCTTGACCTGCCGCCAGATGACCAGCGTGTCCGGCGTGAAGTGACTTTTTTATCTGCGGCCGGGCATCAGGTGATGTTGACCCAGTATGGGGCCAAGGCGTGCCGGTTCATTCAGTGTTTCCTGCATGAGGGGCGCAAAACCGCCCCGTCTGACTGTATCGGGCTGGCCCTGTTTGGCGGGGTCGTTGAGGTCAGCTTCCAGGGGCAACGCGCTGCCGCGCTCCAGCTTGGCCAGCGTTGTCTGGCGGCCCAAACAGTGCTTGGTCACACTTATTAATTCTGGGATAACGTTATTCCGGTAGTGCGCCTGTGTGGGCGGGACGCCTTTTGGAGCAAAAAACAGATGTTTGATGCAAAGCTGAGGCCGGTGATAGACCCGGTCCTGACCGGAATAGGAGGTTTGTGTCTGCGCGTTGGTTTGAGCGCGAATATGCTGACCCTTGCCGGCTTTGCGACCGGGCTTGTCTGCGGGGTTCTGATTTGCCTTGAGGCTTATTTCTGGGCGCTTCTGGCACTTGTGGTCAGCCGGCTTCTGGACGGGCTGGATGGGGCGGTGGCCCGTCTGACCCAGCCAACCGATTTTGGCGGCTATCTGGATATTGTCTGTGATTTTCTGTTCTATGCGCTGGTTCCGTTCTGTTTTGCGGTCCGCCAGCCGGAACTGGCCCCGGCGGCGGCCTTTTTGATGCTCAGTTTTGCAGGGACGGGGACCAGCTTTCTGGCCTATGCCATTTTAGATGCCAAACACCAGCACAGAGCCCCGCGCCCACAGGCCGAAAATAAAAGCTTTGCCTATTTGGGCGGCTTGACCGAGGGGACAGAAACCATTGCTGTTTTTGTTCTGATATTACTGTTTCCCAGCCTGTTTGTGCCGCTTGCTGTGGGCTTTGGCGTGCTGTGCTGGATAACCACCGGTTACCGGGTCTACACAACTTGGATCGAATTTGGAAAAGATGGTTGAAAACACGGGCAAACCTTTTATGTTTTTTATCACAAGGGCTCTTCACGTTAACAAATGAGGGGCTCGTCTCACCCCACAAGTTCAGATGACATACAGGAACAGAAGACTATGAAATTCGGAGTAGGACAGACTGTAAAGCGGCTCGAAGATGCCAATCTGCTTATCGGCAAAGGGCAATATACAGATGACCAGATGCCCGGTGAGGGGCTGGCGGTGGCCTTTCTGCGGTCTCCTTTTGCGCATGCCCGCCTCAGCCATCTTGACCTCAGCGCGGCCCGCGCCGCAGACGGGGTGCATCTGGTCGCTGGCCAGGCCGATATGGCTGCTGATAATGTCGGTGAAATTCATTGTCAGCATTACGTTGATAACCGTGACGGCAGCCAGGTCGCCAGAACCACCAAACCGGCGATGGCGCGGGATATAATCCGTCATGCCGGCGATATCGTCGCGATGGTAGTGGCTGAGACACGCCAGCACGCGCTGGACGCGCTCGAGCTTATCGATGTTGACTATGACCCCATGGACGCGGTTTGTGATGTGTATGAAGCGACCGCGGCTGAGGCCCCGCAGCTTTATGAATGTTATCCGAATAATACCGTGTTTAGCTGGGAAGCGGGCACCATTGACAAGGCCCGGGCAGAGATAGACAGGGCCGTTGCGGCCGGCGCAAAACTGGTTGAAGTTGACGTTATCAACAGCCGGGTGATGCCGAATGCAATGGAAACCCGGCCCATGGTGGCCCAGCCGTCGGCACAAACAGGCGGCCTGCGGATGTGGTGCGGCACACAAGGCCCGGTTGGCCTGTCTGGCCAGATTGCCAAGGCCTTAGGCATGGAGAAGGACCAGATACAGCTGCTGACCGGCGATGTCGGCGGCGGCTTCGGTTATAAGATTTTCCTGCACCCCGAACAGCTTTGTATCGCTTGGGCAGCCAGAACCGTTGGCCAGACTGTGCGCTGGCAACAGGACAGGTCAGACAGCTATCTGTCAGACCTGCATGGCCGTGACAACCGGACCAAAGCCCGGGCGGCGGTTGACGAAACCGGTAAAATCCTGGCTCTGGATGTGCTGGTGCATGCCAATATGGGGGCCTGGCTGTCCAATTTCAGCATCTATATCCCGACCCTGTCGGCCTGCCGGACCTTGACCGGACCGTATGATATTTCGGTTGCCGGTATGGAGGTGCGCGGGATTGTTACCAACACCCCGGCGGTGGATGCGTTTCGCGGGGCGGGCCGGCCAGAGGCAAATTATCTGCTGGAACGGCTGATTGACCATATCGCTGATGCGATGGATATGGATCGCATCGCCATCCGCCAGGTCAATCTTATTAAGCCAGAGCAAATCCCGTATCCGATGGTTGAGGGCGGGACGGTTGATTCAGGCGATATGCCGGGCTTGTTGGCAGACGCGCTGCAGAAGGCAGACTGGTCAGGTTTTGAAGGACGCCGCACCGCCAGCGCCAAACAGGGCAAGCTGCGCGGTATCGGGCTTGCGATGTATTTGGAGCAATGCGGCGGCGGCGGTGATGCCGGCGTGGATGTTGAATTTAACCAGGACGGCAGCGTCACCATCTATGCGGCCCAACAGGATAATGGCCAGGCTCACCGCACCACTTTAACTCAGATTTTCTCGTCGCGTTTGGGCTATGATGCAGAGCTGATCAAGGTGGTTCAGGGCGACAGCCTGCGCACACCTGCCGGTACCACAGGCGGCGCACGTATGTCTGCTGTTCTGGGGTCAACCTTGATGCAGGCGGCCGGTCTGATTGCTGAAGCTGCACTGCCGTTTGCCGCTGACCACCTGCAGGCTGATGAAGCCGATATTCAGTTCGCCGAGGGGATTTTCACCGCGGCGGGCACCAACCAGTCTGTTACCATTGAAGATCTGGTCCGGCTTATCGCAACAGATGATCCGGCCCAGCATCCTTTGAACCGGCTGCATAAATACACCACTGATGGCGCGACCTATCCTTATGGCTGTCATATTGTTGAAATAGAAGTGGACCAGCAGACCTACCGGCCTGAGATTGTAGGGTACACAGTGGTTGATGATTTTGGCGAGATCATTAACCCGCTTACACTGGAAGGCCAGATCCATGGCGGTATTGCCCAAGGCATCGGACAGGCCTTGTATGAACATGTGGCCTATGATGAGGACGGCCAGCTTCTGGCCGGGTCGCTGATGGATTATGCGCTGCCGCGGGCCGATCATATGCCGTCTTTTTCGATTTCACGGCGCGGTACCCGTTGCCAGAACAATCTGCTGGGTGTGAAGGGTGCTGGTGAGGCCGGGGCCATTGGCGCGCCGCCTGCGGTTATTTCTGCGTTGTGTGATGCGCTTGATGTGGTGCATATTGATATGCCGGCAACATTGCAGAACATCTGGCAGGTAATGAAAGCAAAACAGGACGCCGCATGAGCCCGAAAATCGTCAAATCAGACCAGGAATGGCAGGACCAGCTTACCCCGGAACAGTATCACGTAACTCGTAAACACGGGACTGAGCGGGCTTTTACCGGCCGCTATCATGACTGCAAAACACCGGGCACTTACCATTGCATCTGCTGTGGGGCGGCCTTGTTTGAAAGCGCAGATAAATTTGATTCTGGGACGGGGTGGCCGTCCTTCACCGCCCCTTGTGATGAGGAGGCCGTGGACACACGCTCTGACCGCAGTTTCTTCATGGTCAGAACAGAAGTGCATTGCCGCCAGTGTGAAGCCCATTTAGGCCATATCTTTGAAGATGGGCCGGTTGATGCGGGTGGCCTTCGTTACTGTATCAATTCCGCCTCTCTTGATCTGGCCTCTGATGAGGACGTGTAAGCAAAATCTCTTATAGAGCATCGGTGTTGAGTTTGCGCCCGATGCTGGCAATAGCCGCGCAGCTATCGGGAGAGGAGAAAAACCGGTGCGCATGAGGCTATTGCCAGTCAGGGCTGCGGCCCGGCGTCTATCCAGGCCGGTGCAGCGAGGGGGTGGCGCCTGTTATTGATAGGCGGTCAAATGGAGCAACGTGCTGTTTGTTTTATGCAACCGGACCTCAGCCGGGGTCAGTATCTGGTCCTGGTCGGCATCGATAGCGGCAAACAGATGGATGTGCCGGCCGGCATATTCATCTCTGTCAATCAGGCCGTCACTGTCGGTGTCCAGCTTGGCAAAATGGCCCTCCAGCATCTGCCTGACCTCAGCCAGGGTGATCGTCTGGTCATGGTTGGTATTGGCCGCCAGCAGGGCGTGCGGCTGGCGTGGAGCAGATGGCGCAGAAGAGATCGGGCTGGTCGGACCAGCGGATAACAAGGCGCTGATAACACAGGCCGCGCTGAGGCCGGTAAACCCGGCCAGCCATATTGTCTGCTGATTTTTGCCCATAGCCGCCCTCCTTGATGCTGTTATGCTGGCCTTTGCTGATGATTTTTAACGCTACATAGGATAAGAATAGGGGCAATTCAGGCTTAATTTAGGCAGCAGTGTGGCAATAGCTTGATAGCTGTACAGCTTTGCTTAAGGACCCCCTCTTTTGCGTGAATAAAATAAGGAATGTGAAGAAATTGTCTGCATCGCCATATCAAAAAATAGCTCCTGTTTCCGGCACAACCCGCCTGTTCGGCTGTATTGCCTGTCCGACAGATCATGTCCGTGCCCCGATGATCTTCAACCAGATTTTCACCGCGCGCGGCATTGATGCGGTCATGGTGCCGGTGGATATTCCGCCTGAACATCTGAAAGATGGCGTTAACGGGCTGCGGGCGTTAGGTAATTTTGAAGGTGCGGCAGTCACCATCCCGCATAAGCTGCCCCTTGCTGAGCTTTGTGATGAGCTTGGCCCAGGCGCAAAGGCCGCTGATGCGGTAAACGCGGTCCGTTTTGATGCTGATGGCCGTCTGTACGGAGATAATTTTGACGGGCATGGGTTTGTGGCTGGTTTGCTGGGCGAAAACCCGGCTGGTGAAGCGCCCGAAGATATCCTCAACAACAAGTCGATTTTAATTGTCGGGGCAGGCGGGGCCGCCAGGGCGATTGCGCTGTCCTTGTCTGAACATCCGGTTGGCCGGGTGGATATAATGAACCGTACGCACAGCCGGGCTGAACAGGCTGCCGCGCTGGTTCACCGGCTGCGGGCTGAAGCGGGCGTGTTTGCTGTACCGGCCGATAAGGTGGTTTATGACAGCTATGATATGGTGATTAACGCAACCCCGCTTGGCCTGCATGAGGGAGATGATCTGCCGCTGGATATCACGCGGTTGCGGGCAGATTGCCTGGTTTGTGATATCATCATGATCCCGGACCGCACCCAATTGATTGAGGTGGCTGAACAGTCTGGCCGGCCGGTGCATATCGGCAGGCATATGCTGGATTATCAGGTCGATCTTATCGGTGCTTTCATTGGCGCCTACCAGAAAAACCCAGAGCTGACCTGATTTCATATTGAAAACTGATGGCTGGCGGATTAAGTAAAACAAAGCATAACCAGATGAGGGCAGCTGATGGCTGAAGAAACAAGCTGGACAGAAGAACGTCTTGAAAAGCTGAGGACATTATGGGATTCAGGCTTGTCTATCTCCCAGATAGGCGAACAGCTGGGGGTAACCCGTAACGCTGTTGCCGGTAAAGCACACCGCCTTAAGCTGCCGAAACGCCAGTCACCGATATCCAAGGTTGAACGTCAGCAAAAACAGCAGGTGAAACAGCGCGACCTGCCGCTGCGTCTGGTGTTGCGCGACATCAAATGGTCTCGCTCCAAATGTGTTTGGCCATCAGGGGATCCGAAAACCGTTGAATTCAACTTCTGCGGTGAGCCGATTGTGCCGGGAAAACCCTATTGTGCTGAACATTGTGAGACAGCCTATACGACGTCCAGAGATGGAAGCTAGACAGACACCGGTCCGCATTCACCGTCAAGATTATGCCCCTTTTGCCTGGTTGGTGCACGAAACACGCCTTGATGTCAGCATCGATGAGCCGGATACAACCGTTTGCGTCAGCCTGATGATTGAGGCTAACCCCGCTGCCGAGGCCACTGACAGTCTGGTGTTGAACGGGCGCGGGCTGTCGTTGGTGTCTGTTCAGCTGGATGGTGAATTTCTGGCTGCAGATCGCTATCGCCTGGACGCAGACACACTGCAGATAAACGGCTTGAACGACCAGCATGAGGTCACCATCACCTCAACCTGCGCGCCATTTACCAACACCGCCCTTGAAGGGCTGTATTTGTCTGGTGACATGTTGTGCACACAATGTGAACCTGAAGGTTTCCGGCGGATTTGTTATTATCCGGACCGGCCTGATGTGATGAGCGTATTCACCGTGCGCATCGAAGCCGATCAGAAATATAAGCAACTGCTCAGCAACGGTAACAAGCTGGAAGCCGGGCCAGCCGGCCAGGACAGCCCCGGCCGTCATTATGTGCTGTGGCATGACCCGCACCCCAAGCCCTGTTATCTGTTTGCGCTTGTGGCCGGGGATCTGGCGTGCGTTGAAGACCATATCACCACCGCTTCGGGCCGTGATGTGACCTTGCAGATATGGGTTGAACATGGCAACCAGCATCTGACCGGCCACGCCTTGGACAGTCTGAAAAAATCGATGCGCTGGGATGAACAGGCCTATGGCCTGGAATATGATCTGGACCTGTTTCAAATCGTTGCGGTCAGCCATTTCAATATGGGCGCGATGGAAAATAAGGGGCTCAATATCTTTAACAGCAAGTTTGTGCTGGCGGACCCGGCTACCGCAACTGATGATGATCTGGGGCGGGTTGAATCGATTATCGCGCATGAATATTTTCATAACTGGTCTGGCAACCGGGTAACCTGCCGTGACTGGTTTCAGCTGACCTTGAAAGAAGGCCTGACTGTGTTCAGGGACCAGTGTTTCAGCGCGGATATGCATGATGAAACCGTCAAGCGGGCAGAGGATGTCGCCATGTTACGGGCGATCCAGTTCCCAGAGGATGCCAGCCCGACAGCCCATCCGATCCGCCCTGATACCTATTCTGAGATTAATAATTTCTACACCCCCACGGTCTATGAAAAAGGGGCAGAGGTGATCCGCATGCTGAGCGGGTTTCTGGGGCCACAAGGGTACCGGCGCGGGGTTGATTTATATTTCCAGCGGCATGATGGCCAGGCGGTGACGTGTGATGATTTCCTGGCCGCGCTGGCAGAGGCCAATGATGTTGACTTATCTGCGTTTTCGCGCTGGTACAGCCAGGCTGGCACACCTGATCTAGCCATTACGCGCCAGTCTCAGACCGCAGACAGTATTGAGCTGCGCCTGACACAAAACCTGAAGGCGACGGCGGCCGGTACAGCCACCACAGCCCAGCCCATTCCGGTCAGGCTGGGGCTGGTTGGCGCGCAGGGTGATATGCACAGCTTCAGCATTGACGGCGAGGCGGCGGCGGTTGAGCAGACCATTCTGCTGACCGGCCCTGAACAGACCGTTACGCTGGCGCTGAGCGCACCGACAAGCCAGCCTGTGGTACCGTCAGCGTTGCGCGGGTTTTCGGCGCCGGTGCGCCTGCATGATGATCTGAGCGTTGAAGAACTGGCGGTTCTGGCGGCGCATGATACAGACGGCTTTAACCGGTATGAGGCGTGTCAGCGTCTGGCCCATCTAGCGCTGAAAGCGCGGCTGTCCTCTTGTGAACTGGAGACCGCCACCGAAGAAGCCTTGGCCACAGCCCTGTCCGGAACCTTTGCCGATACCGCTTTGCGGGACGATTATAAGGCGTTGTGCCTGTCTGTGCCGGGCCAGTCAGAGGTAGAACATCGCACCACAGATGCAGATCCGGTTGCGATATGGCAGGCAAGGCAAGCCCTTCAAGGTGCCCTTGGCAGCCGCTTATCAGACCTCATAGCCAGTTGCCTTGCTGATGACAGCACGGCCGAAACAGCGGCGGGCCGGGCGCTGCGTAACAGGTGCCTTTATCTGGGTGTGGCCGCCGGTATGGATGATGCAACCCAAACCGCCGCCCGTCAAAGTTCTGATCTGAACATGACCTTGTCCATGGGCGGGCTTTCGGCCCTGAATGTGACTCGGCACGATGAACGTGAGGCTTGCCTCCATCGGTTTTATGAGCGCTGGAAGGCCTCTTCACTGGTTATGGAAAAGTGGCTTAGCCTGGGGGCGTCCGCCCCTTATGCCGGTACCATCGACCAGCTGGGTCGTCTGATGGGTGATGCGGTGTTTGATGCGGATAACCCGAACAAGCTGCGCTCTGTTCTGGGGGCTTTTGCCATGGCCAATCCGGTGCAGTTCCACAAAGCTGATGGGAGTGGTTATCGGTTTATTGCAGATCAGATTGCCGAGATGGACAGTCGCAACCCGCAGATTGCCGCCCGTCTGGCGCTGGTGTTAACGCGCTTTGGTCATATTGAGGCGGGCCGGCGTGCCCAGATGATAGCGGCTGTTGAACAGCTTTCAACACAGCAGCTCTCTGCCAATCTGGGTGAAATTGTGGCTAAGGCCCTGGAAACGGCAAACTAGCAACAGCAAGCTAGAAACGGCAAACTAGAAACAGCAAGCTAGAAACAGCAAACCAAACGTTACCGCAGGAACGCCGGGATATGGTCACAGTCTTTAAAGCTGGTGCCTTTCCAGGCTGGCGGGCGTTTTTCACGATGCTGCTGGCGGCCCCCCTGATCCTTACCAGCATTGTCATTATTGGCCTTTGCGGTTTCTGGCTTGGCGTCTCTAGCCTGTTCCGGTTTGTTGCGCCTGCGAGAGGTGCGTGAAGCCGGTTTCGAAGACGCCGTGTCAGCCTCTTGTGTTGGTGTCTTCTCAGCAGAACCAGACAGAACCGGGATAGGCTGGCCGGTCAGCTTTTCAATGGCCTTCACCGCCTTATCATCATCGTCACCTGCGGCCAGGGTAAACGCGCGTCCATGACGGCCTGCACGGCCGGTGCGGCCGATCCGGTGGACATAATCTTCGGCATTTGACGGTACATCGAAATTGAACACATGGCTGACCGTGGGGATATCAAGCCCGCGGGCCGCAACATCAGAGGCGATCAGCAATGGTGTCTGGCCGTTTTTAAACTCATCCAGCGCTGCCAGACGGGCACTCTGCGTCATGTCACCATGCAGGGCCGCCGCATCAAAACCATGCCGTTTCAAAGACGACAGCAAGGTGGAAATATCGCGTTTACGGTTACAGAAAATCACCGCGTTCTGGATATCTTCCGTCCGCAGCAGGTCGCGCAAGGCAGAGCGTTTCTGTTTGAATGAAGTGCGCACCAGATGCTGGCTGATGGTGTCTGCAGTTGTGGCCGGCTTGGCCACTTCGATCGTCTTTGGATTCATCACGAACTTGCTGCCGATCGTATGAATTTCTTCAGACAAGGTCGCCGAGAAGAACAGGGTCTGCCGCATCACCGGCAGATAGCTGACAATCCGTTCTACATCAGGGATGAAGCCCATATCCAGCATCCGGTCAGCTTCGTCAATCACCAGGATTTTTACGTCCTGAAGCAGAACCTTGCCGCGCTCAAAATGGTCCAGCAGGCGGCCGGGTGTGGCAATAAGCACATCAACGCCCTTGCTAAGGGCGGCGTCCTGGTCAGAAAAGCTGACCCCGCCGATCAGCAACGCCATGCTCATTTTATGGTTAACAGAAAATTTTTCAAACGATTCGGCGACCTGTGCGGCCAGCTCGCGGGTAGGGGCCAGAATAAGTGAGCGCGGCATCCGCGCTTTCGCCCGTCCGGACGCCAGAATATCGATCATCGGCAGCGTGAAAGAGGCGGTTTTGCCTGTCCCCGTTTGGGCTGAGCCCAGAATGTCCCGGCCCATCAATACAGACGGAATAGACGCGCTTTGGATAGGTGTGGGCTGTTCATAGCCAAGCTGAGTGACGGCGTTAACAAGCTCGTCGCTGAGCCCCAGATCAATAAATGAGGAAGAGATAGTATAAACCCTTTGTTACAACAGCCTTCAGGGCTGTCTTTGGCATATTCATGTGCCGGGATGATAGCCATCCTCGACAGACGTAAACGCCGCGATGATACACCCATTTTAATGTCCGGTCAAATGCAGGGCAGGGCTGGCTTTGCGGCGGGCTCTTGCCTATAGTTTCTGACAGCAACAGCGCGTTAAGGTTTAGCTTGAACAAGGGTGGCTCTGATGTCCACAATCGTCTTAATTCCCGGTTTATTATGCACATCAGCCCTGTTTGCGGCCCAGCAGGCTGAACTTGCCAAAACACATAAAGTTCTGGTCGCTGATACCACAGGCCTTGACAGCCTTACCGCGATGGCCCGGCGCCTTCTTGAGGAGACCGACGGCCCGCTTATCTTGTTCGGGCTGTCTATGGGGGGATATATCGCAATGGAAACAGCTCGTCTCGACCCTGACCGGGTGAGGGGGCTTGGCTTGTTTTCTTCTGGTGCGCGGGCTGATACTGAAGACAAAAAAAAGATGCGGCGCGAATTGGTGCGGCTGTCGTCTATCGGCAGATTTAAGGGCGTAACCCCGCGGTTGTTGCCGACGTTTCTGTCTCCTCAGGCCGCAGAAGATGAACAGTTGACCCAGACGGTGATGCAGATGGCTGAACAGGTCGGCCAGCATAATTTTGCCCTCCAGCAGAAGGCCATAGCTGACAGGCGTGACCAGAGACCCCATCTGCCGGGCTATAGCGGGCCGTGTGTTGTGGTCTGCGGCGACATTGATGAGCTGACCCCGCCTGAGCTGTCACATGAAATGGCAGAGCTGCTGCCAGACAGTGAGTTAAGGCTGCTGCCAGATGTTGGCCATCTGTCGACCATGGAAGCCCCGCAGGCCTGTCTTGCGGCCATGCAGAGCCTTCTTGAAAGAGCAGAGCAGGGCGGGCAGCGTTAACCCTCAGACATCCAGCTCCTGGATGACCTCATAGGCATGCTCGCGGATGTAGCTGAACCGCAATTCCGGCTTTTTGCCCATCAAGGTCGTGACCAGCTTGTCAACTGTGCGCCGGTCATCTGCACCGTCCTGGTCGCGCAGTGGCAGGTTGACCTGCAGTAATCTGCGCGATTCCGGGTTCATCGTGGTTTCTTTTAATTGGGCCGGGGGCATTTCGCCCAGACCTTTGAACCGGCTGATATCAACTTTTGATCTCTGGTTGAACTGTGTCTGCAGCAGATGTTCGCGATGCTGGTCGTCCAGCGCATAGGCCGTCTCCGCCCCTTGTGTCATCCGATACAATGGCGGCTGGGCCAGATACAGATGGCCCTGTTCGATCAATTCCGGCATCTCACGATAGAAATAAGTCATCAGCAACGCGGCGATATGGGCCCCGTCAACATCAGCATCTGTCATGATGATAACCTTGCCATAGCGCAGACCAGATAAAGAAAAATCCTTGCCGCCCTTCACCCCGAGGGCGAGGGAAAGGTCAGATAATTCCTGATTTTGCGACAGCTTGTCCGCGGTCGCACTGGCCACGTTCAGAATTTTACCGCGCAACGGCAGTACAGCCTGAGTCTTACGGTTGCGGGCTGATTTGGCCGAACCGCCCGCGCTGTCCCCCTCAACAAGGAACAGTTCGGTCAATTCAGTGTTGGTTTCGGTACAATCAGACAGCTTGCCCGGCAAGCGCAGCTTACGGGTTGCTGATTTGCGCGCGACATCCTTTTCTTTGCGTTTGCGTTTGCGCTCTTCCATCCGCTCAATCGCGCGGTCCAACAGGTCATTGGCCCGTGTGGGCTCAGCCGATAACCACAGCTCAAACCTGTCTCGAACAGCAGCTTCGGTCTGTCTGGTGGCATCGGCGGTAACCAGCTTATCCTTGGTCTGGCCCTGGAATTGCGGGTCGCGCAAAAACACAGACAGCATACCGGCGGTTTCTGCCAGAATATCTTCTGCTGTCAGATCAGCTGCTTTTTTCTGGCCAACCAGTTCTCCATAGGTGCGCAAGCCGCGGGAAATCGCCTGTCTGAAGCCGGTTTCATGCGTGCCGCCAAGCGGCGTTGGCACCGTGTTACAATATGACCGGAAAAAGCCGTCTTCAGCAGGTGTCAGCCAGGTGATTGCCCATTCAAATTTCTGGCCGTCAAAATCGATCCGATCAGCAAAGGGCTGGCTCAGCAACAAGGGTTTGTCTTCGGTGGAATGATTCAGATAATCAGCCAGACCGCCGGGGAAACACAACTGCTCCTGCTGCGGGACAGGGTGGGCCTCAGTGATAAGTTCGGGCGCGCACTGCCATCTGATCTCAACGCCGGCAAACAGATACGCCTTGGACAGGGCCATGCGGTATAACAAGTCTGGTTTGAACCGGCAGCCGGCGCCGAAAATCTCTTCATCCGGGGAAAACCGGATAAGGGTACCGCGCCGGTTTGCTGTTTTGCCGACAATTTCCACCGGTCCGGTTGGCTTGCCACGCGCAAATGACTGGTTATACAAGGTTTTTTCACGGGCGACTTCAACATCCAGACGACTGGACAAGGCGTTTACCACAGACGCCCCGACCCCGTGCAAACCGCCGGAGGTCTGGTAGGCTTTGCCAGAAAACTTCCCGCCCGCATGCAACGTGGTCAGAATAACCTCCAGCGCGGATTTGTCTGGAAATTTCGGGTGCGGATCAACAGGAATGCCGCGCCCGTTATCACGGATGCTGAGGGTGTTATTGTCCTCTACCGCAATTTCAATCCAACTGGCATGACCGGCAACCGCCTCATCCATGGAATTATCCAGAATTTCAGCCGCCAGATGATGTAAGGCCCGCTCATCGGTCCCGCCGATATACATACCCGGGCGGTGTCTGACAGGCTCCAGACCTTCCAGAACTTCAATTTCACTGGCGTCATAACCAGACTTGGGGCTGCCATTGGCAAATAAATCAGACATGCTGTTCCTGCGGGCTTACTCATTATCTCGCTTGGTTTTACAACATATAGGGGGTCAGGAAAAGAAAAGAAACTATATACAGCCGCCTAAACTTTACCGTTTTTTCATAAGTTTGTGCTATTCTGGCAGAATGGCCCTCTGGGAAGCCTTGCGATAGCCACAAGGCTGAGGGCCGGTAATCAAAAAGAGGAGTGGAGATGTTCTTTGACGTAACAAAGGAGCCTCCATGTGCCTTAATTTTGTATCCACAGCACAGGACATCACCTCTGCCAGCCGTGAGAACGTGTATCGCCGGCTGACACTTTGCCTTCTGGGCGGCCTTGTGTTTGCGTTTGCTTTGCTGCCGGACTATCTCATTGCCGGAACAGACAATGCCACAAGCCGGCAGGCCTCAGCAGACGCAATCAGCCCAGAACCAGTGCGAACGCAAAAAGACAAATTCAAATGGAAATTTATTGTCTGTTTTCCCCTGCCGGTGGATGTTCTGCCGGCACGATCCACGGGTAAGCGCCGGTTGGGCGGGGCAGGGCTGGTCAGTGCGCTGGGCGGAGTGACGGTAAATGACCTGCTTGGCCCGCATTAAAAAAACCCCGGACTGTGAAGTCCGGGGTTTTCGTGAACAGGCGGTAAAGCCGTTCGTGATTAGTAGGAATAGTACATCTGGAATTCAACCGGATGCGGGGCATGCTCAAGTGCAATGACCTCTTCCATCTTCAGTTCGATATAGGCATCGATCTGGTCATCTGTGAACACGTTACCTTCGGTCAGGAAGGCGCGGTCAGCGTTCAGGCTGTCCAGAGCTTCACGCAGTGAGCCACAAACTGTTGGGATCTGGGCCAGTTCTTCTGCAGGCAGATCGTACAGATCCTTATCCATCGCATCACCGGGGTGAATCTTGTTGCGAATACCGTCCAGACCAGCCATCAGCATAGCTGAAAAGGCGAGGTAGGGGTTGGCTGTCGCATCTGGGAAGCGGACTTCAACACGCTTGCCGTTCGGGCTGGCCACAAACGGGATCCGGCATGATGCTGAACGGTTGCGGGCTGAATAGGCCAGCAGAACCGGGGCTTCATAGCCTGGGATCAGACGCTTGTAGCTGTTTGTTGACGGGTTGGTGAACGCGTTCAGAGCCTTCGCATGCTTGATGATGCCGCCAATGTAATGCAGCGCCATTTCAGACAGGTCAGCATAACCGTTACCAGCAAACAGAGGCTTGCCGCTGGCCCACAGTGACTGGTGCACATGCATGCCAGAACCGTTATCGCCAGCGATAGGCTTCGGCAGGAAGGTAGCAGACAGCCCGTATGCGTGGGCAACCTGGTGCACTGAATATTTGTAAAGCTGCATGTTGTCGGCTGTTTCCAGCAGGGTGCCGAACTTCATGCCCAGCTCATGCTGTGACGGGGCCACTTCATGGTGATGCTTTTCAACAGGCACGCCCATATCAGCCATCACAGACAGCATTTCAGAGCGAATGTCCTGCCCTGAATCAATCGGCGGCACCGGGAAGTAACCACCCTTAACGCCAGGACGGTGACCCATATTGCCTTCTTCGTAGTCACGCGCGCTGTTATACGGGCCTTCAACAGAATCAACCTGGAACATTGACCGGTTCATAGACACATCAACCTTCACATCTTCAAAGATGAAGAACTCGGCTTCCGGGCCGAAGAAGGCGGTATCAGCAATGCCGGCGGCCTGCATGTGAGCCAGAGCAGCTTTGGCTGTGCCGCGTGGGTCACGCTCATAAGCTTCGTTCGTGATCGGGTCCAGAACATCACAGAAAACAGCCAGTGTTGTCTGTGAGAAGAACGGGTCGATATAGGCCCGTGACAGATCAGGCATCAGCGTCATGTCAGATTCGTTAATCGCTTTCCAGCCAGCGATTGACGAGCCGTCAAACATGAACCCTTCTTCCAAGGTTTCTTCGTCGATGGTGTCGATATGCTGTGTTACATGCTGCATTTTACCACGTGGGTCAGTAAAGCGCAGGTCAACATAGGATATGTCGTTTTCCTTGATCATTTCCATGATTGCTTTTGCGTCGGACATTTTTTTCTCTTCCTTTCACTTGTTCATCGCCGCCCTGTTTTCCCAGGCTTTGATGTTTCAACCAGCCGCTGAAGCAGGCTGCTCAATCTTTCTTTAAAGGTTCGGCGGTTCGCTTTATCAGATAGCGTTACCACCTGTCTCACCGGTACGAATCCGGATGGCTTCATCAATTGTTGAGATGAAAATTTTGCCATCGCCGATACGGCCGGTCTGGGCGGCTGTTTTAATGGCCTCAACCACGTTTTCAGCCATGTCATCTTCAACAACAACTTCGATCTTCACCTTGGGCAGAAAATCAACAACATATTCCGCGCCACGATATAATTCAGTGTGCCCTTTTTGGCGACCAAATCCTTTAGCTTCCAGAACGGTGATCCCCTGAATACCGACTTCATGCAAAGCCTCTTTCACTTCATCAAGTTTGAACGGCTTGATGATTGCTTCAATTTTTTTCATAGCTGTTCGCCTCACATCATGTTCGCGCTTTTACCTGCCGTCGGGCGCGTGCGTATGCAGTGGCCCGCGCAAAATGGCTGGTAACTGAGCACTTTAAAACCCTGTTCATAATTTTGCGCAAGACCCTGCTTTGCTCTGTCTGAAGACAAGGCAGAACTGCACATTTATTAGGCAGAGTCAGAGAGCATTTTATCGATGCGCGAGACGGCTTCTTCAATCGCCTCATCTGAATTGGCACAGGACAGTCGGATATAGCCCTCTCCAAAGCCGCCGAAAGAGGTCCCGGCAATACAGGCAACCCCATATTCCTCCAGAACTTTTTCCTGAAATTCATGGGCGCTGAACGGGGTATCCATGATATTGGCAAAGGCATAAAACGCCCCACCGGGAGGCTGGCAGCGGATGCCGTCTGTCTGGTTCAGCAATGTGGTTATGAGGGCGCCGCGCCGCTTGAACGCGGTCAGCATGTCATCTACACAACTCTGGTCGCCTTGCAGAGCCGCAATCGCCGCATGCTGGGTCGGCGCGTTCACACAAGAATGAAAGTTCACTGCCAGCCGGTCCGCATAGTCAATGAGCCGGGCAGGCCAGATGCCATAGCCGATACGCCAGCCCGTCATTGCATAGGTTTTGGACCAGCCATTCAGCACAATCAGCCTGTCTTTCAGGCTGGGGTAGGTCATCAGTGATACCGGCTCACCATCAAAAATCAGCCGATCATAAATCTCATCAGACAGGACGGTGACATGCGGGAAGGCATCAAGGCCCTTCACAAACTTATCCAGCTCACTGCGCGGGGTAACCCCGCCGGTCGGGTTGGCTGGCGAATTCACAATAACCAGGCTGGTTTTGTCGGTGATCTTGGACAGCACATCATCTGCATCAAAGGCAAAGCCGTTTTCCTCAATCAGGCCGTAGGAAACCGATTTCGCGCCGGAATAATTGATCGCTGACTGGTAAATCGGAAATCCGGGATCAGGGGTCAGAATCTCGCGCCCCGGCCCGCCCAGCAGCATCATTGCTGTAAACAAGATAGGCTTGCCACCGGGCACAATCTGGATCAGGTCAACCTCAGGCTCAACCCCATAGCGCGACAGCACATCAGCCGCCACAGCCTCACGCAGGGCCGGTACCCCCATCGACGGGGTATAGCCATGGGCGCCATCCTGCAGCGCGCGGATACCTGCTTCAACGATATGTTCAGGGGTTCTGAAGTCAGGCTGGCCGATCCCCAGATTGATGATATCGCGCCCCTTTGCGGCCAGCGCGCCCGCTCTGGCCAGCACCCCAAAGGCGGTTTCTGTTCCCAGCTTGTCAGCGGATGGATTTAACATGACGAGTCCTCATTCAACGATGCTTAATTTTTATTTGACCATATACATATTTTTCGCCTATTAAAGCCTTGATTTAGGGAAGTCGCACTTTGTGGCGGGTGTAGCTCAGTTGGTTAGAGCGCCAGTTTGTGGTACTGGATGTCGCCGGTTCAAATCCGGTCACTCGCCCCACTTCCCCGTATACCCCCCCTTTTGCCGCTGAAGCGAATACACCGCCTGAAATCAGGCTGGCCGGTTTGTGTGTGTGCGCATTATTGCTTGACCTTCAATTGGTTTTTCGAGTACCGATGCGCAGCAATTAGATTATGACGCGGGCGTGGCGAAATTGGTAGACGCGCCAGATTTAGGTTCTGGTATCTTGCGATGTGGGGGTTCAAGTCCCTCCGCCCGCACCATATTCAAAGGAAATCCGCTGTTAGGGGTGCTGATACCCCCCCCTGAACGGCCAACAGCTATTTGACCGACAGATAATGTCAACAGGACTGACCATGAACATCAAAGAAACACTGAACGAAGGCCTTGCGCGGGAATTTGAAATCACCCTGACCGCAGCAGAGATGGAAGAAAAAGTTTCAGCCCGGCTGGCAGAAGTTGCCACTACAGCCAATATGCCGGGTTTCCGGCCTGGCAAAGTGCCGCTGTCAGTGGTGAAGGCTCGCTTTGGTGATCAGGTCAAAGGCGAGGTTATACGCACCTCTTTGGATGATGCCGCAAAGCAGACCATTGAAGCTCAGAAACTGCAGCTGGCCAGTCAGCCAAAGATGGATATCACCAGCTTTGAAGATGGCAAGGATTTGGTCGCAAAGCTGACCGCAGAGATTATGCCAGAAATCGTGCTGCCTGATCTGTCTTCTATGGCGGTTGACCGTCCGGTCCTGCCTGAAGATGAAGCCGGTATTGATGAAACCCTGCAGCGTCTGGCGGATGAGAACAGACCAACCACAAAGGTGGAGAAGAAGCGCAAAGCCAAGCTGGGCGATGTTGTGCTGATCGATTTCACCGGCCGGATTGATGGTGAAGCCTTTGAAGGTGGCGCGGCTCAGGATCATATGCTGGAGCTGGGCTCAAACAGCTTCATCCCTGGTTTTGAAGAGGGTCTTGTTGGTGCAGAAGCGGGCCAGACTGTAGATGTTAAGGTCAATTTCCCAGAAGAATACCAGGCCGCACATCTTGCCGGCAAGGAAGCCGTATTTGAATGTCCGGTGAAGGAAATTCATGAAAAAGGCGAAGCCACTATTGACGATGATCTGGCCAGCAAGCTGGGCTTTGATAATTTGGCCGCGCTGCGCGAAGCGGTTGCCGGCCAGCTTGCCTCACAGCATTCCACAGCCCTTCGAGCGGCTGTTAAAACCAACGTCTTTGACCAGCTGGCTGAGCAGGTTGATTTTGATGTTCCGGCGAGCTTGTTGGCATCTGAATATGAGATGGTGGTCAAATCAATGGGCGGCGGGCATGACCACGATCATGATCATGACCATGACCATGACCATGACCATAGCCATGCGGCCGATGAAGGCCTGGATGAGGCGCAGAAAGAAGAAGCCAATGCTGTTGCACTTCGGCGTGTGCGTCTGGGGCTGATGCTGACCGAAATTGGCCAGCGCAACAATATTCAGGTCAGCGAAGAAGACACCCGCCGCGCCATCATTGACCAGGCCAGACGTTTTCCAGGTCAGGAACAGCAGGTGGTTGAATATTACCAGAAAAATCCTGATGCCATGCAGCAGCTTGCCGGACCTCTGTTTGAAGAGCTGGTCATGGACTACATTTTGGAAATGGCCAAAGTGACAGATGTCGAAATTACAGCTGAAGAGCTGTATGCCGAGCCTGAGACATCAGCCCCGGCAAAGGCGCCAGCGAAAAAGGCAAAGGCCGCCAAGAAGGCCGCCCCGAAAAAGTCTGCTGAAAAGAAGTCTCCGGCAAAAAAAACGGCAACCAAAAAGGCCGCGCCGAAGACGTCTGCTGAAAAGGCCCCAGCCAAAAAGGCGGCGGCAAAGAAGAAAACAGCCGCGAAAACAAAAAGCTGATAAGGGCTTTGCGGCTGACAGGGCTGCCTGATAATTAATCAATCTTTTAAAAACTGCCGCCCTCGGGGTTGGCAGTTTTTATCTTCGTGCCTACATCTAACAACAGAGTGTTGAAACCAAATTTTAATCATGATAGCACCCTGAACTGGTTAGCAGGGTCACTTGAGCAAAGCGGTTAACTCTGTCAGGCTATGATTACCGGACAGGCACATGCTGGACGGCATTTTTTTGGAGACATGATGATGGACATCTACAAGACTGTAACGCCGCCGATGGATATGAACCTTGTGCCGATGGTGATTGAGCAGACCGGACGGGGCGAACGCTCGTTCGATATCTTCTCTCGCCTGCTGAAGGAACGGATCATTTTCCTGAACGGCCCGGTTGAAGATGTGATGGCCTCTCTGGTCTGTGCTCAGCTGTTGTTTCTGGAAGCCGAAAATCCAAGCAAAGATATCTTCATGTATATCAATTCGCCTGGCGGTGTGGTGACCAGTGGCCTCGCCATTTATGACACCATGCAATATATCAAGCCGGATGTGGCCACTGTCTGTATGGGCCAGGCCGCGTCTATGGGCTCACTGTTGCTGACCGCCGGTGCAGCTGGCAAGCGCTACAGCCTGCCGCATGCCCGCATCATGACGCATCAGCCTTCCGGCGGGTTTCAGGGCCAGGCGACAGATATTGAAATTCACGCCAAGGAAATCCTCAGCCTGCGTAGCCGGCTGAACAAAATTTATGAGACACATTCCGGCAAGACCGGGAAACAAATCGAAAAGATTATGGACAGGGACACATTCATGTCACCTGAAGAAGCCAAGGAGATGGGCCTGATCGATGAAGTGGTCAGCAAACGCCCGGATTCTGGTGAAGCGTCTGATTCATAAGGCATCTCTTAATAAAGCCTGAAGATGAGACAATTTTAGTTGAGTAAATTGCGTCGCCGCGCCTAGTATAAAGACAAGGCGCTGTAATGGGCCTCACGATGAAAGACAAGCAAGGGCCCGATACGAACAAGGCCCGGTGAAGTGCAGGAGAGATAAGATGGCAAAGACAGAAGATGAAAACAAATCTACGCTTTTCTGTTCTTTCTGCGGCAAAAGCCAACATGAGGTCAAAAAGCTGATCGCCGGCCCAACTGTGTTTATTTGCGATGAATGTGTCGAGCTGTGCATGGACATCATCCGCGAAGAGCATAAAGGGGCGGTGAATAAGCATCATGAAGGTGTGCCTTCACCAAGTGACATCAACCAGGTTCTGGATGATTACGTCATCGGCCAGACCAAGGCAAAACGGATTTTGTCTGTTGCCGTGCATAATCATTACAAGCGGCTGGCCAATGAAGGCAAAACCGGCGAGCTGGAAATTCAGAAGTCAAATATTCTGCTGGTTGGCCCGACCGGCTGCGGTAAAACGCTGCTGGCCCAGTCTCTGGCGCGGATGCTGGATGTGCCGTTTACGATGGCAGATGCCACCACCCTGACTGAAGCCGGTTATGTAGGTGAAGATGTTGAAAACATTATCCTGAAATTGCTGCAAGCTTCTGATTATAATGTGGAAAAAGCCCAGCGCGGAATTGTCTACATTGATGAGGTGGACAAGATTTCCCGCAAGTCTGACAACCCGTCTATCACTCGTGATGTGTCCGGTGAGGGGGTTCAGCAGGCGTTGCTGAAAATCATGGAAGGCACGGTTGCCTCTGTGCCGCCACAAGGCGGGCGCAAACACCCACAACAGGAATTCTTACAGGTCGACACCACCAATATCCTGTTTATCTGCGGCGGGGCCTTTGCCGGTCTTGATAAGCTGATTTCCAGCCGGAACAGCGGCGCTGGCATCGGGTTTGGCGCGGATGTACGTGACCCTGAAGATCGCAACCTCAGTCAGATTCTGGTTGATCTGGAACCAGAAGACCTGATCAAATTCGGTCTAATCCCTGAATTTATTGGCCGTCTGCCGGTTATCGCAACCCTTGAGGACCTGGATGAAGAAGCCCTGGTCCGCATCCTGACAGAGCCAAAGAACGCGCTTACTAAACAGTATAAAGCGCTGTTTGACATGGACGGGGTGAACCTTGATTTCAGAGACGATGCGCTGAAAGCGATTGCCCGCAAAGCAATTGAGCGCAAGACCGGGGCCCGCGGCCTGCGGTCTATCTTGGAAAATATTCTGATGGATCCGATGTTCGAAATCCCGACCGCATCAAATATTCAGGACGTCGTGATTAATGAGGATGTTGTCAAAGGCAGCACACCGCCTTTGATGGTGCATGCCCCGAACGCCAAGGAAGCCAAGCCGTCTGCGACTTGAGCCTGACCCGGCGGCAGACGTGTTTTCCAGCCCGCTGGCGTTTTGCGCGCACATAAGGGGCAGGGGCCAGCATCATCATTCTGAGATTCCTCCTCTTTTAAAACAGGTGCAGGCATAGTTCTTGCACATTGTGGTATGAACCTGAATGCCTCTTGAATTAGGCGGTGACAAGTCACACATCTAACAAGAGACGAGACCAAATGAGGCGGCAGGCCGTGGCCTGAACCCTTGTTTGCAGAAATGAACCAGTAGGACAGACAGTCATGACCGAATTTTCATCATCATTCCAGCTTCCTGTATTGCCGTTACGCGATATTGTCGTGTTTCCGCATATGATCGTGCCGCTGTTTGTCGGGCGCGAGAAATCAGTGAACGCGCTGGAAGAGGTGATGAATGAGAACAAGCAGATTCTGCTGCTCACACAAACCGATGCGGCCACTGAGGACCCGGATCAGGCCGATATGTACAAGATGGGGACAATCGGCAACATCCTGCAGCTTTTGAAACTGCCCGATGGGACGGTAAAGGTTCTGGTTGAGGGGATTGCCAGAGCCCAGGTTGAAAATCTGGTTGATGTTGGTGATTTCATGACCGGTGAAGCAGGGGAATGTGCTGACCCGGATATTTCTGATCCAGAAGTGATCGCGCTTGGGCGGGCAACTATTCAGCAGTTTGAACATTATATCAAACTAAACAAGAAAATTGCGTCTGAGGTGATGGTCTCTATTAACCAGATAGAGGATACAGGCAAAATCGCCGATACAATCGCCTCACATCTGGCCGTAAAGATACCCGAAAAACAGAAACTGCTGGAAACCACAGACGTGACCCAGCGCCTTGAGCTGATCTACGGTATGATGGAAGGCGAAATCGGGGTTCTGCAGGTTGAAAAGCGGATTCGCAACCGGGTCAAGCGGCAGATGGAAAAGACCCAGCGCGAATATTATCTGAACGAACAGATGAAGGCCATCCAGCGCGAGTTGGGTGAGGGCGAGGACGGCAAGAATGAACTGGATGAGCTTGGCGAACAAATCGCCGCCGCCGGTCTGCCAAAAGAAGCCCGCGAAAAGGCCGAAGTTGAGCTGAAAAAGCTGCGCAGCATGGGCCCGATGAGCGCGGAAGCCACTGTGGTCCGTAACTATCTGGACTGGATGACCTCTGTGCCATGGAAGAAAGCCAGCCGGGTCAACAAAGACATTAAAAGTGCCCGTGAAATTCTGGATGCTGATCATTTCGGTCTGGAGAAGGTTAAAGACCGCATTGTTGAGTTTCTGGCCGTGCAGAAACGCACTCGCAAAATCAAAGGCCCTATCCTGTGCCTTGTTGGTCCGCCAGGTGTGGGCAAAACCTCTCTTGGCAAGTCGATTGCGCGTGCTTCAGGCCGTGAATATGTACGCATGGCCCTCGGCGGTGTGCGTGATGAAGCCGAGATCAGGGGCCATCGCCGGACCTATATTGGCTCAATGCCAGGCAAGATCATTCAAGGCATGAAAAAAGCGGGTAAGAAAAACCCGCTGTTCCTGCTCGATGAAATTGACAAGATGGGTTCTGACTGGCGCGGCGATCCAAGCTCAGCCTTGCTTGAAGTGCTTGATCCAGCGCAAAACAGCACCTTCCAGGATCACTATCTGGAAGTTGATTTTGATTTGTCTAACGTGATGTTTATCACCACAGCAAACAGTCTGAACATGCCGCAGCCCTTGATGGACAGAATGGAGATTATCCGCCTGTCCGGCTACACCGAGGATGAAAAGAAGGCGATCGCGTTTGAGCATCTGATCCCCCGCCAGATAGAAGAGCATGGACTGAAGGCCGATGAGCTGGAGATTACCCAGCAGGCGGTTGTCGATATCATCAGATATTATACGCGTGAAGCAGGTGTGCGTTCACTTGAGCGGGAAATCGCGAAAATTTCGCGTAAAGCCATCACCAAAATCGTCAGTGATGATGCCGACAAATTGAAGGTCGACAGCGATGATTTAGCCGAATTCCTCGGCGTGAAGAAATTCCGCTATGGCGAAATCGATGCTGAGGATCAGGTCGGTGTTGTCACCGGTCTTGCCTGGACAGAAGTTGGCGGCGAATTGCTGCAGGTTGAGGCTGTGAAAGTGCCGGGCAAGGGCAAGGTTTCGGCCACTGGCAAGCTGGGCGATGTGATGAAAGAATCCATCCAGGCGGCTGAGTTTTTCATCAAATCCCGGGCCCAGGCCTATGGCATTGATCTGGTAAAGGCAGAAAAGACAGATATCCATGTGCACGTCCCTGAAGGGGCAACCCCGAAAGATGGACCGTCTGCGGGTGTGGCGATGGTTACCTCTATTGTGTCTGCACAAACCGGCATTGCGGTGCGCAAAGATGTGGCCATGACAGGTGAAATTACATTGCGCGGCCGGGTATTGGCTATTGGCGGGCTGAAAGAAAAGCTGCTGGCGGCTCTGCGTGGCGGCATTAAAACTGTTCTGATTCCAAAGGAAAATGAGAAGGATTTGGCAGATGTGCCTGATAATGTGAAAGAGGCGCTCAAAATCATCCCCATCTCGCTTGTTGATGAGGCGTTGAATGTAGCCTTGACCCGCTCATTTGACGGTCTGGCCGATGACGAGGAGGATATTGGCAATTCACCTCTCGCCCCTGACCAACCCGTACAGGAAGACGTGATCGCTCACTAGGATTAAAATCTGTATAGAATTCCTAATTTTTCGCAGTTTTTCAGAGTTTTTTGTTGACCCAACCAAGGGCGGCAGATTAACATCTGACACGGCTGAACGTTCGGCTTTATTACTCTATCCATTAAAAAGGGGGCCTTCCCATGAACAAGAATGATTTGGTATCAGCGGTCGCAGAACACGCAGGTTTGTCAAAGGCAGATGCAGGGCGCGCTGTTGATGCTGTGTTCGCATCCATCGAAGGAGCTTTAACTTCTGGTGATGAAGTGCGCATCGTTGGTTTCGGTTCGTTTTCTGTCGCCCATCGCGCAGCCAGCACTGGCCGCAACCCACGCACAGGCGAAACCATTCAGATTGCCGCCTCTAAGCAGCCAAAGTTCAAGGCTGGCGCACCACTGAAAGCTGCTGTTAACAGCTAAAATATTTTGACAAGTGCGGTGACACATGACATATCGTGTGTCACCGTTTGTTGTTATAGTCCTCACGGGTAAAGGGTGGTTAGCTCAGCTGGGAGAGCAACTCGTTTACACCGAGTAGGTCGGGGGTTCGAGCCCCTCACCACCCACCATGAGGCCTGATAGATAAACACAAAAAATTCAAAGATATAAAAGACAAGGACCTTGAGCCAAATGGTGCACAGGGTCTTTTTTTTGCCGTTTATCTCAATGTTCCCCTTGTCTGTTTCCCCTGTTTCCCCTGTTTCATTTGCATTGTTTCTTTTCTCCTGGCTGACACCAGATAATGTGTGCGCTGCAGGACGCGACAACCTGTCAGATTTGCTGATCCAGCGAATGTGTGGCATCCTTTACTCACGAGAGTAAAAGTCCATCGGCTGTCCGCGCTTATAATCCTCCCCTTATTAGGGCAGAGACGCTGAGAACAGGTAAACCACCTTGCTGGTCGGGCAACCCAGCATTCCTCCCGCTCCAAACGTTCTGGATTATGTGCAATTGCCTCGCGGCAGCCGGGGGCATCCGTATTGCGTGTGCTGACAGGCTGGCTTTTATTGTTGTCTGGCCGGCGGGTGTGATGCAGGATGAAGGGACGCGAGGGTGGTAAAGCAAATGGGGGGATGAGGATGGCGAAACATTACGGGTCTTGTCATTGCGGTGATGTGCAGTTTGAGGTAGATGCCGAACTGAGCAAAGGGGTGGTGTGTGACTGCTCTATTTGCAAACGCAAAGGGGCAGTTATGGTGCTTATCAATAAAGAGCAACTCACCATCACCTCTGGTGAGGACAAGCTGAGCAGTTACCGGTTCAACACCACTATCGCTAACCATTTTTTCTGTAAAACGTGTGGGATTTACACCCATCATAGACGCCGCAGAGATGACGGATTTGGGGTAAATACAGGTTGTTTGGACAGTTTTTCAGCCGATAATCTGGATGAAGTGATCAGCTTTAAGGGTAGTGAATTAAGCGTTGTGGATGACTGACACGCATCTGAAGAAAAGCGGCGAACAGGAGACGCAGAGATGTATCTGATTATCTTTGAGGCTTATCCGCATGCCAGCCAGAAAGACCGCTATTTTGAATTGGCGGCGCAGTTACGAGAGGATCTGATCAACCAGCCGGGATTCATTCATGTAGAACGATTTCAAAGTCTGGTTGATGAGGGAAAAATCTTAAGCTTGTCATGCTGGGAGTCAGAAGAGGCGATTGCCGGCTGGCGCAACCATGCCGAACATATGGTGGTGCAAAAGGAAGGCAAGGAGAAAATTTTCGACTCCTACCGTTTGCGGGTGGCAGAGGTTGTGCGTGATTACGGCTTTTCGCGTTCATCTGGCAACAGCTGATCGGTGGCCGGTCACAGCTGTTGAGGAGGCCTTGTTTTACTTCTTCATCGTCACACGGATGTTCTTGAAGTTTGCAGGTGGTTCAATAAGCCGCGTTTTATAGACCATTTGCTGTTGCGGCAGGATAGCTGTGCCAGACACAACCATCGGCCATTTCATCAGCTGTTTATTGGCTTCATCTACCAGTTCAATTTCGAACAGTTCCGGCCGCCCGGCTGCCCCGCCGATATTGGCAACAGTGATCGCAATGTCCAGAACCGGGCCAAGTTCGCTGTCGATAACATCATAATTTGCGGCCTGCATGGAGAATTTTGCCGGTAATGCAGATACCCCTTCACCAATACCATCTGCAGGCGCAGGCTGTGTATCAGACCCAGACCCGGATTCAGTTTGCGCAACTTGGGGCAGGACTTCAGGGGCAGGCTGTGTCTCCTCTGAGGTGTCCGCGGTCTCAGTTGATGGGGCAGGGGCCAGGCTACGGCTATCCAGATACCCGGTGGCAATTTGCGCCAAAATAAAGCTGGTGGCGCCTATCAGAAGCAGAATAAAGAGATATTTCAACAGCCGAACAAAGCCCCGGCCGGTTTGTGCTGAACGTTGTTTAGATTTATTTTTTCTGGCTTTACGCTGCATCTGTCCACGGCCTTGATCAAGGCTGTCAGACACGTCCTGCATTTTCTTCTGCAAACGCTGAATTGCCTGTTCGATATCCTGATCAGCTGGTTGAGATGCAATCATCTTAACGTCCCTCGCTCCGTCTACTCTTAAAAAGACCGTAGATGAAATTTGCAAATATCAGGCCAAAATGGCCTCTTCTTGCTTTGTTCCTGTGCCAGATAACTTCAGTTTATGCTAATTTTCAACATGGGGGAAGTTCGGCACAATTCCTGCAAAATGAAGGTGAAAAAGAAGACTGATTGTTTTTCTAAGAAATGCCCGCATCTGGTCGTTTTTCTACGGCCAGCTTTAACTTGACAGGTTCTGATGAAAAAAGCGTTTGTGAACATCACCCGGGTTATGATTTGCACCCTCTTGGTCCTTGCCGCAGGGCCGCTTGCGCTTGCCCAGACATCCGCGGCTGATGCCAGCTGTCCGGAACCGCCGTCTGTTATCCATGTTCATTATCAGTTTGACTGGCAGCCAGCAGATCAGAAACGCCTGATGAGCGAGTTTAAGCTGAAATGTGGTTTACCAAGTGATGTTGACTGGCTGGTCGGCCAGACGGCCACCGCGCTGAACCGCCAAGGTGTGCAGGTTATCGGCAGCCAGTTATCGATGAGGGATGATTACGGGCAGGTCAGCATCAAGCTGCAGACAGACAAGGATGACGGTCAGCCCCGTTCGGTGCTCTTTCCTGTGAAATACATGGAAAAAGATGACAACATTTTCAGCTATTCTGAAATTACCGGGGGGCTTCGTGAGGATAAAACGCTTGTCCTGCGCTATGTGGTGGATGATGGCCGTATCCGCGACCCGAACAGTAAAATCACGGTTCAATGGGTGCGCAATGGCAAGATTGTGCCCGGCGCGACAAAAAGCAGGTACAAGCTGACCGCCTCAGATGTGGGGGCGCAGATGGCGGTGCGTATCACAATGCTAGACAGCCGCGGTGTGGTTCAGGCCGAACGGGATGTTCTAACCAACGGCCAGGTTGCTATGGTGGTCAGCCCGCCCCAAATCCGCAATCTGGAAATTGTCGGCGAGGGCGTTGTCGGCAAGGTGGTTACCCTGTCTTATGACTATAGCGACCGAAACCCCTCAGATACCGAACAGAACAGCGAGATTATCTGGCTTCGTGACAATTACGTCATCAAAGGGGCTGGCGGGCCCAGCTATCAAATCGTACCTCAGGATGTGGGCAAGCGGATTTCGGCCCGTGTGACCCCTCGAAATATCAGAGGCGAGACGGGCAAGACGTCCTTGGTCAGTCTGAAACGGGTTGTTGAGGATGAGCTCATCACACTGCGGCCGGATATTCTGGCCGGTGCAGATAGCCGTTCGGCAGCTGAACAGCCGTTTGAACCTCTTGTGCCTGAAATTGCGCCGCTGGATGATACCGCTGAGCAGGATGTTGCGCTGATATCAGATAATGACAGGGCGCGTGCCGGCGCATCAATCAATCTGACCCGTGGCCTGCAGCTCACTGATTTGTCCCCCCGCCAGTTCACCGGGCTGGACCTGGATAAGAATGAGTTGCTGCCGCAACAGGTGGTTGACGATATTGAAGCAAAGATGATCGGCCAGGAGATATCGCTAGGGTCGATTAAGGCTGTCATTGAGGCTGTGAACGAAGCTTTCAAAAATGAAGAGTATGAGCTGTCCCGGGCGTTACTTCCTGAACAAGTAATCTCAGACGGCCGGCTCAAGCTGCAACTGGTGCAGACCACAATCGGCCAGATAGAAATAGAAGACCATGACAGAATGAGCGGTTCGTTCATTTACAATCATCTCGGTCTGAGGGAAGGCGATTACATCTCTCTTGCCGAGCTTGAACGGGCCATCCGGCTTTATAACGCGGGCAACAAAAGTAAGCTGACAACCGAACTGGCCCCAGGCGAGAATTTCGGGGAAACAGATATCTTTGTGCAGGTTAACGAGCCAGAGGCGATAGAGCTGCCGTCTTTTTCTGTTGATAATTATGCCAACGAGGTTTCAGATTGGTGGAACAATTCGGCAACAGTTCTGTTTAACAACCTTCTGGGTAAGGATGATGAAACGACCGTTACCTATTCAGATGCGGGCGGTTCGAACAGCTATTCTGTGTTGTTATCTATGCCGTTGAGCTATCGCGGCACGAATTTCTCAGCCAGCTATGCGGCATCGCAGACAAAGACGGTCTCTGGTAACGCTGATACAGTGGGCTATCGCGGGTCATCTAATTCTTTTTCTTTCGCTTTGTCTCACCCGATTGTGTTTGAGGATCAGTATTCAGTCTATCTGTCAGGTTCTTATGGTCAGTCATTTAATGACCTGACCCAGCCGATTACAGGCGATTTGTTGAGCGAAAGCCGAGGCCGTAAGCTGACCTTATCTATGCCGTTCAGCTATTCAAACGGTCTGACCACAGTCTCTTTTGCGCCAAACTGGCATATCATCAACACAGTCACCGAAATTCCGCCTCAGGAAGTCTGGGTGCAGAAATTTGACGGCGATGTGTCTGTCTCGCATTTTCTGAACGAACGTTGGACAGCTAATCTGCGCGGCAAATTCCTGTATACACGCTCACGCCATCTGTTGAACATGCCAGGGGAAATCCTGTCTGTCGGCGGGCCGTCATCTGTTCGCGCCTACCAGCCTTCCGAATCATCTGGCTATCAGGGGTACTTTGTATCGGGTGAGTTGCGTTCAGACATCGCAAACTGGGAGTCTGTCAACCTGCCTGACGAAATGCCGAACATACAACCATACATATTCATCGACCATATGCTGGCGCACAGCCAATATAAAAAGAGCACGCGGGAGGACTACTGGTCAGGCTATGGGGCAGGCGTGTCTATCCCTTCGATTATGGATGTTTTTTCCTTTGATGCGTATTGGGCTGAACCGCTTGATGGCATTGTCCATGAACAGGAAAAAGAGGCCTATGATGACCAGCTGATTCAATTTTCTTTGAATGCGCGCATTCCCTTGCAGTCAGAAGAGGAATGAGCATGGATGAATCAGCGGAAATCTGGCAGATCAGCGTAAATTTATAGTAAATTTTGCCGTTTAGGAGAACGAAGAATGAACGAGGGTGAACAGATGTTTGGAGCGAAGAAAAACCTGTCAGTGATACTGCTGACAGCGTGGTTCGTTGTGTCACTATTGGCGTTGTTGCTGATTGGCTGGAACTACCTGCAAGGAACTGTCTATCAGTCAGGTTTGCAGTCAGGGGCAAGCAATGCTTCAGCTCAGATTTACACTGACATTATCAACAAGGCCGCAAATGACGAATGCAATACTGTTTTTGTTCAGTTTGACGGTCGCCGGGTTGACCTGATTAACGTGGTTTGTCTGCAAAGACTCCAGCAGCAGCTTCAGCAGCAGCAGAGCACCCCGCAGACCAGCCCGACCGAAAATCAGGGCTAATAAATGAGGATGCGAATGTGAGCTGATGCGTAGCTGGCGGAAACATCTGTACTTTCGTTGGATGGCCTTCTTTCTGGGGGCCGTCCAATTGCTGTTTCCGCCTATGGCGTTGGCCGCAGGCAGCCCGCAGATCGTCACCGATGGGCGGACCCAGACCAGCCTGAGTGTTAACGGGGCGGTGACTGATGTTCGCACCTCGACCATATCCGGAAATACCGGCCTGAACTCCTTCAGGATTTTCAATGTCTTTCGGGATAATACGGTAAATCTGCACCTGCCTGACCAGACAGATAATCTGGTTAATATGGTGACTGAACAGCAAACCGTGATTGACGGTTTTCTGAACGCCTATAAGGACGGCCAGATTGGCGGCAATGTCTTTTTCCTGAACCCCTATGGCGTGCTGGTTGGCGAGACAGGCGTTATCAATACCGGCAGCCTGCGGTTCATGACGCCGTCTCATGATTTCATGAATTCGATGTTCGGCTCAGGTACAGTCATTTCTGCCCCGCAGCTGCAAACTGTTCTGGATAACGGCGCGCCTCTGTCCAGAACAGGTGTTATTGATATTCGTGGTCAGATTAACGCTGTTGATGAGGCCAGCCTGTCTGCCGGTCTGATTGATATTACCGGCCAGGTAACCACAGGCGAGCAGGCCCGCGTTACGATCGGGTCTGTGGTGAATATGAACACTGTTCCGGTCGGGGCGACTGGGTCTGTCATTGACATGCAGACGGTTTCGCCAAGCATCAGCCTGTCTGCGGTAACAGATATCACCCTGACCGGCCAACTGCGTGCCGATGGGGCTGACCAGCGTGATGCCGGCGTCATCGCTATTCTGGCCGGTGAAGATATTACGGTCGGCGATGGGGCGGTTGTGTCTGCCGATGGCCAGGGCCAGAACAGTTCTGGCGGCGATGTCCGCGTGATGGCGGAAAACAGAAGCGATCTGGCCGCGGGTGCGCGGCTGTCGGCTGACGGCGGGGTAAGCGGTGATGGCGGGTTTGTTGAATTTTCAGCCCGTAACGTTGTGGCTCTGTCTGGCGGGTCTTTATCTGCATCGGCGCAGAATGGCCAGCAGGGTACCGTGCTGATTGATCCGGCTGCCCTTGAAATCAATGCCGACATGCTGCGTAATAATGGCATCACCAACGGCGGGACTAGCTCATCAGATAACACCAGTTCCATCACCTGGAACGCGGGCAGCCTCATCCTGCAGGCCGATGACAACATTACGGTGGCCCAAAACGTAACGATTTCCTCTCGTCAGGTTGCTAACCCGACCAGTGCTTCGGCGCACCGCACCGGGGCGTCAACGGGCGATTCAGGCGATATTACCCTTGAATCACAGAAAATCATTGTTCGCGAAGGGGCGATGATTACAGCTGAAGGCGACGGCAGTTTTGAGGGTGGGGATGTCACGCTGGATGCCGATTCCAAAACGCTGGCCCAGATTATTATTGATAACGCGACCATCACAGGTGGTTCAGTCACCTTGCAGGCAGATGCGAATCATTCCACGATCTCTGTTTATGAAAATCCGCTGGGCACAGCTGAGACCGCTATTCAGATTGTGGATGGGGCAGTACTGGTTGCAGATGACAATATTACGATTGAAACCAACGCCCTGCAGGATCGGCCGGGCTATTCAGGCGGCATTCTGGTTGCCTTTGATGCCCGAAAGGCTGTCAGCACAATCGATATTGATAGCTCCTCGCTGAACGCGGGCCAAGATATCAGCATTGAAGGCAAGACCGAGATCAACACCGATTTATCGAAACAAGGGTTTGCCGCGCTTGCCGCGCTCTCCCCTCTGGATGTCGGGGTGGCGGTAACAACTTCAAAGTCTGATGTGAATATCACGGGTACCAGCGCGCTCACCTCATCTTCAGGTGATGTGGCGATTACCGCTGAGGCGGTGACCAAATCAACTGTTTATTCTGAATCAACGTCGCTGGCGGCTGGCCTGTCTGCTGGGGTGTCGGTGATCGATAACCAGGCCAATTTGAATATCCGTGATAATGCCCAAATTTCGGCTGATAATGTTGACCTGACCTCTCGCACGGCATCGCAGGTCACAACAGTGGCGGATGCGACCGCCGCCCCGGTGTCCGGCGTGTCCGGAACCATGTCTGTTGCGGTCAGCGTGATAAACGACAACACAACAACACGCCTGTCTGACAGCAGTTCAGTGACGGCGGCGAGCGACCTGGACATTGTCGCCGAATCAGAGGTTGCGTCCTTAACCGCGGCCCGGGCGGCCCCGGATGATAATTTCACTGCTACCGTGCAGGATAAATTTGACCGCGGTATTGATAATACCTCTCAGCTGGATGTTGAAATTCTGGGCTTTCACGTTGGTGATTTCCTGAAATCCACGGTTGCTGAAATGTTGACGCTGATTGCTGATTCTCTGACCTCAGATGATGAAGAGGAAGAAAACAAGTTCCAGCTCGGCGGCGCGCTGGTGTTCTCTGAGGTAAAGAACAACACCATTGCAGAGGTCACAGTTGATAATGCCAGCACCGCCACATCAGCCCCGACCCTGACCGCCGGTCAGGGCATTGATATGGCAGCCCGTGGCATTACCCAGGCACAGAGCTTTGCCTCTGGACGCACCGATAACCCGACTTATGGCGGTCAGGCCGGTATCGGCATTCAGTTTGTTGAAAACCGTCTGATCGCCCAGATAGAGGGCGCGGATGCCGCCAATGCCACTATCGATGCGGATGATTTGTCAATTCAGGCGGCAACCACTTCTTATTCTGGTGATTATGACAACCAGAGCCGGTTTGGTGTGTTTGCTTCATCAGGTGTCGGCGGCGGTGGTGATGATGATGGCGGGGTTGGAATCGCCGGGGCGATTGCGCTGGGCATCAATGAGGTCAACGAAACACTGGCTATAGTCGGTGATAACACCAGCCTTGATTTATCTGGTGATCTGACCATCTCCGCGGTCAATAACACACAAGTGAAGGTTGTGGCCGACGGCTCATCAGAAGCGCACGCGGCAGCAGATGAGCTGTTCAATGTGATGATGGATGATAACAGCTCTTCTGATACCGAAGACCCTGATGTATCCGGCGGCACATTAGGGGTCGGGGCTTCTGTTGCGGTTGCCACAAACAAGAATGTCACCCGGGCCAAACTGGCGTCTGGGGCCGGGTTTGTCGGCGCGGATAATCCTGACAATATCACTGTCAGCGCGGATCAGACCTCAACCACCGAAACAGAAGCTAAGGCTGCCGGGGCCGGGTCTATCTCGCTGGTCCCGCTGGCCTCTGTCAGCGTTGCCCGGAACACCGCCCAGGCGATTATCGGAACAGGTGCGGCTATCACCGCGCAAGGCAATATTTCGGTCAGCTCGCAACAGACCGTGAAAACCAGCGCGATTGGCGATGGTGAGGCGGCCGGAACCTCAGATGGTAAGTTTGCGCTGGGGATCGCTGCCGGTGTTTCTGTTGCGCTGGACAGCAATGAGGCGATTATCAACCGGAATGTCAGTACCAGTGGCGGTGATGTTTCGGTGATGGCCAGTACGCTGAGAGAGGTTGAGGCCGGAGCAAAGTCAAATGCTTCTTTCAGCTCTGATGACAGCGATGGCGGCGGTGATGGCGGTGGCGGCGGTGGTGGCGGCGGCGATGCTGCTGATAACGCGACCGCTGATAATGCCACCAATAACAGCACCGAAGATGCATCCGCGGGTCTGTCCTCGCTGATGGCCGGGCTGACCAGTGATACTGATGATGACAACACTACATATGATTTCTCTGAACAGATGTCGGTGGACACAGACAGCCTGTCTGACGGGGCTGATCTGGGCTCAATTGGCGGTGATGGCGAAGATGAGGACAGCTCAAAAATCACCATCGCGGCGGCTATGGGGGTAACTTATGCTGAATCAACAGCACGGGCCAAAATTGCTGACGGGGTCACGATAAACGCCGGTTCAGGCACCGTAACTGTCCAGTCCTTGAGCAATACCGATATGACCGCTGATGCAGATGCATCTGTTTCTGACGGTGATTACAATATCGGTGGCGGTATCGGGCTGAATATTGTTCAAAACGACAATGAAGCTGTGGTCGGAACCGGGGCAAACATCACCTCAGGCGATCTGACGGTGAAAGCGGGCATGCGCGAAGAGCTTCAGGACGATAACTCCACTGATGATAAAAATGTGATCGCCGCAGATGCGGTGGCCGGCGCAGGCACAGGTGAATTTTCGCTGGCCGGGTCTGTCGGTCTGAACATTGTGGTACGAAACAATACCACTGCGGTTGTGAACACTGATGCCGTGATTAACGCGGGCGGCGATGTCACCGTCTCGGCGGCAGCCAAAAACCAGTACAAGACAGATGCAAAAGCCACTGTCGGCATGGAAAAGACCATTTGGGACGGCATTGATGAAACCTTCTCTACATTGACCGATATCAAGGTCTGGACCGGGGCCTTGGAAAAAGGCTTTGATGGGATGCTGGAGAATCTGCAATCCAGTCTGACGTCTGGTTCTGATGGTGATGGCGGCGGCGGCGATGGCGGCGGGGCGGCGATGGCGGCGGCGGTGATGAGGAAGGCGGCACAGGTATCGGGGCCGGTATTTCGGTCAATGTGATTGTTGCTGAGGACACCAAGGCGGCGGTGGAAGATAACGCCAGCCTGAGCAGTTCAGGTGCGGTTGAGGTCAGCGCGTCTGCAGAAACAGATATTGAGACCAATGCCTTTGCCGGGGCCAAGCCGGATGAAGCTGGCGGGGCAGCGAAAACCTCACTTGATGCGTCTGTTGCTGTTGGCGTCTTGCTGAAGGACGTGGACGCCTATGTCGGGTCTGGCACAGGCTTGAGCGCGACTGACAATGTCACCATCTCAGCCACCACGCAGACCAATACTCTGTCAACCGCCAAGGGCGAGGTTTCGGCAGACAGCACGGCTGTCGGCGCGTCTGTTGCTGTGGGTGTGGCCTTGGAAACAGCAGATGCCAAGCTGGCCCGCGATGTGACGTCCTCTGCAGGCGGCGTGGCGGTGACCGCGACCTCGGCCAGTACCGATGTATCGCTTGCCGATGCGGTTGCGGCAGGGACCGTGGTGGACAAATACGCTGAAAAGCTGGGCAAGACGCCGGATATGCTGACCTCGCAAACCTCGCAACTGGGTGATGTGAATAACGGGCCGACCTCTATGGAGGCCTTGAAGGGCGGCTTTACCGGCGGTGAAGGGGCAAGCTTTGATCTGAGCGGCAGTGATACCGCAACCGGTTCGACCAGCGGTGGTGAGGCGCAGCAGTCAGGATCATTGAATATCGCGGCTTCTGTGGCGGTAAACTGGGCTGATCATGCGGCCAGAGCCACAGTCGCAGACGGGGTCCAAATAACCGCAGCAGATGATGTTGAAATCTCTGCCACCAATGAAGCCAACTACCGCACCCGTGGTTCAGGAATGGCGGTCTTTGCTGACCAGGCTATCGGTGTGGGTGTCGGCTTGCTGAAAACAGGCCAGCAAACCAAAGCCCTGGTTGGTGACAATGTGAATATCAATATTACCGGCGCGTCAGGTGATGTGATGATCGCCGCGACATCTTCTGAAAATCAGGGCACAGATGATGAGGGTACATCCTACCGCTCTTATGCCTCATCAGAAGGCATTGCCGGTGCAGGCGGAGGTGAGCTGGGGATCGCCGGTTCGCTCAGCCTTGTGTTTTCCTATGACAGTTCTGAGGCCAGCTTGGGTCAGAATGTCGGCATTACCGCGCCAGGTGATATTGATGTTACCGCCACCTCTACGAATAAAATTGTAAACCGGGCCTGGGCGGTTGCGGTTGCTTCAGATGTTACTTGTGATAATCCGGGCAATTGTGGCAGCAGCAGCGGCGATAAAACGGCTGTCGGGGCGTCTATCGCGGTCAATATCGTTATCGATAACAATTCTGCGATTGTCGGTGAGGGCGCCACGTTGAGCGCGGGCGATAATGTGAGCATTGCCGCCAAGGATCTGTCTTCAGGAGCCGGCTCATTCACGCTTGATCCGCTGGATAATTCAACCAGTTCAGAAGATTACCTGACCACCAATTACACCGTGATGCTACAGGACAGCTCATACTATGCTGAAGCGATTGCCGGCGGCGCGGCCCAGGGCGGTAATGCAGGGTCAGGCTCTCTGGCGGTAACCGTATCTGTGGGCAAGACTGAGGCTATCGTGGGTGAGGGCGCTTCGATATTTGCAGATGATGTGAATATCTCTGCCTACAATGAATCAGAGGCCCGTCATCTGGTTGGGGCGCTGGCCTTGTCCACAGATAAAAAGGCCATCGGCGCATCTATCAGCGGCATTTACTTGCGTGAGGATGTAAAGACCATCGTTGGTGATGATGGCGCGGCTGATAATGGTTCCTCCACGACCATCACCGCGTCTTCAGGCGATGTTGATATCACCGCAGAGGCTGACCAGGATACGTTGACCTTCATGGCGGCGGGGGGTGTGTCGGGGAATGATCTGGCACTGGCCGGGGCATTCGGCTTTAACGTCATGGATACCGATGTTGAGGCCCGCATTGTAGAAGATGCGGTTATTCAAGCCACCGCAGGATCAATTGGGGTCACCGCAGACAGCTTTACCAACATCCGCAATCTGGCTTTGGCCATATCCGGTTCAGGTGGGAGTAATTCTGTCGGCGGTTCGCTGGCGCTGAACATGTTCCTGACAGACAAGAAGGCCATTGTTGGCAGCAGTCAGGCAGCCGATAACAATATTATCTTGAACGCGGCTGAGGCAGTGAATATCGGGGTGGATGCCAAGCAGGAAATCCTGAACGGGATTATTTCTGCATCTGTTTCCACTTCCAGCAATGCGCTGTCCGGGGCCTTGTCAACGAATGTGGTCAAAGGCGCAAGCTATGCCTATGCCAATCGCGGTGTCAGCATTAATGACAACACAACCCTGAACAGTGCCGCCTCCACACAAAGCGTTGATGTGACGGCTAATGATAACACAACGATCACTGACCTGACGGGTACGCTGGCGGCCTCATCCAGCAATTCTGTGGGGATTGCGCTCGGCGCGAACGTGTTCTGGAAAGATGTGAAGGCGCGGGTTGATGGCCGCGTAAAGGCTGATGAAAATGTGCGCATTGTTGCCGATACGGTGCAGAACCTCACGTCTATGGTGGTCGGTATCGCGGCCTCTACAGGCGGAACAACAGGGGCAGGTTCGGTTGGTGTTGGCCTGATTAAATCAACAACTCTGGCTGAAATTGGCACCAATGCTGATATTTCTACCAGCGGCTCGGTTCAGCTTCATGCCGGCGATGATACTGATATTTTCATGATGGAACCGGCGGCCAGCTTCTCTGCCGGGGGCAATTCGCTCGCCGGGGCGGTGGGCGCGGCTGTCTTTGTTGGCCAGACCAAAGCACAGGTTAAAGACGGCGCAAGCGTAACCGCTTTGGGCAACACCGCGGTTCAGGTGGAAACAGCGGAAACCCAGACCTCTTCTCCGCTTCTGGACGGCATTATGGGCGGTGATGACAACCAGACCCGTGAAACACTGGGCTCCTTCAATGATGATTTCACTTTTGATAATGTTAAGGACCTGTTCCTGACCGAACGGCGGGTAGTTGAACAGCGGCGCGGTGTTGCGGTCTCGGCTGTTGCGGATCAGGATGTCATTTCTATTGCTGCGTCAGGGGCGGTGTCTTCCAGCTCGGCTATTGCGGTATCGCTATCTGCTGGTGTGGGTGTTGGCCAGGTTGAAGCCTCTATCGGGGATGCGGATATCAATTCCGGGTCCGGTGTCGCCAACTCTGCTCAGGATGTGGTTGTGCGCGCCTTGTCTGATACTTACTGGACAGATGTTTCCGGCGCAATTGCTGTTGGAACCGGGTCCGCCGGCGTGGGTATCGGCGGTGATATTGTGGTTCAGGTCAAAGACACAAGGGCCTTCATTGCCCAGGGCGCAGATGTGACCGCGGCCAACGATGTGATGGTGGATGCCCGGACCACAGACCGGATTATCAATTCAGCTATCTCTGTTGGCGGCGGGTCTAGTGCGGGTGTGTCTGGGGCGGCGGCTATCGGCGTGGTGGTCAACACCACAAAGGCCTATATTGATGGTGAGGTAAACGCAGGCAGTGATCTGGCGGTAAACGCTGAGGCGAAATCAGAGCATATTCAAATCGCGGGCGGCATTGGCGCAGGCGGGACAGCCGGTATCGGCGCGTCCTTCGGCATTGGTTTTGTGAAGAATGAAACCGAAGCCTATATTGATGAAAATGCGGTCACAAACGCTGGTGACAACACCTCTGTTACTGCTGATACAACCGAAAACGCTGTATCTGCGGTGATTGCGGGTGGTATTGGCGGTACCGTGGGCGTTTCGGTGTCAGCGGGCATCAAGGTGCACATGTCCAACACCCGGGCCTATATCAAAGGTCAGGTCAACCAGAACGATAATTACACCTCTGCCAGCCAGAACGTGAATGTGGCGGCGGTGAACCGGATTAACACAATTGATGTGATCGGCGGTGTTGGCGGCGGCGGTACTGTTGGTGTCGGGGTCACGCTGAACGCGCTGGTGGTCTATAACAATGCCCAGGCCTGGATTGGCGGCGGGCCGAACACGCGCGTTTCTGCAGGCGGCGATGTGGCGGTAAATGCAACCTCAGCCAAGACAACCAAGAACTTCCTTCTGGCCGGCGCGGCCGGGGGCACAGTGGCTGTTGGCGGGAATATCGCGGTATTACTGGTCGGTGCGCAGGCAGATGATGAAGCTGCCGGGCAAATGAACAGCAGTGATCACGGTGATATCGCCGGGGCTTCGGATGACCGCACACAAGGCATTCAGCTGGGCAACACCATCAGCCCTGATAATTCATCTGGTGATTACGCGGCGACCGGCTTTGATTTCGCTGAGTTTAATTCAGCGATTGATGATAATAACTCTGCACATGGGCAAATCGGCAACACCTTTGACTCTCAGGATAGCGGTCTGTCCCGCAATAAGACACAGGCCTTTATTGAAAACGGGGCTGTTGTGCGGGCAGGGGATGACCTGACGATTGAGGCTGAAGATACCACCAACACCATTTTTGCTGCCGCGGCAATTAACGGGGCTGGTGTTGTCGGTGTTGGCGCAACCATTGGCGTGCTTCTGGTTAACAATACCGCAGAGGCCTATATCGGCCGCAACGCGGTGGTGAATGTTGAAGATGATATTCTCATCCGCTCACGCACTTCTGAGGTGGTGGGGTCTGGTGCGCTGTCTGCCGGCGGGGCGGGCGTGGCCTCTGTTCAGGGTACAATCATGGCCCAGTCCACCAAATCTAAGAGCCGCGCCTTCATTCAGGATAACGCTGTGGTTAATGATAACACCACAGAAGCAGCTGGCCAGACGGTTGCGCTGCGGGCCGAATCAGATACCGACCTGGTCTCTGTCTCTGGTTCAGGCGGCGGCGCGATTGTTGGGGTTGGCATCACCGGCGATGTGATGATCTTGGAAAAGGAAACCAAGGCCTATATCGGCGATAATGCCTCGGTTCGTTCAGGTGGTGATGTTTCTGTTGATGCGGTTGCGCAGGCAGATTTGATCCAGGTGGCCTTGTCCATTAATGGCGGGGTTGTCGGTGTGACCGGGGCGGCCGGTACCGCAGTGGCCAATAACGTGACGCAGGCCCGCATCGGTCGCAATGCCACCGTTTATGCCGGTGACAGCATGCGGGTTCAGGCCACAGATGATACCGAAATTGACGCGGTGGTCATCACCGGGGCAGGCGGTGTTGTGGGCGTATCGGGTTCAGTTGGCACCTACGTGGCCAGAAGCACCACTGAAGCCAGAATTGAAGATGGCGCAACACTTAATGCGATGGCCACTGGTGATGGGATCGATGCGTTGAGCGGTACGGTTGATAATTCGACAATTACCGTTGCTTCGCAGGTAACGCGCGATCAGGAAGATAACGAAACCAGCACAGATTTTCAGCAGGTTGAAGCCAGCTTCAATACCACCAATAAATTTGGCCTCCAGGTCGCTGCGGTGACTTATGAAGATATGAATTTCGCGCCTGTTGGTGTGGCTGGCGGTGTGGTTGGCGTGGCTGGTGTGGTCGCCACCACTGTGGCCAATTCAACCACCAGAGCAATTATTGAAGATAACACCAACATCAATACCACTGGTGATAATAGCGGGGCCGGTTCAAACCAGTCTGTTGAACTGCTGGCGGCTTCAGAAAGCCAGTTGAATAACATCAGTTCTGGCATCGGTGTTGGCGCGGTTGGTGTCACCTTTGATATTGACACCCAAGTGTTCAAGAAAACCGTGGAAGCCCGCCTGCTGGGTGATGCCAAAGCCAAGCGCAACGTGACTGTTGAAGCCGAAAGCCGGGACCGCGTATTCCAGACAGCCGTGACAATTGCCGGGGGCGCGGTTGGCGTTGGCGGCATTGTTGAGGTCTCTGTGGTATCTGACACCGTTAAGGCAGAAATAGGCGATAACAGCACGGTCACGGCCGGTGAAGATATCCGCGTGGCGGCAACGTCTGATCTGAATATGTATCAGACTGCCGGGAATGTGGCCGCAGGCGGTGTCGGGGTTGGCGCGTCTATCGGTGTTCTGGTGGCAAAATCATCGACCACCGCCCGTATCGGTAATAGCGCAAATGTTCATGCTGAAGATAATCTGACTGTGGCCGCGACCTCTGATACAGACCTGCATCAGAATATCATGGGCTTTGCTGGCGGCGGTGTCGGGGTGACCGGTTCGCTTGGGATCAACGTGCTGAAAAATACAACTCTGGCTGAAATTGGGAGCAACGCCCAGATCAACCAGATGGCTGAAGATAACCGGTCAACCCAGTCCGTGAATGTGCTGGCCCGCGATAATCTGGTCACACAAGGGGCCAGCGGTGCAGCGGCTGTCGGGGCGGGGGCTGGTGTTGGCATGGGGCTGACAGTGACGGCTCTGCGGGCCTCAACCAAGGCGCTGATTGGCAGCAATACCACCGTGTCTGCACGTGATGACGTTACCGTTGATGCGAACAGCACGAAAAACATTAATAACACAGTGATCAGCTTTGGCGGTGGCGGCGGTGTTGGCGCTTCAGGGTCTGTTGCCCTTACCATTGTTGGCGGCGCAATGAGCGGTGATTCAGGTGATTATCTGGAAGATGACAATGGCAACATGATTGCCGCCGCGGAAACTGATGCAACCCAGGACAGGAACGCGGGCGACAATCAAACCCATGAAGGCCGCAATACCTCAGCCAAATCAAACCAGTTCTATGCTGACCAGTATGATCAAGACGCCACCACGCTGGCGGAAACAGAATCAGGCGGCCTGCAGACAGATGTTGAGGGCGCCTCGAACCAGTCCACCCTGGCGCAGATTGGCAGCAATGCTGTGATCACCGCTGGTGATGATCTGACCGTTCGCGCTAGCGATGATACCACACTGGGCACCAACGCCGGTGGCGGCGGGGTAGGCGGGGCGGCCGGTGTGGGCGTCACCATGGGTATGATGTTCAATAACGCCATTACCGAGGCAAAGATAGGCACGGGCGCGCAAATTGATGCCACTGAAGCTACCTTAATTGAAGCCCGAAGCGTTGAAACAGTTAATAAATTCGGTGTGACCGGCGGCGGCGGCGGTGTGTCTGTTCAGGCGACCGCTATGGTCAATGTCTCGCAAACGCAGACAACCGCTTCTATTGGCAATAATGCGCAGGTCAATCAGAATGATAACACCAGCGCCAGCCAGTCTGTTTCGGTCAAGGCGCGGTCAGACTCTGAAATGGTGGCTGTATCCGGGTCGGGCGGCGGTGGGGCTCTTGGCGCGGGTGTCTCTGGTGATGCCATGGTGCTGGAAAAACAGACCACAGCCTCTATCGGTGATAACGCCAGCGTAACTGCACAAGGCGATGTAGCGGTTGATGCTGAGGCCAAGGCAGATCTGTTGCAACTGGCGCTGTCGGTGAATGGCGGCATTGTCGGGGTAACCGGGGCGGCCGGTATCGGGATTGTGAATAACCGGACGAAGGCCGTTGTTAATGATAATGCGGTGATCTTTGCCCGTGATTCGATGCGGGTGCAGGCCAGCGATGATACTGAAATTGACGCGGTCGCTGTCGCCGGTGCGGTTGGCGCCGTGGCCGGGGCATCTGGTTCGGTTGGTGTGTATGTGGTGAAATCCACCACAGAATCGCTGATTGGCGAGGATGCGGATATCACCGCCCTTGGTGCCGGCAATGGCATTGCCGCCTACACAGGCAGCGTTGATAATTCCACCACACGCACGGTCACCAAGACACGGGTGGAACAGGACGGCACAGAAATTCAGGATAACTACACCGTGGTTGACGCTGGCTTTGTGTCTGCCACCCAACGCGGCCTGTCGATGAGTGCGGTCACAAATGAAGATATCACCTTTGCCCCGATTGGGGCTGCAGGCGGTGGTTCGGCCGGCCTGTCAGGGGTTATCGCAACAACCGTGGCGAACAGCACAACACGCACCCAAATCGGCAATGGTACAACCGTCAACCAGACCAATGACGGGGCAAATGCGGCGCAGGATGTCAGCCTTGTTGCGGCTTCGGATACGCGGCTGAATAATATCAGTGCGGCTGTCGGTATCGGCGCGCTGGGCGCGGCCTTCGATTTGGACACGCAAGTCTATAAAAAGACGGTTGAGGCGCGCATCCTGGGCGATGTGACAGCTGAGCGTGATGTTCTGGTGAAGGCAGATACGACTGACCGCGTGATGCAGACCGCGGCCAGTGCGGCTGGCGGTGTGGGGGCTGTTGGCGGGCTGGCGGCGATATCAGTTGTCTCCAACACGGTTAAAGCGGAAATCGGCGATAATTCGACCACGCTGGCGGGTGATGATGTGGATGTTCTGGCTAACCAGCGCGTGGATATGATCCAGACGGCCGGGAATGTGGCGGCTGGCGGTGTGGCTGCGGGCGCGTCTGTTGGCGTTCTGTATGCAAAGACCTCCAATACAGCCCGGATCGGCAATGGGGCGTCTATATCGGCAGGGGACAATATCACTGTTGCCGCTGAAACCGACATCAACATGAATCAGAATGTTATTGGTGGTGCGGGCGGCGCGCTGGCGGCAGTTACGGGTTCGGTTGGCTTTAATATGCTGACCAATACAACCATCGCCGAGATAGGTGATGGCGCCCAGATTAACCAGCAGGCCGGTTATGATAATCTGACCACCACGCAAGGCGTCACAGTCAGCGCAACTGAAACCGTCACCACACAAGGGGCAGCGGGGGCGGCGGCTGTTGGCGGGGCAGCGGGCGTGGGTATCGGGGTTACGGTTACGGTCAATCGTGGCTCAGTAAAAGCCCGTATCGGCAATAATGCAAATATTGCTGCTGAAGAAGATGTAGTTGTTCTGGCTGAGTCCACAAAGTCCATGTCCAATCAGGGGATTGCCTTTGGCGGCGGTCTGGGTCTGGGCGCGGCTGGTTCGGTCGCGCTGACCCTTATCGGTGGGTCAATGTCTGATAACGCCAGTGACAGCCTCAGCAATGACAATGGCGACATGGTTTCAGAAGCCTCCACCAGTGTTGGCCAGGACCGGCAGGGTAATGATGGGGAAAGCGAGACCGGAAAAGGCCGCCTGAATTCCTATACCGGGTCTCATGATAACCAGACAAACAGCCTTGTAATGGCCGAAACATCTGGCCTGCAGGGTGATGTTCAAGGATCAGGGGCGTCTTCTACATTGGCTGAAATTGGCACGAACGCTGTTATCCGGACCAGCGGGGCTGTTCGTGTTGAGGCAGAGGAAACACTGAACCTTTCACAAATCGCCGGCGGGGCGGCAGTTGGGGCTGTTGGTGTAGGCGGGTTTGTTGCGGTGGCTGATTATGATGGCTCTGTTACCGCCCGTATCGGTGACGGCACCACCATTGATAACGCCACCTCCCTGTCCGTTGATGCCACCCTGAACAGCGGGCCAGATTTGAATATTGCTTTGCCAAATAGCCAGACTTTGAGCGTTGCGGCGGTGAATTCAACCGTGATTGGGGCATCTGTCGGTGTTGCTGGTCTGGCGGCCTCCATTGCGCAGGTGAATCTGGATGAAGATGTTACCGCCAGCATCGGCAATAATGTGACTGTCACCCTGCAGGATAACAGCTCAGCGGTGACTGTTGATGCGCTGCGTGATGTTGATGCGGATGTGAATGTGGCGGCGGTCGCCGGCGGTGTGGTGGCGGCTGGTGTATCTTATGCCGGGGTCGATGCCTCAGGTGATGCCAGAGCCCAGATAGGTAATAACGTTAGTATCGGCAGCAGCGCAGAGCGGATGGGCAATGTCACCATCCGGGCCCGCAACCAGTCTACACAGGATGTGTCGGCAACCTCTGCTGGCGGGGCGTTTGCCGGTGCCCTTGTCGGGGCGATTGTCAATTTAGAAGATACTGGATTAACCCAAGCCAGCGTGGGCACAAACACAGAGATTTATTCAGACAGAGATGTGATTGTTACTGCGGATGATATTGCCCGAAACAACGCTGATGCGGTCGGTGTGGCTCTTGCAGGCGGTGTGGCCTTGTCCATTATCTCATCTGATGTTGATGTCGACAGAGACGCACAAGTGTCTATTGGCGATGGTGCAGAGATGACCGGCGCATCACTGACACTGGCTGCGAATATCGGTGAGACAGGCCAGAATATGGCGACATCTGATGTAACAGGGGCGTCTGGCGGTATCCTTATTGGCGTTAGTGGCTCAGAGAGCTTTGTAGATGTTGACGCAAATGCCAGGGTGCTTGTCGGTAATGCGGCACAGCTAAACGTGAACAGGGCAGGCGCTGTAGCTGATAACCTTACAATCACCGCCACAAATAACACCAACCAGCTGAACGAGATTGACGCCTTTGCGTTTGGCGCGGCGGCTATTGGCGCGCATGTCAGCCGTTCACATCAGACTGGCGGAACATTGGTTCAGGTGGGCCATGGGGTTGGCATAGATGCAAAGAACTCAGCAACAATTAACGCTATATCAGACAGGACGGCCTTAACCGATAATGTTGCCGGTGCGGGGGGTGCACTTGCGGTTGTTGGCGGTGAAGCTGGCACGACGGCGACAGCTTCTGACCAGGTAATCTTTGCTGATGCCGCCAATTCTGCAGGTCGTTCACAAATTGCAGTTGCGGATACATTTACGCTGCTGGCCCGAAATAATGACAATTATGACAGCCGGATTAATGCCTCTGCAATCGGGGCGGCCGCTGTTACCGGCGGTAAAGCTGCAAGTGCCGGGGTCGGCACCACAAAAGTTCGTCTTGGTGACTTCACCGAAATTGATACCCACCAGTTCTATGTGACCAGCGACAATAATTTCACAAAGGACGGGTATTCCGGTGAAAACTTCAACTTTACCGGCGGGGGCGGCCTGACGGTAACGCTTGGTTTTGCTGAAGCCACGCAGACACAGACTTCACTGATCGAATTCGGTGAAAGTTCTGATGTTTATATTGCGGGTAATGCGGCAAGTCAGGGGCATGCAAATATCCGGGCTCTGTCTTATGGACGCATGGATACCGGCGCAAAGGTAAGCACCGGTGGCTTTATCGCCATTCCGCAGTCCAAAGCCACAAATACGGGCATCCAGAACACCAATATTGTCTTCGAAGATAATTCCAGGCTGGAAACACAGCGCGGCAACATAGACGCCAGAACTATTGCTGATACGAACATTAATTCCAGAGCGAAGACCTCTGTCTGGGGGCTGGCTGGTGCCGGCGCGTCTGGCAAGGCCTATGGGACAGTTACCTCTAATGAGGGCTTTACTGTCAAAAACGGCAGTTCAGTCATCGCCAACGGGTTCATGTATATGTATGCGGGCTCAGACATCTCGCCGTCTCAGGTCGGTGTTGTTGCGAAGTCTGATGTTTACAACAGAACGCTGTTCCCGATCACAACAGGTCTTGTTGCCGATGCCAGAGGCACCCACAATTCTCTACTTGATATTCAATCGGGCGCATCTGTTAAATCAGGTCGCCACTTGAGGCTGAGAGCCGCTAAGGCAGACATGAACCTGAACGGTGACGGTCATCACCAGTTCCTGGTGCTTGGTGTTCCCGCAGATGACAGCTTTGGCAGTGAGACATCAAGCTCAACTGGCGTTGTCAATATCGACGGGACAGTCGAGACCGGCGTTTACAACAGACAGTATATCGGGTTTTCAAAGACATTCGGCAATATGGTCGCTGACACATCCACCAGTGACGCCGCCGATGTCGCTCGTCAGGTTCTTGTCTATGATCAAGCCAGCGAGACATGGGAGCGCCGCTCGATTGATAACAGCTCGTCTTTGGGGGCAATTAATGTTGCCACAGGCGCCTGGTCAAATTCAGACAGTATAACAGTCAAATCAGGGGAAGAGCTGTCCTGGACATTCGATTTAAACAGGTCTTTGGCACAGGATATTGATAACGAAATACAAGAACTGAATGATGCTTTGGCAGCTTCATATAGCTCGTCTGGCAAGACCCTCATCCAGAATCAAATCAATGAAATTGATCAGATGATTAGTGACATCAATAACGGTGTGATCGTTATGGAGCCGGCCGCGAATAATTATAATGATGCCATTACCGGGTTTACCAATGGCATTCAGGACATGGACAATAACATCAATGCCCTGCCATCTGACCAAAGCACCTGGACCTCCACCCAAAGCACAAACTTCACATTGTGGGATGATAACCGGACGGCCATGACCGCCGCTAAGGCAGAGCTTGTGGCGGCTGGGCCAAACAATTTCCAGCCTCAAGATGTTGTCATCGCTGAGTTGAACGGAACAAAAACTGCCCTGCAGAACTCAATTCTTGACGGAGCCCCTGCAGACATCAAAGCCGCGATTAATACTGAAATTGCCTTTTTGAATGCGAAGAAGGCTCAGTTGAACCAGGGGGCTGTAGATGTCATTCAGGTCGATGAGCTGTTTGCGTCTACAGGACATGTTCTGATAAGAGGGGGTACACTGTCGGGCAGGTCTTCGGGGACAATCACATCGAAGAATGACGTTGAGATTTTTGTCAGAAACTCCTCAACCAATCCAATGGAGTTGCTTGATGTGACAATTCCGAATGACCCGGGTGGGACGATCTACTTCAATGAGCAAGTGGTGTCCAACGTGGCAGATGTTCAGCGGATCAATGAGGGCAGTCAGGCGGTTGGGTTCACCATGAATTCCGACCCTGGAAACTTTAACCCGCAAGTGATCATCGACAGTAAATTCGATGCCTCTGCGCCTGGCTTCAACCCAAATAGTCTGAACTTGAAGTCACCGGAATTGCTGTTGAACGGTCAGATAGAAAATCGCGGTGGGCTGGTTAAAATTACAAATAAGACAGGGTCTATATTCCAGACAGCCACAATCAACGCTGCTGAGTTGAAAATGACCGCTGGTGGCAGCTTGTTCATCTCGAATAAGGGGAATGGCATCACTAACCTTGGCCCGCATCCAGATGGTGGGTTCAGCTCTTTTGTGAATCCCCGCCTGAACAGCCTGGGTGTGGGGGCTGTTGGTTGGGACAGTCTGGGGGGCTGTGGCGGCGCTAACGACCGGACAATTGCCTGTAACCAGGCTAACGCGGCTGGTGAGCCGCAATTCAGCGGGCAGGATTATGTTCTTGCCGGCGAAAAAATCTTTGTCGTCGCCAATACAGTTAACCTGAACGGCCTGATCCAATCCGGCATTGCCGAGAAGAATATAACCATCAGTGATTTCACCAATCTGACTGGCACAGCTCTGTTCAATGTGTTCAAGAATGACTTGGATTCAGATGGTGACTCAACCCTTGATGCCAATGAATGGACTGACTTGAATTCAAATGGCCAGTTTGATTTGGCTGATTTGGCAAATAGTGATGCCCTTGCGTTTGACCCAAGCACCTCACTGGTTACAGGAGCGCAGAAAGCCTTTTCTGGCTCAGGCCTTTCACGGGAAATGCGGGGGCTGTCTGATGTTTACTATGACCCGTCAAATGACAGCGTTTACGTTTCGAACTTAGAGGCCAAAGGCGGCGAGATTTTCATCGGCGGCAAGCTTATCAGCACAGGCAATGGTCAGATCAATGTCCTTGATGGTTATGGACGGTTTGACATTAACAACCAGTCTGGAAAAGACATTGTGCTGAGCTCTGTGGATACCGGAGAAGTCGAAGGTAAAATCACGCTAATCGATAACTTCAAAGTCGACAGCAACAATGTGACGAAAATCACCCAATTCACCCGTGAAGGTGGAAACATCCAGGTGTTCGAAGGTTATGGAAGCCCAACAACAGACGTAAGCGGCTCTTATTATCAGGCGAACTATGGCGGTGATAATGACCGTGTAACCCGATATGATCCGCAGGCGAATGCGCGTTATCACTGGATGGCAGGAGAGTTTGCTGAACAAGAAATTCCGTGGACCTATTCGAAGTCCACCTTTGGTTTCCCGGGTTGGGACTGGTTCAGCAGTTCTGGGTTTGTTGTGTCCAAATCAAATATGCAGCCCGCAGCTATGACGCCGTCACAATTACCGAATGCCGATTACGCGACAATATCTCCGGGCATTTCCGATGATTTGCGGATGACCTACAGATATGAGCGAACCTTCTACGACAACAATGTGACCTACAGAAACAAGAGCTGTAGCGGCTTTATCCTGTATAAATGTGATTTGACAGTCAGAGGGACCATTTCTGACTACGGTAACCATTATTACTATTTCGACGCAAAGGCTGACAGGTCTGTTGATATTCGGTTTATCGGTTCTGATGAAGGCCGGATCAATGTGAACAGTAACGCGGGCATCCGTATTGCTGGTGACGTAAATAACCGCACGGGCACGACAACCCTGACCGCCGGTAACGATATTCAGGTCACTAATGACAGTTCCATCGTTGATGTTGCGACACTGGTTATGAATACCGGCGGCAGTATCGGGGATGATAATACCTCATTAAGGTTGATCCAAGGGGCATCAGACACGATAGACGTAACCGCTAACGGCGGCGTGTTCATCGATTCAAGAGAAGGTAATCTGAACTTTGTCAACCTGACCAACACAGGCAATGGTGATGTAAAACTTTACGCAGGTGAAAGTATTTCTCTTACCACGGCCAGCACCGCGCTTCGGGGCAGTGACATATCGCTCACCGCTAAATATGGCAGTCTGAGTGATGTGTCTGGTAATGCCATCAGGCTTGATAGTCAGGGAACAGGCGCCTTGACCGCTTATTCACGGACGGGCGCGATAGATATTGTTGAAGTTGCCGGTGACCTCAGGGTCAAACAGGTCGATTCAATCAGTGATGTCACATTAGCCACAGTGAACGGCAGCATTTTAGACGGAAATGACGAGCAAACCGATGATGTGACCACACAAGCTGCGTTGCTCGCTCTGTGGAACGAGTTGTCTTTGACCGGCCAGCGTGCTGAGGATAAGAAAACAGCGCAAAAAGTCTCATATGTTAATGAGATGAATGACCTTTATCGTGACTATAACGAGCTCAGAGATGTCACCGAAACAAGCCCTGGTGTCTATATCAGAACCACATATGATCCTGACTTTACATACACGGCCACCGCAGATGAACGGGCGGCACTGAATAACGATGCGGCCGCTATTGCTGCCTTTGAAGCGCGGCAACAGGCAAGATATCAGCAAGGTTTTGAGAAGTTTGGCAATGACCCTTATGATCCGAATTACACTCACGTCATTTCTGCGGACGAAGAAGCGGTCTTAACTGCAGGTTATAAGTGGGAAGAACATGAATTAGAGGTTCCTCTGCCAGGGCAGGCGTTTAAAGAAGTAACGGACACAACTGCGTTTATTGAAACACCGAATATCATTGGTGATGATATTACGCTGTCTGTTCAGGGCGGCAATATCGGCGTGTTCGAAGCCTCTGAAACATATGACATTGATGTCATCAAAGCTGGCAATCTGGATAATGCGTCAAAAATCAAACTCGCCGCTGCTGAAGCTGACGATGTCTTTGTGAATGAGACTGATAATGAATTGATCCTGACCCAAAGAGAAGATTTTGACATTCAAGCCCGGTTTGCCACCTCTGTGGTGAATGTGAATGCGCCATCTGGTCATGCCTTCATTGGTGGTGAAAACTCGCAACATGGGTTGAATATCAATACGCTGGCCGCTGCTGAATCTGTGCGCCTGAAAGTCAACGGATCAATCCGCAATGTGCGCGCCGACAACAACGCTGTTCTGACTTCCAAATCGGCGGTTATCGAATCAGCGATTGGCGCGATTGGCACAGCCCAGAACCCGTTCCGCATTGATATACGCGATGGCTATAAAGTTACCGCGCGTGCCCATGACGGCATCTGGCTGGAAGAGAAGACCAATAATATGGAAATTGGCCAAATCTACTCACCAAATGAGATCAGGCTGGTCAGCCCGGGCGCCATCACAGATTATGAAAATGATCTCATCATGGATGTGAAGGGTGATGTGGTCAGGCTTATTGCGCAGAACGCCATCGGCACCCAGTATGCGGATAATGACACGATAATATCGAAAAAGCAGAAAGCACTGGATGTTGCGTCGGTGAATTATGACAATTCAACCTTCAGCGTAACCAGCGCTTCTGGCGGCGCTTGGCTGTACGGCCCATTGGGGCAGAATATCCGAATGACCAATGCAGATCTGTATGATGATCTGGATGTCGCTGTGGGGGCAAACCTGAAAGCACAAGGCAGCTTTGAGACCCGTGGCGGTGATGTCAATTTCCGGTCCTATGAAAGCATGCAGCTTGATGGCGATGGCGGCATCAACACCAACGGGGCTGTCTTGAACCTCATCACAGGTGATAATCTGACCATTGTCGGCAGCCTGACCACTGGGGGCGGGGCGATTAATGCTGTTGTCGGCGATAATATGACCGTGGCGACCACTGCAACCATCCAGACCTCAGGCGGCGATTTCACTGCCTATGCTGATGGCCTGCTGAACCAGAATATCACCATTGAAGATAACGGAACGCACGCTGGTCTTATTGATGTAGGGGGCGGGGCTATCCGGCTGTCTGCCAGTGATACGGTTACACTGACTGGTCTGCGTACAACCAGCTCGCAAGCCTGCAGTGCAAATCAAGAAGATTGTGCAATTACGGTAATGGCAACCAATATTCAGGATGGTGGCGATCTGCGCCCGGATATGGTGATCAATGGTAATGGTGATGTGCGTCTTCAGGCCCACCAATATATCAATGTGAGCGATATCGATTATAATGGCAGCGCGCCGTTGCAGTTGGATATCACAGGTAAGAATGACGGTGCCCGCGGTGTGGCAACGGTGCTGGGCGTGAATGCTGAAGCTGGCATTAATATAGAGCGTCTGTATATGAACAGCGCGACCATTCAGGCCCCCTTAACACAGCCGAGCCCCGGCACACCTGTCTTCACAGTGGCAGACGGGCGCATTCGGGATAACGCCTATTTTGATATCGGCGGGTCTGGTGGCACAGAATTCCTTGCCCGCGTTGGTCGTCTTGAAGACAATGTGATGGATTTTGATACCTGGCTGTTGGCTGGGTCACAGGCAGGGTACTTTGATAATGCCGCTTTGGCCCCGCAAATGAACCGGGAAGATGATTACCGCTGTACCGGTGCGCCAAGCTTCCTGGGCAACGCGAACGCCACACTCAGCTTCAGCTTCTTGTTCAACCGCCCGGCGGTCGATTGTAGCGCGGTTCTGGCCTATTACAGCCAGTCTTATGAGCTGGCCTCACCGGTGCGTACTGTTGAGCAGGAGGTGCTGACTGTTGTCGCTGATATCTTGCGCCGGAATTCAGGCTCTGTTCGTCTTGTTCCTGTTCAGCAGTCTCTGCAAAGCGGTTCTGGTCTGGTGCTTGGCTCTGCGGCCACCTCTGCGCTGGCTTCGCGCCGCTTGAGCATCACCAGAGACGTCCCTCAAGGCCAGCCTCTACAGACCCTGCAGGCTCTGCCACAGCCTGGTCAGACAGCAGGACGGCTCAGCCTCGGTCAGGCTTTGAATATCGGTACAGTTGACCAGGCGACAGATGGTTTCATCGATATTGTCGACCCGGCCACAATTAACCTCGACGCTCTGCCGGCCTTCGGCGCCCTGCCGCAGGATGATGACACAGAAAATGCAGGTGAAGCCGCGTCTGTCCAGACCATCGAGGCGACCCCGCTTGACCAGGCCCAAAACAGTGAGGAAGCCGGTGAGGGCGACCCGCAATTATCTGATGCGGCCGACCTGCCGATGGGGATTGGCCCATCCCTTGACAGCCTGATGGACTCTGGCCTGTTGTCCATGAACCTTCGCTAATCCCTGCCCGCGGGTTTTCTTATGGTGGTGACTTGTTTTTACGGCTGGGGCGCCTAAATCGGCTGGTATGAGCAAACCGTCTTTACCTGTATCGAAATCGCCCTTATCTGAGGCTGACATCAATCTCATCATTGATATGGCCTGGGCAGATGAGGTCAGCTTTGATGCGATTGAAGGGCAGACGGGGCAGGGCGAACAACAGGTCATAAAGCTGATGCGCCGCCACCTGAAACCGTCTTCATTCCGGCTGTGGCGGGCCCGCGTCAGTGGCCGTAAAGCAAAGCATGACAAACGCCGCCGGCCGGCCGCATTCGCTCAGAAGCGGTGGCACGAGGCGGCTGATGAGCCGCTCTGATTTTTGCTGTCTTTTTTTAGCTGTAAACGCTTGACAGTCCTGCCCCGCCGCTTTATTCCAATGTCTACGCCAGACAGAGCGCGATGACGCGGTCTGCTCAGCGTCCCCAAGGTTTAAGGGGGTGTAGCTCAGTTGGTTAGAGCGCCGGCCTGTCACGCCGGAGGCCGCGGGTTCGAGTCCCGTCACTCCCGCCATTTTATGTAGCCCCAAAATATCTTCGCTCCTATCATCTCCCTCACGTGATTGTGAAGCGTGTGTGGCTGTACTCTCAGCAAAGGGACCCCCTTTGTTTTTGCCTTATGATGTTCCTGTTATCTGGTGCTGGACGGCCCGCGAATAAGCCGAAATAAGCTAAGGAAATCAGCGTACAGACCCTGAATTATCTAATACAATTAAGATCACTATAATAAAAAAATAGCATTAGGGGTGATCGTTTAGTATTAATTTATGGTCACATTGTACTAGAACGACTCTCGTTAACACGGTCAACATGCTCCGGTCGGAACATCTCCGTCGTTTTCTATGGGAGGACACTATGAAAACTCTACGCTTGTCAGCGTTAGCTATGGCAGCTGCTGTTGGTTTCAGCGGTATTGCCCAAGCAACCGAACTCACGATTGCTATCGTGAACAACGGCCACATGATCAACATGCAGAAAGTGGCTGAAGCTTACACAAAAGATACTGGTGTGAAGCTGAACTGGGTGTCACTGGAAGAAGGCGTGCTGCGCGAGCAGGTAACGTCTGATACAGCTACCGGTGGTGGCCAGTATGACATCATCAACATTGGTATGCAGGAAGCTCCTATTTGGGGCGCAGCTGGCTGGATTGAGCCACTGAACTTCGGTTCTGCATATGATATGGGCGACATGCTGCCTGCTATTCGCAACGGCCTGTCACACAACGGCACACTGTATGCCGCACCATTCTACGGTGAATCATCAATGGTTATGTATCGTAAAGACCTGACTGACGCCGCTGGTGTATCTGTCAGAGACAATGATTCATGGTCAAACATCAAAGCTGCTGCTGCTGCTATCCACAACCCAGATGCTGGCGTTTATGGCGCTTGTCTGCGTGGTAAGCCAGGGTGGGGCGACAACATGGCGTTCATCACCACAGTTGTTAACTCATTCGGCGGTGCGTGGTTCGATAAGGACATGCGTCCAACAATCGATTCACAGCAGTGGCATGATGCGATTAACTTCTACGTTGATCTGCTGGGTAACTACGGCCCTCCAGGTTCAGAAGGTAACTCGTTCAACGAAATCCTTGCTCTGTACAACGAAGGCAAGTGTGGCATGTGGATTGACGCAACAATCGCAGCTTCATTCCTGAAAGTTGACGGTGTTGCATACGCTCAGTCACCAAACGCAGGTAACCCTGTTGGTGCAAACTGGCTGTGGGCATGGGCAATGGCTGTACCAGCTGGCTCACCAAACGCTGAAGAGTCAAAGAAGTTCATCGAATGGGCAACTTCAAAGGACTACATCAAGGCTGTTGCAGACCACCCAGAATTTGGTTGGGGTTCAGTACCAACAGGCACACGTTCATCAACATATGCTTATCCTGAGTTTCAGGCCGTTGCAGGTTTCGCAGCAGCTGAAATGGCAGCGATCGAATCAGCCGCTCCAGAAGCGACTGACCTGAAGCCATATGTCGGTGTTCAGTTTGCTGCAATTCCTGAATTCCCAGAAGTTGGTTCTGCTGTAGCTCAGGAAATGGCTGCCGCTCTGTCAGGCGCAAAGTCAGTTGCAGACGCACTGGCCGCTTCACAGGCAGCTGCTGAAGCTATCATGTCAGAAGCAGGTTATTTCTAAGGAAATCCTCCAAAATGAGAAAGGCCAGGTCAGCTCGATCTGGCCTTTCTTCCCCTCAGGTATTATTTTTTTTAATTATTTTCTCTTAATCGCTTTTCTTTCTTCTTGGGAGTATGGG
>CBFHLG010000007.1:0-108011 GCA_965656625.1 Puniceispirillaceae bacterium (SeqCode)
ATTCCTGGCCGAGATAAGAGATGCCAGCGGTGCAGACCGCATTATCAAGTTTCTGACCTTCATGTTGCGCCTGAATAAACACCCGCATCAGAAAATCCTGTCTGTTTCTGATATTGCCTATTCAAACTTCACCGCCAAGCAGTCCAATATTGCCAAAGTGGTGGATTATATCATTGATAATTTTGCCGAGGATATAAGTCTGGAAGCCGCGGCTGAAATGGCGAACATGAGCGTGGCAACCTTTGCCCGCAACTTCAAAAAGCTGACCGGCAGCCGCTTTACTGAGTTTGTCACACGGGTGCGTGTCGGGCAGGCATGCTCAATGCTTCAGGCTACGGATCATAAAATTGCCACGATTTGTCATGAAGCCGGGTTTAAAAACCTGGCAAATTTCAATCGTCATTTCCTCCGTGTCAAGAAAACCACACCCTCTGCCTATCGGGGGTTAACGCGCTCTGAATTGCAAAATAAGGTAGTGATTACAGATGGTTGATGTAAATTTATTGCAAACAGACTATGCCCGCTCCGGTTGCGATATTGGCGTGGTTCATCTTGGCTATGGCGCCTTCCATCGCGCTCATCAGGCGGTGTTTATTGATGATTATATGCAGCAGACTGGTGATCAGCGGTGGGGCATTGCCGCTGTAAATCTCAGAACCGCCGAAGCGGACGCGTTTGCTGAGGCGGCCAAGGCCGAAAACGGCTATGTGGTTAAATCCATCTCTCCTGACGGGGCGGTGGAGTTCCGCAGCGTCAGATCACATCTTGCGTTTGTTGACGCTACATCAGACCCGGACAAGGCTGCTGATCTGCTGACCCTGCCATCGGTGAGCGTTGTGACCATCACGGTGACCGAAAGCGGGTATTACTTTGATGAAAACGGGGATTTGGATGTAACCGCGCCGCCTGTTGCCGCCGGCATTGCCGGGGAAACGTCAGAGACTGTGTATGCCTATTTGGCTGAGGCCCTTCGCCGCCGGGCGGCCCAGCTTGATCAGCCTATCTCCATATTATGCTGTGATAATATCCGTAGCAACGGCCAGGTACTTGAAAACGCCCTGCTGGGCTATCTTGAGGCAAAAGGCGAGGGGGAGCTGGCTGACTGGGTGCGCGACAACACCACCTTCCCCTGTTCCATGGTGGACCGAATTACCCCGCGCAGCACGCAAGGCCTGAAGGATGAGGTGAGCCGTCTGTTCCCGCAGACAGCACATTCCCCTGTTCATGCAGAAGAATTTACCCAATGGGTGATCGAAGATCGGTTTGCGGCCGCCACACCTGATTTATCACAAGTTGGCGTGCAGATTGTTTCTGATGTTGAGCCCTATGAGGAAGCCAAAATCCGGATTTTGAACGGCGGTCATGTCGGCCTTGCCTATCTGGGCGCTCTTGCCGGACACCAGACTTTTGATCAGGCAATGCGCGACCCCAGCCTGCGCCCCCATTTTGAGCGGTGGGAGAAGAGCGAGGTCTTGCCGGGCCTGGGTAATCACACCCCGTTTGATACCACAGATTATCTGGGTGAGATTGCCAACCGGTTTGAAAATGAGGGTATTGCCGATCATCTTGAGAGAATTTGCATGGATGGTTACTCTAAGATGGCGATTTATATCCGGCCGACCTTGGAGGCGTGCCTGCAAAAAGGAATTCTCCCTGAAGCAGGTTTTGATTGCGTTGCGGCGTGGATTGTTACCGCACGTCACCACCAGAGCGGTAAAATTGGTTTTCCTTATCATGAACCCTATTGGGACAAGTTAGCGCCCATGATCATGAAGGGCAAGGAGAGTGAAATTGCCTCAGATCCACAGATTTGGGGTGATCTTCCTCAACGTTTTGATAATTTTGTCCCCGGCCTCATCGCCGCAATTCAAAGAATGGATCAGAAATGGCAGGCTTAGAACTGAAAAATGTTGCTAAATCCTATGGCACTATCAATGTAATCAAAAGCATCGATCTGGATATTGAAGACGGTGAATTTGTTGTCTTTGTTGGTCCGTCAGGGTGCGGTAAGTCCACGCTGTTGCGGATGATTGCCGGTCTGGAGGATATCTCAGGCGGCACAATCTCTATTGGTGAGCATGTCGTGAATGACGTTGCTCCTGCCAAGCGTGGCGTGGCGATGGTGTTCCAGACCTATGCGCTTTATCCGCACATGACCGTGTATAAAAACATGGCCTTCGGTTTAAAACAGGCCCGCACCCCGCAGGATGAGATCGATAAGCGGGTAAGGGCGGCGGCTGATATTCTGGAGATCACAGAATTACTTGACCGTACACCGCGCGCCCTGTCAGGGGGCCAGCGTCAGCGGGTGGCTATCGGCCGGGCCATTGTGCGCGAACCAGATGTGTTCTTGTTTGATGAGCCCTTGTCAAACCTGGACGCAGCTCTGCGTGTGCAGACCCGTATCGAAATTGCGCGCCTGCATGAACGGCTGGGCACAACCATGATTTACGTCACCCATGATCAGGTTGAAGCGATGACCCTGGCAGATAAAATCGTTGTTTTGCGTGACGGTCATATTGAACAGGTCGGTAGCCCGATTACCCTTTATGAACAGCCCCAGAACAAGTTTGTGGCCCAGTTCATCGGCAGCCCGAAAATGAATTTCTTCACAGCAGCAGAGGTCAATTCATCTGCACCGGCGGGGTTGAAGAAAAAGATGGATGATAACACCGAATTGGGCATTCGCCCTGAACATCTGACGCCCTGTCCGGCAAAATCGGCGATTATCTCCGCCCGTCTTGAGCTGGTTGAACAGTTAGGTGAATATGTTCTGGTTCACCTGGAAACCGAAATGGGCACAGAGCTGATTGCCAAAATGCCGGCCATGCCAAAAGAAAGCAAAGGCGAGATGATGCATTTCAAAGCTGAGCTTGAGCTATGTCACTTGTTTGATAAGGCCAGCGGCATTCGCAAATAAAAACCCAAAACGTCTGAAAAACGGAAAAAGCGGCTGTTTTACGTAACAGCCGTTTTTTGCTTTGGCGGCAGGCTTCTCAGTAAAATCCACAGCATGATGGACAGGTTCAGAGCGTTCCAGATAATGCCGTTGATGAAGGCCATCTGATAAGAGCCGGTCAGATCGTAAATCCATCCTGACATCCAGCCGCCCAGGGCCATGCCCAATATGGTCATCATGATCACAAAGCCCACCCGCTCACCGGCCTCACGTGGCGGCAGATATTCACGTATAATGACCGCATAGCCCGGCACAATTCCGCCTTGTGACAGACCGAAAATCAGGCTGACCACATACAGCGATGCCATACCATCAAACGGCAGATACATCACCAGGGCCACACATTGCAGGAATGAGCCCAGCAGCACGGTTCTGATGCCGCCAAGCCGGTCAGCGATAAGGCCGGACACAATCCGGCTGACCACACCGCCAAACAACATCACAGACAGCATCTGTACGCCAACAGCAGGGCCATAACCAAGGCCAACACAATAAGACACGATATGAACCTGCGGCATAGACATCGCCACACAACAGGCCACACCGGCCACGCCAAGCAACAGTTGGAACTGGCGGGCCGATAGCTTGATCCTGGCGCTGTTTGCAGATGCCAGATCAGAAGCCACCTTATGGGCCGCATCAGGAACCACCCGGCGCAACAACAAGGCCAGCGGGACAATCACAACAAGCGTCAGCAGCGCCAGTATCTGATAGGCGTCTCGCCAGCCCTGATCCAGCAGAATATCAGACAGGAACAGAGGCCACAGTCCGCCTGCCAGATAATTACCGCTGGCAATCAGGGCAACAGCAATACCGCGATGCCTCAAAAACCAGTGCGAAATGTCAGAAATCAGAGGCCCAAACCCGGCCGCCGTACCAAACCCCAGCAACAGGTGAAGCGCGGTGAGAAGGTAGAAATTATCCACTTGGCTGGACAGGAAATAGGCGAGTGCGCTGGCCATAGCTGCGGCGATCACCGCTACCGTCACGCCGATCCGGTCAATCACTCGGCCAATAATCAAATTGCCCAGCGCAAAACCGATCATGTTCACGGTAAACGGCAGAGAGGTAACTGAACGGGTGGTCCCGAAATCAGCCTCAAGCGCGGGCATGATGGTGATGACGGCCCACATGCCGGTATTCGCAAATACAGCAATAATAAGGGTAATCACCAGCCGGAACCAGGAATAGGGGCTGTCATGTATCATAAGAGAAGCAGAAGAAGCTGTAGAGGACATGCGGGCATCATAAGCGAAGTCCCGGCGCGCGCAAGTCCACCCCCTGTGTTTCTGTCTGGCCGCCCTTGATGTTTTGTCATATTGGCGTAACAATGGTTGCTTATCCGAAAGGGGTGTTATCCCTCCTGTGGTTACCATCCATCACCCTTTAACAAGGAGACTTTATGAAAGCGGTAAATTCCTTTCTGCGCTTGGCAGCGGCAGCGGCAACATTTGGCTTGTCTGGCCCGGTTTTATCAGCAGAGCTGACCATTTTGCATATCAACGACCATCATTCTCATCTGCAGGCAGATGGGGGCATGGACTTAACCCTGGCGGGGGAAAGAACCCGTGTTCGTTCAGGCGGTTTTCCAGCCTTGGTGACAAAATTTAAAGAGCTGGAAGCACAGAATGAGACTGTCCTGAAACTGCATGCAGGTGATGCGATTACAGGCGATTTGTATTACACGCTGTTTAAAGGCAAGGCAGACGCCGCGTTGATGAACGAAATTTGTTTTGATGCATTTGCCCTCGGCAATCATGAATTTGATGACGGTGATGCCGGGCTGGCGGCGTTTCTGGATGAACTGAAGGCCGGCAGTTGCGCCACCGCCGTTCTGGCCGCGAATGTGAAGCCTGAAGTGGGTGTCTCTGCTTTGGCCAAAACCTCTGCCACCGATTATTTCACACCGCATCATATCTTTACACGAGGCGGCATGAAAATCGGGGTTATCGGCATTGATATCGCAAACAAGACAAAACAGTCCTCCAGCCCGGATGAGACCACTATGTTTGCTGACGAGCTGTCCACCGCGCAGGCAGAGATAGATGCGCTGACCAAACAAGGTGTGGAGCATATTATCTTGTTGACCCATTACCAGTATCAGAATGATCTGGCTCTGGCCAAAGCCTTGCGCGGGGTTGATGTCATCATTGGCGGGGATTCGCACACTCTGCTAGGTGATTTTGCAGCGTTGGGCAAGAACGCGGGCGGGCCTTACCCGACCGTGGTGAAAGGGGCAGCTGGGCAGACCGTCTGTGTGGCACAGGCCTGGCAATATGCGCAAATCGCCGGTGAACTTCAGGTCAGCTTTGATGATAATGGTGCGGTGACCGCCTGTTCCGGCACCCCGCATATGATGCTGGCAGACAGCTTCCGGCGTAAGAATGCTGACGGAAAAAGGGTAGAGCTGGAGGGCGATGCCAGAGCCGCTGTACATGCCGCGGTAAAGGCGCATCCCAACCTGTCAATCGTTTCAGAAGATGCAGACGCGGCGGCTGTTCTGGCCGGTTTTTCCGGTCAGGTTGACGCGCTGAAGGCAGAGAAAATCGGCACGATTGTTTCACCATTGTGTCTCGAGCGGATTCCAGGACAGGGCAAGTCAAAGATGTGTGAAGCGGCTGATACCGCCAAGAACGGATCTGACATTTCCAATCTGGTAGCGCATGCGTTCCGGGATATGTCCAGAACCGGTGATATCGCCATCCAGAATGGGGGCGGTGTCAGAACTGATGTAAAGGCGGGTGATTTTTCAATCGGTGACGCCTACACACTGCTGCCCTTTGCCAACACGCTGGTTGAAATGACCATGACCGGGGCTGAACTTCATCAGGTGCTTGAAGACGCCCTTGATTATGCCTTGACGCCAGATGGGTCAACCGGGGCTTACCCCTATGCGGCCGGCTTGCGCTGGTCTATTGACGCGGCCCAGCCCAAAGGTAAGCGGTTCTCAAATATCCAGTTCAAAGGCCCACAAGACAGCAGCTGGTCTGCGCTGGATAAAGGCCGTCAGTACAAGGTGATCACCAACAATTATATCGCTGGTGGCCGCGATGGTTATCTGACCTTCAAGACGGTTGCCGCTGATGGCCGTATGATTGACACCTACCTTGATTATGCTCAGAGCTTTGTTGACTATGTGCGGGGTAAAGGCAGGGTCGATAAGCTGGATATCTCTGAATATTCTACCCAGTCATTCACAAAATAGGACAGGGCAGAAAGACGCTTTCAAACCCTAAGGCTGTCCGGCAGGCTCGCCGGTCAGCCTTTTTCTTTGTCGTCACCAAAAAGGCTGACCAAAAAGTATTAAACAGGTTAGGCTGATATCAGGGAGGCTTGGCCGCAATGACACAAAGCCCGCTGAATTTTCTTATCATCATGTCAGATGAGCATCGCCGTGATGCGATGGGCTGTATGGGCCACAGGCATGTGAAAACTCCCCATCTGGATGCGTTGGCCAGCCGCGGTGTGGTGTTCGAAAAGGCCTATACCGCCTCGCCCATGTGTGTGCCGACACGCGCCGCTATTGCCACCGGCCAGCCGGTTCATCGCACGGGCCATTGGGACAGCGCAACCCCTTATGCGGGGGCGCCGGACAGCTGGATGCACAGCCTGCGCACTGCTGGTCATGAGGTGGTTTCTATCGGCAAGCTGCATTTCCGTTCAGCTGAAGATGATAACGGGTTTTCTGAGGAAATTTTGCCGATGCATGTTGTTGGCGGGATCGGGTGGACTATTGGCCTGTTGCGCGAAAGCCTGCCGGATTACAGCCCGTCGGCGGCAGAACTGGCGGCGGATGTCGGGGTCGGGGCCAGCAGCTATACAGATTATGATCTGGCGATAACTGAAGCTGCAACACGTTGGCTGTGTGCGCCGGCGCGAAAACGCCAGCCCTGGACGGCGTTTGTCTCTCTGGTCAGCCCACATTACCCGCTGACCTGCCCGGAAGATTTTTATAATTTGTACGATCCGGCCGATATGGACCCGCCAGTGGGCGCGGATCGCCCGCCAACTCATTCAGAGCTACAGAATCTGACTGGTTTTTTCAGCTATGATCGGTTTTTTGATGAAACCAAGATGCGCCGGGCCAAATGCGCCTATTTCGGCCTGACCAGCTTTATGGATGATTGTGTGGGCCGCGTCCTGGGCGCGCTGGCCGCCAGTGGCCAGTTGGACAACACGGTTATTCTGTATGTTTCTGATCACGGCGATATGCTGGGCGATCATGGAATGTGGACCAAACAGGTGATGTATGAAGCATCTGTCGGCGTGCCGATGATCATGGCGGGGCCCGGCCTTGCTTCTGGTCAGCGCGTATTCACCCCGGCCAGCCTGCTGGATATCGCGCCAACCGCGCATGAGGTGATGGGGGTGGCGACACAGAAATCCCGTTATTTTGGCACGTCACTGCTGAAGCTGGCCAGAGGCAGGGACCGGCCGCGCCGCACGGTGTTCAGCGAATATCATGATGGCGGGTCAACCACGGCCAGCTTCATGGTGCGGTGGGGGAACTGGAAATACATCCATTATCCAGGCTATGCGCCGCAATTGTTCAATCTGAAACATGACCCTGAGGAGATGTGCGATCTGGCCCCGTCTGCCCCTGACCAGCCGGCGGCCGAGGCCGCGCTGGCAGAAGGCGAACGCCGTTTGCGCAAAATCTGTGACCCGGACGCGGTAAACGCGGCCGCCTTTGCTGACCAAAAACAAAAGATAGCCGCTCTCGGCGGAGAAGAGGCCTGCCTGAACGCCTATGTCTTCAACCATACTCCCACACCAGAGGTATGAGGCTGAGCCTGGCGCAGGATCGGGATAGTCATCACAACCACAACAGGGTAAGCTGTTGGGTGTTATGATCCATGCGCTTTGTCTTCTTATCGGGCTGCAGCTTGCCGGAACGGCCCTTGCCGAACTGGCGGGGCTGCCTATTCCGGGCCCTGTTCTGGGGCTGATGTTTTTGCTGGTCTGGCTGGTGGCCGGGGGGCGCCGGCCTGCCGGGCTTGATGCCGCCGCGGACGGGTTTATCCGCTATCTACCGCTGTTGTTTGTGCCAGCCGCCGTTGGGCTTGTGCAGTATCTTGACCTGCTCTCTGAGAAGGGCGGCTTGCTGTTTGTGGTGGTTGTGTTATCCACACTGGCCGGCTTGCTGGTGAGCGTTGTGGTGTTCAGCGCGGTGGCAGCGCGGGCATCACCGCCTGACAGTACAGAAAGGCGGTGAGCGCGGTGGCTGGTCTGGCCTCTATCTTTGTTTACTTGGAAGAACAGCCGCTGTTATGGCTGTTCGTCACGTTATCGCTCTATTTGCTGGCAGAACAGGTCCACCGCATCGGCCGCGGGTTTGCGCTGCTTAATCCTGTGTTGGTAAGCGCGGTTCTGATTGCCGCGGTGTTGTGGCTGAGCGGTACGTCCTATGCAGATTACTTTGCCGGGGCACAGTTTATTCATGTGATGCTGGGGCCGGCGATTATCGCGCTGGCTGTTCCGGTCGCCCGGCATAAGAGCTCTTTGTGGCGGGCCCGTTATGCGGTTTTATGCGCGTTATGTTGCGGGGCGGTGGTTGCCGCGCTAAGCGCGGTTCTGCTGGCCAAAGCGCTGGGGCTTCCAGACCAGCTTGTCGCTTCTCTTGCCCCCAAAAGCGTTACCGCTCCTATTGCGATGGGGATTGCCGAACAACTGGGCGGGATAACATCTGTTGCGGCGGTTCTGGCGGTTGTGACCGGGATTACCGGGGCAGTTATCGTCACGCCCTTGTTTACGGCTCTGGGGTTTGCGGACTGGCGCGCGCGCGGCTTTGCGGTGGGGGTGACCTGTCATGGTATCGGCACCGCGCATGCCTTTCAGGTGCACACCATAGCCGGAACCTTCGCCACAATCGGCATGGCCCTGAACGGGTTGTTTTCCTCTGTTATTCTGCCTGTTTTGTTTTTCTTTCTGGTCTGATAGGACGCCTATTTACGGCGCGGCTGTTTGGCCAGAACCTCTTCCACCACGGCCAGGCTACGCATGTCATCACAGAACGCGGCCAGCCGCGGCCGGTTATCGCGCATCTGGTCTTTGTGTGGCTCCCATCTGGTCAGCATATACAGATAATAATCAGCCGCGCAGACATCCGCCCCCATCAGCCGAGGGCAAAGCTGGTCCTCCAGATAATCAAACAGCGTATCATTGGTCTCACGGGCTTTGGCCTTGATGCCATCGAAACCGTCCTCAAACCCGTAATAGCGGGTATGGTGCTGGCGGTGATAGGCTGGATACATGGTGGTCGCCAGCAGGGTAATCAGGCTCAGATACCGGTCACGCTCAGCGCTTGCCGGGGCCGGGGCCAGCCCTGCAAATCGTTCTGTCAGGTGATGCACAATCGCCAGCGATTCAAACAGGCTGTGGCCCTCAGGACAGATCAGAACGGGGATTCGGCCGGTGGGGTTTTTCGCCAGAAAGTCTGGCGTCTGTCGTTCAGCGGTATCAGGAAAGCTGATGGAATAGGCCTGACCTGCCGCGGTCAGCAGGAATTCAGCGATTAAGGAGCCGGCAAACGGGCGGCCATAAATATGATAAGCAGTCATTTTTTTTCATGCCTTATTTTTGTGCGAAGGGGGCGGGGTTATTCCGGGATTGTGGCGGTAATGCCGCCATCAACAACAAGGTCTGTGCCGGTAACATAAGCAGCTTCATCAGAGGCCAGATACAGCGCGGCGTGGGCAACGTCCTCTGCTGTACCCATATGGCCTATCGGCACTTGCGCATGGCGTTTGGCCACATAAGCTTCATAATCACCGCCGGCATATTTTTCGGCCATCCGCCTGACCATCGGCGTGAACATCAGCCCGGGCAGCACACAATTCATCCGGATGCCGTCCTTGGCATGCAACACAGCAGATGTTTTGGTGAATTGCTGCAAGGCGGCTTTTGCGGTGTTATAACCGATTTGCGGCTTGCCCAAATGGCGGATGCCAGCCACGGACGAGATATTTACAATCGCCCCTTTTCCGGCGGCGATCATGGCGGGCAGGGCGGCGCGCGTACAATACATCGCACTGTCCAGGTTTAAGGCCAATTGCTGCTGCCAGATGTTGGTATCGGCGTCTGCTGGGCCCAGACGCTCAGACTGCCCCACATTATTGACCAGGATGTCTATCCGGCCATGCCGTTTTATGATCGTGTTCATCCAGCCATTGACCACAGCCTCATCGGTTACATCGCCAGTTGTAGAATACCCCGTGCCGCCTTCGGCCTGAATGGCGTTCAGCGTGGTCTGGGCTGCTTTGGCTGACAGGTCCACCCCTTCGATAATGGCGCCGTTGCGGGCGAACAGGCGGGCAATTGCACTGCCGTTGCTCAGCTCATCCTCAGGGCTGCCAAACCCGGTAACAGCGGCAATCTTGCCAGCCAGAGAAAACGGCATCGCACGTATCATTACAGTCTCCTAATATCACAGGGGTTCAGCGTAATGGCCTTAACAGATTTTGCAATATGGCATCTGGGGATGTGAAATTTGCCTTTTCAGCCTTTGGTTAATCTGTATGATGACGTTGCTGTGTCTGGCTTGAGGGCGGGACAGTCAGGCAAATTGGCGAAGGTAAGGAGATTGGGGATGTCGGTAAATGACGTCATTATGGACGCGCTCGTTGAAAACGAGGTTGATTTCGTCACCACAGTGCCGTGTAAGCAACTGGCTGGTGTGATCGAAAAAATCGATCAGGCGCAGGGTATGTACCACATTCCCGCGAATCGTGAAGATGAAGGCATGGGGCTGTGTGCAGGCGCGCATCTGGGCGGCAAGCGCCCGGCCATCATTATGCAGAACACGGCTATTGGCGTGACCATCAATGCGCTGACCACTCTGATACAATTCTACCGGATGCCCCTGCCGATGCTGATCAGCTATCGCGGTGAGGTGGGTGAACCTGTTGCCTGTCAGGTAGAGATGGCGGTTCATACCAAAGCCTTGCTGAACCAGCTGAATATCCCGACCTACCATTTCCACAATCCCGAAGACGCTGATGAGTTGTCCGGGATTCTGTCTTACTGTTATATGTCCAAAAAGCCGGTTGCCGTGCTGATGGATGCAACCTTCTGGAAGGGGGCGTGAAACCATGATCAGAAGTGATGTTCTCAAAACACTGATACCACTGATTTCTGATCAGTTGCTGGTGACAAATATCGGTTTGCCGAGCCAGGAAATGCACCTTCTGGACGATCAGCCAAGCAATTTCTATATGCTGGGTACGATGGGGCTGGCCTCATCAATCGGGCTTGGTCTGGCCTTGGCGCAGGATAAAAAAGTTATCGCACTGGATGGGGACGGGTCTGTGCTGATGAATTTCGGTACCCTGCCGACAATCGCCAATAACGCGGCCCCAAATTTCATTCTGCTGATCATCGATAACGGCAGTTACGGGTCAACCGGTGACCAGCCGACTTATTCAGGCATGAAGACGTCACTGACGGATGTGGCCCGGGCCTGTGGGTGTGAACATGTGGTTGAATGCCAGGCTGAAGACGCCTATGACACGGTCAAGGCAGCCTTGGACGCAGACCATATGACCATCATCATCTGCAAATGTGAATCAGGCAATATCAAGGTGCCGGTTATCGAGATGGACCCTGTTGTCATTAAAGACAGATTTATGAAGGTCGTTCAGTCTTAACAGGCCGGGCTCTGATATCAGGCAAAAAACCGTTTTAAGGTGAGGAAAACCGGCCCTTTGCATCTTGCAATTTTGGGCCGGTTAGCTTAAGCATGCCTTACGCGAAAGGGAACCGGTCTTTCCTGTCGGGGTGGGGATAAAAACATGGATGCGTATCTGTCTGAATATCTGCCGATTGCTGTTTTTATGGCGATTGCCATTGGCCTGTCTCTGGCCTTTGTCATTGGGGCCTTTGTTGTCGGCTCGCAAAAACCCGATATTGAAAAGCTGACGGCTTATGAATGCGGCTTTGATGCGTTTGATGATTCGCGCAAGCCTTTTGATGTCCGGTTTTATCTGGTCGCTATTTTATTCATCATTTTCGATCTGGAAATCGCCTTTTTGTTCCCATGGGCCGTTGCGCTGGGGGATATTGGCCTGTTTGGGTTCTGGTCAATGATGGTCTTTCTTGGCGTGCTAACAATCGGCTTTATTTATGAATGGAAAAAAGGAGCGCTGGAATGGGAATAAGTGACAAGCCACTTCTGCCTGCCGGGGCCACTGATCTGTCGTTTGACAAGCCAATTCCGCCTGGCCCTGATCAAGATGCCATTCTGAACGCGGTCACTGACGAGATCACAAATCGCGGCTTTGTCATTGCCAAGGCAGACAAGCTGTTTAACTGGGCCCGCTCCGGCTCGCTCTGGCCAATGACCTTCGGTCTGGCCTGTTGCGCTGTAGAGATGATGCATTCTGCTGCCAGCCGTTATGACATGGACCGTTACGGCATGCTGTTCCGGCCCAGCCCGCGCCAGTCTGATGTGATGATCGTTGCCGGAACCCTGACCAACAAGATGGCCCCGGCCTTGCGGCGGGTCTATGACCAAATGCCAGAGCCGCGCTGGGTTCTGTCTATGGGGTCATGTGCAAATGGCGGCGGCTATTATCATTACTCCTACGCCGTTGTGCGCGGGTGCGACAGAATTGTGCCTGTGGATGTGTATGTCCCCGGCTGTCCGCCAACCGCTGAGGCACTGATTTACGGGTTGCTGCAGCTGCAGAAAAAAATCAAACGAACCGGAACCATCGCCCGCAGCTAGGATGCGCGGCGGAACGATAAGCTGGGGCTGGAACACCATCAGGCCCGGTAACGCTATGAAACAGGACAATCATGACAGAGTCATCACAGCCTGAGCAAAACATCACCGCGGATGAAAATCAGTCAGCCGCTGATGACAAGCTGGGGGTAATCGCAAAGCGTGTGACCAGTTTGTTCGGGGATTCCTGCCAGCTGGACAACACAGGCAATGAGCTGCGCATAAGCTGTGCGGCTTCAGACCTTATTTATGTTTTAAAGACGCTGCGTGATGATCCGGCCCTGCAGTTCAAACAATTGAGCGATTTAACCGCAGTTGATTACCCAGAGCGGGCACAGCGTTTTGAGATTGTTTATCAGCTGTTGTCGGTAGCCTTGAATGCTCGGCTGCGCGTGCTTGTCGGGGTTGAAGACGGTGATATCGTGCCATCAGCGATTGACCTGTTTGCCTCTGCGAACTGGGCAGAGCGCGAAGTCTGGGACATGTTCGGCATTTTCTTCTCCGGTCATCCGGACCTGCGCCGTCTGCTGACAGATTATGGTTTTGAAGGCCACCCGCTGCGTAAGGATTTCCCGCTGACCGGCTATGTTGAGGTGCGCTACAACGACACCGAACGCCGGGTTGTGTATGAGCCGGTGAACCTGACCCAGGAATATCGTGATTTTGACTTCCTGAGCCCGTGGGAAGGTATGCAGTTGCCATCTGCTGAACAGAATGGTGCGGATAAATCAGAAGGTGAGGGCTGATTATGGGTGAGATGCAAATTAGACCGCTGACCTTGAATTTCGGCCCACAGCATCCGGCCGCGCACGGCGTTCTGCGTCTGGTTCTGGAAATGGATGGTGAAATCATTGACCGTGCTGACCCGCATGTAGGCCTGCTTCATCGCGGTACCGAAAAGCTGATTGAAAACAAAACCTATCTCCAGGCGCTGCCGTATTTTGACCGGCTGGATTATGTCTCGCCGATGAACCAGGAGCATGCCTGGGCGCTGGCGATCGAAAAGGCCCTTGATATTGAGGTGCCGAAGCGGGCCCAGCATATCCGGGTTCTGTATTGCGAAATTGGCCGGATTCTGAACCATCTGTTGAACCTGACCACCTTTGCTATTGATGTTGGGGCAATGACGCCGCTGTTGTGGGGCTTTGAGGAACGCGAAGCTTTGATGGAGTTTTATGAGCGGGCCTCTGGGGCGCGCCTGCATGCGGCCTATTTCCGCCCTGGCGGTGTGCATCAGGACCTGCCTGACGGTCTGACCGACGATATTCTGGCTTGGGCAGATAAATTCCCTGATTTCATTGCTGACCTTGAAACCTTGTTGACCAATAACCGGATTTTCAAACAGCGCACGGTGGATATCGGCGTGCTGTCAGTTGAAGAGGCATTGGATTTGGGGATGACCGGTCCTGTCCTGCGCTCTACTGGTCATGCCTGGGATTTACGCAAAGCCCAGCCTTATGATTGTTATGCGGATATGGATTTTGATATTCCGGTTGGCTCAACTGGTGACTGTTATGCCCGCTATCTGGTGCGCATTGAAGAAATGAAACAGTCTTTGCGGATTATCAAGCAGGCGATTGAAACCATGCCAGAAGGCCCGGTTCTGGCCGAAAACAACAAGGTTACCCCGCCGCGCCGTGGTGAGATGAAACAGTCGATGGAAGCGTTGATCCATCATTTCAAACTTTATACTGAAGGCTTCCATCTGCCTGAGGGTGACAGCTATACAGCTGTTGAAGCCCCGAAAGGTGAATTTGGCGTCTATCTTGTTGCCGATGGCACGAACAAGCCGTACCGCGCGCGCCTGCGGGCACCCGGCTATTATTTCATGGCCGCGGTTGATTATATGTCACGCGGTCACATGCTGGCCGACTCGGTTGCCATTATTGGCTCTTTGGATATTGTATTTGGTGAAATTGACAGATGAGTATTTCCACCCTTATTGCCGAAAACCAGCCAGAGACCTTTGCTTTTACAGCTAAAAGCGAGGCGGAGATAAAACTGCAGTTGGCAAAATACCCTGACGGGCGTCAGGCCAGTGCGGTTAAATCCCTTTTGTATATCGCCCAAAGACAGCATGACAACTGGATACCGATGAAGGCGATTGAGGCAATAGCAGAACGGCTGGATATGCCGGAAATGCGGGTTCTGGAAGTGGCCAGCTTCTACACCATGTTCAATTTGAAGCCGGTCGGGAAATGGTATCTTCAGATTTGCGGAACAACACCCTGCATGCTGCGCGGATCAGACGATGTCAGCCGCTGTATCAAGGACAGGCTGGATATCACCTCTGGACAGACCTCAGCCTGCGGTAAGTTTTCTTTGCTTGAAGTTGAATGTTTGGGCGCTTGTGTGAACGCGCCCATCCTGCAGGTGAATGACGATTTTTATGAAGATATGGACTATCAGTCGACCGCTGTATTGTTGGACGCTCTGGAGGCGGATAACCCGCCTGCACCGGGCTCTGTTATCGGTCGTCAGGGGTCTGAATCTGAAGATGGCGCAACCACTCTGAAAGCTGTCAAGAAAACAGCACGCGGGGGCAAGTGATGCTGGCAGATAAGGATAGAATTTTTACCAATTTGTATGGCTGGGGTGACCCGGGTCTGGCTGGTGCACGCAAGCGCGGCGACTGGGACAATACCGCCGCTATTCTGGCCCGTGGCCATGATGATATTGTTGAAGAGGTAAAAGCCTCTGGCTTGCGCGGGCGGGGCGGGGCCGGTTTTCCCACCGGTCTGAAATGGTCGTTCATGCCAAAAGAAGTTGGCGCACGGCCTCATTATCTGGTTGTTAATGCGGACGAATCAGAACCGGGAACATGTAAAGACAGAGATATCATCCGGCATGAGCCGCATAAGCTTCTTGAGGGCTGTGTTGTGGCGGGCTTTGCTATGCGCGCCCATGCAGCTTATATTTATATCCGTGGTGAGTTCTTCAACGAATACAAAGTACTGCAAGCTGCAATTGATGAAGCGTATGAAGCAGGTCTTCTTGGGGCGAACGCGGCTGGTTCAGGCTGGGCGTTTGATATCTACCTTCACCGCGGGGCCGGGGCCTATATTTGTGGTGAGGAAACAGCGCTTCTGGAATCACTTGAAGGCAAGAAAGGCCAGCCGCGCCTGAAGCCGCCTTTTCCTGCGGGTGTGGGGCTTTATGGCTGTCCGACTACGGTTAACAATGTAGAATCTATCGCGGTTGCGCCGACTATTCTGCGGCGGGGCGGGGCCTGGTTTGCTGGCCTGGGGAAGGAAAACAACACTGGCACAAAGCTGTTCTGTATTTCAGGGCATGTGAACAAGCCGTGTAATGTCGAAGAAGAGATGGGCATTCCGTTAAAGGAGTTGATCGAAAAGCATGCCGGTGGTGTGCGGGGCGGCTGGGATAATCTTCTGGCGATTATTCCGGGCGGGTCTTCAACCCCGCTGATGCCAAAAGATGTGTGCGAAACGATGACAATGGATTTTGATGCGCTGCGGGCGGCCGGAACCGGTCTGGGCACAGCGGGCATCATTGTAATGGATAAAAGCACTGATATTGTGCGTGCTATTGCCCGTTTGTCTTATTTCTACAAGCATGAAAGCTGTGGCCAGTGCACGCCGTGCCGTGAGGGTACAGGGTGGATGTGGCGGATGATGGACCGGATGGTGCGCGGCGAAGCTGAAGTTCATGAAATTGAAACTCTGGAACAGGTTACCCGCCAGGTTGAAGGTCATACCATCTGCGCCCTTGGCGACGCGGCGGCCTGGCCTATTCAGGGTTTGATCAAACATTTCCGTCCTGAAATTGAACGCCGGATTGCAGCCCATCAGGCTGTGGTCAGTGCGGCAGAATAAGGGGATCAGACTATGCCAAAGCTGACTGTTGACGGTATAGAGGTCGAGGTTGAAGACGGTGCAACCGTGCTTCAGGCCTGTGAAGAGGCGGGGGCTGAAATCCCGCGGTTCTGTTATCATGAACGTCTGTCTATTGCGGGGAACTGCCGGATGTGTCTGGTGGAGATGGAACGCGCGCCAAAGCCAATTGCTTCATGTGCGATGCCGGCTGGTGAGGGTATGGTCATTGACACCCAGTCAGAGCGGGTAAAAAAGGCCCGTGAAGGGGTGATGGAATTTCTGCTGGTCAATCACCCGCTGGACTGTCCGATTTGTGATCAGGGCGGCGAATGCGATTTGCAGGACCAGGCGATGGGCTATGGCCATGATGCTTCACGCTATGCTGAGAACAAACGGGCGGTCAGTGAAAAACATATGGGCCCGCTGATCAAAACCGTGATGACCCGCTGCATTCATTGTACGCGCTGTGTGCGGTTTTCAACTGAGGTAGCCGGCGTGCCTGATCTGGGGGCGATTGGCCGCGGCGAGAATGTTGAAATAACCACCTATCTTGAACAGACTCTGGCCAGCGAGCTGTCTGCTAATGTGATCGATTTATGCCCGGTTGGGGCGCTTACCTCACGTCCTTATGCGTTTGTGGCGCGGCCATGGGAGCTGAGCAAGGTTGAATCTGTAGACGTCATGGACGCAATGGGCAGCAATATCCGGATTGATGCTCGTGGCAGCCAGGTGATGCGCGTTCTGCCCCGCCTGAACGAAGACATCAATGAAGAATGGATTTCGGACAAAACCCGTTATGCGATTGATGGCCTGCGTCGCCAGCGTCTGGACCAGCCCTATTTGCGGGGTGAAGATGGCCGTTTGCACCCGGCCAGCTGGGATCAGGCCTTTGCCGCGATTGTCGCTAAGATGAAAAAGACAAAGCCAGCCGAAATGGCGGCGATTGCCGGTGATCAGGTCGATGCTGAGGCGATGTTTGCTGTGAAGAGCCTGTTTGACAAGCTGGGCAGCCCGAATATTGATTGTCGCCAGGATGGCGCCAAGCTGGCCGCCAAGCCGCGGGCCTCTTATCTGTTTAACAGCACAATTGCGGGCATTGACCAAGCAGACGCCGTTCTGATTATCGGCAGCAATCCGCGTCTGGAAGCTGCAGTGATGAATGCGCGGATCCGGCGTAACTATTTGTATAACCGAACCCCGGTTGCGGTTGTCGGTCCTGAGGCTGATTTAACCTATCCTGCTGAAAACCTTGGCACGGATATCTCTGTTTTGGACGCTCTGGCCAGTGGCAAACATAAATTTGCGAAGACCTTGAAAAGGGCGAAGCGGCCGATGCTGATTTTGGGTATGGGCGCGCTGCGGCGGGCTGATGGTCAGGCGGTAATGGCTTTGGCGCGCCAGATTGCCGAAGAAACCGGCATGGTAACGGACAGCTGGAACGGGTTTAACGTGCTACATACCGCTGCTTCACGCGTGGCGGGCCTTGATATGGGCTTTGTGCCGGGCAAGGGCGGCAAGGATGTTGCCGCAATGCTGAAAGCAGCCTCTAAAGGTGAGATGAAGCTGGTCTGGCTGTTGGGGGCGGATGAGGTGGATATGTCGGCCTTGTCTGAGAGCTTTGTGATTTACCAGGGCCATCATGGTGATGCGGGTGCGGCAGCGGCGGATGTGATCCTGCCTGGTGCGGCCTATACCGAAAAAGATGGTCTTTATGTGAATTTTGAGGGCCGTGTGCAAATGGCCCGCCGCGCAACCTTCCCGCCAGGTGAGGCGAAAGAAGATTGGGCGATTATCAGGGCCTTGTCAGAACGGCTGAATAAGACATTGCCGTTTGATACTGCTGGTGCGGTGCGTGAAGCCCTCAGTGTTGCGGTGCCGTCCTTCCAGACACTGGATGAAATTGTGCCCGCAAAATGGGCAAAATTTGGCCGGGCAGGTAAGCTGAGTGAGGAGGCGGTAACCGCTGGCCTTAACCAGTTCCATATGACCTGTGCTGTTTCACGTTCATCAGAGACCATGGCGGCTTGCCGTCAGGCGGTACAGGCGGGCACAGCCAGCCTTGCGGCGGAATAACAGGACAGGCGAGGGGAGAGGCTTATGGAACAAGTCTGGTATATCGAACTGGCCTGGATGGTGGCGAAAATATTGGCCGTTATCGTCCCGCTTCTTATTGGGGTGGCCTATCTGACTTTGGCTGAACGCCGCGTTATCGGGTTCATGCAACTGCGCAAGGGCCCGAATGTTGTTGGCCCGTTTGGCCTGTTTCAGCCCTTTGCGGACGCGCTCAAGCTGATGGCAAAGGAAACCATCTTGCCCGCCGGTGCGGACAAGACCGTGTTTATCATCGCACCGATGCTGACGTTTGTTCTGGCTCTGGTGGCCTGGGCTGTTATCCCGTTTGGGGAAGGTTTGGTTCTGGCTGATGTGAATGTGGGTATTTTGTATCTGTTCGCGATCAGCTCGCTTGGTGTGTACGGTGTTATCATGGCCGGGTGGGCCAGTAATTCAAAATACGCGTTCTTGGGCGCGTTGCGATCTGCTGCCCAGATGGTGTCTTACGAAGTCTCTATGGGGCTGGTGATTATCAATGTGCTGATTTGTGTGGGCTCATTGAACCTGTCAGTGATTGTTGAAGCGCAGCGGGAGATGTGGTTTGCGCTGCCGCTGTTCCCGATGTTTGTGGTGTTTTTTATCTCAACATTGGCGGAGACAAACCGCGCGCCATTTGATTTGCCGGAAGGCGAGTCTGAACTGGTCGCCGGTTATTTCGTGGAATATTCATCGATGAGCTTCGCCCTGTTCTTCTTGGGTGAATATGCCAATATGATCCTGATGAGCGCGATGACTACGGTTCTGTTCCTGGGCGGCTGGCTGCCGCCAGTGGATATCGCGCCGTTTAACATGATTCCCGGGCCGATTTGGTTTATCTTGAAAATTTGTCTGGTGTTGTTTGTGTTCTTGTGGGTGCGGGCGACAACACCGCGTTATCGTTACGATCAACTGATGCGTCTGGGCTGGAAAATCTTCCTTCCCTTCTCCCTGATTTATGTGGTTCTGACCGCCGGTTTTCTGGTGGCGACTGACAGCCTGCCGTATCTCGGCGGCTAAAGACTTAAGAAAGGAATTCTGGTCATGAGTGCGATGGTCAATGCATTACGGTCCTTTCTGCTGCTGGAGCTGGCCAAGGGCCTGTTGCTGACGCTGAAATATTTTTTCAAGCCGAAAGTGACGCTGAACTACCCTTATGAAAAGGGGTATCTGTCACCGCGTTTCCGCGGCGAACACGCGTTGCGGCGCTACCCTAATGGGGAAGAGCGGTGCATTGCGTGTAAATTATGTGAAGCGGTCTGCCCGGCACAGGCGATCACGATTGAGGCTGAGCCCCGGCTTGACGGGTCGCGCCGGACCACACGCTATGACATTGATATGACGAAATGTATCTATTGCGGCTTCTGTCAGGAGGCCTGCCCGGTTGATGCCATTGTGGAAGGGCCGAATTTTGAATTCGCCACAGAGACCAGAGAAGAGTTGTTCTATGACAAAGACAAATTGCTGGCCAATGGGGACAGGTGGGAAGCTGAGATCGCCCGCAATCTGGCGGCTGATGCAAAGTGGCGATAGCCGGACAGGTTTGGGGGACTGACACATAATGATTTCTTCTGGGTTTTTCTATCTGTTTGCGCTGGTGACCTGCTTGTCTGGTCTGATGGTGATCTCATCGCGCAATCCGGTTCATTCGGTATTGTTTTTGATACTGGCGTTTTTCAACGCGGCCGGGCTGTTTATCCTGCTCAATGCTGAATTTCTGGCGATGCTGCTGGTTGTGGTTTATGTCGGCGCGGTGGCGGTTCTGTTCTTGTTTGTCGTGATGATGCTGGACATTAATTTTTCTGAGCTTCGTGAAGGCTTTCAGAAATATCGGCCCTTAGGGTTGGTTATCGGCGGGATTTTGATCGCTGAGCTGATCGCGACCTTCTTTGAATATTCAGACATGACGCAAAGCCTGCCGGCACAACAGGGGGTCCATAACACCCGCGCGTTGGGCCAGGTTATCTACACTGATTACATTTACTTATTCCAACTGGCTGGCCTTATTCTGCTGGTTGCCATGGTTGGCGCGATATCGCTGACCCTGCGGCGGCGTTCGGGTGTGCGCCGGCAAGTGATTGCCGATCAGAACAGCCGCACCCGCGATGAGACTGTCAGGCTGGCAAAGGTTCGTTCTGGTGACGGGGCAGAGGAGACAGGACAATGATGGGGGAAATCACACTGGCCCACTACTTGACGGTGGCCGGTATTCTGTTTGTTTTCGGCGTGTTTGGTATTTTTATCAACCGTAAAAACGTGATCACAATCCTGATGTCGATCGAATTGATTCTGCTGTCTGTCAGCATCAATCTGGTGGCGTTTTCGGCCTATTCATCTGATCTGACTGGCCAGATATTCTCGCTGTTTATTCTGACCGTTGCGGCGGCAGAAGCGGCGATTGGTCTGGCCATTCTGGTGGTTTATTTCCGCAACCGTGGATCTATCGCGGTTGAAGACATCAATGTGATGAAAGGCTAAGACAGAAGATGTTTTATAAAGCAATTGTCTTTTTGCCGCTGTTCGGCGCGATTGCGGCAGGCCTGTTGTCTTTGCGCAAGCTGGATAACGCGGCGATTGCCGCCAGTGTATCAGGTGTGTGCCTGTCTTTTGTGCTGTCCTGTTTTGCTTTCGGGTCTGTTGCCCTCGGCGGTGAGCAGGTCATTGTCGATGTGGCCAGATGGATTGGTTCTGGTGACTTCCAGGCGCATTGGACGCTGCGGTTTGATACGCTGACAGCCGTGATGTTGATTGTTGTGACTGGCGTGTCTTCTTGTGTGCATATCTATTCCATAGGCTATATGCATCATGATAAGGCGGTTGCCCGCTTCATGGCGTATCTCAGCCTGTTTACCTTTGCTATGCTGATGCTGGTAACCGCGGATAATCTGGTCCAGCTGTTCTTTGGCTGGGAAGGGGTGGGGGTGGCCTCCTACCTTCTTATCGGGTTCTGGTATCATAAGGAATCTGCTCATACGGCCGCCATGAAGGCCTTTGTTGTTAACCGGGTTGGTGATTTCGGCTTTGTGCTGGGAATTTTGGCGATTTTCGCGCTGACCGGGTCGGTCAGCTTTGATGCCATTTTCGCCTCTGTTGCCCAGTATCAGTCAGCGATGATCAGCATTTTCGGGGTACCTCTGCCAGCACTGGAAGTTATATCTGTGCTGTTGTTTATCGGTGCAATGGGTAAATCAGCCCAGTTGGGTCTGCATACCTGGCTGCCCGATGCGATGGAAGGCCCGACCCCTGTATCAGCGCTTATTCACGCGGCCACTATGGTAACCGCGGGTGTGTTTCTGGTCTGCCGTATGTCACCGGTTATTGAATATGCCCCGGTGGCGCTGGATATCATCACGCTGGTTGGTGCGCTGACAGCGATTTTTGCCGCCACTGTGGGAATGACCCAGTTTGATATCAAGCGGGTGATTGCCTATTCGACCTGCTCTCAACTTGGTTATATGTTCTTTGCGGCGGGTGTATCTGCCTATCCGGCGGCGATGTTCCATCTGACCACACACGCCTTTTTCAAGGCCTTATTGTTCCTCGGCGCAGGGTCGGTTATCCATGCGCTGTCTGATGAGCAGGATTTGCGCAAGATGGGCGGTATCTGGCGCCAGGTTCCTGTGACCTATGTGATGATGTGGATTGGTTCTCTGGCTCTGGCCGGGTTCCCGTTCTTTGCCGGTTTCTATTCAAAGGACATGATTCTTGAAGCGGCGTATGGTGCGCATACCGGCATGGGTATGCTGGCGTTCTGGCTGGGTTGTGCAGCCGCGTTGCTGACCGCGTTCTACAGCTGGCGCTTGCTGATCCTTGCCTTCCACGGCACCCCGCGCGCCAGTGATGAGGTAATGGCCCATGTCCATGAAAGCCCGAATGTCATGACCCTGCCGCTTGTTCCGCTTGCCCTAGGGGCGATATTTGCGGGCTGGATGGGCTATGATTTATTTGTTGGCCATCATTGGCAGGATTTCTGGGGCAGCTCTATTTTCATTTTGCCGTCTCATGAAGCGATGGAAGCGGCTCATCATGTGCCAACCTGGGTCAAGCTGCTGCCGATAGGCCTGGCAACAGCTGGTGTGGTGGGCGCCTATATCGCTTATGTCCGTCTGCCATGGCTGCCGATGTCTGTGGCGGAGCGGGCTGGTGGGTTATACCGCTTCTTGTTCAACAAATGGTATTTTGATGAGCTGTATGACCGTATCTTTGTCGGGCCTGCGGTGCGGATAGGCCGGCTGTTATGGGTGCGCGGTGACAAGGGCATCATTGACCATTACGGGCCGGATGGTATGTCGGCGCTTGTTGCGCGGCTTTCGGGGCGTCTGGTGCAGATGCAAACAGGGTATGTTTATCATTACGCCTTTGCCATGATGATCGGTGTTGTTGTGCTTCTGACATGGTACTTCAGCGGGTTCGGGAGATAGTCAGATGAGCACGAGTTGGCCGCTTCTCAGCGTTATTACGTTTTTGCCGCTTACCGGCGTTCTGTTCCTGATGTTGGTGCGGGGCTCTGAGGCAAATATCGCCACAAATTCGAAGCTGGTAGCCCTATGGGTATCTGGGTTCACCTTCTTCTTATCCCTGTTCTTGTATATCGGGTTTGATGCAAATCTGTCTGGTTATCAGTTTGAAGAGCAGGTTGACTGGATTTCCGGGGCTGGCATTTCATATCATTTGGGGATTGACGGTATCTCGATGCCGTTCATTCTGCTGTCTACCTTCCTGGTCCCGTTGTCCATTCTGGCCAGTTGGCACAGCATCACCACCCGTGTCCGCGACTACATGATCGCCTTTCTGGTTCTGGAAACCATGATGGTGGGGATGTTTGCATCGCTCGACATGCTGATGTTTTACCTGTTCTTTGAAGGTGTTCTGATCCCGATGTTCCTGATTATCGGGGTCTGGGGTGGGGCAGAACGTGTTTATGCCGCCTTCAAATTCTTCTTATATACGCTGCTGGGGTCTGTGTTGATGCTGGTCTGTATGCTGGTGATGTATCATCAGGCAGGCACCACAGATATTCCGATGCTGGCCGAATTTGATTTTGCCCCAGCCTTGCAATTCTGGCTGTTCCTCGGCTTTTTTGCATCTTTTGCTGTCAAAGTGCCGATGTGGCCTGTTCATACCTGGCTACCGGATGCGCATGTTCAGGCGCCTACAGCCGGGTCAATGATCCTGGCCGGTGTTCTGTTGAAGATGGGGGGGTATGGCTTCCTGCGGTTTTCGCTGCCGATGTTCCCGGACGCCTCAGAGCTGTTTGCCCCGATGATTTTCGTGCTGTCTGTGGTGGCGGTTATCTATACCTCGCTTGTGGCCTTGGCGCAGAGCGATATGAAAAAGCTGATTGCTTATTCGTCTGTTGCTCATATGGGGTTTGTGACGATCGGCATTTTCAGCATGAATGAGCAGGGGATTGCCGGGGCCATGTTCCAGATGATTTCGCACGGGCTGGTGTCCGCGGCGTTGTTCTTCTGTGTTGGCGTGGTTTATGACCGGTTGCACACGCGTGAAATTTCGGCCTATGGCGGTGTGGTTGATGCGATGCCGCGTTATGCCACCTTCTTCATGTTCATGATGCTGGCTTCTGTTGGCTTGCCGGGAACGTCTGGTTTTGTGGGTGAGATGCTGATTCTGGTCGGGGCCTGGAATCGGGCGGACTGGGTCGCTATTCTGGCGGCAACAGGCCTTATTCTGGGGGCATGTTATATGTTGTGGCTGTATCGGCGGGTTGTGTTCGGCCGTGCTGAAAAGCCGGAAATCCTTGAACTTGAAGCGCTGTCAGGCCGTGAAGTTATGATCTTTGTGCCGCTGACCGTGTTCGTGCTCTGGTTCGGGGTCTATCCGTCAACATTACTGGATATTATGGAAGTGGCTGTAAGAGACGTGCTGGGGCAGCTTGGCCCGGTACAGACAGCTTTGCGCTAAGAAAAGGTGGGGACGATGAATTTGGCACAAACTTTTTCGGCTGCTCTGCCCGAATTTATTCTTATCGCTGTTGCGCTGTCTCTGGTTCTGGTCGCGGCGTTTGACCGGTCGTCTGAGACAGAGGCCGGTTCTATGAAACTGGTTCGCAGCTTGTCTTTAGGGGGCTATGGTCTGGCGTTTTTATCGCTGTTTACCTTGTCTTCAGAGCAGGTCATTCTGTTCAACGGTCTGTTCGCCACAGACGGCTTCTCTTTATATATGAAGGGTTTGGTCCTGATCGGCGCGTTTTTCGCCAGCTGGCTGGTCAGTGACGGCTGGGGCGAGGGGATTGATCGGGCCGAATTTCATCTGCTGGTGCTGATGGCGGTTCTGGGTATGCTGTTGATGATATCTGCGCATGACCTCATCGCGCTCTATATGGGCCTGGAATTACAGTCCCTGCCGCTGTATGTCATCGCGGCGATGCGGACAAACTCGTTGAAATCCTCTGAAGCCGGGTTGAAATATTTTCTGCTTGGCGCGCTGTCCTCAGGCATGTTGCTGTATGGGGCCTCGCTGGTCTATGGGTTTGCGGGCAGTACAGCCTATGAAGATATTGCGGCCAGCCTGAGCGGTGAGGTGCCAGTTGGGCTGACGGTGGGCATGGTGTTCTTACTGTCCGGCCTCGCGTTCAAGATATCTGCTGCCCCCTTCCATATGTGGACACCGGACGTCTATGAAGGCGCGCCAACACCCGTTACCGCCCTGTTCGCGATTGTCCCGAAGGTTGCGGCCATGACCCTGGTGATGAATGTGACCTATTTTGCCTTTGCTGAAATCAGGGATCAGTGGGCGCAGATTTTAATCGCGCTGTCTGTTGCCTCAATGATTGTCGGGGCGACCGGGGCGATTATGCAGCAGAATATCAAGCGGATGCTGGCCTATTCGTCTATTGCGCATATGGGCTATGCTCTGGCCGGTCTGGCGGCGGGTACCGCTGAAGGGGCTACAGGCGTGGTGATTTACATGACCACTTATGTGTTCATGGGGGCCGGGGCGTTTTCGATTATCATGAGCCTGCGCCGGGACGGTGCGCCGGTTGAACGGATTTCTGATCTGTCTGGCCTGTCGTCCAGTCATCCGTTGCTGGCCGCCGGTATGATGGTGGTGATGTTCTCCATGGCCGGTATTCCCCCTCTGGCCGGATTCTTCGGCAAATGGTACGTGTTCCTGGCTGCGGTGAATGCGGGCCTGGTGCCGCTGGCCATCATCGGTGTTCTTACGTCAGTTGTGGGTGCGTTTTATTATCTGCGGATTATTAAGCTGATGTATTTTGAAGATGCAGACGCCCCGCTTGATGAAGGCCTTAGCCGCCAAAACAGGCTTGTTCTTGTGGTCAGCCTTGCTGTGATTGTTCTGTTTTTCCTTGGCATTGGCCAGTTGGCGGGAACGGCAGGCACAAACGTGCAGGCCTTTTTCTAGACACAGGATAACTGTAGACCATTGGCATCAGGTGACGCTTCGAACATAAATCAACTGCCGGAGGGATGGCAGATAGACTATCAGCCCTCCGCCACCTCATCGAATGATCTCGCCTTTGCGTACTTGAAGGATAATCCCGGCCGGGCAGAGGGTAGATGTTTTCGCCTTGGCGAACAGACCAAGGGGCGCGGGCGACGCGGCAAGCAGTGGGTGTCCCGGCCAGGGGACGGGCTGTATCTGTCGATAATCCTGTGCCCGCAAACACCGCGTTATAGCTGGCCGAGCCTGTCATTTGTGGCGTCTCTGGGCGTTTACAAGGCCCTGCTTGCGCATATTGATGACGCGCACCGCACCGCCTGTGCCTTGAAATGGCCAAATGACATCCTGTGCCAGGGGCGCAAACTGTCAGGTATATTGCTGGAAGCAAGTGAAGACGGGCTTGTTGTTGGCTGTGGTGTGAATTTGAAGAACGCGCCAGACCTTGGCGGAATTGCCTATCCGCCTGTCGCTATGGATGAGCTTGTCAGCGCCGCCACGGTTGATGCCGGTCTTCTGGCAGGTTCAATCGCCGCCAGCATTGCCGATTTATATGCGCGCTGGCAGTCAAGCGGGCAGCAGATTATCCTTGATGAATGGCGCGACCATTGTGATATGAAAGGTAAGCCTGTCCGTATACAAACTGTAGCCGACGTTATTGAGGGGATATGTGAGGGGATTGGCGATGACGGCCAGCTTCACGTTCGGCGCCATGATGGGCAAACAGTTCAGATTACCGCAGGTGATGTTGAAATAATGAGAGGTCGAAATGCTTCTGGCGATTGATTGCGGGAACACAAATATCGTCTTCGCCCTGTATGAGGCAGATGGCAAAATCGCTGAATGGCGGCTGGAAACAGTAGCCAGACGACCAGCGGATGAATATTTCATCGCCCTCTGTCATATTCTGGAGACGCAAAAGCTGTATTACACCGATATTGACAGCTGTATTCTGGCGTCTGTGGTTCCGGATGTAACCCAGAATCTGGTGCGGTTCTGTGAAGAACGGTTAGCGGTTGACCCTCTGGTTATCGGCGAGGATGACATCGAACTGGGCCTAGAGGTGCAGACAGATGATCCGGCCCAGGTTGGTGCAGACCGGTTGGTGAACGCGGTGGCGGTGGCGCAGGCAGGTCATGTCCCCGCCATTATTTTGGATTTTGGCACCGCCACGACCTTTGATGTTGTCCGCCCGGCCGCGCCAGACAGTGGCAAACAGGCGATTTATGCGGGCGGGGTTATCGCCCCTGGTGTGCACCGTTCTGTTGAGGCTCTGGTTGCGGCGGCGGCCAAATTGCCCAGCCTTGTCGTGGACAGCTTTGATGAGCGCCTGCCAGTGGTGGGAACATCAACAGAAAGCGCGATGAAGTCTGGCGTGTTATGGGGCTATGTAGGGCTGATTGACGGTATTCTGACCCGCCTGAAGGCAGAACCGGGGATGGCAGAGGCTACAGTTATTGGTACTGGTGGCCTGGCCTCATTATTTGCCCCGCATATCGCCACAATAGACAAGGTTGACAGTGAATTGACACTGACCGGCCTGTGGACGATTTTTAACAAGAACATTAACAGGAACGAGGGATAAGTTTCTGATGGATATGAAAATAAAGTCAGATGACTTTGTGTTTCTGCCTCTGGGCGGATCTGGTGAGATCGGCATGAATGCCAATCTGTACCATTATAAGGGCAGATGGCTGATGGTCGATTTGGGCATCAGCTTTCCTGATGAGAGCATGCCCGGGGTGGATGTGGTCTTGCCTGACCTGCGGTTTATTGAAGCCCGCAAGGATAAGCTGGAAGCGATTATCTTAACCCACGCCCATGAAGATCATTTTGGCGCGATACCGTATTTATGGAAACGCCTTGGCGTGCCTGTCTATGGGACAGCCTTTACCCTTGCTTTGTTGCGGCGCAAGCTGTCTGAAAGCCGGCTGAATTATAAAATACCCTTGCATGAGCTTGATTTCAACATGGCCTATGATTTTGGCCCGTTTTCGGTTGAACTGGTGCAACTGACCCATTCTGTTCCCGATCCGGCGGCTCTGGTTCTGCGATCCGATAAAGGCACAATCCTGCACACAGGTGACTGGAAATTTGATGAAACACCAATGCTGGGTGTGGATACCGACAGAGACCGGTTGCGTGAGCTTGGTGATGAAGGGGTTCTGGCCCTTGTCGGCGATTCAACCAATGCCATGGTTGAGGGGCACACCCCGTCTGAGGCTGTTGCCAGAGAGGGGCTAACTGAGGCGATTGCGCAGGCAGACGGGCTGGTTGCGGTCACCTGTTTTGCCAGCAATGTGGCCCGGCTTGATTCCATCATTGCCGCGGCAGCGGCGAATAACCGGTCTGTCTGTGTGGTGGGCCGGGCTTTAAACCGGACAATCGGGGCAGCGCGTGATACCGGTTATCTGCGTGATATCCCGGATTTTGTGTCTGAATCTGAGGTCAGCCTAATTCCGCGCAGCCATATGGTTGTGATTTGCACAGGCTCACAAGGCGAAACCAGGGCGGCGATGGCCCGGATTGCCGCGGGAGCACATGAATCCATTGATTTACAGCCCGGCGATACGGTGATTTACTCCTCTCGCCAGATTCCCGGCAATGAGCCCGCGATCACTAAGGTTCAGGATATGCTGGTCCGGCGCGGCATCCATCTTATCACTGATGAAGATCAGCCGGTTCATGTATCCGGTCATCCGGCCCGTGATGAGCTGGTTGAAATGTACGGGCTGGTGCGCCCGAAGGTAGCTATTCCGGTTCACGGCACAGCCCGTCACCTGATGGCGCATGCAGAGCTGGCCAAAGACTGTCAGGTGAATCAGACCCTGATACCGGACAACGGCTCTGCTATTCGTTTTACAGACAGCTCAGCAGATATCATCGGCCATGCCCCTGTCGGCCTGTTAACCCATGAAGGCGGTGAGGTTGTCGATCTGCAGTCAGATCACTTGCGCTCTCGCCGCCGAATGCTGTGGAACGGGACCGTGACCGCGACTGTGGTCCTGTCTGCTGCTGGTGAGCTTTTGATGGCTCCTCAGGTCAGCCAGACCGGGCTGTGCACAGATGATCAGGCAGCTGATTTTGTTGCCGATACCGGCCTTGCCATTGAAGATGCGGTAGCAGAGCAGTCTGACCCTGGGGATGATGATGACGCTATCGCGCAGTTGGTCAGAACTACGGTCAGGCAGCGGGCAAAAAGCCAGTTCAGATTGCGGCCGACTGTTCATGTCCATGTGATGAGAACAGATGTTACCGGAGTGCCAGCATGATAGGACCGATAAATCATATTGCGATTGCGGTTCCCGACCTGAGCGCGGCAGCAGAACAATGGCGTGCCCGTGTCGGAGCTGAGGTGTCTGCCCCGCAAAGCCTGCCTGAGCATGGCGTCACGGTGGTCTTTGTACAGGCTGAAAACGGCAAGATTGAGCTGCTGGAGCCGCTGGGTGAGGGCTCACCTATCGCCAAGTTTCTTGAGCGCAACCCTGATGGCGGCATGCATCATATCTGTTTTGATGTGCCCGACCTTATCGCCTCACGCGATCAGCTTCTGGCCAGCGGGGCCCGCATTCTGGGCAGTCCAGAGCCGAAAATCGGGGCCCATGGCAAACCGGTTCTGTTTATCCACCCTAAGGATATGACCGGCAGCCTTATCGAATTACAGCAGGCATAGAGAAAATGGATATTGTTTCAGGCATTGTTGTGTATATCCTGCTGTGGTGGTGGGTGTTGTTTATGGTTCTGCCGTTTGGTGCGAAAGCCCCTGATGAAGTTGAAACAGGCCATGCCAGTTCAGCCCCTGAAAAGCCTCTTATGATGGTGAAGTTGGCGGCCACCACGGTCATCTCGGCCGGGTTGTTTGTGGTTGTATATCTGGTGATATCTTCAGGCATTTTCAGCTTCCGTGATCTGGCCGGGTGAGGGCGGTAATGCAGAGCTGTCGTTCACAACATAGAAAAGGCCGCACAAACCAAAAGACAAACCCAGTGCGCTGCGCTATATCTTTTTTTCTTGTTTAAATTTCAATCTGCACAGACCAAGCGACCCTAAAGAGACATTATGAAACGCATTTATCTTGCCAGTGACCATGCCGGAGTTGTCCTGAAAGACCAGATTTGTGAGCAGCTCGCAAAAACCGGGTATGAGGTTAAGGATTTAGGAACAAAAGGGTCCGAATCTGTTGATTATTCTGATTATGCTGCCAGCCTGGCTGAGGCGATGCGCCAGGATACAGAGGCGAAAGGCATTCTTATCTGCGGGTCTGGTATCGGCATTTCCATCGCCGCCAACCGTTTTTCGCATATCCGCGCGGCGGTGGTAACAGATGTAACCACTGCCCGTCTGTGCCGCCAGCATAATGATGCGAATGTGCTGGCCCTTGGTGAACGTCTGACTGGTATTGCCACGGCGCTGGACTGTGTAGATGCGTTTTTGACAACTGATTTTGAAGGTGGCCGGCATCAGCGGCGCGTTGATAAACTGTTATCCCCACAACCTGCTTCATCTTAAGAGAGAGACAAAACCATGAACCAAATGAACGGCTTTTTTAGCAATACGTTGTCACAAACCGACCCGGAAATCGCGGCAGCACTTCAGGATGAGCTGGAACGCCAGCAGGATCAGATCGAGATGATCGCGTCTGAAAACATTGTGTCAAACGCGGTTCTGGAAGCGCAAGGCTCTGTTCTGACGAATAAATATGCCGAAGGGTATTCCGGCCGCCGCTACTATGGCGGTTGTGAGCATGTTGATGTTGTCGAAACATTGGCAATTGACCGCGCAAAACAGCTGTTTGGCTGTAATTTTGTCAACGTACAACCGCATTCAGGGGCACAGGCCAATCAGGCGGTGTTTCTGGCCCTGCTGCAGCCTGGCGATACTGTTCTGGGCATGTCTCTGGCCTCTGGTGGGCATCTGACGCATGGTGCCGGGCCTAACCTGTCTGGCAAGTGGTTTAATGCGGTTCAGTACGGCGTGTCTCGCGAAACCGGAACAATTGATTATGATGAGGTTCGCGCACTGGCAGAAGAACATAAGCCGAAAATGATTGTGGCCGGGGCGTCAGCTTATCCGCGCGCTCTGGATTTTGCGGCGTTCCGTGAAATTGCCGATTCTGTTGGCGCCTATCTGATGGTTGATATGGCGCATATTTCTGGTCTGGTGGCTGCTGGGGTTCACCCCAGCCCGCTGCCGCATGCCCATATCGTCACCTCAACAACACATAAGACACTGCGCGCCGCCAGAGGGGGCTTGATCCTGTCAAATGATGAAGCGCTGGGCAAGAAGATCAACTCAGCTGTATTCCCTGGTCTGCAGGGCGGCCCGTTAATGCATGCCATTGCCGGTAAAGCGGTGGCGTTTGGCGAGGCGCTGCAGCCTGAATTTAAGACCTATATCCAGACTGTGGTGGATAATGCCCGTGTTCTGGGTGAGGTTTTGCTGGACCGTGGGCTTGATCTGGTGGCCAAAGGCACTGATACGCATCTGGTTCTGGTTGATCTGCGGCCGAAAGGGCTGACCGGCGACATTACCGAGGTCTCGCTGGAAAATGCCGGTATCACCTGTAACAAAAACGGTGTGCCGTTTGATCCGGAAAAGCCTATGGTGACCTCAGGCATCCGGCTGGGAACACCAGCAGGTACCACCAGAGGGTTCGGGACTGATGAGTTCCGTCAGGTTGGTCATCTGATCGGCGATGTGCTGGATGGTCTGGCGTCAAACCGGAATGATAATTCCGATATTGAGGCTGAAGTCTGCGGTAAGGTCCGTGAGCTGTGCAGGGCGTTTCCAATCTACAAATAGTGTGTTATGACACCTTCATATACTATATTTCGGCACATACTAGATTGTGGAGGGCTGTGCGGCGATGCTGTGTCCTATATGCAGGTCAGAAGACACACAGGTAAAAGATTCGCGTCCATCTGAGGATGGCACATCTATTCGCAGGCGCCGTCAGTGCGGGGCCTGTGAAGCCCGTTTCACCACATTTGAGCGGGTGCAGTTGCGGGAAATTTCTGTATTGAAACGTGACGGGCGGAAAGTGCCGTTTAACCGCGAAAAGCTGGAACGCTCGTTTAATATCGCGCTGCGTAAACGCTCGGTTCATGAAAATGATGTAGTGCTGGCAATCAACGATATTGTCCGCAAATTGGAATCCACAGGCGAGGCGGATGTCTCTTCTGATTATATCGGCTCGCTGGTAATGAAGTCGTTATTGGGGATCGATAAGGTCGGCTATATCCGTTATGCTTCGGTTTACAAGAATTTTGAAGATGCCGGCGACTTTGAAGATTTCGTGAATGAACTGCGCCGCTGAGCCCCGGGCTGACTTACACTTTTCTTCTGATGACAAACGGTGGATGCGGCTGGCCTGTCTTTATGCAGGCCGCGCCCAGGGTCATAGCTGGCCAAACCCCGCTGTGGGCTGTGTTCTGGTGTCGCAGGACAACCGGCTTATAGCCGCTGGCTCTACCCATCCGGGCGGACGCCCTCATGCTGAAGCAGCGGCGCTGCAGGGGGCTGATGAGGCCGGTGCTGCAGATTTACTAAGCGGCGGTACCGCCTATGTTACGCTGGAGCCCTGTGCGCATGAGGGGCGCGGGCCGGCATGTGCAGAACTTCTTGTGCAGGCGGGTCTGGGGCGGGTTGTGTACGCTGTTGGGGACCCTGATGAGCGCGTGGATGGACAGGGGCGCGCGCGGCTGATAAATGCCGGCCTGACGGTAGAGAACGGGCTTTATGCTGAGGTGGCGGCAGCGGGTTTAAGTGGGTTTTTATCCTCTCGCCGCCATAAAAAACCCTATCTTATCAGTAAAATCGCGACCAGCACAGATGGATTTATATCTGCTGAAGCTGGTCAGCAGACCTGGCTGACAAATGAGGTGTCACGCGCCTTTGTTCATGATCTCAGATCACGTATGGACGGGCTGCTGACAGGGATTGAGACGGTACTGGTTGATGATCCGGCCTTGACCTGCCGTCTGGCTGGCGGGAAGGGCCGAACACCTGTCCGGCTGGTTCTGGATAGTGGTTTGCGTCTGCCCATCGACAGCCAGCTGGTCCGAACGATTGGCGAAGGCCGTGTTGTCGTGTTCTGCGCCGAAGATACTGATGATACCGCCCAGGCGCGTCTGCAGGCAGCAGGGGTAGAGATAATAAGGCTGTCCCGCGATATGTCCGATTTTGGCGGCGGGCTTAACCTTACAGAAGCACTTGCCTGGTGTGAGCAGAACGGCTTGTCCGCGCTTATGCTGGAGGCTGGCACGCGGCTGAACAATAGCCTGTTTGAAGCGGGCCTGCTGGACAGAATTATCCATCTGAAAGCTCCACAAACGATAAAGACGGGTGTTCCCGGCCTGTTATATGATGCAAACACGGCTTCGGCTCTGGCTTTTCGTGATGACTCTGCTTATATCAGGGTGCAGTCAGGTCATCTTTGTGATGATCAGCTGACAATCTGGCAAAAGGCTAGGTAGAGCAGAGGAATAAATTAATCATGTTTACGGGTATTGTCACAGCGATTGGCACGGTTTCCTCTGTTGAGCGAGACGGGGACTGGCGGTTTGTGATCGATGCGCCCTGGGCTTGTGATAAAATCGACGTGGGCGCGTCTATCTGTTGTTCGGGTGTGTGCCTGACGGTTACCCGTCGCGAGGCCACCAATTTTACTGTTGAGGTTTCAGAAGAAACCTTGTCCTGTACCACAATCGGCACCTGGGATACCGGCACAAGGATTAATCTGGAACGAGCCCTGAGGATGGGGGATGAGCTGGGCGGGCATGTGGTCTCTGGCCATGTTGATGGCTTGGCGGTGATCGACAAGATCACGCCGATTGCCGACAGCCACCGGCTGGATATCACCGTTCCGCCAGCATTGGCGGGCTATGTGGCTGAAAAAGGTTCGGTGGCGCTGGAGGGTATTTCACTGACCGTCAATACCGTTATAGAGAACCGGTTCAGCGTGAATATCATTGATCATACCTGGCAGAACACAACGCTGGGCCAGTGTAATGAGACGGATAACCTGAATTTTGAGATCGATATGCTGGCCCGGTATGTATCCAGGCTGTTGCAGGTATCAGGGGAACACAGATGAGCACAAACACACCCATATCCGGTCTGTCTCCTATTGAAGATGTTATTGCTGATGCAAAAGCTGGCAAGATGTTCATTTTGGTTGATGACCAAAACCGGGAAAACGAAGGCGATCTGTGTATCATTGGCGAATATACAGACGCAGACGCGATTAACTTCATGGCCAAGTTCGGTCGCGGGCTGATCTGTCTGGCGCTGACGCGTGAGCGGACCGAAAAGCTGGGCCTGGCGATGATGGACAGGCGGAATGAATCCCGCCATCAAACCGCGTTCACCGTGTCTATTGAAGCGCGTGAGGGGGTGACCACAGGCATTTCTGCGGCTGACCGTGCCCATACGATCCGGACCGCGATTGACCCGCAGGCCCGGCAGGTCGATATAACGACGCCAGGACATATTTTCCCTTTGGTGGCAAGGGATGGCGGCACTCTGGTCAGGGCCGGTCATACCGAAGCTGTGGTTGATATTGCCAGAGCAGCAGGCTGTGCCCCGAGCGGCGTGATTTGTGAGATCATGAAAGATGACGGCACCATGGCCAGACTGCCTGACCTCATCGATTTTGCTCAGCAGCATAATCTGAAAATCGGTGCAATTGCCGATCTGATTTCCTGGCGGCGGCATAATGAAACCCTTGTTACGCGGGTGGCTGAAACCGCAATTGAAACTGAATTTGGCGGTGACTGGCGTTTGCTGATCTATCGCAATGATTTAACCGAGGTTGAACATCTGGTTATGCTGAAGGGGCAGATTGACCCCGACACGCCGACCTATGTGCGCATGCATGGTCTTGACCTGATGGTGGATTTGCTGGGCGAAACACACAAGAGCCGTCATCATGGCGAGTTGCAACGTGCGATGCAGATGATAGCAGAAAAAGGCAACGGGGTTATTGTTGTGCTGCGTGAATCCAGCGTCTCCAGCCTGTCTGACATTCTGCTGGCCCGCCAGGATGCATCGTCTAAATCTGGAGGCCAGGAATTGCGGGATTATGGTGTTGGCGCGCAGATTTTGAACGATTTGAATGTCTCTGAGATGGTTCTGTTGTCCAATTCAAAGCCAACCATTATCGGTCTGGACGGCTATGGGCTGACCATTAAAGACTGGAAAGCCATTCAATGAGGCTTCTGGGGGTCTTAAGCCCGTAGCGCAGTAAGGATGAGAGAGAAGAGAGAGCAATGAACGCTTCAAGAACATCTGCGGGTCATTTTCTGATCGTGCAGGCAGATTTTTATACTGAGCTCGCCGCCGCACAACAGCAAGGGGCTGTGGCCGCTCTGAAGACGGCCGGCGCAAGCTATGATGTGGTTTCGGTGCCTGGTGCGCTTGAAATTCCGGCGGCGATTGCCCTGGCTGCGGCACAACGCCCGTGTAAATATGAAGGCTTTATTGCGCTGGGCTGTGTCATCAGGGGGGAGACAACTCATTATGAGACTGTTTGCACCGAATCTTCACGCGGGCTGATGGACTTATCAGTTCAGCACAAGCTGGCTATCGGTAACGGTATTTTGACCGTGGAAGACAGCGAGCAGGCCTGGGCACGGGCGGATATGAGCCGTAAGGACAAAGGCGGTGATGCGGCCAGAGCAGCCTTAAAAATGGCCGAACTCGCTGCCCGTTTTTCAGCAGATCAAAAGGATAGCTGATGACTGACACTTCCGCTGCGGATAACCCGAAACCGTCTTCTGAAAACCGCACAAAAGATGAGCTGCGGCCTATGGCGGTGCGCCGCCGCGCTGCGTCCCGTCTTGCCGCGGTTCAACTTGGCTACAGCACGGACCTTACAAGACAGTCACTGCTTGAAGCCGTGCCCGCCTTCTTAGAGGCCTATTCAGGGGATATCGCTCGCCAGTTGCGGGTCAAGAAAATGGATGAAGATCATTTCCAGGCCCTTGTCTCAGGTGTTGACAGCCGCAAGGTGGAGCTGGACAGCCTCATTGCAGATGCGCTGTCAGATGGCTGGACTATGGCGCGTCTGGCCCGGCCGGAGCTGGCCATTCTGCGGGCAGGGGTGTTTGAGCTAGACAGCATGCCGCATATTCCAGCGCGGGCGGTGTTGTCTGAATATGCCAGCCTTGCTGATGCGTTTCAGGCAGATGTCGGGTTTGTGAACGCGTTGCTGGACAGGTTGGCGCGCCGGTTCAGGGTTGTTGAAATGTCGCCAGATGCCAGCAAGAGCTGAGCCTACTGTGCAGCGGTTCCGCGTCTCAGGTTAGAGAAAATCTGATCGATCAAGGTTAGCGTATCCCCTGGTGTTGGTGTTTTCGCTTCCAGTTTCACAATTTCCTGATCTGTGTTTTTGTCACGTATTTCAAGTTGTTGCAGGGTGCTGCTTTCATCAAATGTTAAGATGATGAGCTGACGGTCAATGGTTGATGTTGCCCCGGCGACCTTTTGTTCCATCTTCTGGTTGTTGTAATATAGTCGGCCTGACTGAAACGCGCCTTCAAAGCTGGGCTTGCCCAGAATAGACAGGGTTTCTGCCCGCGTGGTCTTGCCCAGTTCCAGCTTGTTCAGGTCGGTTTGCTCAACCAGGCGGCCATGGGTGGTTACGGTTGACTCGCAAGCGGTCACAACCGCCGCTACGGTGAGAATCATGACTGTTCTGATCAGAAACTGTATCGGGGCCTTGAAGCGTCTCACGGTCTGTTATCTCCGGTTCGGGCACATCTGGGGTTACGGACAGCTTTTATCAATAAGTCAAAGGCGTCAGCCTGTAAAGCCAAGACAGGAATGGACGTGACCAACAGAAATAACGTATAAGAACGCAACTGTGGCGGTTCGCTCGTGACCGCCGTCTCCTAAGCGGAAAAAGAGGTTTACTGAGGTGTCATTGATTTCCCGTTTTTTATCTGTTCTTGGCACGCAGCAACGCAAACAGGAAGAGCGGCCGGCAGAGCGTCTTTACCAGTCGGTTCTCATCGCCAGTCGTCAGCCTGAATTATATGTTGAATTCGAGGTCCCGGATAATCTCGACAGCCGCTTTGATATGCTGTGCCTTCATATCAGCCTGGTGATGATGCGTTTGCGCGGCCTCCCCGAAGAGGTGCAAAAGCCGTTAAACCAAGAGCTGTTTGACCGGTTCTTTGCCGATATGGACTTCACCTTGAGGGAGATGGGGGTAGGCGATCTGGGCGTGGGTAAGCGTGTGCGTAAGATGTCAGAAGCCTTCATGGGCCGCCTGACCGCTTACAGTGAGGCGGTGGCAGCAGACGATAAAGACGCGCTTGCTCTGGCGGTGGCGCGTAATCTCAGGCGGGCCGAGAGTGTGTGTGAGGCAGACCGGCGCATGGCTGTGTATATGACAGAAAAGCACGGGCGGTTGGCCGCTTTATCTGATGATCTGCTGGCAGATGGTCAGGTTGATTTTACAGCTGTGTTCTCATTACCCGGGCAGACCCATGGCTGAGCGCGTTCATCTCGGCCTGAGGGTGCCGGCGCATACCGTCATCAGGGGTGAGCCGGTCCATCTTGAGGTGCGTTTTGATAAAGAAGAGCGCCGCGCCTTGTGTGAACGTTTCTCATTTGTTGCGCTTGATGGCCTGGAGGGCAAGCTGCTTCTAAAACAACTGGCGGACGGTTGCTGGGCGCTGACAGGGCGGCTGGAAGGGCAGGTGACGCAGGCTTGTGTGGTTTCCGGTAAGCCTGTGACCAGCCCTTTGCTGCTGGAGCTGGAAGAACGGTTTGTGAAAGCGTTTACCGACCAAACAGAAGTGGATGCAATGGATGTCGATGTTGACCTGCTGGTAGATGGCGATATTCCCGTGGGTGAGAGCCTGTCGCAATGGATTGGGGTGTGCGCGCCCGCCTGGCCCCGGGCTCTGGATGAACCGGTTCTGGGTGAACCAGAACCGGCTGAGGCGGAAAATCATCCGTTTGCTAAGCTTTCTGAATTGAAAAAATAAATTAAGGATTTATGCTCAAGCTGCTTATTGCAAGGGAGTTTCGCGGATGACACGGCCGCCACGCATATCACTGGACGCGATGGGAGGCGATCGCGCCCCGGACATTGTTGTTCAGGGGGCAGACAGGGCCCTCGCCGCGCATCCTGATATCTCCTTGATTTTTGTTGGGGATGAGGGGCGTATCCGGCCTTTACTGGACCGCAGCCAGCATCTGCGCACCGCTGATATCATCCACACAGAAGAGGAAGTGGCCGCAGAGGCAAAGCCGTCACAGGCGTTGCGGGCAGGCAAGCAAACCTCAATGTGGAAAGCTATCGAACTGGTCGCCAATGATGAGGCAGACGCTATCGTTTCTGCTGGAAATACAGGGGCTTTGATGGCGATGTCAAAGCTGCAATTGAGGATGATTGAAGGGGTGACACGGCCAGCGATTGCCGGGTTTTTCCCGAACACCCAAGGTCAGTCTTGTGTTCTGGATTTGGGGGCGAACATTGAATGTGATGCCGAAAACCTGATTCAGTTTGCCATCATGGGCCGGGCGTTTTACCGTGATATACATGGTGCCAGCTCGCCCAGTGTGGGGCTGTTGAATGTGGGTGAGGAAGATCAGAAAGGCTTTGATTATCTGCGTGAGGCGGCAGCTGTGCTGGGGACTGACGCGTTGAAGCTGAATTATCACGGCTTTGTTGAAGGCTCTGATATTGCTGCCGGCACTGTCGATGTGGTGGTTACAGACGGGTTTACTGGCAATGTGGCCCTCAAAACAGCAGAAGGTGTGGCAGATCTGGTTCAGACCGGCCTGAAGGCGGCGTTTTCAGATAGTGTGTTATCCAAGCTAGGGTTTATGCTGGCGCGCTCAGGCTTGCGCGGGTTTCGGCAAAAGCTGGATCCGCGGCGCTATAATGGGGCGGTGTTTTTGGGGCTGAATGGCATTTCTGTGAAGTCACATGGCGGCACCGACGCGCTCGGGTATGCCAATGCCATCGGGGTGAGCGTTCACATGCTGCAGCAAGGGTTTATCCCTGAGGTGAAAGAAGCCATCCAGAACGCGAAAGAGATTTTACAGACAGGAACGAAAGATAAAGATGGGTAAACAGTCTGTTCTCATGGTGGGGGCCGGGTCTTATCTGCCCTCCCGTGTGGTTAGCAATGATGATCTGTCGGCATTTGTCGACACCGATGATAGCTGGATTAAACAGCGGACAGGCATCAGCCAGCGTCATATTGTGGCCGAAGGGGAAAAGACCTCTGATCTGGCCACATATGCGGCGCAGGCGGCGCTGGCCAATGCCGGTTTATCTGCTGCTGATATTGATATTATCATTGTGGCGACAACCACGCCTGATGATACGTTTCCGTCAACCGCGTCTGTTGTTCAGCATAAGCTGGAGGCCTATCAGGGGTTTGCCTTTGATGTGCAGGCGGTCTGTGCCGGGTTTGTATACGGGCTGGGGGTTGGCGAATCCCTTATCAGGTCGGGGCAGGGGCGCCGAGCACTAGTTATTGGCGCAGAAAGCTTTACCAAGCTTCTGAACTGGGAAGATCGCACCACCTGTGTACTTTTCGGTGACGGGGCAGGGGCTGTGGTTCTAGAGGCAGCAGATGATGCCCCTGATGATTGGGGTGTGCTGTCGTCTGTGTTGCATACCGACGGCCGCTACCGCGATATCTTATATGTTGATGGCGGGCCATCGGCAACTGGTACCATTGGCCATGTGAAAATGAAGGGCCAGGATGTGTTCAAACATGCCGTTGAAAAGCTGGCCAGCGCAATGAATGAGGCGATCGATAAAGCGGGCCACCAGCCAGAGGATATTGACTGGCTGATTCCGCATCAGGCCAATATCCGCATCATTGACGGCATGCAGCGCAAACTGGGCCTGCCGTCAGAGCGCGTGGTCAGATGCGTGGCAAAACATGCCAATACCTCGGCTGCCTCTATCCCTCTTGCGCTTACAGAAGCGGTACATGATGGGCGGGTCCAGGATGGTCACTTACTGGCTTTTGAAGCTATCGGTGGCGGGCTGTCATGGGGGGCGTCTCTTGTCCGTTATGGCCGGCCGTCAAAAAAGAATAGCTAAATCAGTAAGTTTTCTGGCACCCTTGAAGTGAAAAATGGGTATCAGATGGATTGACCCGCTATTTTTCCAGTGCTAGGGTTTTCAAATGGGCAAGACAATCACACGCAGCGACCTGGCAAATGCCGTGCATCAGCAAATCGGGCTTTCGTATAACGAATGCTCGCAACTGGTCAGCGGCGTGCTTGATGAAGTTACGGAATGCCTTGTTACGGGCGAGTCGGTTAAGTTGTCGTCTTTCGGCACGTTTTCCGTCCATTCGAAGAATGAGAGGGTTGGCCGCAATCCAAAAACCGGGGTTGAGGCGGTGATCACACCGCGCCGCGTGCTGTCTTTTCGTCCGTCTAATCTGATGAAAAAGCGAATTAACGCGGGCTGATGGTTCAAAAAGCGCCCGGGGCCTATCAAACCATATCAGAAGTTTCGGCTCAGTTGGATGTGCCTGCGCATGTGCTGCGGTTTTGGGAAACCAAATTTACCGCTCTGAAGCCGATGAAGCGCAGTGGCGGGCGGCGCTATTACAGAGCAGAGGATATCCAGCTTCTGCAGACCATCAAGTCTCTGTTGTATGATGAGCAGTTCACCATCAAAGGGGCGCAGAACTCTTTAAAAAAGCGCTCTGTGTCACCGTCTGTGGCAGAGCAGCCTGTTGCCGTTGATCCAGTTGCCCAGCCGGCCCTGAATAACAGCCTGGAGGAGGCAGAAGCCCTTCTTAAACAGGCTGAGGAGAGGATGAACAAGTTGCTCAACCGGCTGGGGGCCTAGTCTCCTTAGCCCTGTTTTTATTGGTTGTTGCGCTTGCATCCCTGTTTTACGTTGATGTATAATCGCCCGGTGTCGGAGTGTAGCGCAGCCTGGTAGCGCACTATACTGGGGGTGTAGGGGTCGTGGGTTCGAATCCCGCCACTCCGACCATTTTATCTCAAAAGTAAATACGGCCCCCAAACCCTGTAGGATGATAATGGATACGCCCCAGCTTAACCAAAATGCGTTTCGGCCTGTCGACCATGATAAGTTAAGTAATCACGACACATCCCCTCTCAAAATTGCGCTTTTATATGGCTCATTGCGTGATCGGTCATACAGCCGGTTTATGGTGGAAGAGGCAGCCCGTATATTGAACGGCTTTGGGGCTGAATGCCGGATATTTAATCCCTCTGGCCTGCCTCTGCCGAATGATGGCGTGGATGCAAGTCACCCAAAGGTGGCTGAATTGAGAGATTTGGTAAGCTGGTCAGAGGGGATGGTCTGGTGTTCACCTGAGCAGCACGGCTCTATGACAGGCATCATGAAGGCGCAGATTGACTGGATTCCGCTATCCCTTGGGTCGGTTAGGCCAACACAAGGTAAAACCCTAGCGGTTATGCAGGTGTCTGGCGGCTCGCAGAGCTTCAATACCGTTAATCAGTTGCGGATACTCGGGCGCTGGATGCGCTGTCTGACCATTCCCAATCAGTCATCGGTTCCAAAGGCCTTTCAGCAATTTGACGATGAGGGGCGCATGCTCCCTTCGTCATTTTATAACCGCCTGGTTGATGTGATGGAAGAGTTGGTTAAATTTACCTACCTGACCCGCGGCCGGGCTGATTATCTTGTCGACAGGTACAGTGAAAGAGTGGAAAGCGCAGAAGAGCAAAGCAAGCGGGTGCGGAGCACGCCTTAATCGGCTTGCCCAGCCGTTTTGGCAACAAAGGCGTGGTGATGCGCGAAATGCACCGCCGTTGGACGAAATAAACACTTTTTTTGCCGCGCCCAGCTGAATAGCCTGACAGAATCGTTATTTGAATTCAATGGGGCTGTTTTGCAGATTGTTTTTATTACCGACTTGGATGGCACGTTGCTGGGGCATGATGATTTTAAGTTCATGCCGATAAAACCCGGTTTATGCGCGCTTCTTGATGCCGGCATTAAAATTATTCCCGCCTCCAGCAAAACCCGTCCTGAAATAGAGGCGTTCTGTGAGGAGGTGGGTCGCCGGTTGCCGTTCATTTATGAAAATGGGGCAGGTATAGCCCACTGTGATCTGCTGTGTGACGGCGAGGCGGGCCTCAGCTTCAACGATAATGCAAAAGGCCTCCCTGTTGCAGAGCTCAACACAATCTGGACAGAAGGCATTCCTGCTGACCTGACGGGCTTATGCGCCTTTATTGAAGAGATGGACAGGCCAACACAAGAACGCCTGCTGGGCTTGAGCGGAACAGAGCTGGACCGGGCGATGATGCGTTCCTTCTCGCGTCCGTTTGTGTTCACCGGTTCTCCTGATGACTTCGCCGCCCTTCACCAGCACGCGCAAAAAGCCGGTCTGTCGGTGCAGCGTGGCGGGCGAGTCTGCAATCTTTCAGGTGTCCATAACAAGGCCAGTTATCTTGATGAAATCCGCCGTGTGACCGGGCAGGGTGAGGGGCCGTCTGTTCTGGTTGGCTTTGGCGATGGCGAGAACGACAGCGCGATGCTGAACGCTGTTGATGCTGCGTGCATTATCCCGCGGCCGGACGGCTACATTCTGCCCTTGGATAAGGCAGGGCGCCAAACTTACATCGCGCCGCGCGTTGCCCCGTGGGGCTGGCTTGATGTAGCCCAGCGCGTGCTTTTAGATCTTTCAAGACATGACCTTAATGCAGATGACAGAGGAGTGAGCTATGGGTGATTTTTCACAGAATGGCTTTGTGACGACCTTGCATAATTTCGGCACCAAATCGGTTGACCAGTTTGAAACAGAACTGAAAACCTTTTCTGGTTACCGGCCTATGGAACTTATCCTGCCCAGCTTATATTCAGAATTGGAAGGGCCGGCTTTGAAAAACATTGTCGAGCAAATCAGTAAAGTGAATTACATCAATCACGTGGTCATCGGCCTTGATAAAGCGGACCGCGCACAATTTGAGCATGCCTCACACTTCTTCAAGGGCCTGAAACAGCCCTTTTCTTTGTTATGGAATGATGGTCCGCGCCTGAAGGCTATTCATGAAGAGCTGGAAGACCGGCAACTTGCACCAAAGGAACCGGGAAAAGGCCGTAATGTCTGGTATTGCATCGGTCTTACACATGCCAGGGGCAAGGCGGATGCTGTGGCCTTGCATGACTGTGATATTACCACTTATGACCGCTCGTTGCTGGCCCGCCTGTTCTACCCTATCGCCAATCCCAATTTTCAGTTTGAATTTTGTAAAGGCTATTATGCCCGAGTGGCCGATGGTAAAATGAACGGCAGAGTGTCCCGCCTGCTGGTGACGCCATTGTTGCTGGCAATGGAAAAGGTACTCGGCCCCAGTGATTATCTGAACTTCATGAAGAGCTTCAGATATTCTCTTGCTGGGGAATTTTCGTTCCGCAGATCACTTATCCCGGAATTGCGCATTCCGTCTGACTGGGGCCTGGAGGTCGGGATTTTGTCTGAAATGCAGCGTAATCAGGCCAGCAACCGGATTTGTCAGGTGGATATTGCCGATACCTATGACCACAAGCATCAAAACCTATCTGTTGATGACAGAAGTACGGGTCTGTCGCGCATGTCTGCTGATATTGCCAAGGTTTTAATCCGCAAACTGGCTACACAGGGCTATTGTTTCGGTCCGGATAAAATCCGTACCATCAAAGCCACCTATTACAGGCAGGCCCTTGATATGGTGGGTTTTTACCAAACTGATGCAGAGCTTAACGGCTTGTCCTATGACATGCATACTGAAGAAAAGGCAGTTGAGCTGTTTGCCGAAAATATCATGCGGGCAGGAGAGGATTACAGCTACTCGCCCATGGAAACGCCCTTCATTCCGTCTTGGGCGCGTGTTCTGTCGGCAGTGCCGGATATTGGCTACCGCTTGCTGAAAGCTGTTGAGGCCGATAATCAGGAGTTGCGAGACGCCGCATAAGCGCCGGTACCTCTAACTTGCACTAGCCCCGGCGCTTGCCCGGAACCCGCGAGGTGAAATGAGGCGGGCGGCGGCGAACCCACTGGATAAACTTTGCCAGACGGGGGTGCGCGCGCAGAGCTTGTGTTGTGGCATAGTCACGGGCCAGTTCAGCCTCGCTTAGACTGGCATGAATTTCTTTATGACAGATGTGGTGCAGCAAAACGGTCTCCCCGTTTTTGCCGCCTTTCAGCTTTGGCACCAGATGATGGCGTGACTGCGGCACATCTGGTGGGACCGGGCGGCCACATAAAGCGCAAACCGGTGCCTCATCTGTCTGGTGTAGACTATCAGTCATGGGCGGAACGGACGGGCAAAGGTAAAGGCATAGTCAGTAGGGCCCTGTCTGCGCAAGGCGTCAAGTCTGGCTGCCCCGTCTTGCGGTGTGGGGATATGGCCCGCCTCAATCCACCACAGCGCCAAATGCATCTCCACCTCCTCAAACCAGGCCTTGCGCCGCTTCATCACAGATATATGGTGCTTATTGCGGTAGGTGAAGGCATGCAGCGCTTCGATATCGCGCCAGACCGACATATTCAACAACAGATGAGGATCTGAAAACAGGCGAATGTCGGTTGCGTTATTCCCCTCCCCGGTCAACCGCCAGATAAAGCCGTCTGCTGCTTCTGCCGCCGCATTAACGTCATCCAGCGCGGCCATGAAGTCAGCATTTACAGGGTCTTCAGGGGCGACTCGAAAGCGGGCGATGTTTATTTGGGCAAGGTGAACGTCAGCCATTATGTGCTTGTTTTCTGGGGCGCCTGATCGTCTGTCATCAAAAGGCCGTTCTCATTCAGAAACGCCCAGCAGGGTGTCGGGAATCAAAGATTCCGTTTGCGTGAAGCAATCCACTGGACGTTTCCTTTTGTGGCTTCATCATCTGGCACCCTCTTGTTCAGGAATTTTCTGTATAGTGTGGTGCCGCTTTAGAAGCATCTTTGAGCATGCGCCTGTAAAGAATTTGAGTCAAACCCGTTTAAGGGGAAAATTTTTCCCCGCCTGCCGCTATAGATATTTAAGCTGGTCTGATGTGGCTCAGATAGTGGCATATCATTTGCATGTTTGCGTTGCGGGTCTAACTTTTTGACGGAGAGGGATATGACCGAAAAGCTGGGAGCAGAATATATCGTGGATATCATTGAAGCGACGGTGCGGGTTTTGGTGGGAACCGGACTGACGCGCGAACAAGCGCTGCAGGTGATGTTGAGCCAGCTTGCCGTACAGGTAAGCCCTGATGTGATGAAAATGGCCGTAACGGTCAGCGAAAAATATGCAAATGCCTTTGATTCTGGGGAATGGGATCCGAACGGCTCTAGTCAGAAACAGGCAAAATGCGGCACGGCTGAACAGCCCTTTGGCTATCTTTAAGGCGCGGCAGCGCAGGCTCTACGACTTAAAGGCCAAGCGTTAAAGTAAAACAGCGCCGGCTGGCAGCTTGACACAGACAGTCCCGCAGGGCCACCCTTAGCCTCATAAGGGGAGGCCGGAGATGACGGGTGTAAACGCGCTGCTGTTTGATGTTTTCGGGACTGTTGTTGACTGGCGGTCCTGTGTTGCCAATGAAATCGCTCAACTGGCCCGTCATCATAATCTCGACCTCGATGCCAGCAAACTAGCCGATGACTGGCGCGCGCAATACCAGCCGGCTATGGAAGCGATAAGAAGCGGCCAGCGCGGCTTTACCCGTCTTGATGTTCTTCATGCTGAAAATCTAGATCATATTCTGGCGGCAAACAGGATTAACGCGTTCACGGCTGAACAAAAAGCCCATCTGGTTAGGGCCTGGCACAGGCTGCAAGGCTGGCCTGATTCATCTGCTGGTCTGCACAGGCTGAAACAGAAGTTCATTATCGCCCCGCAATCAAATGGTAATATCGCGCTTATTGTGAATATGGCAAAGGCCGCGGACCTGCCCTGGGATGTGGTTCTGGGGGCAGAGATTGTGCAAACCTATAAACCCCGCCCGGAGGCCTATGAGCGGGCCTGTGAGGCGCTGGGGCTTGACCCGCAGAATTGTATGATGGTGGCCGCCCATAATGATGATTTACTGGCGGCCCGCAATACAGGCATGAAAACAGCCTTTGTCTGCCGTCCCACAGAATATGGCCCACAGCAGACCACAGATTTAACAGCCGCCGCAGACTGGGATATTTGCGCCAACAGTTTTCTTGAACTGGCAGATCAGTTGGGCTGCTGACAATATAAGCGGCCGCCTTCATCTGGCCGGCACAGCAACACCTGCTAAGGTGAGGAGAGTGGAGAAATGGTTTCGGTATTTTTGCAGAATCTGGTTTTGATTCTGGTAACATTGTTAATTTTGTTCAATCACAAGGCCGATTACACGCTGTATCTGGCGATAGCGGCTATCCTGATTGCCAGTGTCAGAATTGTGTTTGTGGACAGTTCCGGAACCTCAAAAGTCACGCTGTTTCTGTTGCAGAGTTTTCTGTTCTCACTGGCGATGTGGTATGTGTTCTTCCCCAAACATATCCATGATATTTTGAACGCGTTTTAAGGCTTTAAGGCCGTTCAGGGCTTTATTTTAAGGAGAGAGAAGATGACAAGTCCGCTTTGGAAAGGACAGGCGTTCAGCGTCAGCCATGCAGATGGATCAGGCACCACCCAGAGCCATTTTGAAGGCGGGTTGCGCGCGTTTTTTGAATATCGCGACCTTGGCATAGCTTCGGCTACCGGCGGGTCTTACGTGGCCCACGTTATTCGTGCGGTTCCCGGCCGGCACGCTGAACCGAACTGGCATGTGCACGCGCTTGATTTTCAGATGGTCTATATCCTGCAAGGTTGGGTGGTGTTTGAATATGAAGGCCAGGGCGAGGTTACCTTGCGGCCGGGAACATGTGTACTTCAGCCGCCCGGCATTCGCCACCGTGAGGTCAGGCACAGCGACGATCTGGAACTTATTGAAATTTGCTCACCAGCCGAATTTGAAACCACGCTGACAGACGCTCCTGATTAACAGATATTCATCGCGTAAAGAGCTACATATCCAGCAGAACCGGCATCAGGCTGAACAGCAGTAAGCCTGCCATTGCAAAATTGAACAGCCTGAGCGCGCGCCTGTTCTGGAGCATTTTGCCGATAAGGGCGCCGCCATAGGCCCATAAAAACGTCGCCGTGATGGTCACCACAGCGAAAATACAGGTGATGATAATGACCGAGAGGATAAGATTATCGGCCTTGCCGATATAAACGGTCACAGATGATGTAATCACCACCAGCGCTTTAGGGTTGATAAACTGGAACAACAGGGCGGCCCCGAAGGAGAGCGGAGAGCCGGTGTTTTTCACTCCTTCCGGCGGCGCGGATGTCGCGATTTTCCAGCACAGATACAGCAGAAAGACAAAGCCCAGCACACGGGCAACATCCAGAATTTCCGGGAACAGGGCGAACAGGCTCGACAGGCCAAAGCTGCCCATGATCACCAGGCTGAGAAAGCCGATAGTAACACCGCAGATATGCGGGACCGTGCGGCGTACCCCGAAATTTGCCCCTGAGGCGGCCAGCATCAGGTTGTTGGGGCCGGGCGTAAAGGCAGCGATTGCGGCAAAGGTTGAAAAGGCGATCAGACTTACTGAATCCATTAACGCGTTTCCACCTAGTTGTTGCAGGACGGCGTGCCCTTGAGGGCTGTATTGTGAAGATTTATCGGGTTTTCACCGGTTTTACAAGGCAGGCAATTCGATGCGGCCAGAGCAAATCACAAACCGCCTTTATTTGTCGCTGGCTGAGCGCGGCGGTACGTATCCGGTAAAACCGTGGCCCGGCGTCATTCACCTCACTGATTTTCAGCGGCAGTTTGGAGAACAAGGTGGTGAATTTATCCTCTAAACGCTGTTTTTCAGCGGTTGCATTTTCCAGTCGTGAGAAGGCACCCAACTGGGCAAAATAACCTGCTTTGGAAGAGGTTGGGACAGCGCTTTCCCCCTCAAGCGGTGTGGCCAGATTAACCTGGGCGTTTGCCTGCTGCTCAAGCAAGTTGGAGATAGCGGCCGGGCCGGTGCCGTCTGCGGCCGATTGTGGCTTTGCAACGGTCTGTGCCGCCGCGGTTGCCCCAATATATTTATCAGCCTCTGCCCCTTGCGGTTGTTTCGGGGCCATCGGTATAAGCTCTGTGCTGGTGGCAACATCTGTTGGGCTGTTTTCAGTATTGTCCCGGTCCTGGTCCCGGTCTTGGTCCTGGTCCCGGTTTTGGTCTGTGTCCTGAACCGTCTCCTGCTGGTCCTTTTCTTCTGCCGCTGGTTTTGCTGAAGACGGCCTGTCTTCAGGTGGGGCGTCTACAGGCGGCACGGCCTTAGGCTGGCTTTGGGCCGGACGGTTCGGGCGCGATGTGGGCCCGGCAATGGGGGCTCGTTTTGTGGTGACAGGCAGCGGCGTTGGTTTCGCCGATGGCTTCTGGCCGGGCAGGGTGAGCGTGAAGCTGTTGCCGCCGCCGATAGACAGCTGAACTTCTTTTTGCTGCTGGCCCGGCGCTTTGTCTGTCGGCGCTTCAGCTTCAGGTTCAGCTTCAGCTTCAGCTTTAGCTTTAGGTTCTGGTGTCTGAGCAGAAGTATCTGTTCTTTCATTTGTTGTCTGGGCGGTCACCAGAGGGGCGGGCAGGCTGGTTTGTGTGCGGCGAGGCCCAGCATTAGTTGACGGGGCCTGCGCGGGGGCAGGCAGCGAGGATATATCTTCTAACAAATAGGCCAGCTTTGGGTTTTGCTGGCGGATCATCTCATCGCCTTGTTCAAACAGGCTCTTACATTGGCTGTTGACTAAATTCTTGATTTTCTGCGCGCCAAGGGCCTCATCAGGTCCAGGCTGTCCGGTTTCACCAGCAAGGGCGGCGGCATCCTCACCCCCGTCTATCATCAGGCTGGATAAAACCCAGTCGCGGTAGCTGGCAATCAGAGTGTTGATTTCGTCTTCTGTGCTGTCCCGGTTCAGCTCCAGCATCACAGCTTTGCGGATGACCGCACCGGCAAATTTGCGCCGTTCCTGCCACAACTGGCCCAGGTCCGGATTCAGCACAGCCTGTGATTCCATCAAGGCTGAAAAACTGGCACAGATGGCACCTTGTTCGGCCAGCTGGCCATAGCTGTTCCAGGTTTCCAGACGCAATTCTGCCTGTGCTTTGGCGGGCAGAAACCCGAACAAAAACATAAGAACAATAGGAAAGGTCCGAATTATCGGCATGGCGATGGGAACAGTCTCAAAAAAAGTCGGTCGGCAGCTCACAAACAGAATGCAAAAATGATGCCGCAACAGGGCTTATCAGCCGTTCTGATCAAACTGAGTCGCATCATGGGCTGCCCTCAGTAAGGCGCGGGCCTTATTCTGGCATTCTTCATATTCTGACTGTTCAACTGAATCATAGACAATACCGGCCCCGGCCTGCACATGCATCTGGCCATCTTTGACCACCGCTGTCCGCAGTGCGATACAGCTGTCCATTTCGCCAGCGGCGCTGATATAGCCAACCGCCCCGGCATAGATACCCCGGCGGTCTGTCTCCAGCTCATCAATGATTTCCATGGCTCTGATTTTAGGCGCCCCAGACACTGTACCGGCGGGAAACCCTGCGACCAGCGCATCGATTACATCACATTCAGGCCTGATCTTACCGCGCACCTCTGAGGCAATATGCATAACATGGCTATAGAGCTCAATTTCAAAGTCAGATACCACCCGAACAGACCCGGGCTTAGCAACCCGGCCAACATCATTGCGGCCCAGATCAAGCAGCATCAGATGTTCTGCCCGCTCCTTGATATCAGACAGCAAATCAGCCGCATTGGCCTTATCCTCGTCTTCGGTGCTGCCCCGCGGCCGGGTGCCGGCGATAGGCCGTATGGTGACTTCACCATCTCTCAGCCTGACCAGAATTTCCGGACTAGAGCCGACAATGGCAACATCACCAAGGCTGAAATGAAACAGAAACGGTGACGGGTTCAGCCGTCTTAAGCTGCGATAAAGTGCAATCGATGGCAGCGAGAACGGGATGGTGAAACGTTGTGAGAGAACAACCTGAAAGATATCCCCTGATTTGATATATTCTTTTGCCTTGCGAACCATACCAAAGAAAGTGTCTTTGGATATGTTGCTCTTCGGCTGAGCTATGTCAGTTGCCGCCGGGACCGCCGGTATTGAGGGCAGAGGGGCCTGCAGCCGGTTCTCAATGAGGTCTAGTTCGTGATTGGCTGTGTTCCAGGCATTATCGGCTGTTTCAAAATCAGCAGGGCGGATCTGGTAGCACAGGGTGATGGTGTCTTTAAGCCGGTCAAAAATAGCCACCACGGATGGTCGCATCAGAACAGAATCATGCACATCAAGCCGGTCAGGGTTGTCATCAGGCAGACTTTCAACATGACGTATCATGTCATAGCCCAGATAACCGAACAGGCCCGCGGCCATTGGCGGCAGGGGGTGGGTGTCCTCCATCCAGCTTTCGGCGATCAGCTGGCGCAGGCTGTCCAGCGGCTGAACATCGGGCAGCTCTTCAAACTGGTCTGGCGTGGTCTTTGCCGTTCTGTTGATGAAGACTTTTTCTTTTTTACTTTGCCAGATCAGGTCCGGCTTCAGGGCAACAACCGAAAACCGGCCTCTAACCTCGCCGCCTTCTACTGACTCCAACAGGCAGTGATGGGTCTCTGCCTCGGCCAGCTTCATCATCACGCCGACAGGGGTTTGGGTGTCGGCAACCAGCGTGCGATAGACGATTTGGTTCAAACCTCGGCCAAATAAATCTGCACATCTCTGCCGGTCGTGATGGGCAAGGCTTTTGTTGTCTTCGGTCATGGTCTGTTCAGTCATAATCTGTCTGCTCAAAGTCAGGGGCGCTGCGGTGTCCGCCTCAGCCCTGTTTATTGGCCAACCTGGCCGACCAGAACCTGCTGGACTAAAGCGGGGTTTAATTCCAGGGTATGAGTTTCAGACAAAGCCAGCGCAAAGGCAGACGCAATATCGGCCCTGACCAGGCGGTCAAGGCTGTTTTGCATGGTCTCGCTCATTTCCGCCTGTTCGGCTTGCTCTGCGGCAACGACGGTTTCTGTGCGCACAACAATCACGCTGTCTCCGGTTTCAACCAGCTTTGTGGCCCCGGCAGGTTGGGAAAACGCGGCTTCGGCAATCAGGCCCGCGGCGGAATGGTCAAGCCCGCTTCCCGTGCGCCGGAACAGACCGCTTTCGGCCTGATCAGCAAGCGCGGTTTCAGCTGTCGCCATTACCTGCTCGGCTTCTGCTTTGGCCGCTTCCAGCGCGCGTTGCTGTGTCCAGTCGGCGATAACACGGTCTCTGACTTCATCAAGGCTGCGGCTACGGCTATCTGCTTCTGCTGTTGGGCGTACCACAAAGAAGCTGTTCCCCACGGTTTCGATCACTGTGCTGATCATGTCGATATCCAGCTCCCATGCCTGCTGCAGAAACAGGCTGTCGGTGGCGAGGTCCCCGTAAGAATCAACTAAGGTCTGCCCATCAATGTCCCGGCCATTGCGGTCGATATTTTCAATTCTGCCGACTACCATATCCACTTGCGCCGCGGCCTCAGACAGGCTGGCGCCGGTGCCCAATGTATCTTCCAGCTGGTTGGCATAGTCATAAACCGTGTCAATGGCTTGTTCGGCGACCAATGTGCCGGCGATCTGGTCTTTCACCTCATCAAAGCTGGCCTCGCTGCCGGGCTGAATCTCTTCAACCAGAACCACATGATAGCCAAAGGTTGAGGAAACAGGTCCAGCCGGGGTGTTGGCCGGGGCTGAAAACACCGTGTCAGCAAGCTCATCGGCCAGATCGCGGCGGGTGACAAAACCTAAGTCAGTATCGCTCTGGGTCCATTGCAGTTTTTCGTCGGCGACCACATCAAAGCTCTTGCCAGCGTTCAGCTCAGCAAGGGCGGCGGCGGCATCCTGTTCGGTGTCAAACACCATCTGCCGCAGGCGGCGACGTTCTGGCGTGATGAAGTCGTCCCGGCGCAGGTCAAACGCGTCCCGCAGTTCGCTCTCCTCAGGCTCAATACGGCCTTCAATCAGGTCTGGTGACAGATAAATCACCTCAAAACTACGCAAGGCCGGCGCGTCATAATTTTCCTGCTCCTGCGTGAAATAAGCATCCAGATCAGCTGCAGACGGGGCGGCGATATTCTGGTCTTTCACATCAATTTGCTTCAGGGTCGCTGTTCTTTGTTCCAACCGGAAGGCAGACAGACGGTCGGTGATAGCCTTCGGGAAGGCGCCTGAGGCTGTTACGCTGCCCTCAATCTGATCCTGCAAAAGCGAGTGTGACAAGCGGTCCAGATACTGTTGTTCGGTGTAGCCGGCTTGCGCAAGTGCGGTTCTGAATCTGATATCGGAAAACTGGCCCAGATCGTCACGAAATGCAGGCTCACGACCGATTGCGGTCTTCTGCATTTCACGTGTTGATGTAACGCCCAGACGGCTCGCCTCAGCCCGGTATAATGTCCTGCGGGCCAGCGTGCCCATCACCTCATTCAGCAAACCGGCCTGCAAAGCCTCTCCTGTAGACAGGCCCGCGCCGACAGAAATGCGGGTGCGCTCAAATTCGGTTGCGGCTTCTGTTGCTGAAACAGAATGGCTGCCAGCTTCAACAGCCTTGTTGCCTGATGAGAACAGGCCGCCTGACATATCGCCAATCCCCCACAGCGCAAAACCGGCAGCCAGAAACAGAAGAAACACCTTCATCACAGGCGACTTTGCGCCTTCTCTCATCGAACGTAACATCAACTTGTCCTTCAGGGGTGGCCGGATTAAAAAAGGCCGGTCATCTTAACATTAAGGGGTGAAACAGTTTTGCTATCTAAAATTTCCCACACTATAAAGAAAGCAGGCGGGAAACCGCAATGCTTAAATCAATGTGAGAAGGATGATTCTGCATGATTATCGCTGCTAACTGGAAGATGAATCCGCTGCCCGCTGATGCTGCGGCTCTTTTTGCCAGCTATTGTGCGGACCAGCGTCTTACCACCGCCGCCGCCCGCATTCTGTGTTTTGTGCCGTCTTGTTATCTGTTTGCTGCTGAGCGGGCGTTTGAAAAAACCGCTATTCAATGGGGCGCGCAGAACAGCCACCCTGAACGGGCAGGGGCCTATACTGGCGAGATTTCGGCCGATATGGTGAGCGGGTTTGGCGGCAAATGGGTTCTGGCCGGTCATTCTGAACGCCGCGGCGGGCTTGGCGAAACAGATGATTTTGTGGCTGCAAAGCTGGTTGCCGCCCTCACGGCGGGGCTCAGCGTTGTCTTATGTGTGGGAGAGCCGCAGGACATGCGTGAACGCGGCGCACACAACGAATATGTAGAAAACCAACTCCTGGCCAGTCTGGCCGCCTTTTGTGCAGAATCAGATGACTGGCAGGCACAGCATCTGCCGCGTCTGGTTATCGCTTATGAGCCGGTCTGGGCTATCGGCACAGGTCTGGTGGCAACAAAAACGCAAATTGATGAGATGCATACCCATATCCATGAAATCTTAATCCGGCAATTTTCTTCTCATGGACAGCACGGGATGCCGCCTATTCTGTATGGCGGGTCTGTGAACAAAGACAATGCAGAAACGATACTCAGCTTGCCTCTGGTTGGTGGGGCTTTAGTTGGCGGGGCGTCGCTGTCAGCAGACAGTTTCGCCGCTATCGTTGCGTCTGCGGATGCCACAATCTGAGGCAATGCTGTGCAACCTGACAGAGGTGCCGATTTTTCCTTTGCACAACGTCTTTCAATTTGATAGGAAAATGCCGGTGTAGCGCGTCTATGCCATACAGTTCAAGACAGGTAGTTTTATGACCACAATCTTACTGACCATTCATATTCTGATTGCTGTCGCCCTTGTCGGCACGGTTTTGTTGCAGCGCAACGAAGGCGGCGGCTTGGGGATCGGCGGTTCAGCCGGTGGCGGCTTTATGACCGCCCGGTCAACCGCGAACCTGCTGACACGGACAACAGCTATTCTTGCGGCCTGTTTTTTTGCCACATCTATCGGCCTGGCTATTTTGGCCGGTGCAGGCAGCCAGCCGACATCAATCGTAGATGAGGTGGTCAATTCAGCGCCCGCATTGCCTGTGCCGACTGCACCACAAGCGCCAACCGGACAATAATGGTTAACATGCAAGGTGTGAAGTTTAAGACCGCCGGTTTAAAAAAGAGGTGGCGGACGTGACTCGTTATGTCTTCATTACAGGCGGTGTTGTCTCCTCGCTGGGTAAGGGTCTGGGCTCTGCTGCTCTCGGGGCGTTGCTGCAGGCCAGAGGTTACAAAGTGCGCTTGCGCAAACTGGACCCGTATTTGAATGTTGACCCGGGTACCATGTCACCAACCCAGCATGGCGAGGTGTTTGTGACAGATGATGGCGCGGAAACCGACCTTGACTTGGGTCATTATGAGCGCTTTACCGGTGTGCATACCCGCCAGACAGATAATGTAACCACAGGGCGCATCTATTCTGATGTGCTGGCCAAAGAACGCCGTGGTGATTATTTGGGCGCCACCATTCAGGTTATTCCGCATGTTACCGACGCTATTAAAGCGTTTGTTTACAATGATTTAAGTGATGAAGACTTTGTGCTGTGTGAAATTGGCGGCACTGTTGGTGATATTGAATCGCTGCCGTTTCTGGAAGCGATCAGACAAATTGGTAATGAGATTGGCAAACAGCAGGCCTGTTTCATTCATGTCACCTTACTGCCCTATATCGCTGCTGCGGGTGAGCTGAAAACCAAACCAACTCAGCATTCTGTAAAAGAGCTCCAGGCGGTCGGGATTCAACCTGATATCCTGTTGTGCCGGACAGAACATCCACTACCTGATGAGCAGCGCGCAAAAATTGGCCTGTTCTGTAACGTGCGTCCGGAAGCGGTTATCCTGGCTGAGGATGTGAAGAACATCTATGAGGTTCCGCTGGCCTATCATGAACAGGGCCTGGATGGCCAGGTCTGTGCTCATTTCGGTCTAGACAGCCCGGCCCCTGATCTGAGCCGTTGGCAAGATATCGCGCATAATGTTTCTCATCCCGAAGGTGAGGTCACCATTGCGATTGTTGGCAAATACACCTCGCTTCAGGATAGTTATAAATCACTTGGTGAGGCGCTGACCCATGGTGGTATCGCCAACAAGGTCAAGGTCAAGATTAAATGGCTGGATTCAGAGATTTTTGAAGAGGAAGACAGCCAAGCCTATCAACATCATCTGGAGAATGTGTCTGGCATTCTGGTGCCAGGCGGTTTTGGCAAGAGAGGTTCAGAAGGCAAGATAGAGGCTATACGCTTCGCGCGTGAACAACATGTTCCGTATCTGGGCATTTGTTTTGGTATGCAGATGGCGGTGCTGGAAACCGCGCGTGCGATAGCGGGTCTGCCAGATGCCAGCTCATCTGAATTTGGGCCCTGTGATGAGCCTGTTGTCGGTCTGATGACCGAATGGGCCTCAGGCAATCAGGTCGAAACCCGCAGTGGCGCTGATGATTTGGGCGGAACCATGCGTCTGGGCGCTTATCCTTGTGAAATGGCAGACGGCTCATTAGCGGCTCGACTTTACGGCTCAGGCTTTGTTGAAGAACGTCACCGGCATCGTTATGAGGTGAACATCGCCTATCGCGATAAGCTGGAGCAGGCGGGCTTGAAAATGTCGGGGCTGTCGCCGGACGGGTTGTTGCCTGAGATTGTTGAGCGCCCGGACCATCCCTGGTTTGTCGGGGTTCAATTCCATCCTGAATTAAAATCAAAGCCGTTTGACCCGCATCCTCTGTTTGTCGGTTTTGTCGCCGCCGCCCGGGAAAAATCCCGTCTGGTCTGAGCGGCTGGTGGGTCAGTCTGTTTTGCGTTAATCTTCACGCGGAGAATATAACAGATGACAAAAGTAACCCTTCCGGAATTTGAAGTGGGCAACGGCGCGCCGCTGTTGCTCATCTCTGGTCCGTGCCAGATAGAGGGCCGGGACCATGCCCTTTATCATGCTGAAGCCTTGCAGAAAGCGGCCCGCTCAGCCGGCATGAATTTTGTCTATAAATCATCTTTTGATAAAGCTAACAGAACCTCATTATCCGCCCAGCGCGGTGTGGGGCTGGAAGAAGGGGTCCAGATACTAGCCGATGTAAAGGCGGCGTTGGGCTGTCCTGTGTTAACAGATGTGCATCTGCCAGAACATTGCGGGGTTACCGCCGAGGCGGTGGATATACTGCAGATACCTGCCTTTTTGTGCCGCCAGACAGACCTGCTGGTTGCGGCGGCCCAGACCGGGGCAGTTATAAATGTCAAAAAAGGCCAGTTCCTGGCCCCCTGGGATATGAAGCATGTCGCTGACAAACTGGTTCAGTCTGGCAATTCGCGCGTGCTGCTGACAGAGCGTGGAACCTCATTTGGGTATAACACGCTTGTTAGTGATATGAGGAGCCTGCCGCAGATGCGCGATACCGGCTTTCCGGTAATATTTGACGCCACCCATTCCGTACAGCAGCCAGGTGGCCTGGGCGGGGCATCTGGTGGGCAGCGTGAATTTGTGCCGGTTCTGGCCCGTGCGGCGGTGGCTGTGGGTGTTGACGGTTTGTTTATGGAATCCCATCAAAACCCGGATAATGCGCCGTCTGACGGCCCGAACATGGTGCCTCTGGGCCAGATGCCCGAACTTCTTGCCACTTTATCCAGGCTTGCTGAAGCCGCAAAAAGCTGAACCTGCCCATAGGGGCGCAGAAAGGAACACAGATGTCTGCTATTCTTGATATTCATGCCCGCCAGATTCTGGATTCACGGGGCAACCCTACAGTTGAAGTTGATGTGTTGTTGGATGATGGCAGCTTTGGCCGTGCCGCTGTACCTTCTGGGGCGTCAACCGGGGCTTATGAAGCGATTGAGATGCGCGACACTGACCAGGCCAGCTATGGCGGCAAAGGTGTTATGCAGGCCGTGGACGCTGTAAATACTGAGATTTTTGACAGCCTGTCTGGGGCTGATGCCATGGACCAGCTGCAGATTGATACTGATCTTATCGCCCTTGACGGGACGGCGAATAAAGCCCGTCTGGGTGCAAATGCCATTTTGGGGGTCAGCCTGGCGGTGGCCCGGGCGGCGGCTGAGGCAGCCGGTCTGCCTTTGTGGCGTTATCTGGGCGGTGTTCATGCCCATGTTCTGCCGACCCCGATGATGAATATCCTGAACGGCGGCGCACATGCAGATAACGCGCTGGATGTGCAGGAATTTATGGTTATGCCTGTGGGGGCGGCCAGTTTCAGCGATGGTCTGCGGATGGGGACTGAAATTTTTCATGCGCTGAAATCTGAGTTATCAAAACAGGGGTTGTCTGTTGCGGTGGGTGATGAGGGCGGCTTTGCCCCGGCCATTAACACCACACCAGACGCTGTTGACGTGGTTGCCCGCGCGGTGGAATCTGCAGGCTACAGCCTGGGCGATGATGTGGTGCTGGCCCTTGATGCCGCGGCAACCGAATTCTGTGACCAGAACAGCTATATCTTAACCGGTGAGGGGCGGACTCTCAGTTCTGCTGAAATGGTGGATATGTGGGCGGATTTGTGTGGGCGTTATCCGATTGTGTCTGTAGAAGACCCGCTTGATGAGGATGACTGGCAGGGGTTTGCTGACCTGACCGCGCGCATTGGTAACACTGTGCAGGTTGTTGGCGATGACTTGTTTGTCACAAACCCAGAACGTCTGGGTAGAGGGATTGAGATGAAGGCTGGCAACGCTATTCTGGTCAAGGTCAATCAAATTGGTACCCTTAGCGAGACCATGAAGGCGATTACAGATGCCAAACAGGCTGGCTTTGGTGTGATCATCTCGCATCGTTCAGGTGAAACCGAAGACAGTTTCATTGCTGATTTATCTGTGGCTACAAACGCCGGGCAGATTAAAACCGGGTCGTTGTCGCGTTCAGACAGGTTGGCGAAATATAACCAATTGCTGCGTATTGAAGAAGAATTGGGGGAAATGGCGGTGTATGCTGGCCGCTCAATTTTGCGGTAATCATCGGCTTCCGGCGCAGGGCTGCGGTTAATAAACCTAACAAATCCGGCGATTCGCTTTTTCCTTGACCCGGTGAATGCTTTTTGATTCACTGAACATGTCCGCTGTTAACTGACAGGTAAAACCGACATGTATCATTCTCTGCGCCGACCTATTGCTTTTGCTGGCAGCCTTGTCCTGACCGGCACGCTTATGGTGTTTTTCGGGTTTCACACAATTGCGGGTGAACGCGGGCTTTTGGCCCGTGCTGATATCGACAGGGAAATACTGGCGGCCCGTGAAACCCTTGCCCTGCTGGATAAACAAAACCATTTTCTGGAACACCGGATCAGGTTATTGCGGTCCGGGGCTGTTGATGCTGATATGCTGGCGGAGACCGCGCGGGCCAATGTCGGCATGTATAGTGAGAATGATGTGATCATTTCAATTGATTTAAATAAATTGAAATTTTAATATCTTTCTATTTTAACTGAAAAACAGTTTAAATATAAAAAACCTATATATATCAATAAAATAAAAATCTTGCAAAAACCTTGCATTTGCCGTCATCCTCTCTTCTAGAGAAAAGAAGTCACTGCCCGAAGGGGCTGAAGGGGGAGACGCATGGCCGAAAAACAGACCGCTGCCCGTAAACGGGGGCGACCGCCAAAAGCCGTGATTAATGACAAGCCGTCGCGTGAGGTTCTGGAACAGCTCTATGAGCAGATGATCCTTATCAGACGTTTTGAGGAGAAAGCCGGCCAGCTCTATGGCATGGGCCATATTGGCGGCTTCTGTCATCTGTATATTGGCCAGGAAGCTGTTGTTGTGGGCATGCAGTCCATTGCCGAAGAGGGTGATTCAGTTGTTACCTCCTATCGTGACCATGGCCATATGCTGGCGTGCGGGATGGAATCCCGCGGTGTGATGGCTGAGCTGACCGGCCGGCGTGATGGTTATTCACGCGGTAAGGGCGGGTCTATGCATATGTTCAGCCGCGAGAAGAATTTTTACGGCGGGCACGGTATTGTGGCTGCACAGGTGCCTATTGGTGCGGGTCTTGCCTTTGCGCATAAATATAAAGGTGATGGCGGCGTCAATATGGCCTATCTTGGTGATGGCGCGGCGAACCAGGGCCAGGTATACGAAACCTTCAACATGGCGGCGTTGTGGAAGCTTCCGGTCGTGTTTGTCATCGAAAATAACCAATATGGTATGGGCACATCTGTGGCCAGAGCCGCTGCGGGTCAGGATTTGGCCGATCGGGGCAAGGCCTATGGTATTCCGGGGATGCAGGTTGACGGTATGGACGTGCTGGCGGTGCGGGCGGCGGCTCGTGAAGCCCTCGACCACTGCCGTTCCGGCAAAGGCCCGTACATCCTTGAGATGAAGACCTACAGATATCGCGGTCATTCTATGTCAGATCCGGCGAAATACAGAACCCGTGATGAGGTCGATGCAATGCGCAAGCAGCATGACCCTATTGAACAGCTGCGTGATCTGCTGCTGCGTGAGGGGGCTGATGAGGCCAGCTTGAAACAGATTGACCAGCAGGTGAAGTCTGTTGTGAGTGACGCGGCTGATTTCGCGTTAGACAGCCCAGAACCAGAGGTGGATGAGCTGTATACTGATGTGCTGATTGCTTGACCGGTTATCAGGTGTCTTTTTAAGGATTTAAGAAAATGGCTGTAGAAATTAAAATGCCGGCCTTGTCGCCAACAATGACAGATGGACGCCTGTCCAGATGGCTTGTAAAAACAGGTGATGAGGTCAAATCCGGTGATGTGATCGCCGAAATTGAAACCGACAAAGCCACCATGGAGGTTGAGGCGGTTGATGAAGGCGTGGTTGGTGAGATTACCGTAGCCGAAGGCACCGAAGGCGTGGCTGTTGGAGCGGTAATCGCACGCTTGCTGGAAGACGGCGAGACCGATTTGCCAGCCGCCATTGCCCAGAGCACGCCACCCCCAACCATTGATGCCCCATCCATTGATGCCCCAACTATTGATAACCGGGCTGATAATTCCCCCGTGGCCCCTGTTGCAGATGCACAGCTTCTTTCGGCTTCACCTGCTGCTGAACCGGACTGGGACGGGCCAACCAAAACCCAGACCGTTCGGGAAGCGCTGCGGGATGCGATGGCAGAAGAAATGCGCACTGATGAGCGGGTGTTCGTGATGGGTGAAGAGGTTGCTGAATATCAGGGCGCCTACAAGGTTACCCAAGGCCTGCTGGATGAGTTTTCTGAAAAGCGGGTTATCGATACACCCATTACTGAGCATGGCTTTGCCGGCCTCGGGGTTGGGGCTGCCTTTGGGGAGTTGCGTCCGGTTATTGAATTTATGACCTTCAACTTCTCTATGCAGGCGATTGACCAGATCATTAATTCAGCCGCGAAAACCCTGTATATGTCAGGTGGCCAGATGGGCTGTCCGATTGTGTTTCGTGGGCCAAACGGCGCGGCCAGCCGCGTTGCCGCCCAGCATTCACAATGTTATGCCAGCTGGTATGCTCATTGCCCGGGGCTGAAGGTTGTCTCGCCTTGGTCTGCTGCGGATGCCAAAGGTTTGCTGAAAGCTGCAATCCGTGACCCTAACCCGGTTATTTTCCTCGAAAATGAGGTGATGTATGGCCAGAGCTTTGAAGTGCCGGAGCATGATGACTGGGTTGTGCCTATCGGCAAGGCCAAAGTGGTGCGCGAAGGCACTGATGTGACCATTACCGCTTTTTCCATCATGGTGGGCAAAGCCCTAGAGGCCGCAGAACAGTTGGCCGCAGAGGGAATTAACGCTGAGGTGATCGATTTGCGCACCATCCGGCCTTTGGATACCGAAACACTTGTGCAGTCGGTCAAGAAAACCTCTCGTTTGATTTCCTGTGAGGAAGGCTTCCCGTTTGCGGGTATTGGCTCTGAGTTGGCTGTGCAGATGATGGAACAGGCGTTTGATTATCTTGATGCCCCGGTGATGCGGGTCACGGGTAAAGATGTGCCAATGCCTTACGCCGCCAATCTTGAAAAACTGGCCCTGCCACAAGCAGATGAGATTGTGGCAGCCGCCCGTCAAGCCTGTTACCGCACTCAGGGAGGCTGATATGTCTGTATCTGTTCTTATGCCCGCTCTTTCTCCGACCATGACAGAGGGCACCCTTGCGCGCTGGCTGGTCAAAGAAGGGGACAGCGTCAGATCCGGTGATGTGATCGCCGAAATTGAAACCGATAAGGCGACCATGGAGGTTGAAGCCCTTGATGATGGGGTGGTGGCCAGCCTTGCGGTTGCTGAAGGCACCCAGAATGTGGCCGTGAACGCGGTAATTGCGATTCTGACTGAAGACGGTGAAAGTGTTGAAGAGGCCGTTGCCGCGGCTGTTTCTGCCCCGGCCGCGCCTTCACCTGATGCGCCTGCTGCGCCTGCGCCTGCCGCTGAGCCTGCGCCTGCGCCAATTCAACAGGCCCCGGCGCCTACACCTGTTACACCAGCCCCAGCCCCAACCCCAACAACAGGCCGGGTATTTGCCAGCCCGTTAGCGCGGCGCATTGCGGCTGACGCTGGGCTTGACCTGGCCAGACTGTCCGGCACAGGCCCGCATGGCCGTATCATTCGGGCCGATGTGGAAGAAGCACTCGCCTCAGGGCAAGCGGTTCAGCCTGCCACGGCAATGCCAGCTGCCACAGCCCCGGCTGAAGACCGGTTTGTGCCTCATAATGCCATGCGGCGCGTAATCGCAGAAAGGCTGCAGCAGTCAAAACAGACTGCCCCGCATTTCTATCTGACCGTGGATTGTGAGATTGACAATCTGCTGACGGCGCGCAAAGCCCTGAACGAAGCGGCGGAAGACGGTGTTAAGATTTCGGTTAATGATATGGTGGTTAAGGCCGCGGCCGCAGCGCTGATGGCTGAGCCGGATGTAAATGGCTATTTTGAGGCTGAAGGTTGTCGTTATTTCAGCAGCGCTGATGTTTGCGTGGCAGTGGCGGTTGAGGGGGGCTTGGTTACACCTGTTATCCATAACGCCCAAAATCTGGGTCTGGCGGAGATTTCCCGCAAAACAGCCGATCTGGCCAGCCGCGCACGCTCAGGCACTCTTGACCCGTCTGAATATGCCGGTGGCAGCTTCACCATCTCTAATCTGGGCATGTATGGCATCCGTGAATTTGCCGCGGTTATCAACCCGCCTCAATCTGCGATATTGGCGGTTGGGGCCGGCGAACAACGCCCGGTGGTCAAAGATGGTGAACTGGCTGTGGCGACGGTGATGACGGTCACGCTTTCTGCTGACCACAGAATTGTTGATGGCGCCCTGGGGGCCAGATGGCTGCAGGCCTTCAAACGCGCGATAGAACAGCCCGTCACGATGCTTCTGTAAGCAGAGCACAAACAAGAGAACCAACACCAGAAAGGCAGTCTTAACATGACACAGACAGCTCCCTTTGATGTTTTTGTGATAGGCGGCGGGCCAGGCGGCTATGTGGCCGCGATACGGGCCAGCCAGCTTGGTATGCGCGTTGGTCTGGTCGAACGCGAACATCTGGGCGGGATTTGCCTGAACTGGGGCTGTATACCGACCAAAGCTCTGCTGCGGGCAGCAGAAATGCGCCATAATCTGGAGCATATGTCTGAATTCGGTATTGAGGTTGAGGGCAAGGTCTCTGTCAATCTGGACAAGGTTGTGGCCCGATCACGAAAGGTCGCCGGCAGGCTGTCTGGCGGGGTTGCCCATCTTCTGAAAAAAAACAAAGTCAGCGTAATAGACGGCACAGCCAAGCTGGCTGGCCGTAAGCACGGCATCTGGTCTGTTGAGGTCAGCGGCAAATCAGCCCAGACGGTTCAGGCCAAGCATATCATCATTGCCACTGGTGCGCGGGCCCGCCAACTGCCCGGGCTGGAAACAGACGGCGCACAAATCCTGTCTTATAAAGAGGCCATGGTGCCAAAAACCATGCCGAAATCGATGATTGTGGTGGGCTCTGGGGCCATCGGTGTCGAATTTGCCAGCTTCTACCGCGATATGGGCGTTGAGGTCACCATCATTGAGGCGCTTGACCGGATTTTAAATGCTGAGGACGCAGAAATCTCCGCTCTGGCTCATCAGTCGTTTGAAAAGCGCGGAATCACCATCCATACCTCTGCCCAGCTGAAAGGGTTCGAAAAAACCAAGGACAGCGTCAAAGCCACGGTTATGCTGAACGGCAAGCAGCAGGTGATAACTGCAGAGCAGGTGATTATGGCGGTGGGTATTGTCGGTAATTCAGAAGGGCTCGGTCTGGAAGCGACCAAAGTCAAGCTGGAGAGGGGGCATATCGTCACCGATCAGATGATGGCCACTGATGAGCCGGGCCTGTATGCAATCGGTGATGTCACCGGCGCGCCGTGGCTGGCACATAAGGCCAGTCATGAGGGCATCTTGTGTATTGAGGCCATTGCCGGTATGAAAAACCTGCATCCCATTAAAAAAGACGCTGTACCGGGCTGCACCTATTGCCGGCCGCAAGTGGCGTCGGTTGGCCTCAGTGAGGCCCAGGCAAAAGAGCAGGGCTATAAAATCAAGGTCGGCAAGTTTCCGTTCCTCGGCAATGGCAAGGCGATAGCTCTGGGTGAGGATGAAGGGCTGATCAAAACCATTTTTGATGAAAAGACCGGAGCCTTGCTGGGCGCGCACATGATCGGCCCAGAAGTGACCGAGCTTATTCAAGGCTACGTTGTTGCGCAGACACTGGAAACAACTGAAGCTGAGTTGATGCACACTATCTTCCCGCACCCGACTCTATCTGAGGCGATGCATGAATCTGTGCTTGATGCATATGGTAAGGCGATACATTTTTAAAAGAGCCCTCGTCATTATCAAAAAAAGCTCTGGCAGTTTTGGAAAAGACCAGCCAATAGTCTTTTTTCGAACAAAAAACTGATGTAGGGACAAGCTGAGAACAGCCGCTGTCATTCAAAGGATGAGGGAACATGCCATCTCCTAATCTGACAAAAGGTGCCGACCGGCATCCGGAAAAACGCCGTAATGAGGACCGTCCGCAACCGCGCCGGCCGGACTGGTTAAGGGTGAAAGCCCCGCGTGCAGGCGCGTTTTCGGAAACCAAGCGGCTGATGCGCGATCTGGACCTTGTCACCGTGTGTGAGGAAGCCGCTTGCCCGAATATCGGCGAATGCTGGGCCAACAAGCACGCCACCATGATGATTCTGGGCTCTGTGTGCACAAGGGCGTGCGCGTTCTGTAATGTGGCCACAGGCCGGCCTGACCAGCTTGACCCGCATGAGCCTGACAATGTGGCTGAGGCGGTTGCCCGGCTTGGGTTGCGTCATGTGGTGATCACATCAGTTGACAGGGATGACCTGGATGATGGTGGGGCAGATCATTTCGCCCGCACTATTGCCGCCATCAGGCAAAGTTCGCCAGCGACTACGATTGAAATTCTCACCCCTGATTTTCTGCGCAAAGACGGCGCGGTTGAACATGTTGTGGCGGCCCGCCCGGATGTGTTCAATCATAATATGGAAACAGTCGAACGGCTGTATAAGCCGGTTCGCCCTGGCGCCCGCTATGCCCATTCCCTTGATATATTGAAACAGGTCAAAACACTTGACCCCTCTATCTTCACCAAATCCGGCATTATGGTTGGCTTGGGGGAGACAGATGAGGAGGTTGGCGAGATGATGGACCATCTGCGCGCCGCCGATGTGGATTTCATGACCATTGGCCAGTATCTGCAGCCCACCCCTAAACATGCTGTTGTTGACCGGTTTGTTACCCCTGACCAGTTTGAGGCCTATGCCAGATGGGGCCAGGATAAGGGGTTTTTGATGATGGCTTCAACCCCGCTGACACGCTCTTCTTATCATGCTGATGCTGATTTTGCGGCGCTTCAGGACGAACGGAACCGCCGGCTTGGGGCGGCCGCGGTGGACGGCGTATAAAAGGGGGCAGGGGGCGATGACCACACATGCAGAACAACGCCTGATCCGCCATGCCCCGGAACAGTTGTTTGATCTGGTTGCAGATGTCCGGCGGTATCCTGAATTTCTGCCCTGGTGTCTGGCGGCGCGGATAAGACAGCAATCTGAGGTCACGCTTGTTGCCGACCTTATCATCGGGTTTCAGATGTTCAAAGAACGCTTTACCTCTCATGTCAGCATGGACAGAGACCAGCTTATAATTGAAGTAGAATATGCAGAAGGACCGTTTAAGTACCTGAAAAACAGATGGAAGTTCATCGAACATCCAGATGGTTGCCTGATCGATTTCTATGTTGATTTTGAATTCCGGTCCCGCCTGTTACAGACCGTCATCGAAAGCCTGTTTACAGAAGCGGTCAAACGGATGGTCAGGGCGTTTGAGACCCGAGCAGACCAGTTATACAGCCTGCGGCTCAAACAGGGCTGACAGGCCTCAGGATGAAGACAGGGTCATCAACAGGTTGAGGGCAGCGCTGCACGCTTCTTCACGTATCTGTTGTCTTTCGCCGGCAAAGTGATGTTCTTTTGTTATCTGGCGGCCGTGCTTGTCACAGACCGATATCCAAACCAGACCAACCGGTTTTTCGGCTGTGCCGCCGCCCGGCCCGGCTATACCAGTTAGCGCAACCGACAGATCTGTTCCGGCTGTTTGTCGTCCGCCACTGGCCATTTCTGCGGCGGTTTGTTCTGATACAGCACCAAAACGGGCCAAAGTTTGTGAGCCCACGCCGACCATTTCCTGTTTGGCCTGATTGCTGTAGGTGATAAAGCCTCTGTCCAGCACAGCAGACGCCCCCGGTACAGCTGTCAAATCGCTGAACAGCAGCCCGCCCGTGCAGGATTCCACCGTGCACAAGGTTTTCCCTGTTTCTGTCAGATGGGTGATGAGGGCGGTTGCATCAGCGCTCATATCGGGTTCTCCTGGGCCTGCAGGGCCTTTATGCTTTTCTGGGGTTAGCGCGCATAGATGAACAGCTGGGCCATCAAGAGGACGATACCGGCCAGCGTACCGGCCACCAGATCATCTGCCATCACGCCAATTCCGCCGGGCAGGCGCTCTGCTGAGGAAACCGGCCAAGGCTTGAGGATATCAAATAATCTGAACAGAACAAACCCAGCTAAATACCACCACAAGGCAGTGTCCAGATTTGGCGGAATACACAACAGCACCAGCCATTGTCCGGCCACCTCATCAATTATCACTTCCCCGGCATCATGTTTGCCGGTCAGCCCGGAATAAGCGTCTGCGGCAAACACGCCGATGATGGTGACCAGCAGTAGCGCTGCCAGCAGGACAAAATAGCCTTCCTTAGCCAGAAAAAAACCACCAATCAGCGCGACCAGAGACCCGGCGGTTCCCGGCGCGCGAAGGGACCGGCCAACAGGCCCCAGCGTGGCCAGTTGCGCAAGAAACGCGGTCATTGCGGCTCACCTGTATAAGAGGTCGGCAGACAAACCGTGGCTTGTGCCAGCGCGGCGATACCTTCGCCCCGGCCAGTAAAGCCAAGACGCTCGCTTGTGGTGGCTTTTACCGACAGCCTGTGTGCTGCCAGGCCGGTAATTTGTGATAAACGCTCTGTCATCTGTTGGCGGTGCGGGCCGATCTTTGGTTTTTCGCAGATAATGGTGACATCAAGCAGGGTGACATATCCGCCTGCAGCGGCAACCTTATCAAGGGCAAATTGCAAAAACTGGTCAGATGAGGCCGCCTTCCATTGCGGGTCAGATGGCGGGAAATGCTGGCCGATATCCCCCATAGACAAACAGCCCAACACGGCATCACATAACGCATGAAGCCCCACATCCCCGTCTGAATGGGCAACAAGGCCGTGCTCATGTTCGACCGCAACGCCGCATACCATAATCGGTCCGCTCTTATCGGCGGAGAATTTATGCACATCAAAACCGCTTGCGGTGCGTGTTTCTGTTTGCTGGCTGTGCTGCATCATATTCAAATCCTCAGCAAAGGTGATTTTCTCAAGTGTGGCCGCGCCCTCTACACAGACCAGCTTCAAACCAGCCGCCTCAGCAAGACTGGCATCATCGGTGACGTTATGGTCGCTCTTGTTGGCGGCAAACGCTTCATGCAGTGCCAAAAGCGTATCAAACGAAAAGGCCTGCGGGGTCTGCACCCGGCGCAGGGTCGTTCGGTCAACAGTTGATAAGACAGCTTCAGCGTCATCGATCAGTTTCACTGTGTCGGTGATGGGCAGGGCCGGGACCGCGCCATCTGCCCCGCCTGTTCGGGCAGCCAGCAACGCATCAAGAACCTGATGCGGGACAAACGGACGGGCCGCATCATGCACGGCTACATCCGCGCTATGTTCGCTCATGGCCAGCGCGCGGAGCCCGTTCACGGTAGAGGCGGTGCGGGTAGGCCCGCCTGTAGTGAAGTGAACCGGAGCAGGCGCGCTTGCCGCTGCCTGTTCAAGCAAGGTCGTTATATCGGCAGCGATACCCTCTTCAGGAAGCACCACAACAATTTGCCCGCATCGGGGCCAGGTGCTGATCGCCTCAAGACTGTGCAGGAGAACAGGCTTGCCAGCCAACAGCTGAAACTGTTTAGCCTGACCTGCAGACGGCTTTCCGGCTGAAAATCGGCGGCTTTGTCCGGCCGCCAGAAGAACAAAATCCATCTTGATGTCAGTCGCGGCCATCAATGCGCCTTTTTTTTCAAGTGGTCAGTACAGCAAAACTCTGTCCTGTTTCTAGCCTGTGGAACGCTGGCTTGTCCAGCTAGGCTTTCCGGCAAGGCAGGGTCTGCAGTCACAAAACAGTATGATTATTTTCTGCCTATTTTTTGTGCAGAGTTCTGGACAGACTTGTGAATGTTGAGGCATACTTGCCGCCATGAGGCATGTTCTTGACCAAATTTTAGGCCTTTCTGGTGTTAACAGCATCCCTGATGTGGTTCTGGCGCCGATGTCGGGCATTACGGATCGGCCGTTTCGGGCGGCCGTTCGGCGCGCTGGTGGCGGGTTGGTGGTCAGTGAAATGGTGGCCAGTCACGCGATGTTGACAGATGTGCGTGCAGAAATGCGCAAGTTATCTTCTGATCTGCAACAAGAGGCACCTGTTGGTTTGCAAATCGCCGGCTGGGATCCGCAGATGATGGCAGAGGCGGCCGCTATGGCTGAACAGTTGGGGGTCAGCCTGATTGACATCAATATGGGCTGTCCAGCAAAGAAAGTGACCGGCCGCGCGTCTGGTTCTGCATTGATGCGTGAGCCTGAACGGGTGGCGGCGATTTGTGAGGCTGTTGTCAAGGCGGTGTCTGTTCCGGTAACGCTGAAGACCCGTCTGGGTTGGGATGATGCGTCTTTGAACGCGCCTCAGATTGCAAAAATTGCTGAGAGCGCGGGTATTTGCCTTGTCACCATTCATGGCCGCACACGCTGTCAGATGTATAAAGGCGAGGCGGATTGGCGCGCCATCCGGGCGGTGGTGGATGCGGTGAGCATTCCGGTTTTGGCCAATGGAGATATCACAAGCTGTTCGGCGGCGGCTGAGGCTGTGCGTCTGTCCGGGGCGGCCGGTGTGATGGTCGGGCGGGCAGCTATGGGCCAGCCCTGGCTGTTGGCGCAGATAGCCGATCACCTGTCTGACCAGCCTGTACGGCCTGTCCCCGATATACAGGCCCGGCATCAGATGATGACCGCCCACCTTACCGACATTCTTGAGCAGTCAGGAGAGCGGGGCCTGCGGTCTGCCCGCAAGCATTTTGCCAGCTATTGTGACCACCTGAGAGGCGCAGACAGCCTGCGAGAGGTTGCGATGCGCACCGATAAGGCAGTTGAGTTGCAAGACGCTATCGAGGGTTATTTTTTGGCTCAGTCCAGATTGTCAGCGGCCTGATAGCGGGCGGAAGGAAGCGCAAAAAATGGTCAGTTCAGTCGCCAAGGCACGTTCGCCGCAGGATGAAGTATCAGCCGAATTGCTGAATATGCTGCCGTTTCCTGTGCTGCTGATTGACAGTGAGGACAGGTTTATTTGGCTGAACCCGGCCGCCGAAAGCTTCTTCCAGAGCAGTACCGCCTATCTGGCTGGCCGGTCCTTAACCGAGATGCTGCCTGCCGACAGCCCGTTCTTTTCCCTGCTGCACCGCGTCCGACAAGCTGGACGCCCGGTTGTGGAAAAGGCTCTGGGTCTTGTCAGCCCGAAATTGGGGGTCAGGACCGGGGCGATACAGATGGTGCCCATTGCTGTGTCTGGGGCGGCCTCTGGCCAACCCGCACCCCAGATTATGGTGTCCATTCAAGAACAGTCGATGGCTGAACAGCTCTCCACCCAGAACCAGTTCAAGGGTGCCGCGCTGTCGATGGCCAAAATGACGGCCTTGCTGGCGCATGAAATTAAAAATCCCCTCGCCGGAATTAAAGGGGCGGCCCAGCTTCTGGAATTGGATTTGCCCTCTGAATATCGAGAGCTGAGCGGGATGATCGTCGATGAAACAGATCGTATCACGTCTCTGTTGAGCCGGATTGAAACGCTGTCTTCTGATACCCCGCTGAAATTTGAAGATGTGAATATTCACGAAGTTCTGGATCATTGCATCCGGATCACGAAAGCGTCATTTGGCCGTCACCTGACCATTGTCAGGCGGTATGACCCGTCCTTGCCGGATGTGCGGGCAGACCGGGAATTGCTGGTGCAGTGTTTCCTCAACCTTTTCAAAAATGCAGCAGAGGCGACCAAGGCCGGTGATGAGCTGACCTTGAGCACCTTTTATTCCATGACCCGTTATGTCTCCAGCCTGTCAGATGGCCGGCGGGTTCATCTGCCGCTGCAGATTGAAATAGAGGATACCGGAACCGGCATTCCGGCTGAGCTGTCTGATCATATTTTCGAGCCCTTTATTTCCACCAAATCAGGTGGTTCGGGTCTGGGTCTGGCGATGGTGGCCAGCGTTATTGCCGATCATGGCGGGGCCATTTCTAATCTGCAGCGGCGGCAGGGGACCTGTTTCAGCATCAATCTGCCAGTGTTAAGCACAGCCGGGCCGGGCCGCACAACAGAGGGCGCCAACTGATGACCCGTACCCCGCAAATTCTTGTTGCTGATGATGACCGTACCGTTCGCACGGTAATCTCTCACGCCTTGAGCAAGCAGGGCTATCAGGTGGGCGCGGCCACCTCTGTGGCCGGCCTGTGGGATATGGCAACCTCCGGACGTGGTGATGTGCTGATAACTGACGTCAGCTTTCCCGATGGGGATGCGCTGGATTTGCTTCCCCGGCTGCAAGAAAAACGCCCCGATTTAACCATCATAGTGATGAGCGCGCAGGCGAACCTTCTCACCGCGATTAAGACCCAGCAACGCGGCGTGTTTGACTATCTGCCGAAACCGTTTGAGCTGCGTCAATTGCTGGATGTGATGTCCAGGGCGATATCCGAAGACCGGGCAGAGATGAGCGCAGACAGGCCGACCGCTGGCCTGCCAAAGCAGATACCGGCCCCGTTGATGGGAAAATCGCCGGCGATGCAGGTAACGTTCAAATTGCTCAGCCGGATCGCTGCGCAGTCTGTGCCCGTTCTGATCCGGGCAGAACCGGGGTCGGGTAAACAGATTGTCGCGCAGACTCTGCATGAGATGAGCCATCTGGCGTCGGCCAGCTTTGATGCGGTTGAATTGTCGCAGATAGAAGAAGACCAACATACAGAGCTGTTATTTGGCTCACGCGGTCTTATCACCCGCACCTCTGTTGGCAGCCTGTTTTTGAATAATATTGACCAGCTGTCTATCAGCGCGCAGAAGGCTCTTGCTCAGTTCATTGTTGCCGGCACATCAGGTTCGGCCTTGCAACCGGCCCAGCTTGGCCAGTTGCGGCTTATCTGCGGCACTTCTGCTGATCTGAAGCAACAGGTCAGCAAGGGCGCGTTCAGAGAAGATTTGTATTTTGAATTATCTGTGGCTGAATTGGGCATGCCACCGTTGCGGGACAGACAAGAAGATATCCCGCAATTGGCCGGCTGGTTGTGCAGCCAGCTGAACAGCCAGTTTCAAACCGAACGCCGGCTGGACCCGGAAGCCATGGCCTGTCTGCAGGACTACACCTGGCCCGGGAATGTAAAAGAACTTGAGGTCTTGCTGAAGCGGCTGTTCATTGCCACCACAGAACAACAGATTTCTGTGCGCATGGTCGAAAAGGAGCTGGATAAACTCTCCTCTCAGGCCGACAACACTCTTGCTGAGCCGATAACAAGCTCAGACAGTCTCTCGCAAGCGGTTGAAATGCATCTGCTGCGCTATTTCAAAGCCCTGGGCGGGGCTGAACCAGATGCTGGCTTACATGACCGGATTCTGGCCGAGGTTGAACGGCCGCTTATTGTGGCCACGCTTCATCATACAGGCGGGAACCAGATTAAGGCTGCCGCCATATTGGGGCTGAACCGAAATACCTTGCGAAAAAAGATAAGAGAGTTGAAAATTTCAACTAATCGGGCTGAATACAAATAAAAAAGACACTATTCAGCTTTTGGTGACGCTGGACGGCGAACAGGATAATGAAATGACAAATCCGCTTCATTCCGGGCCTGAAGACAGCTCTGTTCAGACAGCAGGGTCGATGAAACGCGTGTCCCGTGGAGTTGAAACGCATATTCCTGCGGCCTCCCGGCAATGGCTGGCCGGGGACCGTCTGGCCTATCTTGTGATTACCGTCGCTGTTGGTATCGGCCTGACCGTCTTTATCGCTCTGTCTCAGGTAACCGATATCACCGCCCAGTCTGATCTGCTGATCCTCAGCTTCCTTGTCGCGATGACCTTTCTGGGGCTGCTGCTGTTTTTTGTGGGCCGCCAGTTGCTGCGCCTGTGGCGAGAACGAAGCCAGCGTCATGCCGGGGCCCAGTTGCACTTGCGTCTGGCGGTGCTCTTTGGTGGGGTCACGGCCATTCCCGCTGTTCTGGTGGCGATGTTTGCCATATCGATGATCGATTATTCTTTGCGCGGTTGGTTTGCGGACCGGATTTCGACAGCTGTGAACGAGTCAGTTGAGGTTGCCAGTGCCTATTTTGAAGAACATGCCCGGTCTGTGCGCGGGCAAATCCTGGCGATGGCAAATGACATCAACCGCGAAGCCCCGCGCCTGGTCCGCAACCCGAACCAGTTGAACGAGTATATTTCGAACCAGACCGCACTGCGTAATCTGTCTGAGGCTGTCATTATTGATGGGACTGGCCAAATCCTGGCCAAATCCCAGTTCGCTTTTGCCCTGACCTTCTCAAGGATTGATGATGAACTTGTTGCGCGGGCCCGTGACGGCGATGTTGTTATCATCACCTCAAAAGAGAATAACAAGCTGCAAGCCATTGTAAAATTGAATGGTTTTGTTGATGCCTATCTGCTGGCCGGTCGATTTATTGATGCAGATGTTCTGGCCGCGCTAAACCGGACCCGGGTGGCAGCAGATGATTATCAGTCCTTGTCTTTGCGCCAGTTTGATCTGCAGATTTCGCTGGCGGTGATGTTTGCTGTGGTGGCTCTGATGCTGTTGCTGGCCTCTATTTGGGTTGGTCTGAACCTTGCCACTTCAATTGCTGGTCCTCTGGTCAGTGTGATCACGGTCGCAGAGCAGGTCCGCAGTGGAAATTTCAAAGAACGTGTGCCTGAAAGTGAGGAAGTGGACGAGGTTTCACGTCTTGGGGCCAGCTTTAACCGGATGCTTGATGATGTTTCCAGCAGTCGTGAGCAGTTGGTGCAGGCAAATCGGCAACTGGATGCGCGGCGGGAATTTACCGAAGCTGTGCTGGGCGGGGTATCTTCAGGTGTTATTGGCCTTGATCGTGAGGGCAAAATCACGCTGCCGAACCAGGCCGCTTGTGAATTGCTGGGCAAACAGTTTGATGAGCTTTATGGCCGGGAACTAACTGATATACAGCCTGCCTTTGCGTCTTTGTTTGACGGTATTGACCAGAGGCGGCGGGTTCATCCTGAACTGCAGCTTGATATGCAAATCGGCAGCCGGATGGTTATCTTGCGCACCCGGGTGACCTCAGAGCGCGTTGACGGCCGTCTGGTAGGTTTTGTGGTGACCTTTGATGATGTGACAGACTTTCTGTCCGCACAACGAAAAGCGGCCTGGGCTGATGTGGCCAGACGGATCGCGCATGAGATTAAAAACCCGTTAACCCCGATTGCCCTTGCCACTGACCGGCTTCAGAAAAAATACCGCCCTTCCAGTTCAGAAGACGCTGATAAATTTGATGATTATCTGTCTATTATAACCCGTCAGGTCAGCGATATCGGCCGCATGGTCGAAGAGTTTTCACAATTTGCCCGTATGCCAGCCCCTGTCTTGAAACAGATTGATGCGCGTAAATTGCTGGCTGAACAGCAGATGTTACTTGATCCAAACAGCCAGGTGTCGCTGCAAACAGACCTTCCTGAGGGGGATGAGCCTGTTCGGATTAATGCTGATGCCGGCCTGATGCGCCAGGTCATTACAAACCTGACAAAGAATTCAATTGAAAGCATGCAGGACAGCCAGACTGAAAAACCTGTCATTGAACTTGTTCTGCGCACAAAAGAGGGCCGGGCTGAAATTGTGGTCCGCGATTACGGCCCGGGGTTTCCAGCCGCCGATACCAGTCGGTTTCTGGAGCCTTATGTAACCACGAGGGAGCGGGGGACGGGCCTAGGCCTTGCTATTGCCCAGAAAATCATCTCTGACCATCGTGGCGAGATCAAACTGCAGAACCACTCGGAAAAAGGGGCTGTTGTGACAGTAACACTTCCTCTGGCAGAAGAGCATGAATGATGAATGAAGAAATTCTGATCGTTGATGATGAACCTGATATCCGTTCTCTTATCAGCCTCACGCTGGAGGATGAGGGCTTTGTTACCGTTCAGGCGGCGAATGCACAGGACGCTCGCCAGCTTATCTCGTCCCGACCGCCCTCATGTGTGATTTTGGATATCTGGATGCGTGATTCAGATATGGACGGGATTGATATTCTGAAATGGGTGCAGGACCTCTATCCAGAAGTGCCGGTTTTGATGATTTCGGGTCATGGCACGATTGAAACGGCGGTCCAGGCGCTAAGGTTCGGGGCGCATGATTTTATCGAAAAGCCGTTTAAGACTGAACGGTTATTGTTAACCGTCAGGCGGGCCCTGCAGCAAAGTCGCTTGTCGCGCGAAAATGCAGAATTGAAGGCCAGAACAGGGCAAGCCGGTCCGCGTGAACTGATCGGCCAGTCATCAGCTGTAAAACAGCTGCAGCAGGCCATTGACCGGGTTGCCCCCACCGCCAGCCGAGTGCTGATAACCGGCCCGTCTGGTTCAGGCAAGGAGTTGGCAGCGCGGCTGATCCATGACCGTTCAGACCGGCGGGAGGGCCCCTTCATTGTGGCCAGCTGCGCACGCCTGAGCACATCTCATGCGGATCGTGAACTGTTCGGATCTGAAGGGCTGCAATCGGGGCGGCGGGTTATCGGCCTGTTTGAACAGGCCCATCGTGGCACTCTCTATTTTGATGAAATCTGCGAACTGCCTACAGATATTCAAAGCCGTCTGGTGCGGACCGTTGCTGAACAGAATTTCCGCCGGGTTGGCGGCAATTCAGAAGTGTCAACAGATGTCCGGGTAATTTCGGCGTCCAGCCAGGATTTGCAAGCCGCGATTGCAGACGATATCCTGCGTGAGGATTTATATTATCGGCTTGGGGTGATTTCGCTGACGGTCGCGCCGCTGTCATCGCGGCGTGAGGATATCGGGGCTCTGGCCCGGCATTTTGTGTCCGAATTTGCCGATCAGCTGGGGTCTGCGCCGGTAAAATTGGGTGAGGATTTACTAAACGCGATGCGCGCTTATAACTGGCCCGGTTCGGTGCGCCAGTTGCGCAATGTGATTGAAACGCTGATGATCCTGGCGGACAAAACATCAGATGAGCCGTTGGGTGCACAAGCCCTGCCACAAGAAATCCTGTCTGGGGCAGATCAGGAAGCCCGCTCGGTTCTGGAAAAAAGCCTGTCTTTGCCGTTAAGAGAGGCGAGAGAAGAGTTTGAGCGTGAATATATGCGCTCCCAGCTCGATAAATTTGAAGGCAATGTCTCGCAAATGGCGAAATTTGTAGGCATGGAACGCTCTGCCCTGCATCGCAAGCTCAAGTCCTTGGGGCTTCAGGCCTCCTGAGGCGCGCGAGGTGTTTTTGGCTTGCTCTGAGGCCGAAAATGAATAGAGTAGGGCACAACAGAAGGGCTGCTGGCTGGTGTCTGTCTGAACGGCAGGCCGTATAACCGGCGAGGCCTCGTGCCTGAATAAGTGATAGGCATGGCCGGAACGACAGGCTGAAGAGAGAGACTTCATGAAAATCGTCATTTGTGGGGCAGGGATTGTCGGGAGCGCGATTGCGCGCCATCTCGCCGCAGAACAGAATGATGTTACCGTCATTGATTCTGACCCTGATAAAATCCAGCGGATCACTGAACTTGCGGATGTTGGCGCGGTTACCGGTGTTGCCTCGCACCCGGATATGCTTGAACAGGCGGGCATGGCTGATGCCGAACTGCTGATCGCGGTAACCGAATCTGATGAGATCAACATGGTCGCCTGCCAGGTGGCGCACACCATTTTCAATACCCCGACCAGAATTGCGCGGATCAGATCGCGGGCCTATCTGGACCCTAAAGTTGATAGCCTTTACGGGCCGGAAAACCTGCCGATTGATCACATTATCTCGCCTGAACTAGAGGTATCGGCAGCAGCAGGCCGGCAGCTGCAATTGCCCGGCGCGTTTGATGTTAAAGACATGGTTAACGGTAAAATCCGGCTTATTGGTGTATTATGCCGTGAAAACTGCCCTATCCTGGCCACCCCCATTCGCCATCTGACAAACCTGTTCCCGGGTCTGTCGATGACCATTGTGGCGATTATCAGAGGGAATGAGGTGATTGTTCCGCGCGATGGTACAGATATGATGCAGCCTGAAGACAGGGTGTATTTCGTCTGTGATGCGGATCATACAGACCGCGCCATGGCCAGCTTTGGTCACACCGAAAAAGAAGCTCATTCTGTGGTGATCGCCGGCGGCGGGAATATCGGCAGCCTGCTGGCCCAGGATATTGAGACCAAATCCCGCAATACGGTTTGCCAGATTATCGAAAAGGACAAGGCCCAGGCCCATCTGATCGCCGAGCGGTTACAACAGACCGGTGTGACCTGTGGTAATTCTCTGGATGCGGATATTCTGAACGAAGCCGGGGTCAGCACAACAGATACCTTTGTGGCTGTCTCCAACGATGATGAGGTCAATATCCTGTCTGCCCTGTTGGCGAAACGAATGGGCGCCCGTCATACCGTCGCGCTGGTGAATATGCCAGGCTTTGTGCCGTTGATAAGCGCGCTGGGTGTGGATGCTGTTATTAACCCGCCCCAGATCACGGTTTCGTCTATTCTGGAACATGTCCGGCGGGGCCGTATTCTGGATGTGCACTCGGTTGTTGAAGGCCTTGGTGAGGTTCTGGAAGCCGAAGCTCTGGCGAGTTCCCCTCTGGTCGGGTTGCCGTTGCGCAAAGCCCGTATTCCGAAAGGGGTTGCCATCGGGGCCATTCTGCGGCTTGATGAGGTTGTTCCTGCGCGCGGCGATACGGTGATCGAAGCTGGTGATCATCTGGTTCTGTTTGCCGCCCCGGGCAAGGCCGCACGGGCAGAGGCGATTTTGTCTGACCCGGATTCTGAGTTTTAAGGTTTGAACGCCCGATGTCACGTTTTGCTTATGTAAATGGTCAGTATGTATCACATCAAAACGCCGCTGTTCATATTGAGGACAGGGGCTATCAGTTTGGTGATGGTGTTTATGAGGTTGTACTGCTGATCGGCGGCAAGATGGCCGATTGTGAAGGGCATTTGGCCCGCCTGCAACGCTCGCTTGATGAAATGCGCCTGACCAGCCCGGTATCGGGCGCCGCTCTGCGCCAGATTATGCAGCGGCTTATCCGCCTTAACCGTCTGAAAACAGGTATAATTTATATACAGATCACACGTGGTGTGGCCCGCCGGGACCATAAATTCCCGCAACACAGTCATCCCAGCCTGGTGATGACGGTCAAGCATCTGTCGGTGGACACAGGCCAGCAACTGGCCGGTAAATCGGCAATCACAGTCCCGGATCAGAGATGGGAGCGGCGTGATATCAAAACCACCCAATTGCTGCCGAACTGTCTGGCCAAACAGGCCGCCGCCGAACAGGGGGCTTATGAAGCCATTATGGTGATGGCTGATGGCACGGTTTCAGAAGGCTCATCTTCAAATGTCTGGATATTAACTGAGGCTGGCCAGCTTATCACCCGTCAGGCGAATGAAGTCATCCTGAACGGCATTACCCGCCGGTCGATCCAGCGCATCGCCACAGAACGCCAGCTTGAAATCGTTGAACGCCCGTTTACAGTTGCTGAAATGATGGCAGCACGGGAAGTTTTTGTTACCAGCGCCACCTCAATGGTCACGGCATTGACACATATTGATGATATCCAGATCGACAATGGTGCGGTTGGTGTCATTGCCTCTGCCCTGAAGGCTGACTATATTGGATATATAGAAGCCGGTGAATAAAGGCCGGCCACAGGCAAGGCAGCGTCCTGCTTTAGCTTATCAAAGGCGGCAAGATGGAAAAAACACATAATCTTCAGGATGTTTTCCTGAATCAGGTCAGAAAACAGCATGTGCCTGTCACCATATTTCTGGTGAACGGGGTAAAGCTGCAGGGCGTAATTACCTGGTTTGATAATTATTCAATGCTGCTGAAGCGTGATGGCCATATCCAGCTGATTTACAAGCACGCTGTTTCAACCATCATGCCAGCCACGCCTCTTAACATGCAGGATATTGAAGGTGACGAAGAAAGCTGAGCCAGACGCCTTAGTGTCTGATGAAGCGGTTCTGTCTATCCTTCGCGAAGCTGCGGTGAGCCTGATTTTGCCCCGCTACCAGAACCTTGCTGACACTGAGGTCAACACCAAAACATCAGCCACTGACTTTGTCACCATCGCTGATCGTGAAGCCGAAGCCTTTATGACGCCGGCTTTGCTGGCGTTGCTGCCGGGCTCAGCCTGTATAGGTGAAGAAAGCGTGTCAGAGGGGAAAACCGCTCTTAACACCATTGACGCGCGCTATATCTGGACTGTTGATCCAGTAGACGGGACCAGGAACTTTGTTGCCGGCAATGAACATTTCTGCTGCATGGTCAGCCTGATTGACGGGCTGGAGCCGGTTCAGAGCTGGATTTACAGGCCCTTATCCGGGGATGCGGTTGTCGCCGCCAAAGGCAAAGGCGTTCGCCATTACCGGGCAGATGGCCAGGTGGCCATGTGTGAGGCCCGGTCCCGTGAGGGCGCGATGGAAACCCTGCAAGGCACGTTGAACGCAATGGGTTTTGAGCCTTCGATAAGGGATAAGGTGAGAGACAGGTTGCGTGGTCTTCAGGGGCGCTTTCATCTGGGCTCAGCTGGCATTGATACGGTCTATATTGCGCTCGGCCAGTCAGACTATCTGATGCACAGCAAGCTGACACCGTGGGATACGGTTCCGGTTGATCTAACCTGCCGCGAGCTTGGCTATCATGTTGGGCTGGCCCCGGAGGCAAGGCGGTTTGACTGGCGGGCAAAAGGGGTTCTGCTGGCCGCCAGCAATCCCACACAATGGCAGCTTATGGCCGATCATATTTGGTCAGATATCACTTAAAATTAAAGATATAATTTATTGATTAAGTGTGCTTTTTAGCACGTTGCCAGAGCTGCTCCATCTGCTCAAGGCTGGCTTTGTCAACTGAACTGTCCTGTGCGTTCAACTGGTCTTCAATATATCTGAATCGGCGTTCGAATTTACGGTTGCAGCCCATAAGGGCGGTTTCAGGGTCAATTCCTGCCTTGCGGGCCAGATTGGACGCCACAAACAGAATATCTCCTATTTCATCTTCAAGTCGGACTTTGTCATCTGGTGTCTGTTGCATTACCTCTGTCAGCTCGGCAAGCTCTTCGTTCATTTTATCACAGACCGCGGCTATATCCGGCCAGTCAAACCCGACACGGGCGGCCCGTTTCTGCAGTTTGGCGGCTCTGACCATGGCGGGCAGGGTGGTGGCAACACCGTCCAGAACGCTCAAACGCTCGCCGTTTGCGGCCTCTTTGCGTTCAGCCTGCTTTATTGATTCCCAGTTCTGTTTTACAGCCTCCCCATCTGCGGCGGTCTCGTCGGCAAACACATGGGGGTGGCGGCGGACCATCTTATCGCTGACCTGACGGGCCACATCATCAAAGGTAAAACTGCCTTCTTCTGCGGCCATCTGGGCATGAAACACGACCTGCAAAAGCAAATCACCAAGCTCATCACAGATTTTAGCGCGGTCACCTGTGGCAATCGCCTCACTGACCTCATAGGCTTCTTCTATCGTATAGGGAGCGATTGTAGAGAAAGTCTGCTGAATATCCCAGGGACAGCCGGTTTCCGGGTCACGCAGGCGGGCCATGATGTTAAGCAGGCGGGACAGATTGGTGGGTTCTTGAGACATGCATACTGCTTGCATTATATTGGTGGACAGGTCAATATCTGGCTGCCGTCAAAACTGAAGGAACACCGCTATGAGTGATGCTGAAAATATGTTTCAGCCTGCCCAGTCAGTCCAGAAAGGACTGATGGCCCGTCTGCGAAGCTGGTTTTTTACCGGGCTGCTGGTCACCGCTCCAGTCCTGCTGACGATTTATATCACCTGGTTGTTTGTCGATATTATTGACGGCCAGGTTGAATCCCTGATGCCGTCCTGGCTGCGGGAGTATATTTCTGTAAACGCGCCTGTGGTGGGTAAACTGCCGGGTGTTGGTTTGCTGATAGGTGTTGTTGTCATTACGGTTATCGGGGCTGTTGCCGCCGGTTTTATGGGGCGCTGGCTTATTGGTTTGGGTGAACGCATCCTCAACCGTATGCCTGTGGTTCGCTCTATTTACGGCGCATCGAAACAGATTCTTGAAACCGTACTGTCGACCCAGTCCGATGCGTTTCGTGAAGTTGTGATGGTCGAATATCCACGCAAAGGCCTCTGGGTTCTGGGCTTTGTCACCGGGACGACCAAGGGAGAGGTGAAAGACAGGCTGACCCAGGAAACAGTGAATGTGTTCATTCCCACTACGCCGAACCCGACCTCCGGCTTTTTACTGTTTTGTCCGAACAAGGATCTTGTTTATCTTGAGATGAGCGTTGAGGACGCGGTCAAGCTGGTGGTCTCCGGCGGTATTGTTACCCCGCCCCATTCCGCTACCCCAACAGCCAAGAAAAAGGCGGCAAAGGGCGCACGCTCTGCTGTGAAGGCGAAAGCGAAACCCAAATCAGGGGCCGCCAAAAGGGCAAAAGCGGTTAAATCTTAACCGCATTCAGTCAGAAGAAGCGGGGTTGTGCTGCTTATCCGGACTCAAGGAATTGAACCGCGCTGTCTCGCTCAAACAAGCTGAGCAACAGCGCATAGCTGGTCATATCCGGATGGGTAAGGCTGTGGCCTTTTGCCAGGACCTGTTCGGCCTGTTGCCTGGCCAGGGCCAGCAAATCGCCATGGGCGGCCAGATCAGCCAGGCAAAATTCAGGCAAACCGGATTGACGCTGGCCCAGAACCTCACCAGGTCCTCTTAAGCGCAAATCTTCCTCAGCGATGACAAAGCCGTCATTGGTCTCGCGCATAATCTTCAAACGCGCTCTGGCGGTCTCGCTCAGGGGGGGCTGATACATCAGAATACAGGATGACGCTTTGTCGCCCCGCCCGACACGGCCGCGCAACTGATGGAGTTGGGCCAGACCAAAGCGTTCAGCATGTTCGATGATGATGATGGTTGCCTCTGGCACATCAACCCCGACCTCAATAACTGTGGTTGCCACCAGCAATTTGCTGTCACCTGATTTAAACGCGGCCATGGCCTTCTCGCGCTCATCTGCTTTCATCTTGCCATGGGCCAGAGCGGGCCGGGCCGCTGGCAAGACAGCCGATAACGCCCGATGTCTGTCTTCTGCGGCGGCGACATCCAACTTGTCTGTTTCTTCAACCAAAGGGCAGATCCAATAGGCCCGCTGGCCCTCTGCCAATGCAGTGGCCAGCCTGGCGGTGACATCGGCCAGCCTGTCCTGGCTGACAAGGGCGGTTTCTATATCCTGGCGTCCAGCAGGCTTTTCATCTAGCCTTGAGACGGTCAAATCACCATAGGCGGTCATCGCCAGCGTGCGCGGTATCGGTGTTGCCGTCATCACCAGCACATCACACCCGCTGCCTTTCTGCCCCAGCACCAGCCTCTGGCGGACCCCAAAACGATGTTGTTCATCCACCACCGCCAATGCCAGATCGGCAAAGGCCACCTCATCTGTCAGCAGGGCATGAGTACCGATGGCCAGCGGACAGCTGCCATCTTTAAGGCCCGCCAGAATCTCCTTGCGCTCTTTTTGTTTGGTCGCCCCGGTCAGCAATACCGGTTTAATCCCAAGTGGGGCCAGAAAAGCGGACAACCCCTGATAATGCTGGCGGGCCAGAATTTCGGTCGGGGCCAGAAGCGCGGCCTGCGTGCCAGCCTCAACAGCGGTCAGCATCGCCATCAGCGCGACAAAGGTTTTGCCTGATCCTACATCCCCCTGCAGAAGCCTCAGCATCCGTTCCGGTGAGGCTTGATCAGTTCTGATCTCCTCAATGACCCGCTTTTGGGCTGTTGTCGGCGTAAATGGCAAACTGGTCAGCAGCTGTTCTGTCAGCTGGCCTGTGCCGGCGATCACGCGGCCGGGCAGGGCGGTTTTGGTCTGTTGCCGGATAAGGCCAAGGGCAAGCTGGTTGGCAAACAGCTCATCAAAGGCCAGCCGCGCCCTGGCCGGGGCGGTCGGCGATAAATCAGCAGGGCTTTGCGGGGCATGGGCCTGCAACAAGGCAGCTTTGAACGCCGGCCAGCGCCGCGCCGCCTTCAGCTCTGGGTCAAGCCAGTCGTCCAGCTCGGGTACGGTTTTCAGCCCAGCCTTAATCGCGTTGCTGACGGTGCGCGCCTTCAGACCCGCTGTCAGCGGATAGACAGGCTCCATCTGCGGCATGGTCTCGGCCTTTTCGATCGGCAGGATGAAGTCAGGATGAGGCATTTGCAATCGGCCCTGAAACCGCTCAACACGCCCGCTAATCAGGCGGCGTTCACCCACCGGCAGGGATGTTTTCAGATAATCTGTCTGCGCATGGAAAAACACCAGCTCAATCTGGCCGCCAGACGTCTCACCACTTGATGCCTCGGCGGTAATGCGGGCCGGGCGGCGCGAGCGCGGTGGCGGAATGTCCGCCTTTAGCACCAAAATCTCGAAGGTAGCAATCTGGCCGTCCTCAGCCTCATCAACCGATGGGCGCGCGCGCCTGTCAACCACGCTGACAGGCAGATGACGTAGCAGGTCAATAACATAGCGGCCAGTTCGCTTGTTCAACAGCTCAGCTATCTTCGGCCCAACGCCGGGCAGGCTGGTCAATGCAGCGAACAAGGCATAAATCACAGGAGGGCGGGCGATATGCATCGTCAAATATAAGACCTGTTGCAGTGTTTGTCAGCCTCTGTGTCTCTTTTGGTATGGACAGACCACAGCCGTATCGACATAAAGACAGCAGCCTATCATAACGCTGATCAGAAGGGTTAATCAATGTCAGAAACACCCGCCCAGCCTGACGGGACTGCTTTATCTGTCCGCCAGGCCCGCATCAAAAGACTGATCTACCGGGCCAGCTATACCGGTATGAAGGAAACAGACTTGCTGTTGGGCCAGTTTGCGACGCGCTATCTGCCTGACCTTAGTGATGATGATCTGGATATGTTTGAGGCCGTGCTGGATGAGGGCGACCCTAAGATTCTGGCTTGGGTACAGGGCGATGAGCCGATCCCGCCGGCCTTTCAAAGCCGTGTTATGGATATGATAAAAAGCTTTAAGATAAAAAACTAACAAAATGAATTTTATTAATAAAATAAACCTGTCAAAACAGATTTATGGCTGTCTTGACGCGGTCATTCCCCTGGTGTTGGCGGATTTGTCGGCGCAGGCAAATGGGCTGGTGTTTATCGCCCGTGATGATGTTCGTCTGGCCCGGATTGAAGCGGGTCTGGCGGCTCTGTCTGACAAGGTTGAGGTGTTATCTCTGCCCGCCTGGGACTGTCTGCCTTATGACCGGGTGTCTGCGCATTCCGCCATCACCGCAAGGCGGGTGCAAACGCTCTCGCGCCTGGCCGCCCTTAGCGCCGCAAGGGCTGAAAAGCCGGTTATTGTGTTAACCACGGTCAATGGCTGGCTGCAAAAACTGCCCAGCTTGTCTTTTTTTGCCGATACCTCTTTGCGACTGGAAGCAGGCCAGACAATCACGCAGGAGGATATTTCCGGCTTTCTGTCACGTAATGGCTTTCGGCGCACACAGACTGTGCGTGAATATGGGGAATATTCCATTCGTGGTGGCATTCTGGATATCTATCCCCACACTGATCAGCTGCCGGTCCGCCTGGACTTTTTCGGTGATGAAATTGAATCCATCAAATTATTTGACTCCCTCAGTCAGCGATCTGAAGCCGCTATAGATCATGTGAATATCCGGCCAGCCCATGAATATCTGCTGGATGAGGATACCATTACCCGTTTCCGTCAGGGCTACTTAAAACAGTTTGGGGGCCGGGCCGCTCGGGACCAGCTGTATGAGGCGGTATCTGCCGGTCAGACGGCGGCCGGGCTGGAACATTGGCTGGCTTTGCTGCATGATGGGCTGTCCTCTGTTCAGGAACAATTGCCTGACTGGCGCTATTTGTTTGATGTTGACGCAGAGGCAGTCTGGCAGGCCCGGCTTGAACAGATTGCCGATTTCTATCAGGCCCGGTTGGATGCGCTTGGCAGTGAGCAGGACCAGACCTACCGGCCTCTACCACCAGAGCAGATGTATCTAACAGACGCTGAGGTTAGCGCCTTACACACTGATGAGAAGACCACAATCCTGTCTGGTTTCAGCCGGCCGGAAACTGCCTCGACAGACAGTGATACAGGCGCGCGGCTTGGCCCGACTTTCGGGTCTGGGGCGGCCAGCGAGGTCTCGCCGTCGGTTGCCGCTGCCCAGCATATCCGCCAGGCTGTAAAAACACGGCCAGTCATCCTCACCGCCGCTTCAACCGGCTCACTTACCCGGATGACAGAACTGATAGGCGGGCATCTGGACGCTGCAATAAGGCAGGTTGACCAGTTGGACAAGGTGGGGCCGACGGGCTGTTACGCACTTCTCTCTCCTGTTGAGGCTGGTTTTGAAAGCCCGTTTGCCTGTCTGATCACCGAACAGGATATTTTTGGTGTGCGCAGTTCACGTCCGCAAGGCCGCCGCCGGGCAGATGATTTCCTGCGTGAAGTGTCCTCGCTAGAGGCGGGCGATCTGGTGGTTCATGTCGAGCATGGTATTGGCCGGTATGAAGGTCTGGAGACAATCCGCTCTGACGGGACAGACCATGATTGCCTGCACCTTAGCTATGCGGGCGGCGACCGGCTGTATTTGCCGGTTGAGAATATTGAGCTGTTGTCCAGATATGGTCAGGAGGGTAGCGAGGCCAGTCTTGATAAGCTGGGCGGGGCCGGTTGGCAGGCCAGAAAGGCCAGAATTAAGGGCCGTATCCGCGAGATGGCTGACCAGCTGATAAAGATAGCGGCAAAGCGTGAGGTCGCCACAGCAGAGCCGCTTAACCCGCCTGATGGCGTGTTTGCAGAGTTCTGTGCCCGTTTCGGCCATCCTGAAACAGATGATCAACTTGACGCCATCTCTGATGTGCTGACCGATTTATCGTCTGGCCGGGCCACCGACAGGCTGATTTGCGGTGATGTGGGGTTTGGTAAGACTGAAGTTGCTTTGCGCGCGGCGTTTGTGGCGGCCATGGCCGGTTACCAGGTTGCCTTGGTTACCCCGACAACGCTTCTGGCCCGCCAGCATGGCCGCTTATTTGAAGACCGGTTTAAAGGCTTTCCGGTCACGGTTGAAACCTTGTCCCGGATGGCCAAACCCAAACAGGCCGCCAACATCAAGGCTGGGCTGAAAGATGGTTCGGTGCAGATGGTGGTGGGCACGCACGCGCTGTTGGCGAAATCAATTGAATTTAACAATCTGGGCTTGCTGATCATTGATGAAGAACAGAATTTCGGCGTTGCGCAGAAAGAACGGCTGAAGGAATTGCGCGGTGATATCCATGTGCTGACCTTGTCCGCAACACCGATCCCGCGAACCCTGCAGCTGGCGCTGTCCGGGGTGCGGAATATGTCCATCATCGCTACACCGCCGGTGGACAGGCTGGCGGTCCGGACCTTTGTTGGTGGCTGGGATGGTGTGGTGCTTAAAGAAGCCATCCTGCGGGAACGGTTCAGAGGTGGTCAAACCTTTATGGTCTGTCCGCGTATTTCTGATCTCAGCCGGATTTACGACCGCCTGATCAGCCTAGTGCCTGATCTGAAAATTCTGACTGCGCACGGCAAAATGTCGGCAACAGAGCTGGATCAAGCGATGACCGATTTCGGTGATGGGGCCGCGGATGTGCTGCTGTCCACCAATATTATCGAATCCGGCATTGATATTCCCACCGCCAATACGCTGATTGTGCACCGTTCTGATATGTTCGGGCTGGCCCAGCTGTATCAGTTGCGCGGGCGGGTAGGCCGCAGCAAAGAACGGGCTTATGCCTATCTGACCACTGATCCGCAGATGATCCTCACCCCTCAGGCCCGCCGCCGTCTGGAAGTGATGCAGACCCTTGATAAGCTGGGGGCCGGTTTTTCCCTTGCCTCTTATGATATGGATATCCGCGGCGCCGGAAACCTGTTGGGGGATGAACAGTCAGGGCATGTCAAGGAAGTCGGAATTGAGCTGTATCAGGATATGCTGAAACAGGCGGTCGAAGCCGCCCGTCTGGACCGCGCCGATACCGCAGAAGAAGACTTAGAAACTGGCTGGTCTCCACAGATTACACTGGGCACAAGCGTGATGATCCCAGAGGCCTATGTGCCGGACCTGTCGGTGCGCCTGTCGTTGTACAGGCGGATAGGCGGGCTTGCTGATACAGATGATGTGAGCCTGATTTCAGCAGAGCTTGTTGATCGCTTTGGCCCGGTGCCGCAATCAGTTAAAAATTTGCTGGAAATTGTTGTTTTAAAACAATTTTGCAAGCGCTGTAATATTCAAAAGCTGGATGCAGGCGATAAGGGTTTTGCGCTGTCTTTTAAAAATAATCACTTTGCCCGGCCTGACCAGTTGATCGGCTGGATTGCCGGTCAGGGGGGAACGGTACAGTTGCGCGCCGACCATAAGCTTATTATCAAAACCGATTTGAAAACTAAAGAGGCCAGAGCCCATAAGGCAAAAGGCTATCTGCAGGATATCGCCGGCCTTTTGGACAGCGCGGCTTAATCTGGACGCGCGGCGGAATCAATCACATTCAGCAGAATATCAGGCGGGTAGGCCCCGGCCAGAGACAGGCTGTTATTGAAAATGATCATCGGTACGCCTTCAATGCCGAGGGTGTGGCAGTCTTGAAGGTCTGCCTCCATCTGTGTCTGCGCTGCGGCCAGCTTTGCTGATAACGCTGTGCGGTCTAACCCGCAGGCCTCTATCAGCTCGTCCTGCACCTGGTCTGTGCCGATATCCCGCCCGTTCAGAAAATAGGCTTCATAGAATTTATCTGCCAGCGCTTCACTGTCTGGCCCGGCTGCTAATAACAGCTTGTGAATGGGGCGCGTATCCGGCGTGCGCTCAATTTTTGAAAACTGGAACTCTATCCCCGCATCCAGCCCAGCCATAGCGATCCGCCCATAAACGGCAGAGGCGGCATGGCCAAACTTTGCTGTCAAATAGGCTTGCCGGTTCATCCCTTCAACAGGCATCGACGGGTTCAAAAGGAAACTGCGCCATCTGAAGACAGGGGTTATGTCCGGGCGTCTGGCAAAGGCCTGATCAAGCCGTGTTTTCCCGATATAACACCAGGGGCAAATGATATCGGCAAAGATATCCACATTAATCTGGGTTGTCATATGACCTCCATTTGCTTATCTCTGGCGTAAGAGTATGGCGCGCCACCCCCTTCATCTTCACAGCCAGCCTAACATAACTCAGCACAGATGGGTGACGGATATGGATGAAAAACAGATAAAAAATGTCTTGAAAAAGCGTGACCATTTGCTCGCAACGGCACAGACACTTGGTATTTCTGTTCTGGTTGATGAAGAGGGCGGCCTGTCTGCTGATGTTGGCCATGCCCCGTTTATCAGGAAAGAGGGATGCTTTTACATCTACTCAAGCCATTTGTCGGCTCATGTCCGCGCCCTTGTCAAAGGGGCTGAGGCACAGTTCTTTCTGATTGAGGATGAGGTCACCGCGCAGAATATCTGGGCCCGCGTGCGGATGAAGTTTTCCGCTCAGGTCACCGAATTATCGCGTGATGATAACCGGTTTTCTGGTCTTTGTGATGATATCGGAAAGAGGCATGGGCCGGTGATGGAGATGATCCGGAATTTTACAGATTTTCATCTCTTCGAAATCCGGCCGGAGCAGGGGGTTTTGGTAACCGGATTTGCGCAGGCCTTCAGCGTAAACGGGCCATCGTTTGAGCTGAGCGAACATTTGTCCAAAAGTTGAGTTTTGATGAAAAAACTGCCCATATTCTGGAGCTTCAGGCGTTGTCCTTACGCGATGCGGGCGCGCCTCGCGGTTAAGTCAGCGGGCATAGAGGTGGAATTGCGCGAAATCCTGCTGCGAGAGAAACCTTCGCTGTTCCTGGCCGCCTCTACCACCGCAACAGTACCGGTACTTGAATTACTGGACGGGCAGGTTATCGAGGAAAGCCGGGATATCATGTTCTGGGCCTTGCAGGAGAGCGGCGACCCTGAAGGCTGGCTGTCAGGCTGGCAGTTGGATGAAGCGGCCACAACCCTTTTCCTAGACCAGCTAGACGGCCCGTTTAAGACAGATCTCGACAGATATAAATACGCGGCCCGCTTTGCCAGCGATAAGACGGATGCGGCGGAACTGGCCCTCAACCATCGTGCCAGCGGGGCGGCGTTTCTGGGGATGATTGAAGCACGTTTAACAGAGCACCCCTTTTTGAATGGCCTCACCGCCGGCCTGGCTGATTATGCCGCGCTGCCGTTTGTGCGGCAGTTCAGAATTGCTGACATGACCTGGTTTGATGCGCAGGACTGGCCGGGCGTGCATCACTGGCTGCAGACATTCCTGAGCAGCCAGAGATTTGCCGACATCATGCATAAATACAGCCCCTGGCAGCCGGATCAGCCCCCGGAAACATTCTAGTTGTCATCTGTCTTCAACAGCAACCGGATATAAGCCGCCAGACTGAGCACGACAATCACGCCGCCAAAGATGGTAAGACTGCCCGGGCGCTCGCCGGTGCCCAGCCATACCCAGACAGGGCCAAGAACCGTTTCCAACAGCATAAACAGGCTGACATTCGCCGCTCGGGTAAATCTGGTCGCGGCGGTGAGGGCCATAAACGATACCGGCAGAATGAACAGCCCCGAAACAGACATCGCCACAAGATTGCCTGTAAACACCGCCGAAAGACCAGCAACAGAGGCGCCCAGAACGGCCAGCCCGATAAGCCCGGTGATAAACGCCCCCAGCCCGTTTGCCAGCAATAAAGGGATATCTGAACGGGCGCGGAACATCACAAAATTCAAGCCCAGCGCGGCGGCTGTGCTTAGCCCGCATAACGCCCCGACAATAACAGAACCTTTCGGGGCAGCAACCGCCTCATCACCGCCCCAGACAGTCAGCGCGATGCCAACCAGGCTGATCGCCATGGTTATCCAGGTGGCCGGACGGGTTTTTTCCTTCAGCAGGACACCTGAAAACAGGGCCGCAAACAAAGGTGAGCAGGCCAGCGAAAACAACACGATAGATACAGATGTTTCCGCAATACCATAAACGAAAGTCACGCCGCCAAAGATAATCGCCGCCATGGCGGTCAGGCCCTGCGGGCTGAGGAGAGCGGTGATGTCAGCAGAGCGTTGCTCGGCCTTGTAGATGAACAGCGCATAGCCCAGCCAGACCAGCAGCAAAAACCCGCCCATCTGCAGGCCGCGCCAGACCATCATCACCCAGACATCCATTTCGGACAGCCGCATAAACAGTGTATCCGGGGTGATAACCAGCGCACCAAACAGGCCAAGCAAAACCCCGAATGCCGGATATTTAGATAACGAAGTCAGGGTCATGTTACGTCTGCCAGAAAACAATAACGGTGGAGGGCGAACATCCGCTTGTAGCTGAGGCCGCGCCGAATAGCCAGAGCCGGGTTATAAAAAAGAGGAAGAGTGAGTCAGCTCAAGCTGTTCAGGAACAAAGCCGCATCTTTAACAATGGTCTGCTGCTTATCCTCAGCCATCTTATCGAGCGTGCGGTAAATCATGCCAAGGCGCGGATTTTTATTCAGCTTATCGCGGTGACGGATCAGAAAATCCCAATACAGATAATTGAACGGACAGGCATCAGGCCCGTTCTTTTGCTTCACTTTATAGCGGCAGGACGAGCAATAATCAGACATCCGGTCAATATAGGCCCCGCCGGCTGCATAGGGTTTGCTGGCCAGAAGGCCGCCATCAGCATAAAGCACCATACCGGACACATTGGGCAGCTCAACCCATTCATAGGCATCTGCATAGACAATCAGATACCAGTCATTGACCTCATCAGGGTGAAGCCCGGCCAACAGCGCAAAATTGCCCAGCACCATCAGACGCTGAATATGATGGGCATAGGCATATTTGCGGGTGTCACGCACACAAATCTGAAGGCAGCGCATATCTGTATCGGCGGTCCAGAAAAAGGACGGTAACGGGCGGGTCGCGTTCAGATGGTTTGCCTGTTTATAGTCAGGCATTTTCAGCCAGTACAAACCGCGCACATATTCCCGCCAGCCCAAAATCTGGCGGATAAAGCCTTCAACTGCGTTTAAAGGGGCAGCGCCGCTGAAATAGGCTTGCTCTGCTGCCGTGACCGCCTCTTGCGGCGAGAGCAGCCCGCAATTCAGATAAAACCCGATATGGGCATGGAACATGAACGGCTCATCTGCGACCATTGCGTCCTGATAGCTGCCGAACTGGGGCAGGCGCTGGACAATAAACTCATCTAGAACATGGCGGGCTTGTGCGCTGGTTACCGCAAAATCAAAGGGAAGCAGGTCGCCGAAATGATCTGGAAATTCAGCCTCAACCAGAGCCAGAACCTCAGTTGTGATGTCATCGGCGGCAAAACGGGTTGGCGGCGGAACGACCAGCCCCTGTTTTGGCGGCTTGCGGTTTTCCGCATCATAATTCCACTGCCCGCCGACAGGCTGATCCCCTTCCATCAGCAGCCCTGTCTTGCGCCGCATCTCGCGGTAGAAATATTCCATCCTTAGCTGTTTGCGCCCCTCTGCCCAGCCCGCAAATTCATCTGTGCTGGCAAAAAACCGATCATCCTCGCAAAGGCTGACGCCGCAGGACAGGCTGTTCTGCCAGCTGCTCATCTCTTGCAAAAGGCGGTATTCCCCCGGTTTGGTGACGATAAGCTGGTCAGGTTTATGCGCGGCGACGGCCTGTTGAGCTGTATCTGTAAAGGTCTGGCAGGCTGCCGGATCATCAAAACGGCGATAATCAACCTGCCAGCCCGCCACTTTCAGCTCTTCTGCGAAATGGCGCATGGCCGAGAACAGAAACGCAATTTTCTTTTTGTGATGTTTAACATACCCCGTCTCAGAGCGAAGTTCGGCCATCAGCACAATATCCTCAGCCTTATCGGCGGCCTTCAGGCTGCTGATCTGGGGGCTGAGCTGATCTCCTAAAATAAGAACAAGATTTGCCATCTGTCAGCCTTTGGACAGGGCGGCAAAATGATCAAGTGCCCGCAACCGTGATGATTTTACCTCTACCACAGGCCGTGGATAGGTTTCGCCCAAGCGCACACCAGCGCCCATCAGCACCTCCCGCGGCGCTTCAAACGGGTTAAACAGATATTTTGACGGCATCTCTGCCAGCTCAGGAACAAAGCGGCGGGTATAGCGGCCGTCAGGGTCAAATTTCTGGCCTTGGGTGATCGGGTTGAAGACTCGGAAATAGGGCGCAGCATCGGCCCCACAACCGGCGATCCACTGCCATCCCGCGGTATTGGAGGCGGCATCGGCATCAAACAAGCAATCCCAGAACCAGGCTTCGCCATGATGCCAGTTCAAAAGCAGGTTTTTAACCAGGAATGAGCCGACGATCATGCGGACCCGGTTATGCATATAGCCGGTCTGATACAGCTCCCTCATGCCGGCATCAATAATGGGATAGCCGGTTTGTCCGGTTTGCCAAGCCCGCAGGTGGTCTGGTTCATCAAGCCAGTTAAATTTCGCAAATTTTGCCTGTAATGGCGTGCGCTTCATATCAGGATTACTGTGCAGCAGGTGATAGGAGAATTCGCGCCAGCCCAGTTCTGATCTGAACATATCCAGATTAACATCACTGTCATGAAACGCCTCTTCGGCCGCATACCAGGCTTGTTGCGGTGAAATCTGGCCAAATTTCAGATAAGGAGACAGGCGCGAGGTTGCCGGTTTTGCTGGAAAATTCCGCCCGTCCGCATAACAGCTTAACCCCGCCTGCGGATCAGGCTGAACAAAACTGGCCAGCACGGCCTGTGCGCCGGTCTCTGAGATGGTCCAGCCCGAACTTGCCGCCTCTGCCCACGGCAGGGCAGGGAGCAATCCGAGCTCGTCAAGGTGAAGGCGTTCGTTCGGCAGCGGCGCAAACCTCAGCTGAGGGCGGTGCAGCGGACGGCGCGGGGCTTCAGCGGCAAGGCAGCCACGACGATAGAACGGGGTGAACACCTTATAGGGTGTGCCGTCCTGTTTTGTGATTTGCTCCGGCTCCCACAACAAATTACCGCTTTCACACAACACAGACACGCCGTCAGTCTTCAGCGCGGTGTGGATGTGCCGATCAGCCTCTGCGTGATGCGGGGCATAGCGGCGCGTCATCGTCACCTGGTCCGCCCCGGTTTGCTGAATAAGCTCGCGCAACACCGCCAAAGCCGGGCCACGCTTAAGAACAAGCTGTCCATCAATATCTTGGTTCAGTGAGGCAAGGGCATGATGCAGCCACACACGTGATGCCCCGCCATAAGCATCTGTCTGCTGCACAAGCGTATTGGCCGTGAGGGCGGTCAGGTTATCATCGGCCTCATCCAGAATATACAGGCAGATGACCTCACCAGACTTAGCCGCCGCCGTCAGCGCGGGGTTGTCGGACAGGCGCAAATCAGAACGAAACCAATGGATGGTAACAGGCATAAACAGCTCCGTGAGGGGGTAAGGCAGCGCAGCACAAACAAAAAGGTTATTGTGCTACCTGTTTATTCGCGCGCGAGAGGTCTGCGGATTACGGCTGCGGTTGAAAATCGGCCAGCAGGTCAAGAACGGCCTGTCGCCGGGCCTGCTGTTTGGCCGGTGATGGCGGTACAGGCGCTCCTGCACCCCAGACCGGCCCTGGCCAGGCCGCGTCCCCCTGATGTCGGGCAATCAGATGAAGATGAAACTGACTAACGATATTACCCAAAGCGCCTACATTTATTTTATCAGCTTTTTCAATTAGTTTCATATGATAGCTAAGATATGATATCAGCTTATTCATCTCGTTCAAATCGGCTTCTGACAGCTCATGCCATTCAGAGAGCCCGGGTCGGCGCGGGATTAAAAGGAGCCAGAAAAACCGGTCATCTTTCATCAGCCGCAGGGAAAACACTCCCCAATCAGCGATAAATTCGCTATCGTTTTCCAGCCTGTGGTCAGTTGTGAACATGGTTTTGTTATGCGCGATATTTGCGTCTTTGACAACTCATCACGGCGAACATCCCCTACCGTTGGCAGCCCAAAACGCGGGCAGCCCAACGATAACAAGACACCGGAAAGGCGGTTCGTTGATTTATATAGATGCTGATGCCTGTCCTGTCCGCCAAGAGGCCATTGATATTGCCCTTCGTCATCAGGTTCGCCTGGTGATGGTCACAAATGGCGGTGTGCGGCCTTATCCGCATGAGCTGATTGAGATGCGCTATGTCTCACAAGGGCCGGATGAGGCCGATAAATGGATTGTAACGGCGTCTGGCAAAGGCGATATCATTATTACAAACGATATTCTTCTGGCGGCCGAAGCCCTGAAGGGCGGGGCGGAAGTGCTGCGCCCGGATGGCTCAGAACTGACCGTGCAGAATATCGGTAACCAGCTAGCCAGCCGCGATCTGATGGCTGATTTACGCGCGGCCCAACCTCTGGATATGGCCAAGGCCGGCGGCGGGCGGGCTTTTACCGCGGCTGATCGGGGGCGGTTCAAACAGGCGTTGGACCAAAAGCTGAAGCAATGTAAACCGGCCTGACAGGAACAAGAGCGGAGAAGAAAATGACAACAGAACAACTGGGTCTGATAGGGTTTGGCGAGGCCGCAACAGAAATCACCCGCACCATCGCTGATGCTCACCAGATCAGCCTGGCCGCTTATGATAAGCTCTATCAGACAGAACAGGCCTGTCTGGTTGCTGGTGAGGGGCATGCAGTCCGGCTGTTGCCCACCGTTGCCGGACTGGCGGCGCAGGCGGATATCATTATCTCTGTTGTGACCGCTGATGAGGCGGTCGCCGCGGCGGCCTCGCTGGTGCCGTATATCGGGCCGGGGCATGTGTTTGTAGATGGCAATTCGGTCTCCCCCGGTACCAAGGCAGAAGCTGCAAAGCTGGTTCACAAGACAGGAGCAGCCTATGTGGATATGGCCATCATGGCGCCGATTAAACCGCGCGGGCATCAAACCCCTGTGTTGCTGGCCGGGCCAGATCAGGACCGGATAACGGCCCTGTTCACCGCCTATGATTTTGCGTTTGACTGGGAAGGCGAGAGCATCGGTCAGGCGTCGCTGGTGAAGATGATCCGCTCAAACCTTATCAAAGGGGTTGAATCGCTGATTTGCGAATCTGTCACTGTTGCTGAGCAGTTCGGCCTTGATGAGCGAATTCTGGCCTCAGCAGGCAACACCCTTGGTCTTGAGGATATGCCCGCGCTCGCAGATTACCTGATGGAGCGCATTGCGGTTCATGGGCGCAGGCGGGCGGCTGAGCTGCGCGAGGTGGCAAAAACCTTCTCTGAGTTGGGCCTGTCCAGCCACATGCCAGCGGCAACAGCCCGGCATCAGGATATGGTTGCCGATATGGGCTTGCCTGGCCAGTTTGACGGGGCTGTGCCTGAAGACAGACAGGTTCTGGCGGCGGCCATGCGCGCTGCCCAGAGAGCCGGCAAATAACCCTCAGCTATAGCTAAACTCAGCTGTTTTATGGGCCGTGATATAGTCCCAGTCATAAGTTACGCCAAGGCCTGGCCCGGTTGGCACGCTCACACAGCCATCGGCGTCAACACTGCCAAGCTGGTCTTCATAACCGCACAGATAGACCGGAGCGACCGCGTTCGGGCAATCCGGCCCGACCAGAGCCATCTCATAGAAATTTGAATTGCGTGAGGCGGCCATTAAATGGCGGTGTGCTGGCCCGCAGGCATGAATTTCACAATCCACACCATGGGCTTCTGCCAGCGCATGAATTTTCAGCGCGCCGGTCAACCCCAGATCATATTCAGGGTCAGATCGCAGCATGTCTGTCCCGCCGGCCAGCAGAAAATCAGCCTTCGGTTCAATGCCGCGGATATGTTCTGTCTGTAATAACGGGGTCGTCAGCTTTTCGCGCAACCGTTTATGGGCAAAGGCTGATACCCCTGAATCCCTGAACGGGTCTTCATACCAGGCAAACCCTGCTTCATCACAGGCCCGGCCGACATACAGCGCATCAGCAAAGGTGCGCAGCTCACAAGCCGGGTCCAGCATCAGCGTCATTTCCTCACCGACGATTTTACGGACATGCAACACCAACTCGGCTTCTTCTTTCGGGTTTCCTTCATGCCAGCCATGAATCTTGAACGCGGTATAGCCTTGCTCGCGGCAGGCCAGCGCGAATTCAGCAAAGGCTTCCTTGCTGTCCAGCCCGCCATTGCGGTCACCATGGTAGGTGCTGGCATAAGTCGGCAGCCGGTCACGATAGCTCCCCAGAAGGGCGGCCACTGAACAGCTCAGATGTTTGCCCTGCCAGTCCCAGAGCGCAATATCCAACGGGCCATGGCCCATATGGTCAAATTGGCGCAGCTCGCGCTTTAAATCATCAAAAATGCCCTGGCGGTGTTCAGCGTGGCGACCGATCAGCATCGGGGCTAGCATCTGCATCTGTGCCAGCACGGCAGGTGAGCCCCCCCAGTTCAGAATATATTCCCCGCGACACCCGTCTTCTGTTTCAATGCAGACCGCCTGTTTGGAAATATCGGTCTTCGCCCCGGGGGCATAAAACAGCCCTCCAATTGAACTGCCCGGCTCAGACGGGGCCAGATTATGGGCCGGAAAGGTAAATGGGGTGAGGGTAACAGAACTGATTTTTGTCATCGACCGGGGTCATCCTGGCTGTTCAGGGGCGATTTTTTTTATCATCCCACCAGCTTTGTCAGGCCTCGTCAAACACAAATGTCAGTCCCTGAACGGGCGCTTAGAACGGAAAGCGTGAGCCGGGTTGTGGCTGGCGCAGGGCAGTGAAGGGCTGGCCTTCTGCCAGCGGCACACAGAAAAACTGAGGCGGGTTCAGCCCGATCTCGCGCATCTCCATGCCTCTGTTCTGGGCCTCAGCATAACATCCCCCTGCCGCCCCAAAACGAAGGCCACTGTCAACATAATCGCCCGAGAACACCCACACCAGAAGGAATTCCGCCTTCTGCTGGCTTTTTGCGTCATTTGCCTGTGCTTCACCTGCCAGCGTTAGGGGCGGCAGATTTGTCAGGGGCAGAGCCGCCAGCAACACGCTCATCACAACAACAAGTTTAACGCCTTTCATCTAAACCGCCTCCCTAACACTCGTCTTTTAGCCATCTTGTTCTATATCGCCAGCCTGCTGGCTATCTTCAAGGGCATCATCGCTTCATTTCCGGGCAAAACACCTATCCTGTTCAGCGGAAAGCGTTGAATTACGCTTCGGCTTTGTTCTATGGTCTGAGGGCGAGCGTTGATGGGCGGAGACAGGTGATGGCACCTCCTAAGAAAGTTGTTCTTATCGGCTGCGGTATGGTCAGTTCTGTCTATATGGACGCGTTCGGCCATCTGCAAGACCGGGTCAGGTTGAACGGGGTGATGGCCAGCACGCCCAAATCTGCACGGGCCTTTTGTGACCGGCAAACAGACCCGCATTTCGCCGGCCTGCAGATTTATGAAAATGTGGCTGATATCGCTCATGATGAGACAGTTGATTTTGTTATTCTGGCGACACCGCCAAATGCGCGTCAGGGCATGTGCGAAGTTCTGGCTGAAGCTGGTAAGCCGGTGTTAATGGAAAAGCCGGTTGAACGGACTGCGGCCGCGGCCCGTCAGCTTGTTGACCTGTTTGCCGGCCATAACCTGCCGTTGGGCATCGTGCTCCAGCACAGAGCCCGAAAATCAGCCCAACAGCTGGCGGCTATTCTGGCCGAACGACAGGCCGGCCCGCTCAGATCAGTTGAAATTGCCGTGCCTTGGTGGCGTCCGCAAAGGTATTATGATGAGGAAGGCCGAGGCAGCTATGCCCGTGATGGCGGCGGTGTTTTGATCTCGCAAGCCATCCATACTCTTGACCTTGCGTTGCGGTTTTCCGGGCCGGTCAGCGCGGTTCAGGCGATGTGTCGGACCACCGGTTTTCACCAGATGGAGGCTGAGGATTTTGTATCTGCCGGACTTGATTTTGCCACCGGGGCAGTGGGGCATCTGTCTGCCACCACAGCCAGCTTTCCCGGCCGTACTGAAGATATCTGGCTGCACTACCAGAACCTGTCGGCGCATCTTTTTTCTGGCCAGTTGATTGTGCATAGCCAGTCTGGCGAGACCGAAGAGTTCGGCACCAGGTCGGCAACCGGGGCAGGGGCAGACCCGATGGCCTTTTCGTCTGCCTGGCATCAGGCGGTTATCATTAACTTTTGCGATCATCTGGACCGCTCGGCGCCGCTTCTGGCTAGCGGGGCGTCTGCGCTGGCCACGCATGATCTGATTGAGGCTCTTGAAACCTCATCCAGAACAGAACAGCGGGTACTTCTGCCAGCTTCACCCTCAGGGAGACAAGAATGAGCACTTCCCCCCGCCTCTGCGTTCTGGGCATCGATCACAGACATATTTTCGGCATGTTGAGCCATATGATGGCGGCAGGGGCGGTGTGCAAGGGCTGGTGGACTGCCCATGAAACACAGCTTGAGGCCGGGTTTGTAAACCGTTTCCCTGATCTTGAGCGGGTTCAGGACAGGCGCAGATTGTTGGATGATCCCGATATTGACATGGTGCTTATCGCGGCGATCCCGTCTGAACGAGCGGCTTTGGCGATAGAAGCGATGCGGGCGGGCAAGGATGTGATGGTCGACAAGCCTGGCTGTACCACGCCCGAACAGCTGGAAGAGATTAAAGCTTGTGTGGCGGAAACAGGCCGTATCTGGAGTGTTAATTTTTCGGAACGCTTTGAAGTGCCCGCGGTCACTACAGCTGATGAGCTGGTCAGGGCAGGGGCAATCGGAACGGTTAAACAGACCCTCGGCATCGGCCCGCATAGACAAAATCTGTCGACGCGGCCAGACTGGTTTTTTGACCGTACCCGGTTTGGCGGCATTTTATGCGATATCGGCTCTCATCAGATAGACCAATATCTGCATTTCACCGGCGCAACAGATGTGCGGATCAGCCATGCCCATACCGAAAATACCACTTTGCCAGCCTATCCCGGGTTTCAGGATTTCGGTGAAATTGTGCTGAACAGCCCGCAGGGCAACGGCTATATTCGGGTTGACTGGTTCACGCCTGATGCGCTGCCGACCTGGGGCGATGGTCGCTTGTTTATTCTGGGGGATGAGGGCTCTATTGAGCTGCGAAAATACACCAATATCGCGCAGCCCCATGTAACTGACCAGTTATTTCTGGCCTCCCATAAAGAGGTGAAACAAATCGATTGCCGTGAGGCGGGGCTTCCCTATTTCACAAACCTTATCAGTGATATAGAAAACAGAACTGAGACTGCATGTAAACAGGAACACACCTTCACAGCGACCGCGCTTGCGCTGGAGGCCCAACGGCTGGCAGATGCCAGCAGCGGCGGAGCCAGCTGATGGCTGGTTTGTGTGTAGGCATTATCGGGGCAGGCATCGGGGCGGAACATTTCCGCGCCTATCAGGCTTTAACTGGCCGGTTTGATGTGCGCTATATGTGCGATCTGGATAAGGCACGCGCAGCAGAAGCTGTCGCTGGGCAGAAGACCACCATCATCACCACCAGCCTGGACCAGGTTCTGGCTGACCCATCTGTGGATCTGGTGGATATCTGCCTGCCGCCGCATCTTCACTTATCTGCCTGTTGTGCCGCGCTGAAGGCAGGCAAGCATGTGATTTGCGAAAAACCCCTTGTTGCCAGCCTGGCAGAGGCTGATCAGCTTGAAGATGTAATGCAGCAGACCGGTCGTCAGGTGTTTCCCGTGTTCCAATACCGTTATGGAGCCGGGGCGGCAAAACTGGCGGCGCTGATGGGCTCAGGTCTTGCTGGAACGCCACTTGTCGGCAGCCTGGAGACGCATTGGCATCGTGATGAGGCCTATTATGATGTTTCGTGGCGCGGAACCTGGGCCGGAGAGCGGGGCGGAGCCATTCTGGGTCATTCCATTCATATTCATGACTGGTTGAGCTTTGCCTTTGGCGAGGTGGACAGCGTATTTGCCTATCTGGCAACACGGGTCAATGAAATAGAGGTTGAAGATTGTGCCAGCCTGTCTATCCGCATGCGTTCAGGTGCGCTGATCACCAGTTCTGTAACCCTTGGCGCAGCAACAGACACCAGCCGTCTGCGCTTCTGTTTTTCCGGTCTGACGGCAGAATCAGGGCTTGAACCTTACCGTTTGGCCGATAGTGAGTGGCAGTTTTTTGCCAGACCCCCTGTCGAGCAGGCTGAGCTTGATACGGTTCTGGCCGGGGTCACCCCGCCTCTGTCCGGCTTTGAGGGATTGTTTGCCGCGATATATAACCACCTTCAGACGGGCCAGGGGGACATCGTCAGCTTTGCTGATGGGCGCCGTTCACTAGAGTTTGTTACGGCTGTTTATCGGTCTGCTCGTGAAGGCCGGCAAATCAAACTGCCCCTGCAGCGCGATGACCCGTTCTATCAAAGCTGGCTGCCATAGGTCAGGCCGCGCTTGTCTTTACGAAGGCAGGCAAACAGGAGTAGGCTTGACCAGCAAGAGGCAGCGACAAAAAAAAGGTCTTATGACACAACCAATCGGGGGGGATGGATATGCGTTTTGGACTGTTAGGTGATGCGAAAATCGCCCGTGAGAAACTGGTCCCTGCTCTGCGCAATGCAGGGTGTGAGATTGTGCATCTGGGCCGCCGTGATCCGGCCGAACCATCGGCACATGATATCTGGCAAGGTGTAAAGACAGGCAGCTATGAAGATGTTTTGTCTGATCCATCTGTTGAGGCTGTCTATATCCCATTGCCTAATCATCTGCATGTCCCTTGGGCAGTCAGAGCCCTTGAGGCCGGCAAGGCGGTGTTGTGCGAGAAGCCAATGGCCCTCAGCCTTGATGAGCTTGATCAGCTTGAACGTGTCGCCGCCCAGACCGGCGGGTATATATATGAGGCCTTCATGGTCCGGCATCATCCGCAATGGGACTGGTTGGCCACACTTAATATTGGTGCGCGCTATCATCTGTCTGCGCAGTTTTCCTATCCGCCCCAGCCAGACGGAAATATCCGCAATATCGCGGCCTGGGGCGGCGGTCCGGTTTGGGATATCGGCTGTTATTGTGTTTTGGCCGGAATGCAGGTGTTTGGTACTGCGCCGCGCCTGGTGGCGGCTTCTGTAACGCCTGAGGACAGTCTGGATGTAGAAAAATCAGCCAGTGCTTTGCTTAACTTTGGGCCAGGCCAGACCGCCGGTATCAGCGTGTCAAGCGGGGCCAGCCTGTCACAACTGGTCAGGGTTGTGGGCACGGACGGCTGGGCACAGTTGGATGTGCCGTTTAATCCTCCTGAGGTTACCACGGCCAGATGGGCGCATGTGTCTGCGGGCAAAGACGCCCTGCTTGGCCCGGGTGAGCCGGTCAGCTTTGCGGCATGCGATCACTACCAGTCTATGGTCGAAGCCTTTATCGTCGCCGTTCGTGAGGGGAAAAAACCTGACTTTACGGACAGCCGCGTTCTGACAGGTATTTTAAATGAGATTCTGGCCCACAGCGACTAGCGGCGATAGCGCGGTGTGTCCGGTACGCCGGTTCGCTTCGCTTTGATTTCGCGCCAGACAAGATACAAACCTGAGCTGACAATCATCCCCATGCCGAAAAAGGCCAGTCTGTCTGGCCAGTCCTGAAATACAACAAAGCCCCAGATAATCGCCAGCGGCATGGCAATATATTCAAATGGGGCGATGAACCCGGCTTCATTATTACGGTAGGCCTGACTGATGAAAAGACCGCCAAACGCACTGGCAAAACCGATCAGCAGGAAAAACGTCAAATCATTCGGATCAGGGGGTGTCCAAGCGCGGAACAGAAAATCAACAGACGGGTTTTCATGACCGGCAAACTGGCCTGACCCGGCAACAAGGCCAAACAGACAGCATACGGCAAGGAAGGTAAGCTGAATATAAAATGACATGGTCAGCGCGCTTTCTGTCTTGCCGATATAGCGGGTCAGCATATGCAGGCAGGCATAACCGAACGCCGCCGCCACAGGCAACAGCGAGGCTATCTGAAAGGCTGATGTGCCCGGCCGCAGGATGATCACCACCCCGACCAGCCCGACAAAGATAGCCGCCCAACGATGCGGGCCAACCGTTTCTTTCAAGAACAGCACAGAAAACACCGTGATCAGCAAAGGGCTGATGAAGAATATTGCTGTACCTTCTGCCAGCTGCAGGCTGGCCAACCCCAAAAAGAAACATAAATTGGCAAACACCACGCACAGGCCGCGCAGAAAATGCAGGCCAAGCCTGTTTGTGCGCAGGGATGCCAGTCCGCCCGCAAACGGCACCATCAGGCCCAAAAGCAGGCCCAGACCTATGACAGAACGGAACAGCACAATCTGGTGAAGCGCGTATTCACCGCTGATGAACTTTATTGACACATCATTTACTGAAAAGCAGAACACAGCCGCACAAGCGCATAACGCCCCGCCCACCGGCGATGACACAGCAGCCTTTATGCGCATCGCTCTCTCCTGTTTTGAACACGGGGCGTGTTGCTCCTCTGTTTTGACTAGAAATGAAATACCCCGCCGTGGCAACGAAAAAAACGCATTCAACGCCCATGCCTTACTTGACCTGACGGTGAACAGCCGTCAGCCTCAACTTCTAAAAGGTTCAGCAGTAAGACAAATCCCCCAATGATCGAGAATTTCGGGCATACAGATACAGGCGAAGCGGTTCACGCCATCACCCTGTCAAACGGGCCACTGACAGCGCGGCTGCTCAGCTATGGCGGTATCCTGCAGGATTTGCGGCTGGCTGGGCACACCCCGTCTCTGGTTCTTGGGTTTGAAAGCTTTCCGCCCTATCTGGCAGAAGGCGGCTATATCGGGGCAACTGCCGGCCGGTTTGCGAACCGGATCGCCGCCGGCCATCTTGATATTGACGGCAGTGTTTACCAGCTGGACCAGAATTTTCGCAGACAGCATACGTTGCATGGCGGGCGGGTCAGCACAGGCAAACAGCTGTGGGATATTACCGGACACGGGCCGGAACATGTCAGCTTTGCGCTGGTAATACCAGACGGGCATATGGGCTTTCCCGGCTGCCTGCAGATTACACTGGACTGGCGGCTGAGCGAGGCGGGCGCGCTGGCTCTGAGCATAAACGCCAGAACAGACGCGCCGACGGTCTGTAATCTTGCCCATCACAGCTATTTCAACTTAACCGGCCGGCCCGATATGACCGGCCACAGCCTGCAGATTACGGCAGATGACTATTTGCCAGTGGACGATGACCTTATCCCGACCGGCAAGATAAATCCTGTTGCGGGAACCGGCTATGATTTCCGCCAGCCCCAGAGGCTGCCCGCCCGCCTGCCGCTTGATACCAATTTCTGTCTGTCGCGAAGCCGCCAGCCGTTACGCCCGGTGGCAAAACTGTCAGCAGAGACCGGTCCGTCACTGGAGGTCAGCACAACCGAACCTGGCCTTCAGGTCTATGACGGGGCAAACTTGTCCACAAGGTCAGAGGGGTTGAATGGCTTTTCTTATGGGCGATATGCGGGTCTGGCTTTGGAGGCACAGCTCTGGCCAGACGCCCCGCATCACCCGCACTTCCCGAACGCTGTGCTGCGCCCGGGAGAGGTTTACGAACAAAAGACAGAATTTAAAATATCAATATAAAACAGATAAATAATATCCTGTCTTAAACGCGTGTACACACATAAAGTGAACCCCTATACCCCCGGCCGTAGCTTGAGGGTGGGGGAGGGCGATATATCAACTGCGGTTATGGAAGATAAAGCCGATGAAGTTCAACAACAGTTGAGCTGCCAGAATCGGATGCACTGGCCGCGCAGAAGATTACCGCAGATGTTCTTGCGGAGTATCCGGTTTGTCAGCTTACCTATGATTTCAGCTCCACCGCAGACTGGTCAAAAATGGACCCGCTGGCATACGTCTCCAATTTTGAGGCTGTGTTTGTACTGTTCGCCAGCGGCCTGTTTTTAAGGTGCTTTGCCTGATCATTATGCCAAGACCTGGCTTGAAAAAGAAGATTTGCGCGCGCTGCGGGAAGATAAGTTTCGCTGGGTGTCAAAATTTTATCTGGCTACCCGCCAGGAAAGCGCGCGGCGGCGGGCGGTGCACCAGTTTATTCAGGATATCATGCAGACCATAGAGGAGGCGTGCGCGCTGAGAGTGCTGGTCTGGCTTAGCCAGAAGCGGTTTGTGTCGGGCGTGTTGTGTTAATTGTCGGCTCTGTCTTGACCTTATCGGCTAGACCAGATTGCAATAGGCATATCTTGTCACTTCACAAGGTTGAAAAGAACAGCTTATGTCGATGCGCCGCTTCCCGCCTGAACGGATTATTTGCCTGACAGAAGAAACCGTTGAAACGTTATATCTGCTTGGCCAGCAGGACCGAATTGTTGGCGTGTCCGGTTATGCTGTGCGCCCGCCAGAGGTGCGCCGGCAAAAGCCGCGTGTCTCTTCCTTCACCTCTGCTGATATCCCGAAAATTATGGACCTTGAGCCTGATCTTGTCCTGACCTTTTCTGACCTGCAGGCCGATATCGTCGCTAATTTGATCCGAAAAGGTGTTTCTGTAATGGCTTATAATCAGCGCGATATTGCCGGGATCCTGGCGATGATCTGGCATCTGGGCGCGCTTGTCGGCGCTTCGGATAAGGCTGACAGGCTGGTGGCCGGTTATGAGGCACGTTTGGCCACGCTGGCAGAGGCTGCCGCGCACCGGGCGCGGCCGAAAGTCTATTTTGAAGAATGGGATGAGCCCATGATCTCCGGCATTAAATGGGTCTCAGAACTTGTTGAAATAGCAGGCGGTACAGAAGCGTTTCCCCAGCTTTGTGAACATAAAGCAGCGAAGCACAGGTTTGTGCAGTCTGAGGAAGTGATAGCCGCTGCCCCTGATGTTATTCTGGCCAGTTGGTGCGGCAAGAAGGTCAGGCCGGAGAAAATCGCGGCCCGGTCCGGCTGGCAAGATATTCCGGCTGTTAAGGCTGGACGCATTCATGAGATTAAATCGCCTTTGATCCTGCAGCCCGGACCGGCCGCGCTGACAGACGGGCTTGAGGCAATCAGAAAGGCGTTATTATGACCAAACCAAAGGCTGTTATGTCCTGGTCGTCTGGAAAGGACAGTGCCTATGCCCTGGCCGCGGCCAGGAAAGCGGGCGAATTTGACATTGTCGCTCTGGTCTCCAGCTTTAACGAGGTCTTTGACCGGGTGGCGGTGCATGGCACAAGACAAGAGATTGCACGGGCACAAGCCGCCGCCCTCGGTCTGCCGTTGATTGAGGTCCCGTTGCCGCATCCCTGCAGTAATGAGATTTATGAAGATCGCATGATAAAGACTGTGCAGGAGCTGAAGGACCAGGGCATCACCGACTGGATATTTGGTGATCTCTTTTTAGAAGATGTGCGCGCTTATCGTGAAAACCTCTACACCCCGCTTGGTGTCAGCCTGCATCTGCCGCTGTGGGGCTGTGATACAACAAACCTGGCCGCAGACATGCTGACCAGTGGTCTGGAGACATATATTGTCACTCTGGACCCGCGCAAACTTCCAAAACAGATGTGCGGAGCACGGTTTGATGACGCCTTCCTTGCCAGCTTGCCAGAGGGGATTGACCCATGTGGAGAGCGCGGGGAATTTCATACTGTTGTGGCCAATGCGCCCGGGTTTTCAGCCCCGCTTGTCCTTGAACGCGGCGAGACCGTTGAACGCAGCGGCTTTATCTATACTGATTTCACGCTGTGCTAAGGGCCTGCCTTGCCCGATTGACAGCGGATTTTGCACCGTTCTAGTCTTAATCCCATAAGCATTGAGAGGCGGATGATGCGGGATTATGATCTGATCACAACAGCACAAGCGGGCGGGCCAACACATGGGCTTGTTGCCCCGAAATGGTATCAAAGCCCGGTTGACAGACAGGTGATGAAACAGCTTCTGGCGCGCCAGGACGGCCGGCCGTTGCGCGATATTCTGATTTATTATGCGGCAATGCTGGGCTCAGCGGCGGCGGCGGTTAGCCTGATGCCGTCAGTATTGTCGCTGCCGTTCTGGTTTATTTACGGCGTTTTATATACATCCGGGTCAGATGCGCGCTGGCATGAATGCGGACATGGCACAGCGTTTAAAACAGTCTGGCTGAACCGTGTGGTTTACCATTTGGCCTGTTTTATGATTATGCGCAATCCGGTGACCTGGAAATGGTCACATGCGCGCCACCATACCGATACGCTGCTGGTTGGCCGGGATGCGGAAATAGCGGTGATGATCCCGCCAGCGGCGCTGCGCCTGCTTCTTAATTTTGTCGGTCTGCCCGATATAATCGACAGCCTGCGGCGGATGGCCGGGCATGTTATCGGCCGGATACAACCTGATGAAGCGTTGTATGTTCCAGATCATGAACAGGCCCGTATTTTTGCCGTCGCCCGGGTCTGGCTGGCCGTGTATCTTCTGACGGCCGCCGCCGCGATAGGCATCCAGTCCTTCATTCCTGTATTGTTGATCGGTGGGCCACGACTGTATGGGGCCTGGCATTTTACCCTGACGGGCATCCTCCAGCATGGCGGCCTGCGTGATAATGTGACAGACCATAGGCTGAACACGCGTACCGTGCTGATGAACCCGTTCAGCCGGTTTATCTATCTGAATATGAATTATCATATTGAACACCATATGTTTCCGCTGGTCCCTTATTATAATCTGCCGAAACTGCATGAGCTGATTAAGCATGACCTGCCACCGCCGAACCGGTCTATCTGGTCAGCTTACCGCGAAATGCTGCCGGTTATTTGGCAGCAGATAAACGGGCGAGAGGTGTTTGTTGACCGCCATCTGCCGGCACAGACCAAGACCGCGAAAGGGTCGTTATGAGCGTTTATTTTTCTAATCATGTGCCGATATGTATGGGCACATTCCCCTTAAAAGGAGACGAGGTTAAACAGGCCGCAGACTGCGCGGTTGAGGCCGGTTACCGTGGTTTTGATACCGCCCAGATGTATGAAAATGAAGCAGCATTAGGCGCGGCCCTGGCCAGCCAGCCCTGTCCGCGTGAGGATTTGTTTATCACCACCAAGGTGCTCCCAGCCAATCTGGGGGCAGATAAATTCATGCCATCTGTGCAAGCTTCCCTGCGGGCGTTGCAAACCGATTATGTGGATGTGCTGCTGTTGCATTGGCCAACCCCGTCAGGCGACAACCGTGAAGCCTTGGAATTATTGCAAACCGCCGCTGACAAAGGCTATGCGCGGTCTATCGGGCTCAGCAATTACACCATTTCGATGATGGAAGATGCAGTAAAGATTCTAGACGATGTCCCGGTCTGTAATCAGGTTGAGTTTCATCCCTACCTTGATCAATCTAAACTGCTGGCCGCCGCCAGCCGTCTAGGTATTGCCTTGTCGGCCTATTGCCCTTTGGCAAAAGGGCAGATTTTCGGGGACCCTGTCATCGGCGAGTTAGCCGAGCGCTACAACCGTTCTGAGGCACAAATTATCCTTCGCTGGACTATCCAGAAGGGGGTATCGGCAAACCCGATGTCAACAAAACTGGACAATCTGAAGGGCAATCTCGGCGCGCTGGATTTTGTTCTGTCTTCACCGGATATGACGGCGATAGACGCTCTAGGCCAGAAGGAGATGCGGATTGTGGATAAAACCCGCATGCCAATAGCACCAGATTGGGATTAACAGAGGGGGGATTGATAAGTGGAGGGCGAAAGACCGCTATGAAAAGTTTACCATTCGCGTTTCCTCTGCTGGCCCGTTTAGGTTAAACTGATCAAAACAGATTCCCTTAGCCGTCTGTTATAGGTGTGATGTGGCCGATGTAAAAACAATCTCGGTATATGACAGCAATGTTGATACCTATAAAAAAATGGTTGACAAGCTGCCTAATCTGGCTCCGCTGGAGGCGTTTATTGCTGCGTTGCCAAAAGCTGCGTTAGTGTTGGATTGGGGGTGCGGGCCAGGCTATTTGGCCGCCCGGATGCGGGATGCAGGGTTGCGCCCGGTCTGTGTTGATGCCTCAGCTGAGATGGTTGCCGCTGCCTGTGAAGATTACGGCCTGGACGCCAGACAAGAACAGTTTTCTGAACTTGACGCTGTTGGTCTCTATCAGGGTATTTGGGCGAATTTTAGCCTGTTGCACGCTGAACGGGCTAAATTTCCGGGCCATATAGCCGCCGCTTCTGCTGCTTTGGTGTCGGCCGGCTTATTTTACCTGGCGCTGAAATCTGGCACCGGGGAAAAGCGTGATGATCTGGGCCGCCTATATGCTTATTACACGCAAAGCGAACTTGAAGGCTTTGCCGAGGCGGCTGGCCTGAAGGTTATCTGCTCATTTACAGGGACAAGTGCGGGTATGTCAGGAAAATCTGAAGATTGGGTCGGCCTGCTCTGCAAAAAAAGAATCGGTTTAACGTAAGCTCCGTTGACCAATTTTTTATGGTTTGTGCTCTGCGGCTTTCGGACCGCGGACCGTGGTTTTTGGTGTTATTTTATAAGTTCACTGTTCGTGCGATTAAATAAATCCGCCTTGCCCCGCATTATCCAACAGCGCGTTGAGCACAGACATGCCGATTTTATTATTTTGATGCGCAGTTAGGACGACATCAACAGCTATCCGGCCATGGTCTTGCGGTAACACGCAGATCTCGCCTCTTTGGATATCACCGCGGGCTAGAGATTGAGGCACCCAACCAACTCCTGCTCCTAATTTCACCATTGCGATCACGCCAACAGAAAACGCTGTTTCAACGGCAGAAGGCCGACCACTTTATGCCCATACATCCCCAGAAAACATGGGATTATTGGGCATTAAAGATGATAAAAGATAACATGGAAAAGGGGGGTATGGCGGAGGAGGAGTCCTTCACACTTTTCTGTAAGTGACTGTAATAGAGTCTTTTTCCAGCCTTCTGGTGAACTGACCCCACATTTACCCCCACATTTTTATCTAAAAAAACCTGCTCTTTAAGGGGAGGGTAGTTTCGTTTGGGGTTACTGATGGCCTGTGCCAATCAGCTTTGGTTCTTATTCGAGGGGGTAGGGGTATAAAAAGTCCGGTCTGCGGCTCTTGGACCGCGGACCTTTGATGGGTTGGCAGAGGCATTTGCGTACATTTTGATTTAGATGCATTGTAATTCAGAGAGGTAAAATGAGCACATATCTATTGAGCCGAGTAACAATTTGAAAAACCCTTTATGACGCATGAGTTTACCCAATACAGTGATCCAGAACGCATAGAAAAGTCTATTGCCACACTCTCCTCTTTCACAGAGCCAGACCGGCCTTTCACACGG
>CBFHLG010000008.1:0-16393 GCA_965656625.1 Puniceispirillaceae bacterium (SeqCode)
CATGATGTGTCTACAGAGTTCCTACTGAGCATAGGGAAAGTGAGGCATAGTAAGTGTCTTTACACCTACCTCTATAATATCACTTACAAGTATCACTTATCTGTGCATTTAACATGATTGCATATCATGTGACACACCCCATGCATGCCCCATGCGTGAGTGTCGAAAAAACTTTCTTTACATTAGCCCATTTTAGATGAACTATTATATACCAATTAGTATTTTAATAGAGGAGAAACCAGGTGAAAAATCAAATCAATCGCACTATTGCAGTAATTTTTTTAGCAGTTTCAGGTTCATCTGCACTTGCTGACGGTCATTATAACGGTCAGGGCTTCTCCAGTAATGTTTCTTCAACAACCATTGAAGGCAAAACTGGGTCAATTGTTCATATGATTAACGAAGACTTCTGGCATTATCAGAACGCACCTGAGGGCTGGCCTACTGCAGCCATGGCAACTTGTCATTTCACTATGATGATGGCCGCTGGAGAGCAAGCCCCTTCATCAATAAATGGCGTTTGTGAATCAATCGACCCAGATGGAGATGCCTCTGTTTGGACTGCATCAATAGACCCAAGCACCGGAATTGGGAAAGGAATTTTAGCCAGCGGCACTGGAAAGTATGAAGGTGTACAGGCTTTTCCAACTTTCCAAACCACCTTTCAAATTGACGGCGCCCACAGCATTTATGACTTTAAATGGTAAGTGGAAGCGCAATAAGTTTAGATTGAAATCTTAATTAGGCACATCACCGAAGTGTGAGGCGTACATGAAATTGAAGTTAGTCTATTTCAAGATGAGGGCGTTAGCTGAAGCACCTCAAATGCTTATGCGCTGTCATAACATTGAATATGATTATTTAATGTCTTGGGAACATTTCGGTGATGTTTGGCCTAATGTAAAACCGACACTGACTTTCAAACAACTGCCTATGCTTGAGGTGAATGGAACACAACAAATCTGTCAGAGTGTCGCAATACTTCAGTATTTGGAGACAGTTGCCGGCATCACGTTGAAAGAACCTATAAAGGCTGCACAATCAGCTGCCATTTTGCAAAGTGCACAAGAATTGTTTGCGCCGCTAAATCCCACGGTCAATTTTGCGGTGGGTGATGATTTTAATTCAAAGAAAGAGGCGATGAGACCTAACCTTTCTAGGCGATTCTCTGATTTGAATAATTGCTTGGAGGTGTATGAAGGTCAGTATTTCATTGACGATACACCAAGAGCAGCTGAGTTCGCAGCTTATCACCATCTTAATTTGTCACAGTTACTTGACGAAACACTTATTGTGGAGTTTCCTCGTTTAGAAAAATTCATCTTCGATATGGAACAAATGCCAGAATTGACAAATTATTTAAATGAGCGGCCTCAGCTTATTGACGTTGGTGAAGAACCAAAACTTATCATCAATGGCAAAGCCCATCCAACGGGCGTAATGCAAACCTAACCCCCATCTGTGTAACACCCTAACAACATAATACCTGCACACCCCCTATGGCCCATGCGTGGTTTATCTCACATGACATGCAATCATGTTAAATGCACAGATAAGGGATGCATTATGAGTGATATTATAGAGGTAGGTGTAAAGACACTTACCATGCCTAACTTCCCCTATACTCATAAGGAACTCTGTAGACACATCATGTGATGTACAAACTGATGTACATTTCGTGCCTATTAACAGTGAAGGTCGGAAACATCAGCTATTGATAAGGCTTACATAGAGATGCAGCTTGGTGCATGTATAGAGCATTTAACCTTTCCACCAGCACCCTTTTTCCAAAAATTATCCATACTTACGACTGTTATGTGGCAAATTGTGCGCCACAAAATGACCGGGCATGGTACACATTTACCATTCCAAGGTTTCACTTGGCTTCATCGGAATGTTAATGCCAACTACATCATTATCTAAAGCTGACATCTGCTCTGCCCATACGCCTGACGACAGGTCGTTACCCGTCATACTGTTAAGGCGAATTGGAATTTCCAAAACAGGGCGGGGAGAAGTGACCACCTAATCGGCGGTCTTCCAGGGGCCAAAATCTTTGCCGCCGCCCACGATTTCATAAGCGATAACGGTTTCATCGCCTTCAACCCAGCCATCATGCCCCGGGGCAAAATAATAGGCATCACCGGCCTCTGCCAGAACCTTTGTGCCGTCATTATGGACGCACATTAATTTGCCTTGAATGATAACGCCGACATGACCTGCCTGGCAGCTGTCGCCGCCCACCACAGGCTTGATACATTCAGACCATTTCCAACCCGGCTCAAGTATAAGCTTGGAGGCATTCATGTCCCCCAGCTTCACCACTGAAACATGGGCTTTGGGCGGTGTTTTCACCTCATCAGCATCATCGAACGATTTTTTATACATCATAGTCATAACGGTATCTCCTCCCTCTTTTCTGGATTTAATAAAATACTGTACGGTATTTTTATGGATGGCAACGCTTATTTTGTGACAGGCTTACAAGAGGGGCATTTGTTTGCGGCTCTGTTGCTGCACCCTGCCAGACTAAACGCCTGCACAGAAGTAGGCAGAACCAAACGTCAAGGGGGCGGCGGACAGGCCGTCAGACGGCTTCTCATTTGCCGAAAATCAGGGCCTAAAGCTGCATTATGATCACCCGGCCCTTAAAATTTTTTATGGACACTGTCCCAAAATCGTTTATTACCGGAGATAACCTGTTAAGTGACAGGCTGGACGGCCGGAATTTCTTTTTTGATTTGACGCTATCCTAAACACCAAAATCAAAAGGAAAATCCTATGAGCACAGGAAAAGTAAAGTGGTTTAACTCCACTAAAGGTTATGGCTTCATCGAACCAGATGAGAGCGGGTCAGACGTTTTTGTCCATATCTCTGCTGTACAAGCCGCAGGCATGGACGGTCTTAACGAAGGCCAGCAAGTTTCATATGAGCTGGAAACAGGCAAGAACGGCAAGACTTCTGCTGTTAACCTGAAGGCTGAATAACGCGCCGCAAGGCCAGCCAGCCACCGGCACAACATCTTTTGCCTTTCAGGGGCTGCCCGCGTTTACCCGCGCGGCCTCTGCAAGGCTTTTTTTATGAGCGCTGGCAAAAACAGCACAGCCCACAATTCTCATCAGCCAGCCCCCCCGATTGCGATCACAGATTTATGCGATCACAGATTTATGCAGGCACGGATTTATGCGGGCAAGAACGGCCAGACTGACAGCAAATGCCAGACCGCCAGAAACAACAGCGGAAACAACGTCAGGATGGTGCCGCCAACCCGCAAGAACAAATTGCGTCTCATCACCGCAAAACAAATCCCATGCATTAACCGGCCGGCACAAAAACTGGCAGCATAGGCATGCAGGCTGGCCGGCGTCATGCCCATGCTTTCGGCCAGATACAGCAGAATCAGGAATAATGGTGTATATTCAGCAAAATTACCGTGGGCCCGTATCGCCCGTTCCAGCGCGTCTGGCCTATCTTTACCAAAGCTGAAAACAGCGAACACAGGGTTGCCGCGCAGGCCGATAACGCGCACCGACAAAAAGAGGAAGAACAGACATAATATTGAGGCGTAAATTGCCGTGAGCACAGCCGGTCCTTTCAGTTGTCCTGTAAAGATATGGGCCGCAGGATATCGCCTCACTCTTGAAAAGGCCACTGCTTTTCTGCTGCCTCTTTTAACTGGCCTGACCAGATGCTAGGGTGATGCAAGTTTCCTGTTCCCTGTCCTCATTTTCCTGGCCCCTTTTTTGACCCTTATGCCCGCCCGCACACCTTCTGAAGATAACCGCCGCATCCTTATTATCGGGTCTGGTCCGAACGCGGTACAGGTGCGCAGCTGGGACTTGTCAGTCTTTGACAGGGTTGTGGTGATCAACAACGCCTGGCAAGTCACAGACAAATGGGATGATCTTATCTATCCGTATGATTTTCCAGCCTCGCGCCTGCCGCCCGCAATCACGCCCGCCCAAAGGCTGATTGATGAGAGCGCGTTTGTGCCGGCCCAGAACCATTTTGGTGGTTTTGTATATGCTGGCGGGACCATGGCCTTCACCGCGGCATATTGGGTTTTGGATGACTACCGCCCGGCAGAGATCTGTTTTATCGGCTGTGATATGCATTATCCCGATACCGGGCCAACCCATTTTTACGGTACCGGCCAGCCAGACCCGTTGCGCGCGGACATATCGCTCACCTCGCTTGAGGGCAGTTCTGCACGGTTCCTGTGCTTTGCCGCCCAGGCGGGCTGTGCGGTGGTCAACTTGTCAGACGGGCCATCGCGGCTAATTTTCCCGCGGCGCACAGTCAAGGAGATGAGCCGCCCTGCCCGGCTTCAGACCATTGATGTTCAGCTTGTCGAAAGCTGCCTCAAAACAGAACAAGAGCTCGGCTATTTTGTTGAAGATGGCCGCTACTGGCTGGCCGCAGACCAGTTTGATGAGGGCGAGCTGAGACAGCTGAACCAGCGTTGGTTGCGCGCCGCCGGACAGGCAATGTAAAAAAAAACACTGAACCGGCTTGCAAGCGCTTCGATGTTTTGTAAACTCAACTGTACAAATAAAAAGTCGGGTTCACCGGCTGTATAAATAAATCGAGGGAGGATATCGTGGCCGCAGCTGAGACCAGCGCAGCCAGACGTGATACTGTGCCGCGTCTGCTGGCGTATAACGCAGAACATTACGCTGACAAGCCTGCCTATCGGGAGAAGGAATTTGGCATCTGGCAAAGCTGGAGCTGGGCTGAGGCCGCTGATGAGGTAGGCCGTCTGGCTGCCGGCTTGCTGACCATCGGGCTGCAGCCTGGTGACCATGTTGCCTTGCTCGGGCGCAACCGGCCTTATTTTTACTGGGCGATGATCGCCGCGCAAACCAACGGCGCGGTTCCTGTCCCTGTCTATCAGGATTCGGTCGCAGATGAGATAGCTTATGTGCTGGCGCATTGTTCAGCCCGCTTCATTTTTGCAGAAGACCAGGAACAGGTTGATAAAATCCTTGAGATTCAGGACCGCCTGCCAGAGCTGAAGGCGATTATCTATCTGGATGATGGCGGCATGCGCAAATATGACCACAGCTATCTGCATGACTACCGTGAGGTGCAAAAAGCCGGCAGCGAGGCCAGCAGCAAGCAGCAGAAAGACCTGGCCAAGCGCGAGGCCGCCCAGAGCGGCGCAGACACATGTGCAATGCTGTATACATCCGGGACCACCGGCCAGCCGAAAGGTGTTGTGCTGTCAAATGACAACATCATCAAGACAGCGCAGGCCTCATCAGATTTCGACAAGCTTAATGTAACTGATTCTGTGCTGGCCTATCTGCCGATGGCCTGGGTCGGTGATTTCATCTTTTCGATGGGTCAGGCGATGTGGACCGGATTTTGTGTCTGCTGTCCGGAAAGTACAGAGACAATGCAGCATGACCTGCGCGAGATCGGGCCAAGCTATTTCTTTGCCCCGCCGCGCTATTTCGAAGGCGTGCTGACCAATGTGATGATCCGGATGGAAGATGCCGGCACGATAAAACAGGCTCTGTTCCACCATTTCATGGATCATGCCCAGAAGGTGGGCGGTGATTTGCTGGACGGCCGGCCTGTTGGCACCTTCGATCGGCTGAAATACGGGCTGGGCAAGCTGTTGGTCTATGGGCCGCTGTTGAACACGCTCGGCCTGAGCAAAGTGCGGGTCGGCTATACCGCCGGTGAGGCGATTGGCCCTGAGATTTTCAACTTCTACCGTTCTCTCGGCATTAACCTGAAACAACTTTATGGTCAGACCGAAGCCAGCGTTTTTATTACCCAGCAACCTGATGGCCAGGTGCGGGCGGATACTGTTGGCGTGCCCTCACCCGGGGTGGAAATCAGAATCTCAAGTGATGGTGAGGTGTTCTACCGCTCTCCCGGGACATTTGTTGAATATTACAAAAACGCAAAAAGCACCAAAGACACCAAAGACAAAGATGGCTGGGTGGCAACCGGTGATGCGGGCTTCATTGAAAAGGATACCGGCCATCTGCGGATAATCGACCGGGCCAAGGATGTTGGCAAAATGAAGGATGGCCGCCTGTTTGCCCCTAAATATGTCGAAAACAAGCTGAAATTCTATCCCAGCATTTTGGAAGCCGTGGTGTTCGGGGCGGACCGGGACATGTGTACAGCCTTCATCAATATTGACCTGCAGGCTGTCGGTAACTGGGCAGAGCGGAACAACATTGCCTATTCTTCTTATCAGGAGCTGGCCGGCAACCCCGAAGTTTATCAGATGATCCAGAACCACATCAATGAAGTGAACCGGGATGTAGCGGCAGATGAAATGCTGTCTGGCTGCCAGATTCACAGGTTCCTTGTCCTGCATAAAGAGCTGGACGCCGATGATGGTGAGCTGACCAGAACACGCAAAGTCCGCCGCCGGGTGATCCAAGATAAGTTCAAAGAGCTGATTGATGCGCTGTATGGCGGCAAGTCAGAAATCTTCACCAAGACAGAAGTGACCTATGAAGACGGCACCACCGGGTCTATCTCAGCCACCTTGAGAATAGCTGATGCACAGGTCGTCTCAACACAGGAGGCCGCGGCATGAGCCAGAACCCTGCCCCGTCAGCTGATAAAGACAGCTATGTAACCGCAGATGGCCGCACCATTGGCAGCGCGGTTATGGAAATGCAGAATATCACACTGCGATTCGGCGGCGTGACGGCCATTCAGGATATTTCCTTTGATATCCGTGAAGGCGAAATCCGGGCCATTATCGGGCCAAACGGGGCGGGCAAATCGTCCATGCTGAACGTCATCAACGGGTTTTATCACCCGCAGGAAGGTCAGGTGTTCTACAAGGGTGAGGTGCGCAAACCCCTGAAGCCTTACGAGATTGCCCATCAGGGTATCGCCAGAACCTTCCAGAACATTGCCCTGTTCAAAGGCATGTCAACGCTGGACAATATCATGACTGGCCGCCTGACCCACATGAAGACAGGCATGCTTTCGCAAGCTTTGTGGTGGGGCCGGGCCCAGAAAGAAGAAGTTGAAAACCGCGCCTTCGTCGAACGGATTATCGATTTTCTTGAAATTCAGAGCATCCGCAAAGTACCTGTCGGCCGCCTGCCCTATGGCTTGCAAAAACGGGTCGAGCTGGGCCGGGCCCTGGCGGCGGAGCCATCCTTACTGCTGTTGGATGAGCCTATGGCCGGGATGAATGTTGAAGAAAAAGAGGATATGTCGCGCTTCATTCTGGATGTGAATGAGGAGTTCGGGACCACCATTGCGCTTATCGAACACGATATGAGCGTGGTGATGGACCTGGCTGATCGCGTTGTGGTGATGGATTACGGCAAGAAAATCGGTGATGGCACCCCTGAAGAGGTACGCAGCAATCAGGCGGTTATCGATGCTTATCTGGGGGTGTCACATGACTGATAAGACAACCCGCCAGAACAGGTCTTAGCAGAGAGGAAGAACATGCCAGCAGAATTTTATTATGGTGTTGAGGTGTTTCTGAACGGGCTTATGGCCGGCGTGATGTATTCTCTGGTCGCGCTGGGATTCGTGCTGATTTTCAAGGCCTCAGGAATTTTCAATTACGCGCAAGGCATCATGGCCCTGTTTGCCGCGATGACACTGGTCGGATTCCAAGAAGGCCAGATCCCGTTCGCGCATCTGATCAACGCCGTGTTTGGGACTGAGGTGCATCATTTCGGCTGGACCATGCCCGCCTTTTTCGCGATTCTGTTCGCGCTGGGCGTAATGTTGCTGTTCGCCTTCCTGGTGGAAAAGCTGATCCTCAAACATCTTGTGAACCAAGAGCCCATTATCCTGTTTATGGCGACTATCGGGCTGGCCTATTTCATGGAAGGGTTTGGCGATTTGATGTGGGGGTCGAACGTCAAAAAACTGGATATCGGTATCCCGCAAGGCGGCAATTTCTGGATTGAGGAAAGCACAGCCTTCCTCGGCGGTGAAGATTTCTACGGCTTCTATCTTGATACGCTGGATATTTACGCCACCGTGATAGCCGCCGTGCTGGTGATATCGCTGGTACTGTTCTCGCAATACACCAAGACGGGCCGCGCCTTGCGCGCGGTCGCCGATGACCATCAGGCCGCCTTGTCTGTTGGCATTTCGTTGCGCGGCATCTGGGTAATCGTCTGGGCCATCGCCGGTTTTGTTGCGCTTGTTGCGGGGATTATGTGGGGGTCAAAGTCAGGGGTTCAATTCTCGTTGTCGCTGATTGCCCTGAAAGCACTGCCAGTGCTGATGCTGGGCGGCTTCACTTCCATTCCCGGGGCGATTGTCGGTGGGCTGATCATCGGTGTTGGCGAGAAGATGTTTGAATTTCTGATAGGCGCGCCTTTGCTGGGCGGGGCCACAGAAAACTGGTTCGCTTATATGCTGGCTCTTGTGTTTCTGGTGTTCAGACCACAAGGCCTGTTTGGCGAAAAGATTATTGAGAGGGTGTAGACGAACATGCTTTATCGTGAAGTTGGTGAATTCAAAACATCCTATGCGGCTGATCAGCAGACCTTTCCCATTGGCTTTGACAGGATAGCGTATTTTGCGGCCCTGGCGTTTGCCTTTCTGGTGGTCCCGTTCCTGATCAATGACTATTGGGCGAACGCGGTCTTGCTGCCGTTCCTGATCTTTGGCATTGCCGCCATCGGGCTTAATATCCTGACCGGCTATTGCGGCCAGGTCTCGCTGGGGTCAGGCGGGTTCATGGCGGTGGGGGCCTATGCCTGTTACAAGCTGATGACCGGTTTCCCGGAAATGAACCTGATTATCTGTATCATCCTGTCTGGCGGGGTGACAGCGATGGTCGGAATCCTGTTTGGCCTGCCCAGCCTGCGCATTAAAGGGTTTTATCTGGCGGTAGCCACACTGGCGGCGCAGTTTTTTCTGGTCTGGTTGTTTAATAAAGTCGGCTGGTTCTACAACTATTCCGCCTCTGGCCAGATCAACGCGCCTGAGCGCGAGTTTCTGGGAATTATTATCTCTGGTCCGAACTCCTCACCACAAGCGGTGTATATCGTCTGTCTGTCTTTCCTGACAGCGCTGGCGCTTATTGCGCGCAACCTGACACGCGGCTCATTCGGGCGCAAATGGATGGCGATCCGGGATATGGATATCGCGGCTGAAATCATCGGCGTGAACCCGTTGATGGCCAAGCTGACCGCGTTTGGTGTGTCGTCATTTTATGTCGGCATTTCCGGGGCTTTGTTGTTCTCTGTCTATCTGGGCGCGGTTGAGGTTGGCGAGGTGTTCGGCATCCAGAAATCATTCCTGGTTCTGTTCATGATCATCATTGGCGGGCTGGGCTCTATTTTTGGCTCTCTTGCCGGGGCGGCGTTCCTGGTTCTGATGCCGGTTGTGCTGAAAAACGTAATGGTCGGCTCGTTGGGCTGGCCGGTGGATATAGCGGCTCACTTCGAATTTCTGATTGTGGGCTCACTGATTGTCTTTTTCCTGATTGTGGAACCGCATGGGTTTGCCATGCTGTGGCGCATCATCAAGGAAAAGCTGAGGCTCTGGCCGTTTCCGCATTAATGGCCCGTGGCAAGCTGGTCGGCTGTTCTCCCTTGACGGCAGGCCGGTGATATACTGGAATTAACAATAGAACTTGAGTTCAAACGGAGGAAATCATGAAGCTCAAATCACTACTTGTCGGTGCGGCAACGGCCCTGACTATGGTCAGCCCGGCCCTCGCTGACCTGACCTTCCCAAACCTGACCTACCGGACAGGTCCTTACGCTGTGAACGGCATTCCTTATGCTGATGGCTATGCTGACTATATGACCCTGCTGAATGAACGTGACGGCGGCATTGGCGGCGAAAAGATTAACTACATTGAGTGTGAGACACAGTACAACACCGAAAAGGGTGTTGAATGTTATGAAAACACCAAGGGTGAAGGCTCACTGGTGTATCAGCCGATGTCTACAGGCATCACCTACCAGCTGATCCCGAAAGCCACCGCAGACGGTATTCCCATCCTGTCTATGGGGTATGGCCGGACCTCTGCTGCCAACGGTAAGGTGTTCAGCCATGTGTTCAACTATCCAGCCAATTACTGGGTTGGCGCATCTGCTGTGATCAATCACATCCTGTCGCTGAATAACGGCGATATCAAAGGCAAGAAAATCGCGCTTGTGTATCATAACTCTGCCTATGGTAAGGAACCTATCCGCACGCTGCAGGAACTGGAAAAGAAGCATGGCTTCAAGCTGTCACTGCTGCCAGTTGACCACCCTGGTCAGGAACAAAAGTCACAGTGGCTGCAAATCCGCCGCGAAAAGCCTGACTATGTCACCATGTGGGGCTGGGGCGTGATGAACCCAACCGCAATTCAGGAAGCCGCGAATATCCGCTACCCAATGGAAAACTTCATCGGTGTATGGTGGTCTGGTTCTGAAGGTGATGTTCTGCCTGCTGGTGATGCTGCTCATGGCTATAAGTCACTGGCCATGCACAACACAGGGTCAGGTTTCCCGATCTATGCTGACCTGAAAAAGCATGTCTATGACAAGGGTATGGCCGCCGGTGACGGCACCTCTTCAGGCCAGGTTCTGTATAACCGCGGTCTGTATGCCGCGATGCTGGCCACAGAAGCAGCCCGTCTGGCACAGAAGATGTCTGGTAAGTCTGACATCTCACCTGCTGATATGCGCGATGCAATGGAAGCCTTCTCAATTGATGAGGCCCAGATGTCATCCCTTGGTCTGCCGAACTTCGCGCCAAGCTTCAGCGTCTCTTGTGAGAACCATGGTGGCCCAGGTCTGGCCGCTATTCAGCAGTGGGACGCCAAGGCCAAGAAATGGTCAATGATCTCTGACTTCATCCAGACAGATGGCGAAGTGATCAATGCCCTCATCGCTGAGGATTCAGCCGCCTATGCTGCTGAAAACAAAATCGCTGAGCGGTGCAGCTAAACACTTGACCGGTCCAGCCCCTGCGTTACTTGCGGGGGCTGGCTGTTTTTTTGTCTTTATTTATATACCGTTGAGATCAGTCGCAAAATACTAGAGGCACAGATGCTGGATACAGTCGAAACAGATGAAAAGCTGCTGGATGTAAATAACATTGAGGTGATTTACAACCATGTGATCCTGGTCTTGAAAGGGGTATCTCTGTCTGTGCCCAAAGGCGGCATTACAGCCCTTCTGGGCGGCAACGGAGCGGGGAAGACCACAACCCTGAAAGCCATTTCAAACCTGCTTCATTCTGAACGGGGCGAGGTGACCAAGGGCTCTATCTTGTATCGCGGCAGGCCGGTTGCGGACCTGAACCCGGCCGCGCTGGTGAAGTCAGGTGTAATCCAGGTGATGGAAGGCCGGCATTGTTTTGAGCATCTGACAGTGGAGGAAAATCTCCTGACCGGCAGCTACACCCGCTCTGTCAGCCGCGGTGATATCGCCGCCGACCTGGATATGGTCTACACCTACTTCCCGCGTTTGAAAGAACGGCGCAAATCACAGGCCGGCTATACTTCGGGCGGTGAGCAGCAGATGTGTGCGATTGGCCGGGCGTTGATGTCGCGTCCTGAAACCGTGCTGCTAGATGAGCCGTCTATGGGCCTTGCCCCGCAACTGGTTGAGGAAATATTCGGCATTGTTAAAGCGCTGAATGAAAAAGAAGGCGTGTCGTTCCTGCTGGCCGAACAGAACACCAATGTCGCACTGCGGTTTGCCCATTATGGCTATATTCTGGAATCCGGCCGGGTGGTGATGGATGGCCCCGCCGCCGAATTGCGTGAAAACCCGGATGTGAAGGAATTTTATCTGGGCATGTCCGATGAAGGCCGCAAATCCTTCCGTGATGTGCGCTCCTACCGCCGCCGGAAAAGATGGCTCAGCTGATGACCAGCTTTTATGATGACCTGGAGAGGCGGTCCGAAGATGAACGAGAGGCCGCGCTTGCCCGCGAGTTGCCACAGCTAATCGCTCTGGCCAAAGCCAAGGCCGCTCATTATCAGGACAGCCTGGCCGCGATTGATCCAGACCAGATCACCAGCAGACAGGCCCTTGCCACGCTGCCTGTGTTACGCAAATCCAGCCTGCTGCAACACCGCGGCCAGCCGCTGGCGCTCAAGCGTGTTGTGCCCCATGATTTTGCTGATACCCATCAGATTTTTCAGTCACCTGGCCCAATTTACGAAATCGGGATGAGGCGCACGGACTGGTGGCGGTTTGGCCGGGCCCTCGCCCCGATAGGCATTGGCAAAGGCGATATTGTTCAGAACTGTTTTTCCTACCACTTCACCCCAGCCGGCATGATGTTTGAGAGCGCCGCAGCGGCGGTTGGCGCGGCAGTTGTTCCCGCGGGCACAGGTCAGACCGAATTGCAGGCTCAGGCCATCGCCAGCCTTGGTGTCACCGCCTATGCCGGCACCCCTGATTATCTGAAAGCCATCTTAGAGAAAGGTGAAGAGCTGGGCCTTGATATGTCGTCTGTGACTAAAGCCTGTGTCAGCGGCGGGCCGTTATTTCCGGCGTTGCGTGAGGAATATGACCGGCGCGGGATAATGTGCCGGCAATGCTATGGAACCGCCGATGTCGGCCATGTGGCGTATGAATCGCGTGAAACAGACGGGCTTATTCTGGATGAAGGGGTGGTTGTTGAAATTGTGCGGCCAGGGACCGGTACTTGTGTCCCTGATGGCGAGATTGGCGAGGTTGTGGTCACCGCCCTAAACCCCGATTTTCCGATGATCCGGTTTGCCACTGGCGATCTGTCCGCGATTCTACCGGGCGTCAGCTCATGCGGGCGGACCAACCGGCGGATTGTCGGCTGGCGCGGGCGCGCAGACCAGGCCACCAAAGTAAAGGGGATGTTTGTGCGCCCTGAACAGGTGGCCCAGCTGGCAGACCGTCATCACGAGATCACCCGCGTGCGCGTGACCGTCACGCATGATGGCTCGCAAGATCAGATGGCGGTGCAAATCGAAGGTGCCGCTGGCGCAGAACAGGCCTATGCAGAGGCGGTTCGCGATATCCTGAAGCTGCGCGGAACAATAGAGATTGTGGCCACGGACAGCCTGCCGAATGACGGCAAGGTTATCGATGACCAGCGCACCCCTGGCTAAGGCCGGCACGTGCCTCTGGTGTTCTGAGGCGCAGATGCTAGACTGTCAGCAATGAGCATATAATCTGTGTGGAGAGTGACCCCGATGGACTTCGTGCTGTCTGAAGAACAACAGGCTGTCTTTGATATGGCGCATGATTTTGCTGAGCAGACAATCGCCCCGCATGCGGTTGACTGGGACCAGACTGAGCAGATGCCGAAAGAGGTTCTGCGCCAGTCTGCTGAACTTGGTCTGGCCGCGATTTATGTCCCTGAAGAGCATGGCGGGTCAGGCCTCAGCCGCCTTGACGCCACCTTGGTGTTTGAGGCCCTGGCGATGGCCTGCCCGAGCGTTTCCAGCTTCCTGTCCATTCACAATATGGTCGCCTGGATGGTATCCTCCTTCGGAAATGAGCAGCTTCGTGAAACCTATCTCTCTGATCTGTGTTCGATGCAGAAAATCGGCTCTTACTGCCTGACCGAGCCGGGCTCCGGCTCAGACGCCGCCGCGCTGAAAACAAAAGCCGCGCGCACCAATGAAGGCTGGCAGGTTACCGGCACGAAATCTTTTATCTCCGGCGGTAATTATTCAGATCTGTATATCGTGATGTGCCGCACCGGTGAGGACAGCCCAAAAGGTATATCAGCCCTGATGGTGGACAGTGAGGCAGAGGGGCTGTCCTTTGGCGCTCCAGAGAAAAAAATGGGCTGGCGCGGCCAGCCAACAGCGCAGGTCATCATGGATAAATGCGAGGTTCCCGCAGGCAATCTTCTGGGCGAGGAAGGTCAGGGCTTTACCTATGCCATGAAGGGGCTGGACGGGGGCCGGTTAAACATCGCGGCGGCCGCCCTTGGCGGGGCCCAGACAGCCTATCAAAAGGCGCTTACCTATGCCAAAGACAGAACCGCGTTCGGCAAATCGATAGACCAGTTTCAATCGCTGCAGTTCAAGCTGGCCGATATGCATACCCAACTTGAAGCCGCGCGCATCTTCCTGCGCCAGGCGGCGTGGAAGCTGGATAACGGGGCCCCTGATGCGACCCGGGCCTGTGCCATGGCAAAACGCTTTGTGACCGACAGCTGTTTTGATGTGGCCAACCAGGCCTTACAAATCCATGGCGGCTATGGCTATCTGGCTGATTACGGGCTGGAGAAAATTGTCCGTGATTTGCGGGTGCATCAGATTTTAGAAGGTACAAATGAAATTATGAGAGTGATTATCAGCCGGTCATTGCTGGCGGAGCGAGACAAATGAGCCAGATAGAGTGCCGTCGTGAACAGACCACTGGCCGGGTCACTTTAAGGCGGGCAGAAGCGCTGAACGCGTTAACCCATGCGATGTGTGATGAGCTGGAAGCCGCCCTGTTGGACTGGCAGCAGGATGACACCATCACTCAGGTTGTTATTGATGCAGAAGGCGAAAAAGCCTTTTGTGCGGGCGGTGATATCGCCGCGCTCTATCATAAGGGCCGTGCTGGGGCGTTTGATGATGTACAGGCCTTCTGGCGTGAAGAATACAGGCTGAACAGCCTTATTCACAACTACCCCAAGCCCTACATCGCGTTTCTGCAGGGCTATGTGATGGGCGGCGGGGTCGGTATTTCGTGTCACGGCAGTCACCGTATTGTGGGCGAGACCACCAAAATGGCGATGCCGGAATGTGCGATCGGTCTGGTTCCGGATGTGGGTGGCAGTTATCTTCTGGCTCGGGCCCCGGGGCAGAGCGGCCGCCTGTTGGGCATCACGGGCTACCGGATGGGTCCGGCTGATGCGATCTGGGCCGGGTTTGCTGACAGCTTTATTCCCCAGGACCGCTGGGCAGACGCTATCAGCTCATTGATCGCAGATGGCACGCCGGCCGCCCTGGACAGCTTCATTCAGGACGCTGGGGACAGCCAACTGGCCAGCTGGCAGCCGGATATTGACAGGCTGTTCGCCGCGTTCGACCCGGACCAGCTGGCAACAGAGATAAACGGCCGTGATTACGGGCTTGCCCCGCACATCAAAAGGGCTTTGGCCCAGAACGCACCACTATCGATGATGGCGGTGGATGCGATGCTGGCCAAACTGGGAGACGATTGTTCGTTCGCCCAAGCCCTGGAGATGGAATACCGCTTTACCAGCCGGGCGATGCAGCAGGCAGAATTTCTGGAAGGTACACGGGCGATGCTGATCGACAAAGACAGACAGCCACAGTGGCAGTTCACAACGGCCAGTGATATTCCAGCCGGACTGATTGATGAGCTGCTGGCCCCGACCGCCTATACTGATACGTTTTTAAGAACAGGAGAGTGAGCATGAAAATCGGCTTTATCGGTCTTGGCAATATGGGCGCGCCGATGGCCGCCAATCTGGTCAAAGCAGGCTATGCGGTAAACGGCTTTGATGTTGCCCCGGCTGCGCTGGACGGGGTGGATATCTGTGCGGACGCGGCATCCTGTGCAACTGATTGTGATGTTGTCATTACCATGCTGCCGAACGGGGCTATTCTGCAGGCGGTGGCTGATGAAATTAAACCTGTGATGCAGGCCGGAACAGTCTTGCTGGATTGTTCGACAGTGGATGTGGAAACCGCAAAATCTATTGCTGCGGAAATGGCAGAAGCCGGCATTGATATGCTGGACGCGCCTGTATCCGGCGGCATAACCGGTGCGGCGGCCGGTACCCTGACCTTTATGGTGGGCGGGACTGACAAGGCCTTTGCCATCGCATCTCCTTTGTTTGAGGTGATGGGCAATAAAGCGGTGCATGTCGGTGGGGCCGGGGCCGGACAGGCAGTGAAAATCTGCAACAATATGATCCTGGGCGTGACCATGATCGCCACCTGCGAATCCATCGCGCTGGGTGACAAGCTGGGTCTGGACAGACAGAAGCTGTTTGATGTGCTGAGCACCTCTTCAGGGGCCAGCTGGACCGTAAACAGCTATTTTCCTGCGCCCGGTGTTGGCCCTTCTAGCCCGGCTGACAATGACTATAAGCCCGGCTTTGCAGCAGAGCTGATGGTAAAGGATTTAGGCCTGTCCCAACAGGCCGCTGAAGCGGTTGACGCCGACACCCCGATGGGGGCCTATGCGCTGGCGCTTTATCAGCAGTTTGTGGGCACAGAAGATGGCGAAGGGCGCGATTTCTCCGCCATGCTGCCCCGCTTTGAGGCCCGTTCCCGGCCCTCCTGACAACTCCAGAAAGAAAAAAGCGATGACAGAACAGACATTTGAAACCATCAGCGTCAGCCGGCACGGCCGTGTGGTTCTGGTTGAACTGAAGCGGCCTGATGCGCTGAACGCGCTGAACAGGGCAATGACAGATGAGGTAACCGGCTATCTGGCCAGCCTTGATGATGATAAAGAGACCGGCTGC
>CBFHLG010000008.1:16491-98497 GCA_965656625.1 Puniceispirillaceae bacterium (SeqCode)
GGCCCAACTGCGCACCCCGAAGATCGCTGCTGTAAACGGATTTGCCCTTGGCGGCGGGTGCGAGCTGGCCATGATGTGCGATATCCTGTTTGCTGGTGCCTCTGCCAAGTTCGGCCAGCCTGAGATCAAGCTGGGGGTAATGCCGGGCATGGGCGGCTCGCAACGGCTGACCCGCGCGGTTGGTAAAGCCAAGGCTATGGACATGATTCTCACCGGCAGGATGATGGATGCCGAAGAAGCTGAACGTTCAGGTCTGGTGGCCCGCATATTCCCAGATGACAGCCTGCTGAGCGAAACCCTGAAGGTGGCCGAAACCATTGCCGAATTTGGCCCGGCCAGCGCGATGCTGGCACGCGAAGCTGTGGCGCGGGCAGATGAGATCAGCCTGTCTGAAGGGTTGTTGTTTGAGCGGCGCGTATTCCATTCCCTGTTTGCCACCGCAGACCAGAAAGAAGGCATGGCCGCGTTTACCGAAAAACGCCCGGCCATCTTCACAGGTGAATAACCATTCCCGGAGGCAATGCAGATATGGCTGAAGATGTTTTCATTACCGCGGCGGCGCGCACCGCAATGGGCGGCTTTCAGGGCGCGTTAAGCCCGCTGAGCGCCCCACAGCTTGGCGGCGCGGCTATCGCCGCTGCCCTTGCTGGGCAACAGGCTGATAACAGCCTTGTGAATGATGTGATTATGGGCTGTGTGTTGCCCGCCGGCCTGGGCCAGGCCCCTGCCCGTCAGGCCAGCTTCGCTGGCGGCCTGTCTGAGGCTGTGCCCTGTACCACGGTGAACAAAATGTGCGGGTCAGGCATGAAGGCGGTGATGCTGGGCTATGATCAGATTAAGGCGGGCGGTGCGGATATCATCATAGCCGGCGGCATGGAAAGCATGTCCAATGCGCCCTATCTCGCGGCTAAGGCCCGCGGTGGGGCCCGCCTTGGCCATCAGGGGCTGAGCGACCATATGTTTCTGGACGGGCTGGAAGATGCCTATGACAAGGGCAAGCTGATGGGCAGTTTTGCTGAAGACTGCGCCGAATATTACCAGTTTTCACGCGAGGCACAGGACAGCTATGCGCTGCGCTCTCTGCAGCGCGCGCAAGATGCCCAGGACGCCGGCAAGCTGGCGGCTGAGATTTGTCTGGTAACCGTTACCACCCGAAACGGCAACCATCAGGTCGATAAAGACGAGCAGCCACAGCTTGCCTCCCCTGAAAAAATACCGCACCTGAAGCCCGCATTCAGGGATGGCGGTACGGTAACGGCGGCAAATTCTTCATCTATCTCAGATGGGGCAGCCGCGCTGAGTCTGGCCAGCGGGCGGGCGGTACAGGCCCATAGCCTGCCCGTGCGGGCGCGGATTTGCGGTCATGCCGGCTTTGCCCATGCCCCGGGCTGGTTTACCACCGCACCTGTGCACGCCGCGCGTAAGCTGGTGGAAACGCTGGGCTGGCGAACATCAGATGTGGATATCTGGGAGGTCAATGAAGCTTTCGCGGTCGTGGCAATGGCCTTTATCCGCGAGCTTGAACTTGACCCGGACAAGGTCAACATTCATGGCGGGGCCTGTGCACTTGGCCACCCGATAGGGGCTTCTGGGGCGCGTATTCTGGTCAGTCTGTTGACCGCGCTGGACCAGACCGGCGGAACCAAAGGCCTTGCCGCCATTTGCCTTGGTGGCGGCGAAGGCATTGCTGTTGCGGTGGAGGTAGCATGAAGCTAAACGCTGATATGTCTGCGGTGGTTACCGGCGGGGCGTCCGGGTTGGGGGCAGGCGTTGTCCGGCATCTGCGCGAACGCGGCGTAAGCACCGCCCTGTTTGACATGGATGAAGATCGCGGCCAGCAGATGGCCACAGAGACCGGCAGCACCTTTATCAAGGTTGATGTCAGTGACAGCGCATCTGTGCGCGCCGGGTTCGCGGCCGCCCGCACAGCACATGGCCAGGAACGTCTGGTGGTGAATTGTGCGGGCATTGCCCCGGCGATGAAGACCGTCTCGCGCGGGCAGGCCCATGATCCGGACCTGTTTGCGAAAGTGATCGCAATTAACCTTATCGGCAGTTTCCATGTCGCCAGCATAGCGGCTGAAGGTATGGTGGATGAAGCCCCAGCAACACCAGATGGCGAACGCGGCGTGATCATTCACACCGCCTCTGTTGCCGCCTATGACGGCCAAATAGGACAAACCGCCTATGCTGCCTCTAAGGCCGCGGTGGCTGGCATGACCCTGCCGATGGCCAGAGACCTAGCCGATAAAGGGGTCAGGGTTGTGTCTGTGGCCCCGGGTATTTTCGGCACACCGATGCTGACCGCCTTCCCGCAAGAGGTCCAGGACGCGCTGGCAGCGCAAATCCCGTTTCCGGCCCGCCTCGGCAAACCTGAGGAATTTGCAGACCTGGTCGGCCATATCGCTGAAAATGGGATGCTGAACGGCGAGACCATCCGGCTGGATGGGGCGATACGGATGCCGCCACGCTGAACATGTTTGGGGTGGGCCAGATTAGGACCTGTTTTCAGGCACCCATCCTTGGGGCATTTCGACCATCGCCACAGATGAGGACATTTTCGCCAGCATAACCTGTTCCCCCTCTTTCAGAGCGAGCGCCTCAGCCTCACAAAAGCTGACCCGCCGGCCTGCTTTCAACACCCGGCCAATAAATCGCACCCTATCCGCAGCGGCTGGCCGGAAGAACGAGGTTTTAAACTCTATCGACAACACCTCAACATTTGGGGCGGACAGGGTAAGCGCCGCAAACCCACACGCACTGTCAAGCCCGGCTGTTACCACCCCGCCATGCACAAAGCCTTGCTGTTGCAACAATTCTTCTGATTTTTCCAGCTGCATCACAATCTCGCCCGGGCGGGCGGAGACCAGTTCAATCTGCAGCGTTTTCATCGCAGACTGGGCCGCAAAACTGGCTTTTACACGGGCTTCGAAATCAGGGTCTTTTGGATCAAACATATCTGCGCTCTTTTCGGGTATAATTTGCGCTTCAGTGCCACGCCGTTATCATGATACCGTCTGATTAAAACTATAAAAAGGAAACGCTGTTATGACCAGCCCTGACATCAGCCGGTTTCCGGTTCCCGATATCAATGATCTGCCGGATGATCTGAAACAGATCATAACAGAGGTTCAGGAGAAAGCCGGATTTATCCCGAATGTGTTCCTGACCCTTGCGCACCGGCCTGACGAGTTGCGCGCGTTCTGGGCCTATCATGAAGCGTTGATGCGGCGGCCATCCGGCCTCAGCAAGGCTGAGCGCGAAATGATTGTGGTGGCCACATCCGCGGCCAATAACTGTTTATATTGCGTGGTGGCGCATGGCGCTATTTTGCGCATCTATGAAAAATCACCTCAGATTTCAGAACAAATCGCCACTAATTTCAGAAAGGCGGATATCACGCCGCGCCAGAAAGCTATGCTGGTCTTTGCCGAAAAAGTGGCGCTACAGTCAGATCATATTGGCGAGGCCGACTTCACAGCCCTTTATGAACACGGATTTTCAGACGAGGACATCTGGGATATCGGCGCGATTACAGCGCTGTTTGCACTGTCCAACCGCATGGCCAGCCTGATTTCCATGCGCCCGAATGATGAATTTTATACGATGGGGCGCAGCTTCTGAGGAGACCCTATGAGCCCGAACACCATCCTCTCTGAGGGCGTTGATCTGACCCCGACGGACGATCCGCGGATTGATCAGCTGAACACAATCGGCTTCAACAATCTTATTGGCCTTACGCTGGTCAAATGGACTGACGATGACTGCCTTGCCAGCCTTCAGATCAGCCCGCAGCATCTGAACCCGGCGGGCCTGGTCCATGGCGGCGTATATTCAACCATGCTGGATGTGGTACTGGCCATGACCGGCAGCTACAGCCCGCCTCCGCTTGCCCTGATGCCGGGTTTGACGCTGACCCTCAACACCCAGTTCATCAGCGCGGCAACACCCAAAGATAAATGGATTTATGCAACAGCAAAAAAGACCGGCGGCGGCCGGTCTGTTTTCTTTGCATCTGGAGAGGTGCGGACCTGTGACGGCCGCCTTATTGCCAGCGCGACAGGCACCTTTAAGCCTGGCCGGCAACCCGGATCATGAGCTGAGCTTTTTATGCGTGCGGGACTGGCAGTCTTCCAGCAAGGTCAGTTCGCGCTTCAGATAAGAGCGCAGCCCCAATGGACCGGCGTCGTGCCACACCTGGCGCACAGTTTCATGGAACATGCCTTCTGAAATTTCATCTGTCGCAAGGATGAACTGGAACAGGCTGGATGAAAAACGGGCCTGCAGCTGACCATCAAAATCATACAAAATTTTGGCAACCAGAGCTTCGTTCATATCCAGGACCTGATTTGTCATGTTCCTATTTCCTTGTCATGTAAAACGGTTTCAGTGATGTGATGACAGAAACTTACAAGAACCGTACCAGTTTCGTTGCCGGTCAAAAATTTTTGGAAAAATTTTGGATAATTTTTTGATGAGATATGAAGGCGCTAGGAATCTAGTAAAAAATTCAACGCATTAAACTTCGAAGCTGATTATCTTTCTGGGCCAAAATCCGCGTAATGCCGTCAAATACAATTTCCTGATGTTTGTAATCTTCGGTTTCGATGTAGGCCCCGTCTTCCAGCATCTGGCGCACCAGTTCTGTAAACGGGCAGGTCCGGACTTTCTTGCCCTCAACCACCTGCATCCACTGGCCGGCGATATCAATTTTGCAGCTGCCGAACCGGTCTGTCTTAATCTCGGACAAGGACACAATAGAGGTCCGCACCCCCATCCGGCTCAACACTTTACCAGCGACATCATAATCAAAGCCCTGAATACCATACAAGCGCGCATCAGAGGTCAGGATAACGGTTTCCTGATTGCTGTTCACACCCTGCATGCTGCGCGGCACAAACACGTAAATCTGCCTGACATTACTGTCAATGGCCCCGCCCATGGAGGAGAACGCCAGCAACGCCATCTCAGACATGGAGTTTAACGAGATATCATCCTCTTCGGCCAGAAACTGGGTGCGCAGGGTCTGCGGCAGCATATTGTTCACCACATCAACATTCAACGCCAGATCATTCGCCAGAATGTCGACAATCTGATCAAAGTTGAGTGTGGTCGGCGTCAATTGTGAGGTGGCGAACTGCGTAATCGCCTCGTTATTTGTTCTGATCCCCAGCTCAATAAGGCTCATTATCTGGTTGAACGGGGCAGTGAATGATCCGACCAGGCGGCTGCGGTACATATTCACCTTACTGCAGTCCGGACCAAGTATCGTAATCTTGCTCTCGAAATTTTCCAGCGCGGTGGGGTTGTTCTCCGTCACTGAGGCAAATCGTTCCATCGAAATGGTCACCTCTGGAAACTCTTTTAATTCAGCAAAGTAATGCCGCGATTTCTGAATAAAGACATCATTTTCAGACAGAATAGTGTTCCCGTTGCGGTCAAGCGGCGGGATATAGGATTGCACCGGCGCGTTAATCAGGGAAAAAAACTGGTTCGGATCTGTCTCATCGCAGTTCTGTGTGGTTTGGGCCGTCACTTGTCCTGTGCCGATAAGGCTGAACAGCCCTATCCCGCATAGCCATTTCAAAACTGTTCTGGACATATTCAACCGACCTGTCAGACCCCAACCACTTCTCTGGCGGTTATACGACAGGATGAGCAGAATTTATAGCCCGGACAGACAGGCTTAACAGAGCGCGCAGTCGTGTCGTTAGTACACTTGTTATGTTGCAGGACTTGTTCAAGATTCAGGCCGCCCTTGGCGGCTCCTCTAGTCAGGGTGGCGCATTTCTGCCGCCGCGTGAGCACAGCGCGCCTGAACAGGCTGAGGATGAAACCGATTTCGGGTTGCCCGGACCTGACCCGGACTGCCGGATTTTCCTGACCCACGGCGTAACAACCATGTTTTGGCTGAAGTCACATCATCTGCTGTTTGCTTCTTGACCTTGTTCTTTTTAAACCGCTGGATAGCCCGTCAATGTTTACCCTCACCCGTCTAAGACCGTTTCTGTCAGGCCTGCTCGGCGTCATCTTGCTGTGCGGCTGTGCGGTGAAGGGGTCTGTTCGGCTTGACCCGGCTGAACCTGAAGGCCCGGTTTATGAAAGCAAGGTTATGGTAAGTGAGGATATAAACCCGCCTGCCGCCTTGCGCCCGCAACCGCCCGGCGAACCCGCAGCCACACAAGAACAGACCGCTGAGGCAGAGGCCCAGCAGGAGATTATCGAAGAAGAGGTCGCGCCTGTTCCACTGACCCGTGAGCAACTGATAGATCAGCTGACACAGCCCATTTATTTCGCGCTGGATGATGCCAGCCTGTCCAACCAGCAGGCAGAACAGCTTGACCAGCTGGCCGCTTTCTTAATGGATGAAGAAAACAGCCGCCTGAACCTGCGGATTGAAGGGCATTGTGATGACCGGGGAACCCGCGAATACAATTTTGCCTTAGGTGCCCGCCGGGCGGCGGTGATTGCCAGGCAGCTGACAGAGGCTGGCCTGCCAAAAGACCGGCTGAAGACGATTTCCTATGGCAAGGAAAGGCTGGCCTATAGCGGCGTATCGCAATTTGCACGGGCCCGTAACCGGCGTGGTGAGCTGCTGCTAAAACCTGTGTTTGAGCCGCCTGAGCCGCAAAACTGACCCGCTCGCCCCGCCGCTCATCTGGACCGCAGCATCAACAGATTACCTGCCAGCACAAGGCCGATGCCCGCCCCGGACAGCCATGTCCATATATAGCCTTCAAATAGGGTCGAGATCAGCAAGGCAAAAACAGGGAAGATAACTGTAGCGTAGCCCGCACGGCCAGCGCCAATACGCCCGACAAGAGTCAGGTAACAGGCAAACGCCACCACCGAAGAAAACACCGCCAGCCAGACCAGCCCCCCAAGATAGGCAGGCCGCACATCAATGATGAACGGATTGTCCAGGACCAGCGCATAAACAACCAGTACAGCACAGCCATAAATCATGCCCCAGCTGTTTGCGCTCATCACCGGCACATGCTGTTTCTGCAGAGACGCAGAAACCAGATTACCGCCACAAAAGAACAGCGTACCGGTCACACATAACAACAATGCCGGCAGGGCAGTTGCCGACAGCCGCAATTCAGGCAGAAAGATAAGCACAATCCCGCCAAGCCCGATAACAGAAGCCAGCAGTTGACGCGGCTGTGGGGCGGACCGGGTCAGGCAGGCCAGCATCAGGATATTCAAAAGCGATGCTGTGGAGAAAACCACCGCCAACAGGCCTGAGGCCAGATGCGGGCTGGCATAATAAAACAGCGTAAAGTTAGTGCTGAAAATCAATCCCCCCAACGCCGCAAAACGCAGATGAAGGCGCAGCGGAAAAGCCAACGTCAGCCCTTGCAGGCGGGCGATCACAAAACATAACGCCGCCGCAATCATAAATCGCCACAACACAGACACTTCTGGCGCGACAAGGCCAACCTGACCTTTCAGCGGCAGCCAGCTTGTCGACCAGCCAAAGATTACACAAGCATAAAGAAAAAGGTCACGGGGCGTCATCACGCCTGTTTAGCACAGACAAGACGCTGTGAATATCACTTATCACCCACCTCTCGCTAGCCAGCCCTGCATACTTGAAAAGACGCTCAGCAGTAGCGTTCCGGGCCAACCCATTGGGCTTGTGAATATCTGTCCCCATGAGCCCAGCCAACCGGCAGGAGTTGTTCAATTTCTACCCGCATCTGCTGGGTTACAGTGATATCGCGGGCGGCGGCCAGCTCATTCAGATGGGTAAGTGAACGGGTCCCCGGGATCGGCAGAATATGCTCGCCCTGTGCCAACAGCCAGGCAATAGCCAGACTGGCCGCGGCCACCTTGTGATCCGCTGCATAAGCCCGAAATGGGGCGGTAAGCGCAATATTGGCATCATAGTTCGGCTGCAGGAAACGCGGGTTCCCTTTCAGGAAATCAAGACCCTGTGCCACCTCAAAGCTGAGCGGGCGATCTGTCAGTAAGGTCCGGCCAACCGGGCTGAAGGCGACCAGGGTTGTGCCCAGCTCTGCGCAAGCCTGGCTAAGGCCCAATTCCGGGGCGCGTGTGGACAGTGAATATTCAGACTGAACCGCGGCCACAGGATGTACCGCATGAGCGCGGCGCAGGGAAGACGGCGCGATCTCAGAAAACCCGATCGCCTTTATCTTGCCTTTTTCAACCAGACGCCCCAACGTGCCGGCAACCTCTTCAATAGGCACTTCGGGCTGGCGGCGATGCACATAAAACAGGTCCACATGCTCTACCCCCAACCGGGCCAGGCTCTTATCCAGCTCGGCTTCCAGATGCTCGGCTGAATTATTGAATGAGCGCGCGCCTGTTTCCGCATCACGGCAAATCGCGGCCTTGGTGGCAATGTGAAAAAAGTCAGTGGCCTGGCGCCCCTGTTTGGCAAGAAAGCTGCCAATGCGCTGTTCAGAAACCCCCATCCCATAGACGTTTGATGTATCGATATGATCCAGCCCTAAATCCATCGCGGCGCCCAGAATGGCTTCAGCCTGTCGGTCATCACAAGGTCCATAAAAGTTCGAGAACGACATCGCCCCGATGCCCACAGACGCCACTTGTCTGCCGTCACTACCAATCTGCCGCGTTTGCATATTCATATTATTTGCCTCTTCTTACATACCTTTTGACACTGTACTTTCAGCGCGGAGCCCCTATGGTTATCTGTGCGGGCCAAGCTGGCAAGGCTGTTTTTATGAAAACTCTAAATTAAGCCGATAGGAAGACATGAAAACCCGGGCTTTACTGATTGTTGCACTTGATCACGAACTGCCGAAAGAGGGGCTGGCCGACTGGTCTGTTCTGTATACCGGCGTTGGCAAGGTCAATGCGGCGATCTCATTAATGGCGGCGCTTGCTGAGAGCAAACCGGATATTTTGATCAATTATGGAACCGCCGGGGCGGTAACACCCGGCCTGTCCGGTGTGGTAGAGGTTGGCCGGTCGGTTCAATATGACATGGATGTGCGTCCACTGGGGCTGGAGCTGGGCGTCACCCCGTTCGAAGCCGATACAGCCAGCTTTACCTTGTCAGACAGCCCTCTGGTTTGCGGCACGGCAGATCGGTTCGCAACCCGCCCGCCGGAAATAGCCTGTAATCTGGTCGATATGGAATTATACGCACTGGCAAAGATAGCCGCCCGGCAGAACATCCCTTTGCGATCCTATAAATTCATTTCAGATCATGCCAATGACAGCGCAAATGAGGACTGGAAATCCAGCTTGCCAGATGCCGCTTCGGCCTTTCTTGAGCTTCAAAAAACGCTGCTGCAGCTGTAATTCGCAAGGCCCCATCAGGTCTCTGTGCAGTCCCAGTGGCCGGACAGCCGTCTCACATAGTGGAAAGTTCTGGGAAATTTGCAGGAAAGCAGACTTTAACAAGTCCAGATTTTAACAACCCGCGTATACTAGACGTGTCCCTTGGTTGAGTAATCCTAGCCGGTCCCAACTCATCGGGGGACACCCCTTCTTGAAAAAGCCTGCTTCCCTGCTCCAGCGTAACACAGTTTTGCGCCGGCGGTGCAGTTTTTTGACTGACAGGTCGGTATTTATTTGTTGAGCATGGATTCAGGCTGGGCCCAGAACGCTCAGGCAATAGGCCAATACAGAGGAAAAAAAACCATCCATCCTGACCAGAAACGGCAGTAAAACCACCACCACCAGCACAAGCCCCGCCCAGAAGAACCACAACCGTTTATCTTGTTCAGTCATGCCTGTCGGGGGCTATCGCGTGGGTTTTCAGGTCTGCCAGTGTGACCACGGACAAACAGGCCTCATTGGTGGCAGCCAGGATAATAGGCGGGGCGGCCCCGGCGCGGCGGGCCTGCTCCCATCTGGCGGCACATAAACACCACCTGTCACCAGCTTTAAGGCCGGGGAAGTTATATTCTGGCCGCGGTGTCATCAGATCATTTCCGGCGGCCTTACTGAAATGCAGAAAATCATCTGTCATCACCGCACAGACCGTGTGGCTGCCGATATCTTCAGGCCCAGTATGACAACAGCCATCACGGAAAAAGCCGGTCATCGGGCTGACCGAACAGGGGGTCAGCGCGCCGCCGAGTACATTTTTCTGGCGGCCACCGCCAAAACTTTCGCCGTCCATAAGCTTTTCCGCCTTGCCCCTCAGCTGTCCAGCTGGGTCATTTTTGTCTCTATCGCTTCTTCCAATCTGGTCATGAAGTCACCGCGAGACAAGCCCCCGGCAAGAAACGGCAGAAAACACACCGAAATGAGACCAGGTCGTTTGATGAATCCGTTGCGGGCCCAGAACCGGCCGGAATTCAGCGCCACCGGCACAACATCCAAACCAGTTGCCTGATACAGCGCGAAAACGCCTATCTGATAGGGTGCGGACTGGCCAGAGGCAACCCGTGTGCCTTGCGGAAAGATCAGCAGTGACCGGCCAGTGGCCGCCGCCTCAACCGCCTGCTGACGCATCATCTTCAGCGCCGCCATGCCCGCCTTCCGGTCAACCGCGATACAGCCTGAACGCTGGAAAAACCACCCCAGCAACGGCAGGCGCAACAATTCGCGTTTCAGCACAATCACCGGTGCGTCCAGCTCCCAATATAACACCAGCGTCTCCCAGGCGGACTGATGCTTGACCGCATAGATAACCTGGCGGGGGTTATGGTCCTCACCTGTCATCTGATGACGCAGACCGGCCACAAGCAGAAGCTGGGCTGTATACCAGCCCCAGAATTTACCCGCTGCCCGCACCCAACGACCGCGCAGCAGGCACGGCAACAGCACAACCGCCAACACCGCGGTGCTGGCATAGAACAGAATATTGAACAGAAACGACCTGATGAGTATCATAGCCTCATTACTATAGTGGTTGCTCGCCCCGCTCAAGCAAAAGCAGCCCGACCAGGAAGACGATTAAATGACATCCACAGACCCAGACGGCTGGCAGCACCACGCCGCCCAGATGCTGATGACGGTGATAAAACAACGCCGGCAAATAACCTATAACCAGCTGGCCATTGCAGCCGGGCTGACCGGCCCGCACCGTATCCACCGTCTGACCGACTGGCTGGAATTGACCATGGCAGAAGACCAGCGCTGCGGTCGTCCCTTGCGCGCGGCGGTTGTCATCTCCAAAGCCAGACACGGGCTGCCGGCACCGGGGTTTTTTTCTTCGGCAGGTGAACTGGGCATCAGCCTCAGCGTTCCAGACCCCGAAACAGCCTACCGGGCCTATCTTGAACAGCTTTATGAGACGCTGGCTTAACTTATAAATGAAATCTTTTTCAGGCCAGAGGCTTCTCAGGCCTTCTCGCCTTTGCTGATATGGCCTTTAATGATGTGATAGACAAAATAGCCATCCACCTCATCTGAGCTGGCCAGCTGGTGTCCTTCAGCCTCACAGAAATGGGACATATCCAAGGGAGAGGCCGGATCATCTGCCAGAAATTCAGCCCCCTGCCCGACCGCCAGTTGCGATAAGGCCCGCCGCGCTTTCAGCACAGGTAACGGGCATTTTAATCCTCGATAATCAAATGACGGGATTTGTGTCATCACACTAAACTCGCTATAACCTGCCTTGAAGACTTTGCATCGTGGCGCAGTATAGAAAAGTTTTTATCTGTCCGGCAATCTGCTTTTCCACGTTTAGGGGACCTCACCGAAATGACAATTTGGGGACTGATTATAGGCGGGGTGACCGGATTTGCTCTTGGCGGGCCAATAGGCGGGCTGCTGGGCGCGGCGGCGGGCAGCGTGGCCGGCCAGCAGCTGCGCCGCCACCTCGATCCGGATCAGACCAAAGAAGTTGCCTTCACCGTGGCTGTGATCGCGCTGTCGGCAAAAATGGCACGGGCAGATGGGGTGGTCACCGCAGCAGAGATCAAAAGCTTTCGTTCGCGCGTTCAAATTCCTGAAGGCGATTTGCATCGGGTCGGCCAGTTCTGGGACCTCGCCCGGCAAACACAAGACGGCTTTGAAGCCTATGCTGAGCAGACGGTTAGCCTGTTCGGGGCCAGGTCAGCTATCCTTGAGCAGCTTCTGGACCTGTTGTTCACGATTGCCCGTTCAGATGGCCACATCACCCCGCCTGAATGGGACTATCTGCGGCGGGTCGCAGCTATCTTTGGTTATGATGAAGCTGAATTTGCCCGCCTGTCTGATATCTATTCAGGTGAAAACCCGCCTCCGCATCTGGTTCTGGGGGTCTCAGCAGACGCCAGCCTCAAGGACATCCGCGCGGCCTGGCGCGCCTTAGCCACGGCCCATCATCCCGACAAGTTGATCGCAGCCGGCATGCCTGAAGAATTTGTACAGGCCGCTACTGACAGGCTGGCCCGCATCAACCATGCCTATGATACCCTGTCCAGGCAAATGGCAAACCGGCCTGCACAATAGAGCCCCGCCCCTGAAGAAATACAACCCCAAGACGATGACGCCACCAATAAAGATGAAGTTAAGGAAATATGCATGGCCCCGCCCTTATTATCAGTTTCTGATCTAGGTTTGAATCTGGGCGACAGATGGCTGCTCCGCCATGTTGATTTGTCAATTAGCGCAGGCGACAGGCTGGCCTTTGTTGGGCGCAACGGGGCCGGCAAATCCAGCCTGATGAAACTGATCGCCGGCCAGACCGAACCAGATGAGGGAAGCCGCTGGTGTGCGCCCTATTGCTCAGTCGCCTATCTGCCGCAGAACCCCTCTTTTAAGGGCAGCATGTCGCTGGCCTCTTATGTGCTGGACGGGCTGGATGAAGGCCCGGAATTAAGCGTGGAAGACCGGCGCAAACAGGCCCATAAGGCCGAAGCCATTTTAGGGCGGCTTGGCCTTGACGGGGGCCAGATGACCGGCAATCTGTCGGGGGGTGAGCGGCGGCGCGTATCACTGGCAAAGGCCCTGATAACAGAGCCTGACGTGCTGCTTTTGGATGAGCCGACAAACCATCTCGACCTGCCGACCATCGAATGGCTGGAGGCAATGCTGAAAGCCCGCAAAGGCGCGCTTATCCTGATCAGCCATGACCGCGCCTTTCTGCGCGCGCTGGGTAACGGCATTTTATGGCTTAACCACGGAACTTTGCGGCGCCGTCAGGGCCCGTTTGACGAGTTTGAAGACTGGTCTGAGGCGATTCTGGCCGATGAAGCGGTGCGGTTGCATAAGCTGGACAAGAAAATTGCTGAAGAAACCCGCTGGTCGCACCAGGGCATCAGTGCGCGCCGCAAACGCAACCAGGGCCGCCTGCGCGAATTACAGGTTCTGCGCACCGAACGGGCCCGCCAGGCACCGGCCCAGATGCGCGAGATGACCATCGGGGCGGTGAAAGCTGAAACCGGCGGCCAGGTTGTTCTGGAAGCCCGCGATATCCGTCTTGCTGTCGGCGATACAGCCGAACAGGTCCGCCAGTTGGTTCAGCATTTCAATTTGAAAATCCTGCGCGGTGACCGGCTGGGCTTGGTTGGCCCGAACGGGGCCGGCAAATCAACACTGGTGAAAACCCTTTTGGGCGAACAGGACCCGGACAGTGGTCATGTCAAATCAGGCTACGGCCTTATCCCCGGCTATTTTGACCAGAACCGGGCCTTGCTCAACCAACAGGCCAGCCCCTGGACCATCTTGTGCCCGGATGGCGGCGATACAGTGGAAGTCGCGGGCAAGCCGCGCCATGTGACAAGCTATCTGCGCGACTTCCTGTTTGATGATTTCAAGATGACACAGAAAGTGTCCACCCTGTCCGGTGGTGAGCAGAACCGGCTGATGCTGGCTTTCATATTTGCCCAGCCGCATAATTTTCTGGTGCTGGATGAGCCGACCAACGATCTTGACATGGAAACGATTGATCTGCTGCAAGAGGTGGTCAGCGACTATGACGGCACGGTTCTGATTGTCAGCCATGATCGCGATTTTCTGGACCGGACGGTAACCGGCCTGCTGGCATTTGAAGACGAGGGCCGCGTTGTTGCGCATGCCGGCGGCTATTCAGACTATTTGGAGCGGCGGCGCAAACAGCAGGACAAACAATCAGGGTCCGGGCCCGGCCCCCGCCAGTCAAAAGCGCGTAAACACAGCTCATCACGCCAAAACCAGCAAGACAAAGCCGCTGCCCGCACGCAAACCAAGCTCAGCTACAAACAAGCCTATCACTTGGAAAAATTGCCCGGCCAAATCGCTGAACGGCAAGACAAAATCAAGGCAGCGGATTTGCGGCTGGCTGATATGACCTTTTATGCTGATGATCCCGGCGCCTATCAAAAGCTGGCTGAACAGACCAAGCAGGATAAAGAGGAGCTGGCCAAGATGGAAGATGACTGGCTGACACTGGAATTGTTGCGCGAAGAGCTGAGCAGCGGGTGAATTGACTTCGCTGCCGCAAACAGGCAAAACTGCACACCGGAGCAGATGACCGGATGGCTGCTGTCGGCCAGTGGCTGGCAGAGGAAAGTCCGGGCTTCACAGGATCAGGATGCTGGATAACGTCCAGCGGGGGCGACCCTAGGGAAAGTGCCACAGAAAACAAACCGCCAGACTTTGTCTGGTAAGGGTGAAAAGGGGCGGTAAGAGCGCACCGCGGGGCTGGTGACAGGCCTGGCAGGGTAAACCCCATCCGAAGCAAGACCATGTAGGGGCATAGCTGTTTAGTCAGCACTGGTGATCCTGCCAGAGATGTCCGGGTAGGTTGCATGAGGTGTTTGGTAACAGGCATCCCAGATGAATAGTCATCATCTGCCTTTTCGCACAGCGGCAGGGCAGATACAGAACCCGGCTTACAGGTTGTCTGCTCCGTTTTATTCCCCCTTTCCTGTTGTTTCGCCCCGGCCTTAGCCGCGCTGGCCCACCCGTGCCACAATTCTGCCTTAATGAGTTGTTAACCCTTAAAGCTCGCCGAAGAACGTAAAGCGACATGACAAGTTCATGAGCCTATGCCAGCAGGAACTTCGTCTCACTGAAAAGACCGTTTCCCCCAAAAACAATGGAGTTTCTGCTGGCATTTTTCTCCTGCTCATCCCGAGCCGGAGACAAGGAGTGAATTTATGTCGAAACGAACCTACGGTCTATTGGGCGCGGTGCTGGGCACAGCCTTAATGGCGAACGGGGCCGCACTGGCTCATGATTATAAGCTGACCATCACCAATCTGATGAACGATGAGCTGTTGGCCCCGGTCCTGGTGGCTCCCATCAGAGCAGATAAATATATGTTCACAAAAGGGTATGTCAGCGCTGAGGCAGAACATCAGATCCTGACCGGCGACCCTGCCATGCTAAAGGACAAAATTGGCAGGAAGGCTGTGGTCGGTCACGGCAGCGATGGCCCGCCAGGTGTTCTTTTGGCCCCGGGCAAATCCATTTCCCTGACGGTATCCTCTGGCAAGGGCGCGTTGCGGGTTATCGCCATGGTCGCGCCAACAAAGGTCCCGGATAATTTTGTGACTGGCACCATCAATCTGTCCTCTGCCCTGCCACAGACGCTGGACCGGTATGATATCGGTCATGATGAAGGGCGCAAGCAGACTGAGCATGTCGGCACCGGGGCGGTCCGCCTCGTCGTCTCTGAAATGTAACCACAGGTTTGTGCATCACCGCAGGCGGGAACACCCCCCCCTGCCACGCCGTTAAATGCGCGTTAAATGAGCGTTAAATGAGGGAACAGGCCCGCCAGTTGAAAGGTAAGGCCTGTTTTTTTGCCTGCTTTCCGGCACACCCGCGGCCCACCTGGCGAATCACTTTCTTAACAAAAACCCGCACGTCTTCGCCCCCAAAAAAAGAACATTTCATGAACATATTCATGAAAAAACATATATTTGAATAAGTTAATCTATTTTATTCAAGTCAAATGTTATAAACAATTGAATTTACACCATTTTTCCATATTTTACCGTCAATTCCCATTGACCACCATGAATTCCCATGATATCCCATAAGAACCCATTATTGATCAGATGGGTCTGCCTGCTGGTGATCGCAGCAGAATGAGAACAGAACAGGCGGCCTGCCAACAAACGGTAAGCAGCCAAAAAAACGGAGCGGTTCAGTGGATTTATTTTTATCCACATACGAAAACAAACTGGATGCCAAGGGCAGGGTCTCCGTTCCTGCGCCTTATCGTTCAGTTCTGGAGCGCAACCGCAGCCCGCTTTATATCTACAAATCCCTAACCCTTCCCTGCCTTGAAGGCTGTGGGCCGGAACGCATTTCCCAAATCGTGGATGCCATTGACGAAATGGACAGCCTGTCGAAAGAGGCAGAGGTTCTGCAAACCATGCTGTTCAGTGCTCAGGAAATGAAAATCGATTCTGACGGGCGCATGCTGCTGCCAGCTGAGTTTGTTGACTTTGCCGGCCTTGATGGTGTTGCCCTGTTTGCCGGTATCGGACGTTCGTTTCAGATCTGGCGGCCAGACCGGCATCAGCAGCGTGAACAGGAATCTCGTCAGAAAGCAGGTCAGCAGGGCGTGCCTCGCCTGACCCTGGGCCGACGGGGCACACAAGGAGACAGGTGATGAGAGACACCAGCTTACACATTCCTGTGATGCTGGATGAGGTCACCGCGGCTCTGAACCCTGAGGCTGGCAAAACGCTGATAGACGCCACATTCGGTAATGGCGGTTATTCCTATCATTTCCTGAACAGCACAGATTGCCGCGTCGCCGCGATTGACCGCGATCCAGAAGCGATTGCGCGTGGCCAGGCCATGCTGAGCGAATTTAACGGCCGGTTCAGCCTGTTTGAAGGCCCCTTCTCGGCCCTCTCGCAGCTGGTCCATGGAACTGACTTTGAGCAGGTTGATGGCATAGTGTTTGATTTAGGTGTCTGTTCGACCCAGCTTGACCAGCCAGACCGGGGTTTCTCCTTCCGTCTGGATGGCCCGCTTGATATGCGGATGACCCCAACAGGGGAGACCGCCGGCGATGTTATAAATACTTATAAAGAAGACCATATTGCCGATATTCTGTGGCGGTATGGCGACGAGCGGGCCTCACGGCGGATTGCCCGGGCGATTGCCAAGGCACGGTCAGCCTGCCCGATTGAGCGGACCAGCCAGCTTGCCAATATCATTCATTCTGTGATGCCGCGGCCAAAACCCGGCCAGCCGGACAGCGCGACCCGGTCGTTTCAGGCGTTGCGCATCCATGTCAATCGCGAACTGGACGAGCTGGAAACAGCGCTGGCATCTTGTGAACATCTTCTGAAGCCGGACGGGATTCTGGCTGTGGTCAGCTTCCATTCTCTGGAAGATCGGATTGTGAAACAGTTCATGGCCGAAAAAAGCGGCCGGAAAACACGGCCATCACGCCATCGACCTGAAGTTGAAGCCGAGGTGCCGCCGGTGTTCTCGCTGGTGACCCGCAAGCCGGTTTTGCCTACCGCAGAGGAAGAAGCGCACAACCCGCGGGCCCGTTCAGCAAAGCTGCGGGTGGCACGGCGGACAGACATGTCAACATCCCCGCAACTCACTGAGGCAGGTGCAGCATGATCAGGCTTATTCTTATATTCTGCCTCGTTCTGGGGGGAAGTGGCACCGTTCTGTATATGACCAAACAATCTGTTGACAGCCGTTATGATGAGCTGCGCCAGCTGCGCACCAAAATCTCTGCAGCAGAAGAACGCGCCGCCATTCTTGAGGCGGAATGGGCCTATGTCAGCCGCCCTGACCGGATTTTAAGCCTGTCTGGCGGCCTGCTGTCGATGCGGCCGATATCCGCAGATCGGGTCCTGCCGCTTGAGGCGATTCCGATGCGGCGTGAAGATCAGAAGACCGCAAATGAGGCCGGGCAATGAGCCAGTTGACGCCAGATATGAAAGACCAGCCTGCACAAAGCGGCTCTATGCTGCGCGGGCTGTGGTCGCGGTTCTGGCCGTCACGCCCGCACCCCGAACAGGCCCGAAACACCGCCCAGATGCGGCTGTTATTTGCGGGCGCCCTGGCTTGTGCATGTTTTGCCGGCATCGGGGCAAAGGCGTTTCATCTGGCCACCATGAGCAGCGGCGGCGATACAGAAGTTCATGTCCGCCTGGCCGGGGCAGACAGAGGCGCGATTTATGACCGCAACGGCCGGGTTCTGGCTCAGACCATACCGGTGATGACGCTGCATGCTGACCCGAAACAAATCCTCGACCCTTATGAGGTCGCCGACAAGCTGTCTGCTCTGCTGCCAGATATGACAAGACAGGCTATTCTGACCGCTCTGTCTCGAAAAACCCGTTATGTGGAGCTGAATCGCAAGATTACACCGCGCCGCCACGCCGCCATTCTAGGGCTTGGTCTGCCGGGCATTTTCATCACCCCGTCCAATCTGCGCACCTATCCGAACGGGACAGAGGCGGCGCATATTCTGGGCCAGGTGAACCGTGACGGGCTGGGTATCGCCGGTATTGAAAAAAGCACGCAGGATATGCTGGCGGCGGGCCGTGATGTTACCTTGTCTGTTGATCTGGGTGTACAGGCTGTTGTCAGGCGCGCGCTGGCCGATCAGATCGAAAAATTTGAGGCCATCGGCGGCACTGGACTGGTCACCAACATCAAAACAGGTGAGGTCATCGCGATTGTCTCGCTGCCGGACTATGACCCGAACCGTTATGCCGCGGCCGATAAACAAGCCCTGTTTAACCAGGCGACTAAGGGCGTCTTTGAAATGGGCAGTATTTTCAAGGTTTTGAACACAGCTATAGCGCTTGAAACCAACGCCGCCCGGCTATCCTCAAGCTATGATGTGACCCGGCCTATACGGATTGGCGGCTTTCCTATCCGCGATTACCACCCCTATGACCGGTTTCTGAACCTGTCTGAGGTTCTGGTCTATTCATCAAATATCGGCTCAGCCCGGATTGCAGAGGAAATCGGCCCGGAAATTCAGCGCGGCTATATGGATAAGCTGGGCCTGTTGACCCGCCCGTCTCTGGAGCTAACTGAGACCGCCCGACCGCTCTACCCCTCCTCATGGGGGCGGCTATCGTCTTACACCATCAGCTTCGGGCATGGCATTTCGGTCAGCCCTGTGCATGTGATGGGGGCCATTGGGGCAGCAGCCGGCAATGGTGAGTTTGTAGCGCCAACCCTCCTGAAACGCAGCCCTGGTGAGGTGATCGAACGGGTGCGGATTTTCTCCCCCAAAACCACCCGCAAGGTGCGCTCCATGATGCGGCTGGTGGTCTCGCACAAAGATGGCACCGCCAATTATGCTGAGGCCCCTGGCTATCTGGTCGGGGCGAAGACCGGCACAGCTGAAAAGGTAAAAGGCAAACGCTATGACAAGAGCGCAAACCTGGTGTCTGTTGTAGCGGCCTTTCCTATCCACGACCCTGAATATCTTGTGTTTGTGATGGTTGATGAGCCACAGCCGCAAAAACATTCCTATGGCTATGCGACTGCCGGCTGGGTAGCCGCGCCGGTGATTGCAGACATTGTTAACCGAATAGCACCGATTCTGAATGTTCATCCTGTTGACATAAATCAGCCGGAAATCCGCCAGAATCTTGAGCCAGATCTGCGTATAGGCGGAAAAGGAGCTATTCGTGCATCTTACTGAACTGATCACCAACACCCCCAGCCTGTCCGTGCGTGGCGGGCCGACTGATAAAGTGGTTAGCCAGATCACCGCAGACAGCCGCGCTGTAAAGCCTGGCGGTCTGTTTGTTGCCCTGGTCGGCAGCACAACAGATGGGCATGATTTCATCGCCACGGCGATTGAAAACGGGGCTGAGGTGATTGTCACAGACGGCCGTCCAGTTAACGCCGGAAAAGATATCTGTGTTTTGGACAGCACAAACAGCCGGGCTGATTATGCCAGCCTGGCGGCCCGGTTCTATCCGGCCAGACCCGCTATACTAACCGGCGTAACCGGAACCAATGGCAAAACATCTGTTTGTGAATATCTGCGCCAGATCTGGTCACGCGCCACCTGGCCGTCTGCGTCTATCGGCACGCTGGGTGTCAGTTGTGATAATGAGGCGCTAAACAACAACTCAGCCCAACTGACCACACCGCCGTCCGAGCAGCTGTTCAGCCTGCTCCATAATTTGGGCAAAGCCGGGATTACCCATACAGCCTTTGAGGCATCCAGCCATGGTCTGGACCAGATGCGCCTGCACCAGCTGGCGGTGAATGTAGCGGTTTTCACCAACCTCAGCCGGGATCATCTTGACTGGCATGGCGATATGGACAGCTATTTCGCGGCCAAGGCAAAGCTGTTTTCGGACAATCTTCTGGATGGCGGTACCGCTGTCATCAATATTGATGATGAATGGGGTCAGCGCCTCTATGACCAGATGAAATCACGCGATATCGTGCTGTGGTCGGTGGGCCTTCAGAACAGGGCCGACTTCCAGATCATCAAGGCAGACAGCCAGCATTTCGGCCTTGATCTGCAGATTAAAGCGGCTGGCGAGAATTTCAGATATCCGCTGGCTCTGTCAGGCGAATTCCAGGCCATTAACGCGGTAACCGCGGCGGCGGCGGCGCATGCCTCTGGTATGCCGCTGCAGGATTCATTCGGCGCGCTGCCTTATCTGTTGCCGGTGCGCGGACGGATGCAGCCGATCCATGGCCATCCCGCCGGGGCGCGCGTCATCATCGATTTTGCGCATACACCTGATGCGCTGGAAGGCGCGCTGAAAGCCTTGCGTGCCGGCACATCCGGCCAGTTGAACTTGGTATTTGGTTGTGGCGGCGACAGAGATAGGGGCAAACGCGCAGAGATGGGCAGGATTGCGGCCGCGCATGCGGATGCGGTGTATGTCACTGACGATAACCCCCGCACAGAACCGCCAGCCACCATTCGCAGTGAGGTGATAAGCGGCTGTCCAGACGCCCTTGATGTGTCACCACGCGATAAAGCCATCCAGATGGCAATCGCTGAGCTGGGCAGTGACGACACCTTGCTGATCGCCGGCAAAGGCCATGAAACCAGCCAGACTATCGGAACTGAGGTTCTGCCCTTTGATGATGCCAGCGTTGCCCGGCATGCCCTGATGAACCTCCCTGCCAGCACAGGAGGCAGATGATGTTATCACAGCTGTCCCCCTCACGTCTGGCTGAATTGTGCAGTGGTCACTGGCATTATGACGGCGCGCTGCCAGCTTCGTTTTCGTCAGCCCAGATTGACAGCCGCCTGATGAGAGAAGAGGAGTTGTTCATTGCACTGAAAGGCGAGCAGGTCGATGGGCATCAGTTTGTCGGCCGTCTTGACCCGGCCTTGGGCCAGGCCGCGATTGTTGACCACCTCGCTCCGGATGCTACCGCGGCCCAGCTTTGTGTGGCCGACCCCTTGCAGGCCCTGCAGTCTATCTCACGCGAGGTATCAGGCCTGACAGGGGCGGTGAAATTTGCTGTTACCGGTTCGGTCGGCAAAACAGGCACCAAAGATATGCTGTGCAGGATGCTCTCAGGATTTGGGCGGACGCATGCCACAAAAGGCAATTATAACAACCATATAGGCGCACCCCTGACCCTGGCGCAAATGCCTGAGGATACGCAGTTTATGGTGTGTGAGCTGGGCATGAACCATGCTGGCGAAATCGCCGACTTAGCGCAGATTGTACAACCGTCTGTCGCCGCCATTACCTGTATTGCCGACAGCCATATCGGTCATTTCACTTCGCTTGATCAAATCGCTGAGGCCAAGGCAGAGCTGTTTACAGGTCTTGGCGCAGGTGGCATCGCCGTTCTGCCAAGAGATGATGCGTTTTACCCGCGTCTGGCGGCGGCCGCAACCGCGGCTGGGGCGAGGCGCATCCTCAGCTTTGGCACACACGCAGACAGCAGCCTTCGTCTTACCGGCTGCCAGAAAGATGATGACGGGCTTGTGATCACGATAGAGCATCCTGATCCAAAAAATGAGGCACAAAACAAGAGCTTCAGCTTCAGGCTGGGGATGACGGCCCGTCATTGGGCGATGAACGCGTTGTGTGGCCTTGCCATGTGTCATGCCGCAGGTCTGGACGCCAAGACAGCGGCTGCCCAACTGGCCGATGTTAAGGACCTGCCTGGACGCGGCAAATCCCATCATTTAAGCATCTCCGGCCAGTCTTTGCGCCTCATCGATGACAGCTACAATGCCGGTCCGGCCTCTATGAAGGCGGCACTTGACAATCTGGCAGAAACACCTGGCAAGCGGGCCGCGGTTCTGTCTGACATGCTGGAGCTTGGGCCAGCCGGACCACAGGCACATATCCAGCTGGCTGACCAGATCAGCACCAGCGGGATAAGCCAGCTTATCGCCATTGGCCCGATGATGACCGCGATGACCGCCCATCTGCCAGATAGCATTACATACATCTGTTATCAGACCAGCACAGAGGCTCTGGCTGCCCTTGATACACGCTTACCGGCATTCGCGGCTGAGGCTGACTGCCTGTTGGTGAAAGGCTCACATGGGTCTGGGGCACATCTCATCAGCCAGCATCTGATAAAGGCCTATGCAGATGAGCAGACACAACAGGAGATAAGCCATGCTTCCTGACCTGCTTCTGGCCTTTGCTGATGATTACAAAATCCTGAACCTGTTCAGATATATCACCTTCAGATCAGGCGGGGCCACGATAACCGCGCTTGTCATCTCGCTGATGTTTGGCGAGCGGTTTATCCAGTGGCTGAAAGCACATCAGGCTGAAGGCCAGCCTATCCGTGCTGACGGGCCGGAAACCCATATCCTGACCAAGGCTGGTACGCCAACAATGGGCGGCCTGCTGATCCTGGCCAGCTTTATCGTCTCCACCTTGTTATGGGTACCGTTGTCAAACCAGTATCTGTGGCCGGTTTTGCTGATCGCCACCAGCTTTGGTCTGGTCGGGGCAACAGATGACTGGCTGAAACTGAAGAAGCGGTCAAGTGACGGCATGAGCGGACGCCAGAAGCTGTTTTTCCAGATGACCGCTGCCTTGCTGGCCAGCCTGATTCTCATTCAATTATCGCCGGACAGCCTGCGGTATGGTGTGGCGGTTCCGTTTTTCAAAGACACGCTTTTGTATCTCGGCATTTTATATGTGCCGTTCGCAATGCTGGTCATTGTCGGCGCGTCAAACGCGGTTAACCTGACTGACGGGCTGGACGGGCTGGCGATTGTGCCGGTGATTATCGTGGCAATGTGTTTCGGGCTCATCGCCTATCTCAGCGGGAATATCCAATTTTCCAACTATCTTCAGATTCACTATGTCCCGGGCACAGGCGATCTGGCCACATTGCTGGGCGCGCTCATCGGCGCGGGTCTGGGCTTTCTCTGGTTTAATGCGCCGCCCGCCAAGGTGTTTATGGGGGATACCGGTTCGCTGGCCTTGGGCGGTTCTTTGGGCGCGGTATCGGTTGCCACCCGGCATGAGCTGGTCCTGGCCATCGCCGGCGGCCTGTTCGTTCTTGAGACCGTATCTGTCATTCTGCAGGTGGCCTCTTTCAAGCTGACCGGCAAGCGGATTTTCCTGATGGCGCCTCTGCATCATCATTTTGAGAAAAAAGGCTGGCCGGAAAGCACTATCGTGATCCGGTTCTGGATCATCTCTGTTGTGCTGGCCCTTATCAGCCTGTCCACCCTGAAGCTGAGGTAGGGATGAAGATGACCACAGCCTCACAACAGATCCTGACATCAATCGCCATCCTCGGCATGGGCCGGTCTGGCCAGGCTGTGCTTGATAAGGCTCTGGCGCTGGGCCTGGCCGTGGTCTGTTATGATGACAAGGCCGCCGAGGGTGTGCCTGAAACACTGTTTAAAGCCCCTGAAGACTGGCCATGGAAAGACCTGAACGCCATGGTGATCAGCCCTGGCATTGCGCATCGGTATCCTGCCCCGCATCCAGCGGCCGCCCTTGCCGAGCAACATGGTGTTGAGGTCATCAGCGAGGTGGAATTTGCCTTGCGGACAATCCCCCAGGGCCGCTGGGTCGCCATTACCGGAACCAACGGCAAATCGACAACCACGGCCTTGACCGGCCATATCCTCCGCCAGGCGGGCCTGAACGCTGTGATCGGCGGCAATATCGGCGATCCGGTAACAGGCCTGCCTGTGCAGGATGAAGACAGCATCGCTGTTATTGAGCTGTCCTCATATCAACTAGAGACAACCCCGTCTCTGCGCGCGGACATCCGCGTCATCCTCAACATCACGCCTGACCATCTTGACCGTCACGGTGGCTGGGACGGGTATGTGCGCGCCAAACAGGCCATTCTAGCCTCAGCCCGCTCTGATGAGCTGGCCATTTTAGGCCCCGGCGATGTGCTTGATGAGCTGGCCGCACAGCACCATAACCCGGCCCGCCTGCTCAGGCTGGATGAGGGGGTGTTGGCAGAAGAAGACCGCCAGCGGGCACAAGCGGACAACCCGGCCCTGCAAGGAACCCATAACCAGCAGAATTGTGCGGCCGCGCGCCTGATCTGCCGGGCTGTAGGGCTGAATGATGAACAGATAAATGACGGTATCGCCAGCTTTACCGGCCTGCCGCACAGGCTGCAACCTGCCGGCCGGTTCAAACATATTCAGTTCATAAATGATTCAAAAGCCACCAATGCAGAAGCCGCTGCCAAAGCCCTGGCGAGCTTTACCCATATCCACTGGTGTGCCGGCGGCCTGGCCAAGGCGGACGGCTTGTCTGCCTGCCTGCCGCATTTGCGCCATGTCCAGCATGGCTATTTCTATGGTGAGTGCGCCCCTCAATTTGAACAAGCGGTTGCCGGTACCATCACCACCAGCCAGCATCAAACCCTGGAACAGGCGGTGACAGCCGCGGTGCTGTCCGCCGGCCAAACCCCGGCAGATGAGCAGGTCATTTTATTATCACCGGCGGCGGCTTCCTTTGATCAGTTTACCAGCTTTGAGGCCCGCGGTGAGGCGTTCTGCAAGATAGCCGAGCAGACAATCGCACATCTGAACGCTTCAGACAAAGCAGATGAAAGGGCGGCGGGCCATGTTTGACAGAACCGACAGATCCCGCCTTGGCGTGTGGTGGTGGACAGTGGATAAGATGATGCTGGCCAGCATCTTCTTGTTGATGGTTCTGGGTGCGGTTCTGGTGATGGCCGCCAGCCCGCCTGTTGCCAGCCGTATTGGCCTGCCTGAACAGCATTTTGTCTGGAAACAGCTGATCTTCTTAATTCCGGCCAGCCTTATCATGCTGACAACCTCCATCCTCGGCCCGCGCACCATCCGCGCATTGTGCCTGTTAGGGCTGGTGATTGTCAGCGGGTTAATGGCCGCGACACTGTTTATTGGCCCAGAGGTCAAAGGCGCCACCAGATGGCTGACCATTGGCGGCTTCCGCCTGCAACCTTCTGAATTCATCAAGCCTTTATTTGCGGTCACCTGTGCCTGGCTTTTGGGTCTGTGGCGCGAACAAGACGGCTTTCCCGGCTGGGCCTGGGCCTCTGTTCTGGCAGCCTTTGTGGTCGCCTTATTACTTCTGCAGCCTGATATCGGGATGACAAGTGTTGTTGTGCTGACCTTTGGCTTCCAGTTGTTTCTGGCTGGCCTGCCGTTGCTTTTGGTGTTTGCGGCGATAGGCCTTGCCCCTCTGGCGGGGTGGGTTGCTTATTCACAGTTTGACCATGTGCGCCTGCGGGTGACAAAATTCTGGGAAGGCGGCAGCCTGCAAACAGAACGTTCTATCCAGTCCTTTGCAGAAGGCGGCTGGTTTGGTGTCGGTCCGGGCGATGGCACAGTAAAACAGTACCTGCCTGATGCGCATGCAGATTTCATCTTCTCTGTTGCGGCAGAGGAATATGGGCTGCTGGCCTGTCTGCTTCTGATAGGCGTGTACAGCTTTGTTGTTATCAGGGGCTATGCCCAATCACTTGGCCGGCCGGATTTATTCACCATTCTGGCGGTCTCTGGGCTGTGTACCCAATTCGGGATTCAGGCGGCTATTCATATGGCCTCCTCTGTGGATATGATCCCCACCAAAGGCATGACCCTGCCGCTGATCAGCTATGGCGGGTCTTCGCTGATGGCCAGCGGCCTGACCTTAGGCCTAATCCTGGCCTTGACCCGGAAGAGCCCACAAAGCCCGTCATCTGCCTATGACCGTCCGGCACAGGAGGCTGTGTGATGACCCGCCCATTCGCCAATAAAAGAGCAAACAACAGAGGCGCCATATGGCTTGCAGCGGGCGGAACCGGCGGGCATGTATTCCCGGCCATCCATACAGCAGATGCGCTCACCGCCCGCGGGTTTGATGTGTTCATGATAACAGACAAGCGCGGTGTGCGGCTGCTGCCAGCCGAAATGAAGCGCGCAGTTATTGCGGCGGCTTCACCCTTTGCCGGTTCGCTGTTCAGTCGGCTGTTTGCCCTTGTTAAGCTCTTTGCTGGTTTTATCCAGATATTGGCCCTGCTGCTGGCAAGGCGGCCTCAGGCACTGGTTGGCTTTGGCGGTTATCCGGCGGCCGCGCCAACCTTGGCGGCCTGGCTGTTGCGCATTCCGGTTTGGCTGCATGAACAGAACGCGGTCATGGGCCGGACCAACCAGATGCTGGCCAAACTGGCGCGTCAGGTCTTCACCAGCTGGCCGGAAACCACAGGCCTGCCCCAGACGGCCCGCCACCTTCATACCGGCCTGCCGGTGGGCAAGGCCTTTACCACCCTGCCCCCTTATCAGCCAGGCAAAGATAACGGCCCGCTTCATCTGGCGGTGTTTGGCGGCTCTCTGGGCGCGCGCCTGTTTGCCGATATTCTCCCGCTGGCTGTTGCCCAGCTGCCAGATCAGCTGAAACAGTCTGTCAAGATCACCCAGCAGGCCCGCGAAGACCAAATCGCTGTCCTCAAGGCGGCCTATGCCGCGCAGGCCATAACAGCAGATATCCGCCCGTTCTTCGCCGATGTCGCCGGGGTCATGGCCTCAGCCGACCTCATCATCTGCCGGGCCGGGGCGTCAACTGTGGCTGAACTGGCCGCGGCGGGCCGGCCTTCTCTCCTCATTCCGTTTGCCCATGCACTTGATGACCATCAACAGGCCAATGCCAGGCAGCTGGCCAACGCCGGCGGGGCAGAACTGGTCACAGAACAAGACGCATCTGATCAACATCTGGCAAAGCTGATCACATATCTGTTAAGTGCCCCTGACCGGCGCCAGACACAAGCCCGGGCCGCCCGCACCATCGCCCGCCCTGATGCGGACAAACAGATATGCACTGTCCTTGAAACCCATCTTTTCAGCCCGTCACAGGAGGCCGCATGACCGCCCTGCCCTTGTCTATTGGCATCATCCATTTTACCGGTATCGGCGGCATCGGCATGAGCGGGATTGCCGAAATTCTGCATGAGCTGGGCTATCAGGTTCAGGGCAGTGATTTGACCGAGAATGCCAATGTGATGCGTCTGCGCGCCCGCGGCATCAAGGTTGTTACCCCGCAACGCGCTGAAAATCTGCACGATGTGTCCATTGTGGTTATCTCCACCGCTATCAAGGATGACAATGTTGAACTGGTTGAGGCCCGTCGCCAGTTTCTGCCTGTTGTGCACCGATCTGAAATGCTGGGCGAGTTAATGCGTCTGCGCTGGTCAGTGGCGGTTGCCGGCACCCATGGCAAAACCACCACCACCTCTCTTGTGGCTACCTTGTTTGATGCGGCCCGTCTGGACCCGACCGTTGTCAATGGCGGCATCATCTCCAGCTGGGGCAGCAATGCTCGTTTGGGCGCAGGGGACTGGATGGTGGTCGAGGCTGATGAAAGCGACGGCTCGTTCTCGCGGCTGAAACCAACGGTCGCGATCGTCACCAATATCGACCCGGAACATCTGGACCATCACGGTTCATTTGAAAATCTGGAACAGGCGTTTGCCAATTTCATTTCCTCTATTCCGTTTTATGGGTTTGCCACTTTATGTATTGACCATCCGGCAGTGCAACGGCTTCTGCCGACTATTTCTGACCGGCGGGTGATTACATACGGGCTGTCCACAAACGCTGATATCCGGGCCACCAATCTGCGCCATCAGGACGGCCAGATGATTTTTGATGTGCTGATCTCAGAACGCCTTGGGATGAAGACCGGACGGATTGATAATGTCATTTTCCCAATGCTGGGCGAACATAATGTCCAGAATTGTCTGGCGGCGCTGTCTGTCTGTCTTGAAATGGGCCTTGATATCGATCTTATCTGCTCTGGCCTGGCCCAGTTCAAGGGGGTCGGCAGACGCTTTGACATCAAGGGGCAAGCCGGCGGCATTACCGTGATTGATGATTATGGTCATCACCCGGTGGAAATCAAGGCCGCGCTAGAGGCGGGCAGAATGTATTGCGGCGAAAACAAGCTTATCGCCGTAGTCCAGCCTCATCGGTACAGCCGGTTGCGCGATTTATTCTCTGATTTCTGCGCCTGCTTTAATGAAGCTGACCACGTGCTTGTTGCTGATGTTTATGCGGCTGGCGAAGCCCCTCTGGACGGGTTTGAAAAAGAACAGCTTGCCGAGGGTCTGCGGGCTTACGGTCATCGCTCAGCTCATGTTCTCAGCACCCCGGATGAGCTGGCCGAAACCGTGCTTACCTATGCTGAGCCTGGTGACCTTGTGATGTGTCTCGGGGCCGGGTCTGTCACCCAGTGGGCAGCAGATTTGCCAGACGGGTTAACGCGTCTGCAAGACGCCGCCACATCAGCTGAACAGGCGGGGATCTCATGATGTTGCCGGCTAACACTTTCACAGGCCTGAATGGCCGCCTTGTGCCAATGGCTGAACTGGCCGGGCTGACCTGGATGCGGGTTGGCGGGCCGGCGGACTGGCTGTTCAGCCCGTCTGATACAGATGACTTACAGGCCTTCCTGCAGCAATGCCCTGCCGATGTGCCGGTGACCTGTCTTGGTGCCGGCTCAAACTCGCTCATTCGTGACGGCGGCATAGACGGCGTTGTTATTCACCTTGCTGCCCATCTGACCCGGATAGAAAATCATGGTGATGAGGTCCGTGCTGAGGCCGGTTGTGCAGACAGCGAGGTTGCCCGTTACGCGGCCAAACAAGGCTTGAGCGGGCTTGAATTTCTGGTGTCCATCCCCGGAACCATTGGCGGCGGGATTATCATGAATGCGGGCTGTTATGGCCGTGAATTCAAAGATGTGCTGATAGAGGCAGAAGGGCTGACCCGCGCCGGCGAAAAAATCCGGCTCAGCGCAGCCGATCTGAAGCTGTCTTATCGCCGCAGTCAACTTCCGGCCGATGTTATTCTGACCGCCGCCCGCCTTCGCACCCAGCCCGGCGCGAGCGAGGATATCCGCGCGACCATGAAACAGATGCTGGCCAACCGGGCCGCCAGCCAGCCTGTCGGTGTGCGCACCGGCGGGTCAACTTTTGCTAATCCTGAAGGTGGCAAAGCCTGGCAGCAGATTGACGCTGCCGGTTGTCGCGGCCGGCAACGGGGCGGGGCCAGCGTATCCGAAAAGCACTGCAATTTCCTGATTAATCAGGGCACCGCCACAGCCGAAGATATTGAACAATTGGGTGAAGATGTACGGGCGGCGGTCGCGGCTCATTCGGGCACAGAGCTCAGATGGGAAATCAAGCGTATGGGTCGGCCGCTCAACAAACAAACCACACAAGGAGGCGCAGATGGCCGCACATGATCGCCGCGTTGCCGTGCTGATGGGCGGCTGGACATCTGAGGCCGCTGTCAGCCGTGTTTCGGCCAGCTTCTGCAGCAAGGCCGCACGCCTGGCGGGCTGGGATACAATAGAGGTTGAGCTTGACCGTGATCTGATGGAAAAGCTGGATGACATTAAACCGGATCGTGTGTTCAACGCCCTGCATGGCCAGATTGGTGAAGATGGCTCTGTTCAGGGGCTGTTGAACATCTTGAATATTCCATACACCCATAGTGGTGTGCTGGCCTCTGCCACCGCAATGGACAAGATAACCTCACGTCTGGTTTTCAGTTCTGTCGGCATCAGCGTCCCGCCGCTGCTGGCCTTGCATGAGGACAGCCATGTCCAGCCTGCTGATTTCACCGGCGCTCATGTCATCAAACCGCGCAATGACGGCTCCAGTGTTGGGGTGGTGATTGTCCAAGAGGGGCAACCCGCCCCGGAACGCAGCCGCTGGGACGCCCACACCCAGCTAATCGCCGAGGAATATATCCCCGGGCGTGAGCTGACCGTATCGGTACTGGATGGCCGGGCCTTGTGCGTGACTGAAATTCATGTACCTGACGAATTCTATGATTTTGACGCCAAATACAAGGTCGGCGGCTCACAACATACTGTACCTGCCGATATCCCAGAGCAAACAACCATGCTGGCCAGTGACTGGGCCGAACGGGCATTTGCCATTCTGGGTTGCCGCGGTGTGGCCCGGGCCGATTTCAGATGGGATGAGGATGAAGACAGGCTCTATATGCTGGAGGTCAACACCCAACCAGGCATGACCGCCACATCTCTCACCCCTGAACAGGCGGCCTGGTGCGGCATTTCAGGTGAAGAACTCGTCAACCATCTGCTGGAGATTGCCCAATGCGACGATTGATCAGCAAATGGACCCAACGCCAGGACAGCCAAAGCCTGAACCGGATAAGCTGGAAGGGCTATGCGAGCTTCTTTGCCGCAACCTTCCTGACCGTCTCCGGCGCGGCGATTTACCTGAAAGCCGATCAGATCAAGGCCGAGCTGACCGCCTTCAGCGTCCAGCAGGGGTTCAGCCTGAAATCAATTGAGGTCACCGGCCGCAACCATACTGACCCGGACACGATCCGCGATGTGCTGTCTGACTGGCGTGACACCTCCATCTTCACAGCTGATCTGGCCGCTATCCGCAACCAGCTGCTATCGCTTGGCTGGGTAAAAGATGCGGTGGTTAGCCGTCATCTGCCCGACCGGCTGGTGGTCAGCCTGTTTGAACGCCAGCCTGTCGCCCTGCTGCAGACACCAGATGGCCATCAGCTGATAGACGCGGACGGCATGCCGGTGACCGGGGCGGATGTATCTGCTTTCGCGCATCTGGTTGTGGTGTCGGGTGACGGCGCGGCGCAACGGGCGGCTGCCTTGCTGGACATGCTGGAATCTGAACCTGAACTGTTTACCGATGTTTGGGCGGTTCAGCTGATCTCAGAACGGCGGTGGGATATTCACATGCGCTCTGGCCTGACCATCAAGCTGCCGGAAGAAGACCCGGTACTGGCCTGGTCACGGCTGGCCAAGCTTGAACAGGATACAGCGATCACCGCCCGCGATCTGGCGTCTATTGATTTACGGGTTCCAGGCCAGTTGATCGTCAAGCCGAATATCCCGATCAGAGGTAAAGGGAGCAAAACATGATTACGCGCCCGAAAATGGTGCCCCGCGGGCCGTTTGGCATTCTTGATCTAGGCTCATCGAAACTGGCCTGTCTCATCGCGCAGAAATCCAGCACAGGCGAGGTTAAGCTGCTGGGCCAGTCAATGCATGTCTCAGAAGGCGTAAAGCAGGGCGAGATTACCGATATGAACAAGTTCAGCACCGCGGTTGGGAAAACCGTGAACGCCGCTGAACGTAACGCAGACACCACCATCTCAACCCTTCATATCGTCACCCCCGGCGGCACCCCGACGCTGAGCACGCATACCAGTACGGTTGAGGTTCATGACGATGTGATCAGCCGGCGTGATATCGCCAGACTGCTGCATCAACAAGGCCAGCTTACCCCGCCAGCCGGCCAGGTAATGATCCAGAAACAGCCCGGCCTGTACCAGCTGGATGGCCAGAGACAAATCGAAAACCCGCTTGGCATGTGCGGGCGGGCGCTGGGGATTGAATTCACCGCCCTGTCGCTGTCGCAGACCAGCTATGCCAACCTTCGTCAGGCGGTTCAGCAATGCCATCTGGAACTGGGCTCAGTACATCATAGCGCGGTGATGTCCGGCCAGGCCTGCCTGACCGATGATGACCGCGACCTCGGCACCTTGCTGATCGATTTCGGCGGCGGCACAACGTCTCTGGCTCTGTTTGCAGACGGCCAGCTTTGTCATGCCGGAACCGTGCGTATGGGCGGGATGAATGTGACCCGCGACATCGCCAAGATGCTGTCGATTTCTGTAAGTGACGCAGAGCGGCTGAAAGCCATTGACGGGTCAGTGCTGCCGGCGATCGCCGGGGCAGAGCAAGTTGAACGGTTAAGCTTCCCCAGCCAGGGTGATAATTTTGTGCTGTCAAACGCGCTGTCGGCCGAAGACAGTTTGACCCTGTCCAGTGGCCAGGTCATCCAGCGCCACTTCCTGAGCGATATCATCCGCACTCGTTGTGAAGAAATTCTGGAAGCGATTGATGAGCAGCTAAAAACCATCGGTCTGGATCCGGCACGTACCTACAATCTGGCCCTGACCGGCGGGGCCAGCCAGTTAACCGGCATGTCAGACTTTGTTTCCGAATTCTGGAATAAACCTGTTGCCCTCAGACAGCCCACACCGCTGTCCGGGCTAGACGGGCAAATCTCGGGCGGCTCTTTCTCCGCCTGTATGGGCCTTGCCCGCTACATTCAATCTACCGAAGAAGACGCGCTTCAGCCCCCCCGCACCACCGCTGCCACAAACAGCATGTTCGGGCGGCTTGGGGCCTGGTTTAAGGAGCATATCTGAGCCATGTTCACAACTGCCCTCTCTTCTTTCTCGTTTCTAATGGCTGTCCCTGTTCTGCACAGACCCGGGTCAGGACAGCCTGTTCATTACCACCGGTCTGATCAAAAGGCACATCAACCCCACTACAAAGGGAGACTATCATGACAATCAATCTCAGTGTTCCGCAGACAATGCAGGAATTACGGCCGCGCATCACCGTCATTGGTGTCGGCGGCGCAGGCTGTAACGCGGTCAATAATATGATCGATGCCAATCTTGAAGGTGTGGATTTCCTTGTTGCCAACACAGATGGCCAGTCCCTGGCCCATTCAATGGCGCCGCGCAAAATTCAACTGGGCACCAGCCTGACAGGCGGTCTGGGCGCAGGCTCAAAACCGGAAATGGGGCGCAAGGCAGCCGAAGAATCCCTTGATGAGCTTCTGGCCGAACTTGCGGACAGCCATATGGTCTTCATCACCGCTGGCATGGGCGGCGGCACAGGTACTGGTGCAGCCCCTGTCATAGCCCGCGCAGCCAAAGAACGCGGCATCCTGACCGTAGGTGTGGTGACCAAGCCGTTTGACTTTGAAGGCAAGCGCAGAATGGAACAGGCCGATGCTGGCGTGGAAGCCCTGCAGGCCTATGTGGACACCCTTATCGTGATCCCCAATCAGAACCTGTTCCGCCTTGCTAATGAGCGGACCACCCTTGCTGATACCTTCAACATGGCCGATGCGGTGTTGCATCAGGGCGTATGCGGGGTCACCGATTTGATGATCAAGCCTGGCCTGATAAATCTTGATTTTGCCGATATTCGTGCGGTGATGTCGGAGATGGGCAAGGCAATGATGGGCACAGGTGAAGCCTCTGGCGAAACCCGGGCCACAGAAGCTGCTGAATCAGCAATTAATAACCCGTTGCTGGATGACAGCTCTATGAAGGGCGCCCGGGCGGTTCTGATCAATATCACCGGCGGCATGGATATGACCCTGTTTGAGGTTGATGAAGCCGCCAACCGGATTCGGGCCGAAGTTGACCCGGACGCGACCATCATCTTCGGTTCAGCCTTTGATGAAAAGCTGGAAGGGGTGATGCGGGTATCTGTTGTGGCCACGGGCATTGATGCCTTATCACAAAGTGTGCCGCTGCCATTCGCTGAGGCTGATACATCAGCAGCAGCAGTACCAGCCATGCCAGCACCAAAGATGAAGCAGGTGATTAATTTTGGTGGCCTGGCCCCGGTAGCCGAAACAGACCTGCATGACCATGAGCTGGCGACAACAGATCAGCAGACAGATGAGCCGCAGACCGCCGCCATCCCGTCTCTGGCTGCCCAGCTTCGCGCAGAGGCTGATCCTGCCCCTGAAGCCACACCGGCTGACCCCCTGCAGGCAGACACAGCCGAAGCAGACGCCGCTGCGCCTGCCAGTGCCCAGCTTGATTTAGAAGAGGTTGCCAACCAGGCAGAAGTCAAACCTGCTGATGACCTCGTCAAAGCCGCGGCCGAAAGCCCGGTCACAGCAGAGGCGGCACCAGAAACGGTCGCAGAACCGCAGCAACAGGACCAGACTGTCCGTCCGGCCAGCCATGAACAGGCCCGGGTTATCCGCAGGGCAGCCTATGTGCCTGCGGCGGCAAAGGATGTCGGTACTGACGATGAGGTTACCCAGACCGCCGCGGTGACAACACCGTCTCGTCCCAGCCTGTTAAACCGGTTTTCCGGCATCTGGTCGTCCAAGCCCGCTGATACAGCAGAAGCCCCGCAGGCCGCCGCTGAACAGGGCAAAGACAAACCGGCTGTTAAATCAGAACCTGTGCTGAACCGGGCGGATGTCACCCTGCCAACAGTTGAAGAGCCAACCATCATGGATCTTCCGGCTGTAGATGTCGTCCAGCCCAGCCTGCCGGTGACAACAGCCACGCAGGAAGACACCGATCATGATGATGATCTGGACATTCCGGCGTTTCTTCGGCGGCAGGCAAACTAACCTTCTGTCTACCTGACAACACCATTTTTGGCCTCTGCCCGCTTGCGGCAGGGGCTTTTTGGTGCCCGAATGGCTGTTTTTTTTCAAATGCAACAATCTGTAACTAAAAGTGATTTGTATCTACCGGCGGCTTTTTCTAGGTTAGATTAGCGTTGAGAGGTGAGATCATAAATGGCGAACAGCCCTACAGAATTACAAAGCACACTGGCCCGGCCTGTTGAGGTTGGCGGCATCGGCGTGCATTCCGGCCGTTATATTGATGTGGCCATTCACCCCGCCCCTGCCAATCACGGGATTGTTTTTCACCGCACTGATCTTGTTGAAGGTGATCACATCATACCGGCGACAATCGACTATGCTGTGCCGCATCACCTGTGCACCCGCATTGAAAATGAAGATGGCATCGGGGTCAACACCATTGAACATTTCATGGCCGCCTTCCACGGGCTGGGCATTGATAACCTGCTGATAGAAATTGACGGTCCGGAAATGCCCATTCTGGACGGCAGCGCAACACCGATTATCAGCCTGTTGACCAAGGCAGGCATCGAGCAACAAGCGGCAGCCAAACAGGTTTTGGTCATCATTGATGAGGTCGAAATTGATCTCGGTGATGGCCGGCATGCGCGCCTATCCCCGAATGAACAGCTTGAGCTGGATGTCAGCATCGATTTTGATGACAGCCTGATTGGCCAGCAATCACTGCGCTACAGCCATGATACAGGCGCGTTTGAAGCCAGCCTGGCGAACGCCCGCACCTTCTGCATGCTGAAGGATGTTGAGGCGATGCGGAACAGCGGTCTGGCCAGAGGCGGCTCTCTTGATAATGCCGTTGTTGTTCATAACGGCTCTGTGCTGAATGATGACGGCCTGCGAAGCGATGATGAGTTTGTTCGTCATAAGACCTTGGATTGCTTGGGCGATTTATACCTTCTGGGTATGGCGGTCCGGGCAAAGCTGACCGCTTCGCGCCCTGGCCATGCGCTGAGCACAAAATTACTGCAGGCGGTAATGGCCCGGCCAGATGCGTTCATCATTGAAAACCGGCCGGAACCGCAAGCCCGCCAGACTGGTACCCAGACTGGTCCGTGGGCTTATCCTGAAACGGCGGTTGCCGCTCACTCCTGATAAGCTGCGCAGGCCAGCGCGGGTTCAGCCAGAATGTGAACCCTGGCCTGTCATTTTGTCTTTTCACAGCCCTGACAACTCGCTATCTTTGTCACAGCATCCGGTCTGCGAACACTCTCAGGCTGACCGAAGAGACCATGCGTTATCTTTAAAGGATTAACCGATCACATGACTATGCCGTTCGCCCGCCTCTTCCCGGACAATCTGCTTATGAAAGCGGCACGCCCTATAGCAACCGTGGCTATACTGGCAACAGCCTTAACCGCCTGTTCGGGCGGCGACAGTCAAGACGAGCTGACCGCACAAATCGAACAACCTGTTGATGAGCTGTATAATGACGCCTTAAACACGGCCCTATCTGGCAATCCCGTTCAGGCCGCGCCAAAATTCGAAGAAGTTGAGCGCCAGCATCCCTACTCAACCTGGGCAGTAAAGGCCCAGGTAATGGCTGCCTGGTCTTTTTATGAAGCCAATGACTATGCCCAGGCAGAGGCCAGCCTTGACCGGTTTATCCAGCTCTATCCTGCAGATTCGCTGACCGAATATGCTTATTATCTGAAAGCGCTGGTGTTCTATGAGCAGATTGTGGATGTGGAACGTGATGCGGATATGACCCGTCGCGCGCTGTTTGCGTTTGAAGATTTGCTGCGCCGCTATCCTGAAGGCCCGTATTCCAGAGACGCCCAGCTCAAAGCTGATCTGGCGCGCTCACATCTGGCCGGTAAAGAAATGGCTGTTGGCCGGTTTTATCTGAATGAAGGTCATTATGCGGCCGCGCTGGCCAGGTTTGCCGTCGTGATCCGCGATTATGATCGGACCAACCAGATTCCCGAAGCCCTGTACCGAATGACTGAGGGGTATCTGTCTTTGGGTCTGACTGAGGAGGCAGACCGGGTTGCTGAGGTCGCGAATTACAATTTCCCTGATTCAGTGTGGACCGAGCGCCTGAACGAAGTGCATGAGAACCCGAACAGAAGCGGGCCGACAGGGCTTCTGGGCAGTCTGGCAGACCGTGCCTTGTCGCTGTTCTGAGGGCCCACATGCTCTCGCGTCTCAGCATACGCAATGTTGTATTGATAGAAACTCTGGATATTGATTTTCAGAGCGGACTGACCGTGCTGACCGGTGAGACCGGAGCAGGTAAATCCATTTTGCTTGATGCGTTAGGACTGGCCCTGGGCAGCCGAGCTGATTTCGGGCTGATCCGCACCACAGCAGACCGGGCCAGCGTCACAGCTGAATTTGAGGTGGACGCCACTCATCCGGTCTGGGCTGTACTTGCAGAAATTGGCATTGATACCGCCGACAGCCTTATCCTGCGGCGCCAATTGCGCGGCGATGGGAAATCGCCTGCTCATATAAATGATGAGGCGGTGTCTGTTAATCTGTTGCGCCAAGTTGGCGATATGCTGGTGGAAATCCAGGGCCAGTTTGAAGGCCGCGGACTGCTTGACCCGGCAACCTATCTGCCCTTGATAGACCGTGCCGCCGGTCATGATGACGCGGTGAGCGATCTTGCCCAGCTCTGGGCTGCGCTAAAATCTGCGCGGGCTGAACTGGCCCAAATGACAGACCGTCTGGCCCGTGCCCGTGAAGAAGAAGAATGGCTGCGTGATGCTGTTGAGCAACTGGATATGCTGGCCCCCACCGCCGGTGAAGAAGACCAGTTGGCAGCAGAGCGCCAGCGCCATATGCACAGCAGCCGAATAGCAGAAGCCCTCCAGCAAACCCACATGATGCTCAGTGATGAGGATGGCATTTCGATACTGGCTGGCCGGGCGCAGGCGATTTTAGAACGCCAGGCTGAGGTTGCCGCCGGGGCGCTGGACCCGGCCATTGAAGCGCTGGACAGGGCGGTGTCTGAATTAACCGAAGCCGAAGCCCAGCTGACCGAAATTGGTGAACAGCTTGATAGTGACCCGAACCGGCTTGCCGAGATAGATGACCGGCTGCATCAGATCAGAACACAAGCCCGCAAGCATAAAATCGAGCCAGATGAGCTGCCGGGCCTGCATGAACAGCTAATCGCCCAGCTCGCCGAGATGGATGACCAATCCGGGGCGCTGGCCAGGTTGCGGCAGGCTGAACAAGAGTGTCTGCAGGCGTTCAAGGCGCAGGCAGAAACCCTGTCCGCCCAGCGTCATCAGGTGGCCGCACAGCTGGACAGCGCGGTAATGGGTGAATTGCCACCGTTAAAGCTGGAGGCGGCCAGCTTCCAAACCGATATTCAAACCCTTGCCGAAGACAGATGGTCTGCGGCTGGTTGGGACCGGGTGTCGTTTCAGGCGCGTACCAACCCCGGTATGGCCGCCGGCCCGATTGACAAGGTTGCCTCAGGCGGTGAGCTGGCGCGCTTCCTGCTCGCGCTGAAAGTGGTTTTGTCTGAAAATGAACCGCCAAAGACACTGATTTTCGATGAGGTGGATTCAGGCGTTGGCGGGGCTGTGGCCGCAGCGGTTGGCGCGCGTCTGGCCCGCCTTGGCCAGAAAATGCAAACCTTGGTGATTACCCATTCTCCGCAGGTGGCCGGCAACGGCGATCATCATCTGAAGATTGCCAAATATCAAACTGGTGAGCAGGTCATCAGCAGTACCGCCGCCTTAGGTCAGGATGAACGGCTTGAGGAAATTGCCCGCATGCTGTCAGGCGACCAGATTACCGAAGCCGCCCGCTCTGCTGCTGCCCAATTGCTCGGGGATGGCAGATGAGCGCGAAAACCGCCGCAGAATTGCGGCCGGCCACACCGATCAGCTCATTGGATCTGCAGGACGCGGAACAATTGCTGTCAGACCTGGCGGCGACCATCATCTATCATGACCGGCTTTATCATGCCGCCGATGACACCACCCAGCCAGAGATCAGCGATGCCGATTATGACGCGCTGATCGCCCTGAACCGCGAAGTTGAGACCGCTTTTCCTGACCTTATCCGGCCAGACAGCCCGTCTGTCAGGGTTGGTACAGCCAGTGGTGAGCCACAGCCCCCCTCCGGCCAGTTTGCTAAAATCACCCACAGCCAGCCGATGCTCTCGCTGGGCAATGCCTTTAATGAAGAGGATGTCGCCGAGTTTGCCGACCGGATAAGACGTTTTTTGGCCCTAGAGGCGGCAGATGATGTGGCACTGACAGCAGAGCCTAAAATTGATGGGCTGTCCTTATCGCTTCGTTATGAGGCAGGCGCGCTGGTCTATGCCGCTACAAGAGGGGATGGCACGGTCGGCGAAGATGTGACTGCCAATGTAAAAACCATTGCTGATGTTCCTCATCACCTTGGGGCTGGCCTGCCAGATGTATTTGAGGTCCGGGGCGAGGTTTATATGACCAGGTCTGACTTTGCCGCCTTGAATGAACAGCAAGAACAAAACAGCCTGAAGAGCTTTGCCAATCCGCGCAACGCTGCCGCGGGCTCTTTGCGCCAGAAAGACCCAGATATCACCCGCCAGCGGCCGTTGAATTTCTTTGCCTATGCGCCCGGTTTTCTGTCCGCGCCGGTGGCCGCAACCCATTCTGAATTTCTGGACTGTCTGAAGGCCAAGGGATTTTCGGTCAACCCCTTGACCGCGACCTGCCGGACGGTAGCAGAGGTCATTGCGCATTATCACGCCATTGCTGACCAGCGCGGCAGTCTAGCTTATGAAATAGACGGTGTGGTTTATAAAGTTGACCGCTATGACTGGCAGGCGCGCCTCGGCCAGGTCAGCCGTGCCCCGCGCTGGGCTATCGCGCATAAATTCCCGGCTGAAAAGGCAACCACTATTCTCAGCGGGATTGATATTCAAGTTGGGCGTACTGGCGCACTGACCCCTGTTGCTCGCCTTGTGCCGGTTAGCGTTGGCGGGGTTATGGTGTCAAACGCAACCTTGCATAATGAAGATGAGATTACCCGCAAAGATATCCGCATCGGCGACCATGTTGTGTTGCAACGGGCAGGTGATGTCATTCCCCAGATCATAGAAGTGGTCGAAGATAAGCGGGCCGCCGACAGCCAGCCCTTTGTCTTTCCAGACACATGCCCGGTCTGTGGTCATCCGGCAGACAGACCGGAAGGCGAAGCGGTGCGCCGGTGTACTGGCGGTTTTAGTTGTGAGGCCCAGCAACGTGAAAAATTGAAACATTTTGTCTCGCGCCAGGCCCTGGATATAGACGGGTTGGGCACACGCCAGCTTGACCTGTTCTATGATCTGGGCTGGATTAAACGCCCTGCCGATATTTTCAGACTGGCCGACCGGCAGCAGGACATCGCCGCCCTTGATCGGATGGGTGAAAAATCTGCCGCCAACCTTATCGCCGCGGTCACCCAGCGCAAGACACCTGAACTGGAACGTGTCATTTTCGGCCTTGGCATCCGGCAGATAGGCCAGGCCACCGCCAAGCTGCTGGCCAAGCGCTACGGGTCTGTTGACCGGCTGATGCAGGCCGCACTGAATGCCCGCGACCCTGAACATGAGGATTATCAGGGGTTTGTAGCTATTGACCAGATCGGCGATCTGATGGTGCGCGATATCATCAACTTCTTTGACGATGCCGAAAACCAGGCTTTGGTTAACGATCTGCTGGACCAGATAAAGCCCGTTGCCCCGGAACAGCCTGCAAAGGACAGCGTGGTCAGTGGCAAGACAATTGTGTTTACAGGAACGCTCTCGAAACTGTCCCGCAATGAGGCCAAGGCGCAGGCTGAACGGCTGGGCGCGCGCGTGTCTGGCTCTGTTTCAGCGAAAACAGACTATCTGGTGGCCGGCGAGGCCGCCGGCTCCAAACTGACCAAGGCTCGGGATCTAGGCGTCATCATCTTAAGCGAGGATGACTGGATAGAGCTGGTCGGCTAAGCACGCTTAACGTGGCTCAGAGGGGGGCGCATTTGCCCGCCAGCCAGTCTTTCACCGCTGGCTCCAGATGCGGGGCAAGCCTGTCATAGACAGACCCGTGATAACTGTTCAGCCAGCTGACATCCGCAGGGCTGAGATGAGATATATCGATAAGGCGGCGATCAAATGGAAAACAGGTCAGCGTCTCAAAGCCCAGAAACCCCCCTTCAACCGCGCTCACATGAACCAGCGTTTCATGCCGGATACCAAAGCGGCCTTCTTCATAATAGCCCGGCTCATTGGACAGGATATGACCTGTCTGCAGTGCGGCCTCACCCCGTTTTGAGATAGAGACAGGGCCTTCATGAACGTTCAGGATATGGCCTACACCATGGCCAGTACCATGCCCGAAATTCAGCCCCTCTGCCCAGAGCGGCGCGCGGCAGATGGCATCCAGCTGCACGCCGTTTGTGCCTTCCGGAAACACCGCGCGGGCTAACTGGCAATGTGCTGCCAGAACAAGGCTGGCTTTCCGCACAAGGTCAGGCTCTGGGCCCGTCTCTGGGTTCTTATCTGTCGCCCCTAAAAACACCGTGCGGGTAATATCGGTTGTTCCGCACCGGTAATGCGCGCCTGAATCCAGCAACAACACACCTGCCCCGGACAGGGTATGATCCTGACCGTCTTCAGCACGGTAATGCACAATCGCACCATGATCGCGCCAGCCGGCAATGGTGGCGAAACTGTCACATATATACCCCTCAGACGCGGCCCTGAAAGCCCTCAGCTTTCGACCAAGCTCCGCCTCACTTAGACGCGCTCTGTCGGCTTCAGTTTCCAGCCAGCAGAAGAACCGGCTCAAGGCCAGCCCGTCCAGGATATGGGCCTGTCTGAACCCGTCTAGCTCTGCTGCGGTCTTGCGGGCCTTTTTGGCAACAAGCGGGTCGGTTTTAAAGACCAGCTGTAAACCGGCCTCAGCCGCCAGGTCCTGAAGCGCAACCGGCAGGCTGGCCGGATCACATCCCGCCTTTGCCCCGTCATGGCCGCCGAGATACATCGCCAACTCTGCCCAGGAAACTGTTTCATAACCCTGTTCTGCCAGTTGGGAATTATCTGTGATAAAGGTAAGTTCACCCTCAGCGGTCAGTATGCCGAAACACAAATGAACCGGCGTGAAGCTGAGGTCACGGCCGCGCAGATTGGTCAGCCACATCATCACATCAGGGGCCGTGATCAGCTGCAGGTCAAGCCCGTTCTGGCGCAATTCTTCGGCGGCGGCGGCGATTTTCTGTGCCGCGCTGCTGCCGGTATAGACCTCGTCTACAGCAAAAATACCGCCCGGCTCACTCACCGGCCGGTCGGCCCAGATGGCGGCTACCGGATGGGCGGAGACAGGCTGCCAGTCTATCGCCGCCTCGCCCAGATGCGCTGGCAGCGAATCCAGACCAGCTCTGGTCACAGCCCAGCTGTCAAAACCGATCGTTACGTTCTGTTCAGCCGGAAACGATGCCATCCAGTCTTTTAAGGGGCGCTGGCCGGTATCAATAGTCTCATACAGGACTGTGTCTACCTGACGGGCTAGCTGAACTGTATAGCGACTGTCTGAGGCGACCACGGCGCTATCGGTGAAGACAAGCGCGACACCAGCAGATCCGGTGAAGCCAGTCAGCCAGGCCAGATATTCGTCTTCTGGTCTAACCTCCTCCCCTTGAAAGCGATCTGCTCTGGTGATAAGAAACCCGTCCAACCCCTGCTGGGCAAGCTGCTGGCGCAGGGCGGTCAATTTAGCGGAGGCGGGGAGATGAGGGTTTGTCATAGTCTTTGTTGTCCTGTCTTCCCGGGGTCAGCCGGTGCGCTGTCTGCTCAAAACAAGGCAGCACCAGTCACCCTGATCAAGGCGCTGGTCAAGCACCATCTGGCGGGCGCGGTAATCGCAGATTAGCTGGCGGGCCTGGCTGCGCAGTAAACCAGACAGAATAAGCTGCCCGCGTGGCGCCAAATTAGCTGTCAAATCAGCGGCCATCCGGCGTAACGGCCCGGCCAGAATATTGGCCAAAATCAAATCGTACGGCCCATTACGAGAGACATCACGCGCCGCAAACCCTTCTGAGACCACCGCGCGCATCTTCATCGGGCTGATCTGGTTTTTGCGCCGGTTTTCTATCGCTGTCCGCACCGAAACAGCATCATTATCAACCGCAAAAATATCCGCCGCCGGAAACAGCCGTTGAGCCGCCATTGCCAGAATGGCACTGCCGCATCCCATATCCAAAATCCGGCGCGGCGCGGACCGGGCCTTGCGCTGACTTGACAGAGCCAGAAGACAAGTCTGCGTGGTCGGATGGGTACCAGACCCGAAAGCCTGCGCCGCCTCAACCAGAAGCGGCAGACTGCCCGCCGGTTTAGTCTCGGTGATATGGCTGCCGTAAATCCAGAACGGGCCCAGATGAAGCGGCGGAAACGCCTTCCGGTTTTCGGCAAGCCAGTCCCGGTTTTGATGACAGATCAGCTCTTGCTCAACCAGTTGATCAGGGCTGACAGATCGGCTCACTACCTCTTCTAGCAGTCCAGCCTCTGGCTCATCCTCAAACCAGGCCTGCACCAGATTATCGCCGCCATCGGCCTTTTCAACAGACAGGGCTTCTGCCCCCAGCACCACTTCCAGACCGGTTTCCAGCGGCAGCGTCTGGCCGCTCAATACCGCTCTGAAACACCAATAATCGGTCATCCTTATGCCTTTCTAGTCGATGTCGTCACTGCGAGAGACAAAGCTGGCCACAACCTTTTTCAGGCCGGCCTTGTCAAACTGTATTTCCAGCTTATCTGCCTCTATCACCTCAATAGAGCCCATGCCGAATTTCTGATGAAACACCCGCTCACCAATTTTGAAATCATGTTTACCTGACTGCGGCAGCCAGCCGTCACGGTCCCGTTCAGGCGCAGATGATGAACCGGACTGGCGTGAAGCCAGCCGCTTCCAGCCGGGCCCGTAACCAGGCTGTCCGGCCCGTGCCGCCAACTCGCCCACCATAACAGGCTCCACCCGTCCAAAGCTGAGGCCCTGGGCCATATCCTCTTCAACATGCTTGGCAGGCAGCTCGCCCACAAAGCGGGACGGGATAGAGGACTGCCACAGGCCATGCACCCGCCGGTTGGCCGCAAAGCTGATACAAATTTGCGCGCGCGCGCGTGTCAGCCCGACATAAGCCAGCCGCCGTTCTTCTTCCAGACCGGCCCCGCCGCTTTCGTCCAACGTGCGCTGGCTGGGAAAAATACCGTCTTCCCACCCGGGCAAAAACACCATGTCGAACTCCAGCCCTTTTGCCGCATGCAAAGTCATCAGCGTTACCTCGCCTTCCTGCGGTGTGGTCTCATTATCCATCACCAGAGAGATATGCTCAAGAAAGCCGCCCAGCGTGTCAAAATCTTCGATCGCTGAGACCAGTTCTTTTAAGTTTTCCAGCCGGCCGGGGGAATCAGGTGATTTATCCTTCTGCCACATTTCTGTATAGCCGGATTCATCCAGCACGACCTGCGCGAACTCCGCCGGCAGCAGGCTGTCTTTTTGGTGGTACCAGCCCGCCATCTGCGCACAAAAAGCGCCCAGCGTGCGCCGGGCCTGTGGTTTCAGCTCGTCACTGTCCACCAGAGCCCCGGCCGCGGCCAGCAACGGCATGTCGCGGCCCCGCGCCAACTGGTAGATCACCTGCAAACTGGCCGGACCCAGCCCGCGTTTCGGCGTATTGATAATCCGCTCAAATGCCAGATCATCGGCAGGCTGGTTAATCAGCCGCAGATAGGCCATCGCGTCCCTTATTTCGGCGCGTTCATAAAACCGTGTGCCAACCACCCGATACGGCAACCCAATAGCCAGAAACCGTTCTTCAAATTCACGGGTCTGAAAGCCGGCACGCACCAGAACTGCAATCTGGTTCAGATCAAATCCTTCTTTCAGATGACCTTCGATTTTGCTGGCGACATTGCGGGCCTCATCCTGGCCATCCCAATAGCCGGAGACCAGCAGCTTATTGCCGTCACCAGTTGAGGTATACAAGGTTTTACCCAGCCTGTTTTCGTTCTTGGCAATCAGGCTGGAGGCGGCGGCCAGAATATGGCCTGTTGACCGGTAATTTTCTTCCAGTCTGACCGTTTTTGCGCCGGGATAGTCTGTCTCAAAACGCAGGATATTACCCACCTCTGCCCCGCGCCAGCCATAGATGGACTGATCATCATCACCCACACAGCACAGATTCTTGTGTTCAGACGCCAGTAGCCGCAACCACAGATACTGCGCCACATTGGTATCCTGATACTCATCCACCATGATATGGGTTAGCCGTGACTGATAGCTGGCCAGAACATCGGGGTGAGTCTGGAAAATATGCAGCATATGTAACAGCAGATCACCGAAATCAACCGCGTTCAGCCGAACAAGACGGGCCTGATACTGGCTGTACAGCTCTATTCCGCGGCCGTTACAGATATCCCCCGCATCGGCGACCGACAGTTTTTCCGGCCACAGCCCACGGTCTTTCCAGCTGCTGATTTGGGCCGCCATAACCCGCGGCGGCCAGCGCTTCAAATCAATCTGCTCAGCTTCCATCAGCTGTTTTAATAACCGGTTCTGATCATCTGTATCCAGAATGGTGAAATCCGACCTCAAACCGACCAGTTCAGCATGCCGCCTCAACATCCGGGCCGCCAGCGCATGAAACGTGCCCAGCATCACCTGTTCAGCCATTGGCCCGACCAGCTGGGCCACCCGCTCTTTCATCTCGCGCGCGGCTTTATTGGTGAAGGTCACCGCCAGAATATTCCAGGGCGCGGCGGTGCGGCTGGCCACCAGTTGGGCCAGACGTGAGGTCAAAACACGGGTCTTGCCTGTGCCAGCACCGGACAGCACCAGAAGCGGCCCGTTCAGGCTGGTCACCGCGTCTGTCTGCGCCGCGTTCAGCCCCTGCAGCCATGGCCCAGACAGAACAGAGGGCACAAACCCCTCTGAAGAGGCCGGTATATCACCAGATGAAGTCACGTTTTCTTACTCACTGCCGTTTTGCTCACCGCTTTTTTATCCCTGCTTGTTGCCCGAGGACAGCCTGTTCGCGCCGCCCTTCCCGGGGGCAGACTGTCATCGATGTACTGATAAACTAGTCTAATCACAAGGGCTGTCACGGTACAGTCGCAAAAATTCCTTCACCCTGTTTTGCAGGATTGCGAAACCGCCCTCCAAGGCGTATGCTCTGAACCCAGAACAACCTGAATTACAAGGCCCCGGAATCGCGTTATGACAGCCCCGACCATCAGCAATTTTAACAGAATAACAGCTCCTGCCCGGTTGGCTGTTATGGTGAGCGCGCTTGCCCTGCTGTCGGCCTGTACCGCCCTGCCTGAAGATCAAAAAACAGCCGAAACCGACCCCTATGAGAATGCCAACAGAAAGGTGTTTGCGTTTAATATGGGGGTTGATGATTATGTGCTGGAACCAGTTGCAGATGCCTACAAAAACACAGCCCCCGACGGTCTGCAGAAGGGCGTTCAAAACTATGTTTCCTGGACCGGCCTGCCCTCAACGGCGGTGAATTCTGGCCTGCAGGGCAAGTTTGAAAATGCTGCGCTGGCCGGGCTGACCTTTTTTGTGAACGGGCTGACCTTGGGCTTTGTTGACCTGATGGAAGGGGAAGATAGACCCGAACAAGAAGATTTCGGGCAAACCCTGGCCTCTGCCGGTGTGGATGAAGGTCCTTATCTGATGGTACCGTTTCTGGGCAGTCACACCGCTCGGTCGTTAAGCGGACAGGCTGTTGACATGGTTCTGAACCCGCTTGGCGCGTTTAATGCTGAGGCGATTGAAACTGCCCAGACCGCGACACCGGTGGTGTCTGCTGTTTCATTCAGGGCCGCCTATTTTGACGCCATCAATGATGTGAAATACAACAGCCTCGACCCGTATGCCAGGACAAGGTCTGCTTATTACCAGCAGCGGGCCAGACTGTTGCGGGATAATCTGCCAGAACAAGAGGACGGGCTGGACGAATTTGATAATTTCTTCTCTGAATAAAAGCGGACAAGCGGTGAGGACAGATACCATGACAAACAAAGCGCTTCAGTTGTTTCGGGCAGGTTTGTTCAGTGTTCTGCTCAGCCTGCTGGCGGTCCTGCCGGCACAGGCGAATGACCGGGTTGCCGAAGCCGAACAGCTGGTCGCCTCCTTAATCACTGAGCTGGAAGCCAACGCATCTGATGAAACCGCAACTGACCAGCAAAACAAAGACTTTCTGAACCGGCTGGTTGACACTTATTTCGATGTAGACGGGATTACCCGCTTTTCAGTTGGTCGCTACTGGCGTGTCGCAACAAAAGCTGAGCGGCAGGATTATGCCCGGCTGTTCCGGTCTGTTCTGATCAATCAGGCCAGCACCCAGTTTCACCAGTTAAAGAATCTGGAATTCAAGCCTACCAGCACCAAAGCCAGAGGCGAGAAGCTTATCCTGGTCGGTGGCACCATCCATGACAAAACAGGCGAGTTTCCCGATGTTGAGATTTTCTGGCGGGTCGTGGCCCTACCCGATAAGCCGGTGAAAATCTTCGATGTGGAAATCGAAAATATCTCCATGCTGAAAACCCAGCAGGATGAGAACACCACCCTTATCCGCCGCAGTGGCGGCCGGTTTGCCGCCTTAAATGAAGCCTTGCAGGACCAGCTGGCCAATCAGCAGGCCAACTGATCTTTCTTTGAATTTACCCGTCTGTCTAACGGGATATCGGCTTGTATTTGATCCGTTTTGGCTGGGCCGCATCTGCGCCCAGACGGCGTTTTTTATCTTCTTCATACGCCTGATAATTGCCTTCAAACCATTCCACATGGCTATCGCCTTCAAAGGCCAGAATATGGGTGGCAATCCGGTCAAGAAACCATCTGTCGTGGCTGACCACAACCGCGCAACCGGCAAATTCAAGCAAGGCTTCTTCCAGCGCGCGCAGAGTGTCCACATCCAGATCATTGGTCGGCTCATCAAGCAGCAGCACATTCGCCCCGCTCTTCAGCATCCGGGCCAGATGCACACGGTTCCGCTCACCACCAGACAATTGGCCAACCCGCTTCTGCTGGTCACTGCCTTTAAAATTAAACAGGCTGACATAGGCCCGTGACGGCATTGTGCGTTTGCCCAGCTCCAGCTCATCAAGCCCGTCAGACACCACTTCCCAGACTGTCTTGCTGTCATCCAGCGCATCACGTGACTGGTCCACATAGCCCAGCTTGACCGTTTCACCCAGCTTGAGTGAGCCATTGTCGGGCTGGTCCTGTCCGGTCAGCAGCTTGAACAAGGTTGATTTACCTGCCCCGTTTGGCCCGATGACCCCGACAATGCCGCCTGGCGGCAACCGGAAATCAAGCCCTTCAAACAACAGTTTTTCACCAAACCCTTTTTCAAGTCCGTCTGCCTCAATGACCAGATCACCCAGACGCGGCCCAGCCGGAATAGAGATTTTGGTGGTTTCACTGCGCTGTTCGCGATCCTGCTCCAGCAGTTTTTCATAGGCGTTCAGCCTGGCTTTGGATTTTGACTGCCGGGCTTTCGGGGCAGATCGCACCCATTCCAGCTCACGTGACAGCGATTTCACCCGCGCATCTTCGGCCCGGCCTTCTTGTTCAAGACGCTTTTGTTTCTGCTCCAGCCAACCCGAATAATTGCCTTGGTAAGGTATGCCCTGGCCTCTATCCAGCTCCAGAATCCAGCCCGCCACCTCATCCAGGAAATACCGGTCGTGAGTGATGGTAACCACGGTTCCCGGGAAGTCATGCAAGAAACGCTGCAGCCAAGCGACCGATTCTGCATCCAGATGGTTGGTCGGCTCATCAAGCAGCAGCATATCAGGCGCGCTCAACAACAGCCGGCACAAGGCCACACGGCGGCGCTCCCCACCAGACAGTTTGGTTACATCTGCGGCGCCGTCAGGTACACGCAACGCGTTCATCGCGATCTCTGCTTTGCGTTCCAGATCCCAGCCGTCAATCGCGTCGATCTTTTCCTGCAAGTCTGCCTGTTCAGCGATCAGATCATTCATCTCATCATCGCTTAGCTCTTCAGCAAAGCGCGCGCTGACCTCATTAAACCTGTCGACCAGCTGTTTTGCCTCACCCATGCCGGACAGCACATTACCGGCCACATCCACAGACGGGTCAAGCTCAGGCTCCTGTGCCAGATAGCCGATATTAATGCCATCTGCAGGCATGGCCTCGCCCGAAAATTCGGTTTCCACACCGGCCATGATTTTCAGCAAGGTGGATTTACCCGCCCCGTTCAGGCCCAGCACGCCGATTTTTGCTCCGGGAAGGAAGGACAGGCTAATATCCTTTAAAACCTCTTTGCCACCGGGATAGGCTTTTCCCAGCCGGTGCATTGAATAAACATATTGTGTGCTTGCCATGGTCTGACTGTTCCTTTATGGCCGTCTTGACTGCTGAATTTCTGCCCCTTTACATAGCCTATTCAGTCCCGTTTTGCTATGCTCAACTTGGACTTTTCATGAAACACGGGTAAGCAGCCTTTTATGTCCCTTTTTGATATCTCCAGCTTTTTTCCGTCACTTGCGTCCCTGCCCCTTTGGAAGCTCCTGGTCGATTGTGTCTGCGCGGTCATCATGTGGGCATTGCTGGCCCGTTTTGTGGTTGTGGTCCTGTTCGGGGATTCCCCGCCAACGGCCTTTTTGAAGTTTGTTTTAACATTGACAAACAGGCTGATGCGGGCGTTCCGTCTGCTGACCCCGCGCGTTTTCGCCCCGGCCGCACACAGCCTCTATGCTGCGTTTTTTGTGTTTCTGCTGCGGTATTACGGGCTGCCGGCAATGAATAACTACAGCGTCAGCGGTCTGGCCAGCCTGCCGGCTGAAGCCCAACTGGCCAAGGGTGTATCGTTTTTACTGGGTCTGGTTTAGGCGCACGGTCCTGACCAGCTGGCCCTTGGCGTTCAACAGTATCAGCTGGGGCTGACCATCTTCTGTCTCCAGATGAAGCCAGAGGCCGCCCGCCTCATCTGCCGCCGCAACCGACCGCAACACAGCCCCAGCCGGCAGGCTGAAGCTGAGGGTTTGTGCAACCGGCGGTTTGTCCGCCAGCTTGTTCATCTGCATCTTCATACCATAGACCAGCGCGATTAGCCCGCCGGCGATCAGAACCGTCATCACCACAATGGATAATTTCAGCAGACGTACCGTGCGCGCAGACATCAGCGCGTCGTGCGCGCCGCCAACAGAACCAGCAGACGTTTCAGATGATTTCATCGACAAAAAAACCTCCCTGCCGGGTTTGCGCATATCTGCATCACGTTTTAGACTGTCCGGCACGACAAGCCAAGCGGCAAGTCACAGACATCAGGACAAGACCAGAAGATGAGTGAACGTGTTACCCTCGCCGCAGAAGCAGAGCAGGCCGGCCAGAGGCTGGATAAATGGCTGGCAGATACGCTTGCCCGTGATGATCTCTCCCGATCGCGGCTGAAGGCGCTGATTCAGGATGGCGCGCTTAAGAAAGACAACCAGGTGGTGACTGACCCGTCTGCGCGCGTCATTGCGGCGTCTGTCTACAGCCTGACTGTACCAGAGGCGGCCCCGGCGACACCGCAGCCTGAACCGCTGCCTTTGGCTATCCTTTATGAAGATGAACATCTGATCTGCATCAACAAGGCGGCTGGCATGGTGGTGCATCCCGCCCCCGGGGCGCTGTCCGGCACGCTCGTCAATGCGCTGCTGTATCATTGCGGCGACAGTCTGACCGGCATTGGCGGGGTGGCCCGGCCCGGCATTGTGCACCGGCTGGACAAGGATACATCAGGGGTGATGATAGCGGCCAAGACCGCCGCCGCCCATAGCCGCCTGACCGATATGTTCGCCGCCCATGATCTGGACCGCCGCTATCAGGCTCTGGTCTGGGGTTTGCCGGCAATGCGTGCCGATACGGTAGACGCGGCCCTCGCCCGTCATCCGGTTGACCGTAAACGCCAGGCGGTACAGCCGCGGGGCCGCCACGCGATAACCCATTACACAACTTTGCGTGATCTGCCGCCCTTTGGCTGTTTGATAGAATGCCGTCTGGAAACCGGCCGCACTCATCAGATTCGTGTGCATATGGCCCATATCGGGCATGGCGTTATCGGCGATCCGTTGTATGGCAAACCGAAACGGGCCGGCCAGATGCCTGACACCATCAGCCGTGACGCTTTGGCCAGTCTGCGGGCCTTTCCGCGCCAGGCGCTGCATGCCGCCCGCCTGTCCTTTGCGCATCCCATAACCGGGGCTGCGCTTGACTTTGACAGCCCGCTCCCTGCCGACATGACAAAGCTTATCACCACTATTGAACAGGCGATCAAGGCCCGCGGCCAGGCCTGAATCCCTTTTTTTAAAGACTTGCCGGCGGGCTGCCTTAATTCTGCCCCTCTTTACAGATAGATACAGACTACCCATATACGATTTAACAACCGGTTTTTACGGAAAAAGACGAGATGAGCAAAACAGCCCTTATTCCCGCCCTGACCCCGGATGGCAGCCTGTCCCGCTATATGGAGCAGATCCGCCAGTTCCCGATGCTGGAGGCTGATGAAGAATATATGCTGGCCCGGTCGTTCAAAGAGCGCGGTGATGTGGACGCTGCCCATAAGCTGGTCACCAGCCATTTGCGTCTGGTTGCCAAGATAGCGATGGGGTATCGCGGCTATGGCCTGCCGGTGGCAGACCTGATCTCAGAAGGCAATCTGGGCATGATGCACGCGGTCAAGAAATTTGACCCTGAACGGGGCTTCCGCCTTGCCACCTATGCGATGTGGTGGATTAAAGCCTCTATTCAGGAATATGTGCTGCGGTCATGGTCGCTGGTCAAAATCGGCACCACCGCCTCGCAGAAGAAATTGTTTTTTAACCTGCGCCGCATCAAGGGCCAGATTGGCGCGATTGACCGCGGCGATCTGAAACCAGAAGATGTCACCCATATCGCTGATGAGCTGGATGTATCCGAAAAGGATGTGATTTCGATGAACCAGCGGATGTCTGGCGGCGATCAGTCCTTGAACGCGCCTCTGGCCACCGCCCCCGGGGAAGACGGCGGCGAATGGCAGGACTGGCTGGAAGATGACCGTCCTGATCAGGAAGTCCGCTTTGCCGAAACCGAAGAGCTGGATAAGCGTCAGGCGTTGATGGCAGAGGCGATGCAGGGGCTGAATGAGCGCGAAGTGCGGATTATTGAAGCCCGCCGCCTGGCTGAACCGCCATTGACGCTTGAAGAGCTGGCCACAGAATTTGGCGTCAGCCGTGAACGTATCCGCCAGATTGAGGTGCGCGCGTTTGAAAAGCTGTCTGCCGCTGTGCTGGCCAAGGCTGATGAGATGAAACTGCTGCCCGCCACAGAAGGATAAAACCGGGTAAAGACGGGTAAAGCCCGGTAAAGACGGGCAAGATCAGGCCGGGTGAGCAGCCACCCACTCAAGATTTTCAGATACTGAACCCAGATTACCTGGCGGGTGAGCTCCCCCCTCACCCGCTTTTTTTGTGCGCGTATTTTACGATTTTTTCGCCCGACTTTTACGATTTTTTAAGGACTGTTGAGGTAAACTCCCCTGTTGGGAAGACAAAACAAGGGGGGTAGAGAGATGGCAGACGGAGAAAGAACATCCACGAGGGTTTATAAATACAGACTTAAATTTGACCCGACTGAGCTCAAAGAAAGAGAAACTGCAATCAATGATGAATTGTATAGAGGCAACCAGCTATGGAATCAGCTGGTCGATATCCATCTGAATAACTGGAATGATTTTTATGAATTACGCAGAAACGCTTCGGATGAATGTCGAATGCTCTGTGATGAGATCGAACGTTTGGATGAATTGCTGTTTGGAGATGAAGGCCTTTATAAAAAGGACTTAAAAGCTGCAAGACAAGCTGCGGGATACAGCGGCAATATATGGCAAAAACCACTTCAGGCCTGCAAACCGCCTGATCCCCCCCTTACCCCGCGAACGGGTCTTTCACCAGGATGGTATCATCACGTTCAGGGCTGGTGGACAACAGCGCCACCGGCAGCTGTGTCAGCTCTTCCACACGGCGGATATATTTCACCGCATTGGCCGGCAAATCGGCCCATGTGCGCGCGCCATAGGTGCTTTCATGCCAGCCGGGCATATCTTCATAAACCGGTGTACAGGCCGCCTGATCAGCCGCGTTAGACGGGAAATAGTCCAGCCGCTCGCCTCTGCACTCATAGCCCACGCAAATCTTTAAGGTGTCAAACCCGTCCAGAACGTCCAGCTTGGTCAGGGCCATGCCGGTAATACCAGCCGTCAGCCCCGCCTGCCGAACCATCACCGCATCAAACCAGCCGCACCGGCGTTTACGCCCGGTTACGGTCCCGAACTCGCGGCCCCGCTCACCCATGCGCGTACCATCATCGCCGAAATCCTCGGTCGGAAACGGGCCGGAACCAACCCTGGTGGTATAGGCCTTGGTGATGCCCAGAACAAAGCCGACCGAACCGGGGCCCGTACCTGAACCCGTGCCGGCCTGACCCGCCACCGTGTTGGACGAGGTCACAAACGGATAGGTGCCATGGTCAATATCCAGCATGGTACCCTGTGCGCCTTCAAACAGGACCAGCTTATGCTGGCTTTGCGCTTCGGCCAACACGCGCCAGCTCTGCCCCGCATAAGACAGCAATTCTGCGGCCATCGCCAACAGCTCATCGGCCATATTCGAGGCCGAGACAGGCTCTTCGCCCGCCGCCGCCAGCCAGACATTATGATGGGCCGCCAACGCGTCCAGACGGGCCCGCAAATGGGCTTCATCACGCAGGTCAGATAAACGGATACCGCGCCGGGCCACCTTGTCTTCATAAGCTGGGCCAATACCGCGGCCGGTTGTGCCGATTTTGGTTTTGCCACTGGCGGCGGCCTCACGGGCCTGATCAACGCGCACATGCACCGGCAGGATAAGCGCAACAGATTCAGACACCACCAGATTATCCGGGCTGACCACCACCCCCTGGTCGCGAATGACCTTTATTTCAGACAGCAGCGCAACCGGGTCAACCACAACCCCGTTCCCGATAACAGAGGCTTTGCCCGGCCGTACAATACCAGACGGCAACAAAGACAGCTTATATTCAACCCCATCGATGACCAGCGTGTGACCGGCGTTGTGGCCGCCCTGAAACCGGACCACCATATCGGCCCGCTCAGACAGCCAGTCAACAATCTTCCCCTTACCTTCATCACCCCATTGTGATCCGATCACAGCCACATTCGTCATCTGCTTTTCAATCCTGTCTTTCTTGTCAACCTGTCACTCAAAGGTCAGCCGTCCACTGGCTCTGGCATACCGTCTGCCGCGCGCAGAATAAACCCGCACCCCAGCGCGCGGGCCTCATCCTCAGGCTCTGCGCCTTCAGTGCCATATAAAACATGGCGGCCACGCTCAACCAGCCGCAACCCTGCGGCTAATCCAACCCCTGCCGGAATATAGATAACCGGGGTTTGCACCGGGGCCGGCAAGGCCCGCAATACCCGCTCCATATAAACAGACAGGCCCATCGCCTTTTCATCATACCCGGTCACATAGGCTCCGCCTCTGGCAATCGCGCCTTTCAGGCCAGCCCCGAATATCGAAAAACTGACCGAGGTGTGATAGCCATAGCCTTGCATATCCAGCGGATCAATGGTGATAGACACGGCGGGGATCAGTGTGTTCAGGCTGTCTGCCACGGCAATAAGCCCGTTCAACTGGTCCGCAGCCGCTGTGGGCAATTGGCTGGCTATCGCTGACAACTTGCTGCCATCTGCACCAGAGGCGTCTATCACCGCGGCCAGATGCACAGCGGCTTTCACTGGCAGGCTCGTCAGACGGGTAATATCACGATCGGATATCGCACTGAACATCTGCTGCTTGATGGCCGCGTCCATCGCGGTCAGCTCATCCCCGAGGATAGCTTCAGCCAGACAAGGCAGACCCAGATCAATAGTCAGCTCGGAAATGCCGGCCTGTTCAAGGGCACGCGCGCCCAACATGATAATCTCGGTCGCGGCCTGCTGGTCATCACGGCCAATAATTTCTGCCCCGGCCTGAACCAGCTGGCGTTCAGGGTTCAGCACATCGGGAACCACCCGCATAACCTCGCCGCCATAAGCCAGGCGCAAAGGCCGCGCAAAGCGGGCCAGACGCGTGCCGGAAATACGGGCAATCTGGGCCGTCATATCAGAGCGCAACGCCATCATCCGGCGTGAGATCGGGTCCAGCAGGCGGAAGGTCTGATCCGCCAAGGCTGCCCCCGGCCCGTCAGCCAGCAAGGTTTGTTCAAACTCCACCAAGGGCGGCTTTATGCGCTGATACCCAAAGGCGGCGAAACAGGACAGCACATCTTCAACCGCTTTGGCATCCTGTTCAGCCTGCGGGGCGAGAAGATCACTCAGCCCTGACGGCAACAGCCCCTGCGCGGCCTCACCGGCAGCGTCTGAAGATGAGGCCAGCACAACCACTTCAGAACGTGAGGGATCAAAACTGTCAGAAGATGACATGGTGAAAACGCCCGGCTGAAGAAAACAAAGGATTTGCGCGGCCAGTCTGCACTGACAGCCCAAATCCTCTATCTTCTAGCCTGTTTGCCGCATCTGGGCAAGCAGATGTGCAGTTTATCAGGCTGAAAACCGCAGATAATCTGCGCGTACAACCTGCGGCATATTGCGGATGGTCTGCAGTGTATCTTTCGATACTTGCTCATCTATCTCGATAAGGGCCACAGCCTCACCACCGGCTTCCTTACGGCCCAGATGGAAGGTGGCGATATTGACCCCCAGCTCGCCCATCATGCTGCCCAACGCGCCGATAAAGCCAGGCTTGTCGTAATTGCGCAGATAGAGCATGTTTTCGGCGAATCCGGATTCAACCGAAATCCCCTGCACTTCAACCAGCCGGGCCATATCACCGCCGACCAGCGTACCGCACACGGTCCGCTCACTGCTCTTGAAGGTCACTGTCAGGCGAAGCAGGCTTTCATAATCGCAGCGCCGGTCATGCCGCACCGTGGCCACAGCGATTTCATTGGCATGGGCCATTGCGGCGGCGTTGACCATGTTCACAGAATCCATCTTCGGGCCCAGCAGACCGGCCAGAGTTGAGGCCAGGATAGGCTGCTCGTTCAAGTCCGCGGCCTTGCCGTCAAACTCCAGCTTGACCGCGGTCAGGCCTTCTGTGTCCAACTGGCCAAGGAAACGGCCCAGCTGTTCGCCCAGCGCCATATAGGGCTTCAGGATCGGGGCTTCTTCTGCGGTCACAGATGCCATATTGATGGCATTGGTCACCGCCCCTGTGTTCAGATAATCGGCCATTTGTTCGGCCACCTGAAGGGCCACTTTTTCCTGCGCCTCAACCGTACTCGCGCCCAGATGCGGGGTAGCAATGAAGTTATCCGCCTCAAATAAGGGGTTGTTTTTGGCCGGTTCCGTTTCAAACACATCCAGTGCGGCCCCGGCAACATGACCAGAGGTTAGCGCGGCCAGCAATGCGTTTTCATCGACCAGACCGCCGCGCGCACAGTTCACAATCCGCACGCCCTTCTTGGTCCGGTTCAGCGCGTCTGCTGAAATAATATTACGGGTTGCATCTGTCAGCGGGGTATGCAGGCTGATAAAGTCGGCCTTCTCCAGAAGCTCATCCAGTTCAACCTTCTCAATGCCCAATTTCTTGGCCCGCTCATCAGTCAGGAACGGATCATAGCCCATTACTTTCATCTTCAGGCCCTGGGCCCTGTCGGCCACAATCGCGCCAATATTACCGCAACCGATAATCCCCAGCTTCTTGCCGGAAATTTCAGTCCCCATAAATTTTGACTTCTCCCACTTACTAGCGGTGGTGGAGATATGGGCTTGGGGGATTTGGCGGGTCAGAGCCAGCAGCAGTGAAATCGCATGCTCAGCCGTGGTGACCGCGTTACCGAACGGGGTGTTCATCACCACCACACCGGCGGCGGTTGCGGCCGCAATATCCACATTATCAACCCCGATACCAGCCCGGCCAACCACCTTCAGATTCGGGGCTTTGGCCAGCAGATCGGCGGTAACCTTGGTTGCGGAACGGATCGCCAGACCATCATAATCGCCGATAATTTCGGCCAGCTCGTCCGGGCTCAGGCCCGGCTTCACATCAACTTCTATACCGGCATCACGGAAAATATCCGCCGCCGCCGGGGCCAGCTTGTCGCTGATCAGTACTTTACTCATTGTCTTATCTCTTCTTTACTGAAATTTAAGATTTGCGGGCATGTTCAAAGGCCCAGTCCAGCCAGGGCATAAGCGCGGCCATATCATCGGCATCAACGGTTGGCCCGCCCCACAGCCGCAATCCGGCAGGCGCGGTCCGGTAGGCCCCGATGTCAAACGCCACGCCTTGTTCTGCCAGCAACGCCACCATCTTCTTGGCCAGAGCGGCCTGTTCATCTGTCACCATAGCTGTCACCTCAGGGTGGACCAGCTTCAGACAGATAGAGGTGGAAGACAGATTGGCGGCATCACTGCATAAGAACCCGCACCAGTCAGAGCTGGCAACAGCGTCCTTCACCACGTTCAGATTGGCTTCAGATCGGCTGATAAGACCGGCCAGCCCGCCCTCAGCCTCGGCCCAGTCAAGGGCGGCATGCAAATCTTCCACACAGAGCAGAGACGGCGTGTTGATGGTATCACCGCGGAAAATCCCTTCAATCAGCTTCCCCCCTTTGGTCAGTTGGAAAATCTTCGGCAACGGCCAGGGCGGCGTGTAGCTCTCCAGCCGTTCAACTGCCCGCGGCGACAGGATAATCACGCCATGCGCGGCTTCCCCGCCAAGTGATTTCTGCCAACTAAAGGTGGTGATATCCAGCTTGGTCCAGTCCATCTCCATCGCAAAACAAGCTGAGGTGGCATCAGCAATGGTCAGCCCCTCCCTGTCTTCTGGGATCCAGTCTGTATGTGGGACCCGCACGCCAGAGGTGGTGCCGTTAAAGGTGAACAGCACATCACGGCTGAAATCAACCTCAGCCAGATCAGGCAAGTCGCCCCAGTCCGCGTCGAGGATGCGGCAATCATCCAGTTTTAATTGTTTGGTGGCGTCCGCTACCCAGGTCTTGCCAAAGGATTCCCATGCCAGAACATCTGTGCCACGTGCGCCCAATACGGACCACATGGCCATTTCAACCGCACCTGTGTCTGAGGCCGGAACGATACCCAGACGATAATCGTCAGGCAGGCCCAGCAACGCAGACATACGGTCTATAGCAGATGTTATTTTGGCTTTGGGGTCTTTGGCCCGATGCGAGCGACCAAGCGCGGCATCGGCGATATGGGCAGGGGTCCAGCCGGTGAATTTTTTCGTTGGCCCGGATGAAAAATGCGGGGACAACGGCCTCTTACTCGGCGTCATGGCGAACCTCTTCTCAATAATGTGACTATCCGTTGGGGGATAGCGACCCACCGCAGAACATAATGAGCCGACACAAAATGTCAAGAAGACGACATGAGGTTTTTATGTTTTTGGGCGCGGGAGAGGATTAACAAGGGGATTTCGGCGCGCGCTAGCCTGCCGCTATTCTGCGGCGGCGTCCCTCAGCACGGTGACCAGCTGGTCCATAGCGGCGTCCAGGCGGGCTTCGTCTGTTGCCTCCACCATCACCCGGATTAACGGCTCGGTCCCGGAAGGGCGCAGCAACACCCGCCCTGCATCGCCCAAATCGGCTTCCACCGCGGCCAGCTCGGCCGTCACCCGTTTGTCGCTCAGAACCGCCTTGTCCATGTCTTTCAGATTGACCAGCTTTTGCGGCACGGGGGTGAAGCAGGACAATATCTGGCTGGCGGTCTTGCCAGTCCGGCACATTACCGAAAGCACCTGCAAGGCGGCAATCAGCCCGTCACCGGTGCGGGTCAATTCGGGCAGCAGAACATGGCCAGACGGCTCCCCGCCCAGCGTGCTGCCTGTCTTTATCATCCGTTCGTGAATATAGCGGTCACCCACCGCCGCGCGCTCAAACCCGATGCCCTTTTCTGCCAATACAGCTTCCAGACCCAGATTGCTCATCACCGTGCCGACCACCGGACCGGCCAGCGTGCCCTGTGCGGCCGCATCAACAGCCAGCGCGGCCAGAATTTGATCACCATCGCAAATCCTGCCGGTTTCATCCGCCAGAATAAGCCGGTCCGCATCCCCATCAAGACAAATACCGACAGCCGCCCCGGAATCCACCACCGCCTTCGCCATTGCCGCCGGTGCGGTTGCCCCGCAATTCAAATTGATATTCAGCCCGTCCGGGGCCACACCCAGAGGCACAATATCCGCGCCCAGCTCGGCCAGCGTGTCCGGGGCGGTCCGGTACGCCGCGCCATGTGCACAATCCACCACAATGCGCAGACCCGACAAAGACTGGGTGGTATCAAAGGTGGCCTTGGCGAATTCCATATAGCGCTGCGCAGAATTGATAATCCGGCGGGCCCGGCCCAGGCCATCTGCCGGGGCCAGCGCGATAGAGCCCTGCATCAAACTGGAAATTTCTGCCTCAATACGATCATCCAGCTTATGCCCGTCCGGCCCGAACAGCTTGATCCCGTTATCATGATGCGGGTTGTGTGAGGCTGAGATCATCACCCCGAAATCAGCCCGCAGAGAATGCGTCAGATAAGAAACCGCCGCGGTCGGCACCGGCCCCAGCAAGCGGCAGTTAATGCCGATAGAGGTAAAGCCCGCCACCAGCGCGGATTCCAGCATGTAGCCTGACAGGCGGGTATCCTTGCCGATTACCACCATCGGGCTGGTCATACGGCCATCATCAGTGGTTTTGTCCGCAAACCAGCGGCCCGCGGCCAATGCCAGACGAACCACGGATTCAGCCCGCATCGGGCCGGTGTTTATGCGCGCCCGCACCCCGTCTGTGCCGAAAATCCCTGCCATCTGATCTTGTCCCTGACCTTGTGATAAAATGCGTCTATCCGCGCCCTGACTATAGGCCGGACAAGGGACGTGTGTCCAGATTTTGAACCTCTCTAAATTCTGCCTGATTCTGCAAAATCTCAAGCATTCGGTCCGGACGCTTCGTCAAAACCTGAAACTGATGTTGCGGGCATATCGACATAACACTCCAAATTCGTTGCAAAATATCCTTGTCTATGCCTTCATGGAACAAATCAGACATTGAATTAACAAATATTTTAGACGGCTTCTTCCAGGACAAAGGCGCATATAATGCCCTTTCATCAAAATTTACTTTTCCCGTCCAAACAAGCTTACCACGAGATTTCCTGGTCAGGCCCTGATAATGGACCTGCCCCATCGCTTCGAGACGGGAAGCCATACGCATAGCGTAACAATTCTTACAACCTTCTGAAACCTTGGAACATCCCTTTGTTGGATTCCAAGTTCTGTCTGTCCATTCTATCGTTGTGTTCTGCATGAACACCTCCGAACAAGTCCGAACAAAGTATGAATCAATTAACGAATTACCCCAAGCTCTTTTGCACCGCCACCGCCTGTGCGGTTTCGGCCACGTCATGGGTGCGGATCAGTTGCGCGCCTTGTTGTGTGGCGGCAAGGGTCAGGGCGAGCCCGCCGCCCAGCCGTTCATCTGATGACGCGCCATACGCCTCACCACGCCCCGCGCCGTTGCCTGCCCCGCCGGCCGCGGCCAGCTTCGGGATAGAGGATTTGCGCGACACGCCAATTAACACCGGCACACCAAGGCCATGAAACAGCGCGGTCCAGTTGATGATTTGTGCATTATGCGCCGGTGTTTTGCCAAAGCCAAAGCCCGGGTCAACCGCGATATGGCTGTGCGGCAGGCCCGCCGCCACCAGCCGGTCAACATGGCCGCGCAACACCTCGAACACCTCAACAGGGGCAAAGCCGTAAGCCGGGTTATCCTGCATCGTCTGCGGCGTGCCTTGCATATGCATGGCAATGGCAAAGGCGCGTGACGGGGTATCGGCAAAGGCCTGTCCCATCGCCTGTGGCGCGCCGTCATCGGTAAAACCGGAAACGTCATTGATGATATGCGCGCCCGCCCGCAACGCCGGCCCCATCACGCCGGTATGGCGGGTATCAGCAGACACAATATGTCCGTCTGCCGCCAGCGCGGTGATAACAGGGGTGATGCGGGCCAGCTCGTCTTCGCGGGTGACCGGCTCTGCCCCGGGCCGGGTGCTCTCCCCGCCTATGTCCAGAATGGTCGCCCCCGCAGCCCCCATCGCCCGGCCATGCGCAATCGCGGCCTCTGCGCCCAGAAACTGGCCGCCGTCCGAAAAGCTGTCCGGCGTGACATTCACAATGCCCATGATGTGGGTCTGGTCCATCGGCAGCCCGGCAAAATCAGGGCGCGGAGAAGACAGAGCGTGCACTTGTGCCTCTGCCGCCTGCCCGCCGATTTTGAGCGCATCAGCCACAGTCACCCGCGCCGCGCAATAGCCGCCATTATGCGGGGCAACCATGTCTAGATGGGTAAAGCCCAAAGGCCCGCCCGCCAAGGCCAGGCTATCCGCCCTTTTTTCAACACCCGCCAGTTCAGCCAAAGGCGTGATGCCCACAGGCCGCAGCCAGAATGGGGCCTCAGACGAAAATGCCGCTTCAAAGGCAGAGGGGCCGACATATGTCAGCCCCGCCTGTTCAGTGTTATTTATAGCCGTCATCTGTGCCGGTCAGACAGGTTCGGCCCCTGGTGTGTCCGGGTCAGGACGGGTGCGTGAACGCCCCCCTGTCGGCAGGCCGGAGCGCGGCTTTTTCGCGCGCGGTGCCGGGGTGTCGTCATCTGTCTCCTCTTTGCGTGACAAGGTTCCACCTTCAACTATGATGCGGATTTCATCCCCGTTCAGGGTTTCATATTCCAACAGCCCTTGTGCCAGACGTTCCAGCTCATCATGCTTGTCTTTCAGGATCTTGGTCGCGTCGGTGTAGGCGCCATCCACAATCCGGCGGACCTCTGTGTCAATCACATCAGCTGTTTTTTCGGACACGTTTTTCTGCTGGGTAACAGACCGGCCCAGGAACACTTCCTGTTCATCCCCGCTATAGGCTAGGAAGCCCAGCTTGTCTGACATGCCCCATTCGGTCACCATGCGGCGGGCCACATCAGTTGCCATACGGATATCTGAAGACGCGCCTGTAGTCACCTTTTCAGGCCCAAAAATCAGTTCTTCGGCAATCCGGCCACCACAAGCAACCCGCAAATCGGCCAGCAATTTATCCACCGCCATTGAAATCCGGTCACCTTCAGGCAGGCGCATCACCATACCTAAGGCGCGGCCACGCGGAATAATGGTGGCTTTATGGATAGGATCAGACGCCGGGGAATGCAGCGCGACAACCGCGTGCCCAGCCTCATGATAGGCGGTCAGCTTTTTCTCATCATCTGTCATCACCATGGAGCGTCGCTCAGAGCCCATCATCACCTTGTCCTTGGCTTCTTCAAATTCAGCCATGGACACAGTGCGCCGCCCTTTGCGCGCGGCCAGCAGCGCCGCCTCATTCACAAGGTTGGCCAGATCCGCACCGGAAAACCCGGGTGTCCCTCTGGCAATGATACGGGCTTCCACATCACCTGCCAGCGGGGTTTTGCGCATATGCACTTTCAGGATTTTCTCACGCCCGGTTACATCCGGGTTCGGGACCACAACCTGACGGTCAAAACGACCAGGCCGCAACAAGGCCGGGTCCAGCACATCAGGACGGTTGGTCGCGGCAATAAGGATAACACCTTCATTGGCCTCGAACCCGTCCATTTCGACCAGCATCTGGTTCAGGGTTTGTTCGCGCTCATCATTACCGCCGCCAAGACCGGCCCCGCGATGACGGCCGACCGCATCAATCTCGTCAATGAAGATAATACACGGCGCGTTTTTCTTACCCTGCTCGAACATATCGCGCACACGGCTGGCCCCAACGCCAACAAACATTTCTACAAAATCGGACCCGGAAATGGTGAAGAACGGCACATTCGCCTCACCAGCAATCGCCCGGGCCAGAAGGGTTTTACCTGTACCCGGCGGGCCCACCAGCAATACGCCTTTTGGGATTTTACCGCCCAGACGCTGGAACTTGCCCGGGTCTTTCAGAAACTCGACAACTTCTTCCAGCTCGGTCTTGGCTTCATCAATACCGGCAACATCCTCAAAGGTGACGCGGCCGTGATGTTCGGTCAGCATCTTGGCCCGGCTTTTCCCGAACCCCATAGCGCCGCCGCGGCCGCCGCCTTGCATCTGGCGCATGAAGAAAATCCATACCCCGATAAACAACAGCATCGGGAACCAGGAAATCAGCACAGACAAAAAGCCCGGCATGTTGGATTCATCAGGCCGCGCGTCAATCCGCACATCTGTATCTGCCAGCGTGGCGACCACATCAGCCCCGTCCGGCCTGTAGCTGGTGACGGTGGTATTTTCACGCGTGCGGCCTTTCAGATTGTTGCCTTCAATAAGCACATCTGTAATGCCGCCGCTTTTGGCCTGCGCGATGAAGTCGGTATAGGCTATTTTGGATGAGCTCTGGGTGGTTTCAGAAGTCTGAAACATGTTGAACAGGGCCATCAACGCTGCACCGATGATGAGCCATATCGCAATATTACGTCCAAGGTTATTCACGCGCGTTCGCCTTTTTTCTCTGTCTTTTTTACCTGATTATCCAGCCTCAGCGGTCCATCCACAGGCAGGCTGCATACAAAAAACTCGTCTGTATGCGAATGCCTTCCGGTCGGGTTGATAGGGCCAGCCGCTGAACAAACGCCTCTATAAGAAGTAAAATGGGGGTGGTAAGGCTTTCCGTCAAGGCCATGCAACACAGGAATCATCGCCCCCATCCGTGCCGGCCAGCTTGTGCTGTACTGAAACGCATGCTGATCTTTCGGGCGCGCCGCCCATTGTTTACTGCCCAGCCGCCGGATATGCCCGTCCTTCGGGGCAAAAACCAGCCACCGCCTGTCAAAGCTGTAGAACCGCCCTGCCTTCACCACAGCCTCTGGGGCAGGTGGACGGCCAAACTCTGCCATCAGCGTCAAAATGTCCTGCTTTACGGTGACCAGACAGCCACCGACAGTGGACGGGCGTGCCGCCGTCACCCGGGCCAGAAGCCTATCAATTGCGTCCTCAGATACAGGATAAGGCTGGCAGCCCACAAAGGCCAAACACCGCCGCAGAACCTGTTTCTTAGCATCGGGGGACAGGCTGGAAAAGGCGAAAGCGTCAATTTCAGCCCGCAGCCGGAAGGTGGCGGCGACATGCTGTTCGCACCATCTCTCGCACGCCTCTCGCAGCCGTGAAGACAGCCGTGACGACACCCCGGACAGCCTCATCAAATGCGGGTGCAGTGGCTGGCCATCTGTGCTCTGCAGCCACTGCCGGGCCCGCACCCGTTCAAACACCGCATCATTATTTGACGGATCACTGACAAAGCCTGCCTTATAGGCCTCACACACCGCGACAAGCTCTGCCTTGCTGAGCCCCAGAAACGGCCGCCCAAACACAACGCCCTGATACAGGCTGAACGGGGCCATCGCTGATAGCCCGGTCACCCCGGACCCGCGGTTTAGCCGCATCATCACGGTTTCGGCCTGATCATCACGGTGATGGGCAAACAAGACAGCAGATGAGGTCTGGCGGGCATGGTCACATAAAATCTGCAGCCGCTGATCACGCGCCCAGGCCTGCTTTCCCGCTGTCGGCGGCGGTCCGGCAACTGTGAAGCAGCGTGCCGGCAAGCCGCGGTCTTTCAGTGTCTCGACCACGCTGCGGGCTTCTGCTGCTGAGCCGGTCCTGAGGCCGTGATCAACCACTACAGCTTCACAGTTCACCGATGCGTGTGCACAAACCTCGGCCGCACTGAGCGCTAGCGCTAAACTGTCCGGCCCGCCGGACACCGCCAGGATAATGCCGGACGTACCTTCCTGCCACAGGTCTGTCAGACGCAGACCGTCAAGATGAGAGCAAAGAGCCTGTTTAGCTGCTGCAACCGGCACTGGCAGACAATTCCGCTAGTCTGGCAACAAAACTCTCCGGCGGCTGGTCAAGGAACTGGCCAAGATTTTCATAGATTGTGCAGGCCTGTTCGGCATTTGCAAACTTGGCCACTGATTCAGCGATCCACAAGGTGGTATCTGAAATCCGCGGGTCAGTTGAATACAGCGCATTGAACTTTGAAAATGTTGTTGCCGCCTTTTCAAACTGGCCTTGAATAAACTGCACCCGCCCCTGCCAGAACAGCGCGTCCACAGCCCGTTCATGGTCAGGATGCAGCTCACCAAATTCAACAAACGCATTTTCCGCTGTCTTCAGATCATTCTGCAACGCCCGGGCCAGAGCAAATCGGTATTGGTCTTCAGGGCTGGCATCTGGCAGAAATTCCGGGGCCGCCGGTTCTGCTGGCTGATCTTGTTGGGCCTCATCCTGGCCTTCGTCTGTGCCTGGCTGTTCAGCCGCTGTTGTTTCGGCTGTTTCTGCCGGCGCCGTCTGGCCGTCTTGTGTGGTTGTTTGTGTGGCCGCTTCTGCTGTGCTGTCTGTTTTATTATCCCCGTCCAGATGGGCGTCCAGATCATCCTTCTCAATGGTCCAGACCGTCTCACCAGTGGCGTTATCCCGGCCGATACTGACAGCAGGCGGGGCACTGCCAGCGGTTACATCCTGCTGAGCCAACTGGCCGGTCAGCTCATCACCTGATAGCGACATCAGGGTCTGCATGCGCTTTTCCAGCCGTAAGACGCGAAACTCCACATCAGATGTCAGCTCGAGCGTGCGGGTAATCCGCTGATTGAGGATATCAATAGAATCAGTCAGCCGGGTGAGCTCAGCCTGAAACTGTTTTACATCAACAGACGCCTCAGACTGTCCAGCCAGCGCGGTGGCCGATAATTGTTCCAGCTTGGTGCGGATATCCCGCAATTCAACCTCTATCGTGCCGCGGATATCCTTCAGCCCGTTTTCGATTGTATCCATGCGCAACTGCTGGCGCGCGACCAATGCGGACAAATCACCAGAACCAGACTGTGACAGCTGAGTTGATTGCGAAAAGGCTGTGGTCCCTGCCATCACCGACAGGAACAGGCCAAAACAGGCCCCTGAAATAAACAGCTTTTTCATAACGACCCTCTTACTCTTCACGTCTCTTGTAATCGCCCGGCATACCCGTTTTGTCTAGGCCGCCTTTATGGCAGTATTGAGGCAGACCCGCCCCAAAGCAAAGGGCCTTGTTCTGTTATCCTGAACAAAGCCCTTTTTGAAATGTTTTACGTCTTGTATGTGGCCAATTGCCCTTAGTTCAGGACTGTTTCAGCACGACGGTTTTGACGCCAGGAAGCTTCGCTTGACCCAACAGCCTTTGGCCGTTCTTTACCGTAAGAGATAATCCGGATACGGGCAGCGTTTACGCCCTTGGCAACCAGATAGTCACGGGCAGATGACGCGCGGCGCTCACCCAAAGCCAGGTTGTATTCGCGTGTACCGCGTTCATCAGCATGACCGCCGATGATAACGCGTGTTTCCGGACGGGCCTTCAGGAAAGCGGCCTGACGGTCCAGAACGCGCTGGGCGTAGTCAGACAGTTGGGCTGAATCGAAATCGAACAATACAGTTGTGCCAACTTGCGCAAATTCTCTTTTCATCTTTGTTACAGGGTCTTCAGCAGGCTGTTCAGCGGTTGTGCTGGCTGAGCTTGACGATGATGCTGTTGTGGATGAGCTTTCAGCTGAACCTGTTACATCCCCAGTTGTTGTAGAAGCTGTTTCACAGGCCGCAAGAAAAGCGGTAGCGGCTAACAATGTAAATAGACGTTTCATCATGTTTCTGACCTCCAACTGGTCGGTCCACCTGTTTGAGATGGCGAATTTTTGTTTCTTGTCACTTCGCTGTGCGCTTGCCGCACATGTCAGCCTGAAGAGGCATCTCAACAGACCAGACCCTTTTCAGCAATTTGGCTTGAGAATACACAAACCATATCATGCGGTCAAAATCAACCAAAATCTATGCACTTCCGGCCCTTTACGAAAATTTCAGGCCCTCATTTCGGGGTTACTGTAATAATGGCGACCAGGCCGGGTCACTTGCATGGGCCGGTGTGACCACACGCTGTTCGTTAAAGCCGGTGATATCAACACGGTACAAATAGGTTTCACCGCCTGAACCATCCTCTGCAGTAGGGTTCTGTTTGAAATACATAAGCACCCGCCCGTTCGGGGCCCAGGTTGGAGCTTCCACCAGAAATCCGCGCGCCAGAAGACGCTCACCAGAACCGTCTACATTCATCACGCCAATATAAAATTCACCACGGTAAATCTTGGTAAAGGCGATGATATCCCCGCGTGGTGACCAGACCGGGGTCGCGTATCTGCCCTCACCAAAACTGATCCGCTGAACCTTGGTCCCGTCCTTTCGCATAATATAGAGCTGTTGTGTGCCGCCGCGGTCAGAGTTGAACACGATCCGCTGGCCATCCGGCGAATAAGATGGCGAGGTATCAATAGAGGGCGAGCGGGTCAATTGGGTGATAGACTGGGTGCGCAGGTCCATCTCGAAGATATCTGTGCGTCCATCTTCAGCCAGGCTCATAATCAGCTTATTGCCATCAGGCCCGAACCGCGGCGCAAACGTCATGCCCGGAAAGCTGCCCAGCCGTTCAGTGCGGCCAGACGCCACATCCAGGAGATAGACATTCGGCTCATCATTGAAATAGTTCAGATAAGCGATTTCATGCGCTGTTGGCGAGAACCGCGGGGTCAGCACCAAATCCAGCCCTGAGGTCAAAAACCGGTGATTATGACCATCTTGATCCATGATCGCCAAACGCTTGACCCGGCGGGCAGCCGGGCCGGATTCAGACACATACACAATCTGGGTATCAAAATATGCGCTGTCGCCGGTAAATTCCTCATACACAAAATCGGCAATCTGGTGCGCGATGCGCCGAAGACCGGCCTGATCAGCCGAACCGCCGCCCTCGGTTATGCGCCGCTGAGACACCACATCCCACAACGCAAATTCAACCTGCAGCAGCCCATCACTGTCGATAAAGGCAGAGCCGACCACAAGGCCCTTTGCCCCCAGCGGCGTCCAGTTCGAAAAATCAGGCCGCAGCGATGGCGAGGTTGGCGGGGCAATAAACGCCGCGCTGTCAATCGCGGTAAACAGACCAGAGCTGATCAGATCATCAGAAATCACTTGGGATATCTGCCGGCCAACATCAGAGGGAACCCCGTCAAGGCCGGTGAAATCAGCAACCGCAACCGGTATCGGGGCGATCTGGCCTTCGGTGATATCCAGCCGCAATGTCTGTGCGGAGGCTGTTGAGATAACCGCGCCCCCCGCCAGCCCACCAGCAAGCAGAACAGCCGCCACCAGCCGCATTACATAGGCTATTTTCATATTCAGGTTTGTGAACATCGCGTCTGCCTCACCCCGTCTTGTCGTTCCCGTTTTGGCGTTACCCATTTTGGCCTCTTATGGCTATCATCACATGAACTTTGGATCAAAACCAAAGATGAATTCTTTCCACAGCTGATATTTTTCCGGCGGCAGCGGCAAAGGCTGGCAGTCTATCACCGCGCGGCGCGCCGCATTGGCCGCGGCCCGGTATAGCACATCCGCACTATATCTGGCCCGATCTGCAATCTCTGCCTGTTGCACAGAGCCGTCTTTTTCCAGCTTAACCTTGATATCCACCTTCAGCTGGTCAGCCCCTTTGGCCCCGATAGGCGGCTGCCAGCATCCGGAAATATGCGCCCGCAACCGGTCCAGCTCTGACAGCCCCAACGGCGCAATGGACTTGGCTTGCGGGGCTTTCACCGCCTCACCAATTGCGCTGGTCAGGGACTGGGCAAGGGCTGTCTTATCCTGCTTAGCGGTGGCTTTCTGGGTCTTTTTATCCTCTTTAGCCAGGCTGGCCTGTGCCAGATTCTGCAACACCCCGTTCAGCGCTTCTGCCTTTTCTTTCTGCTGACTTTTGCGGGCCAGCTCATTCGGCCGTGTTGCCGGCTTAGCCACCGGCTTAGGCGGCTGTTTCTTCGGGCGTTTCGGCCGTGATAAAGGCGTTTTTATGTTGACTGTCTTCGGCTTTGCCTCCGCCTTTGGTTGTGGCTTTGGCTTTGGCGCGGCCACAGGCTTTTCAGGCAGAATCTCTGCTTTCTGGACAATCGGCTTCGGGGCCGGGGCCGGTTCGGCCGATGCTACGGTCTCAGGCGGCGGGGCTGGTGGCGGCGGCGGTGGCGGTGGCGGTGGTTTCCGCCGGGTCGCCTCTTGTTCAGGCTCGGGGCTGGCTTTGGCCTTGCTGTCCGCTGCGGCCAGATTGGTTTTTGGAACGGTTTTAACCATATCCACAATGATTAAGGGCTGAGCGGTTGGCAGCGGCGTGGAAAGAAACGGCCAGCCGATAACGGCCGCCGCCACCACCAGCAGGTGAAACAGGATCGAAAGCGCAAACGGCTTTGTTAAATATCCTGCATCAAGACGCATCAGCCGTCACCCTCTGGCAGTTCGGCAACCAGCGCAACTCGCTCAAAACCAGCAGACTGAATTCGGCCCATCAGCACAAGAACCTCACCATAGGCCACATCCTTATCACCGCGCACAAAGATGCGGACGGCTTTATTGGCCTCACCAATGGCGGTCAGCCGGGGGATCAACTTATCTGGCTCGATCTCTGTATCCTGCAGATATAAGCGGCCATCTTCACGGATTGTCACCACCAGAGGGGCCTGGTCCGCATTGACCTGTCCAGCTTGTGTTTTCGGCAGGTCAACAGGCACGCCCACCGTCAACAAAGGAGCAGTCACCATGAAGACAATCAGCAATACCAACATCACATCGACCATCGGCGTGACATTGATATCGCCCATCGGCCGATGCCGAGAGCGGCGCCGTGAGCCGCCGTTCTGTCCGCCCTTTTGGGAATTGACGCTCATCGCCATGCCTATTGCCCCCCTTCATCCAACTGGCGGCCAAGCAAGGTGGTGAATTCCTGGGCAAACACATCCAATGAGGTGCCGACCTTGTCCAGATCGCCGGAAAACTTGTTGAACGCAGCCACCGCCGGTATCGCTGCCAAAAGCCCGAGCGCGGTTGCAAACAACGCCTCAGCAATCCCCGGCGCAACGACCGCCAGGCTGGTGTTTTTCGATTCAGCAATTGAGGTAAAGGAATTCATAATGCCCCAGACGGTACCGAACAGCCCCACAAACGGTGAAACAGACCCGATAGAGGCCAGAAAATTCATTCCCTTTTCCAGCCGGTCCATTTCCCGTGTGATGGTCAGCGACATGTTCCGCTCGATACGGGCCAGCACAGATGATTTCAGCTCCCCCCTCAGATCAGAGGTTAGCCCCTTTACCGTAGCCCGCCGCCATTCCCGCATGGCAGAGACAAACACCTTAGCCTGCGCGCTGTCTGGCTCATCACCCAGCCGGTTATACAGATCATCAAGCGATCCGCCTGACCAGAACATCTCATCAAATTCTGCAGCCCCGCGCCGTTGGCGACGGATTCGTGTCAGCTTATCGAAGATGATGGCCCAGCACCACACAGAAGCCCCGATAAGCAACAGCATAACCGCTTTGACCACCGGGTCTGCCATCATGAACAGACCGAAAACAGACATATCAACAGCCGGTGCAGAGCTGGTTGCTAGATTTAGTTCGCTTGCCATTACCTTCTTCTCTCTCTTTTCACTCTTCTTTTAGGGGGTACAGCCGGGCCTGTCACAAAAAGGCCGGCTGACATGCTGTGCAGGACAGGTTCTGTTATGTGTTTTGAATATTTTTTTGTTCAGCTCACTTGGCGTTTGTTCGCTTCCAACGCGGTTCTTGGTTCACCCTGAAGGCTGAAAAGACCGCAGAACCGCCTGTAACGGTTCAGGGAATTTCCGGGGCCCCAACTCAATGTCCACCCATGCAGCTTTAACCATAACTCTGGCGAAAATATGGCCTCTGTCAAATGAAGTGACGGTTTGCTGCAAAAGAGCTGACGCCCCGCCCAGTTGCAGGCAGCTGGTCTCTACGATCAGGCGGTTATGCAGCCGGGCCGGGCTCAGATAATCTGTCTCGATATGGGTGATCACAAAGCCCTGATGTTGTTCTGACAGCCAGTATTGCACATCAAAACGCGAGGCCCGCAACAGGGCTGAACGTGCCCGTTCTGCAAAGTTCAGGTAGGTGGCATGGTAAACAATACCGCCTGCGTCAATATCCTCATACTGGACCACCAGACCATAAAGATGTTTGGCGTGGCCGGGGCCGGTTCTGTCTATAACGCCGTCAAGGCCTAGCGCGGCCTGTTCTGCCAACTGGTTATCAAGCGGGGTATCGGTAAGCTCAGCCAAATGTTCACACTTTCTTTTTTACTTATTGTTTATTGTTTACAGAATATCATCATCACTGGCCGGCTCACGGGTGAGCAGATCAAGCTGGCGTTCGGCCTGTGCCGGCGGGGTCAGACCCAAATAGGCCCAGCCCGATAAGGACAGACACCGGCCCCGGGGGGTGCGCATCAACAAGCCGGTCTGCATCAGATAAGGCTCTATTACCTCTTCCAGCATATCTCTTTGTTCGGCCAGAACCGCGGCAAGCGTATCCACGCCAACAGGGCCGCCACCATAAGATTCGGCGAGGCTGGACAGATACCGCCGGTCCATCCCGTCAAGGCCGGTTTTATCCACACCAAGGCGGCTCAAGGCCTGATCAGCGATAGCGGCGGTGACCACATCTGCGCCTTCAATAAGCGCAATATCGCGCACCCGCCGCAACAGACGCCCGGCCACCCTGGGTGTCCCGCGGGATCGTTTCGCGACTTCCTCAGCCCCGTCTTCTGCCAGCTTCAGCCCCAGCTTATCAGCCTGCCGGTTCAGAATCTGAACCAGCTCATCAGTTGTATAAAACTGCATCCGCATCTGGATACCGAACCGGTCACGCAACGGGGTTGTCAGCAGCCCGGCCCGGGTGGTGGCCCCAACCAGGGTAAAGCGGGGCAGGTCAATCCGCACAGAGCGGGCAGAAGGCCCCTCCCCGATAATCAGGTCAAGCTGGAAATCTTCCATCGCCGGATACAGAACCTCTTCAACAGCCGGGTTCAGGCGGTGAATTTCATCAATGAACAGCACATCGCGGGCCTGCAAATTGGTCAGCAGCGCGGCCAGATCGCCAGCCCGGGCAATCACTGGCCCGGATGTGGCCCTGAACCCAACCCCCAGCTCTGAGGATATAATCTGTGCCATGGTGGTTTTACCCAAACCCGGCGGACCATGCAAAAGCGTATGGTCCATCGGCTCTTCACGCAGACGCGCCGCACCGATAAAGGTTTCCAGATTTGCCCGGCCCTGTCCCTGACCAACAAATTCGGCAAGACGTTGCGGACGCAACGCCGGATCAGGGGCTTGTGTTTCCTCTGGCGTGACCAGCCTGTCCTGCATGCCGTCTTCTTCCTCAGCCATCAGCCTGTCACCGTCCCTGACCAAGCTGTTTCAAGGCCGCCGCAATAAGCCCGGACGCATCCTTCGGCTCGCCCTCCTGCAGCGTCCGGCCAATCGCCGCAAACGCCTCAGAACGGGAATAGCCCAGATTAACCAGAGCAGACAGCGCATCCTGGGTCAGCTGCTGGCTGGTCTCAGATGGCGCTTCCCCCCCCTTTGGTCCGCCGGCCGGCATCGCCCCGGTTGCGGTCTGAACAGACGGCATCGCCCCAGAGGCCATCAATGACGGCAGCTTTTGTGCCAGTTCATTTACAATCCGCTGCGCCAGCTTCGGGCCGATCCCGTCTGCGCGGCTGACCATTGCCTTATCCCCGGCCATAATCGCGTTCGAGAGCTCATCAGCAGACAAGGTGGTCAGGATAGACAGCGCAGCTTTCGCGCCGACTCCCTGCACCGTCTGCAGCATCCTGAAGGCAGCACGTTCAGCCTCATCACCAAATCCGTATAAGGTCAGCGCGTCTTCCCTGACCAGAAGTTCTGTCAATAAGGTGACCATGTCGCCGGGCTGGCCCACCTGCCCCAGCGTGCGGCCGGTGGCATGAACCAGATAGCCGACCCCTTGCACATCAATCACAAGATGGCCAAGCTCCGCCCTTACCAAACGGCCTGAAAGCTGGGCTATCATCTCTGCGCTCTTGTTTGCATTATGGTCTGGCGGGGATGCATATCACTCTCTCATCTGAAAAGTTGTCTGATTATTCCACGTCACCGAAGGGCGCGCAATGACATTGCGGCTTACTTGTCGTTGTTCTGGTTATCTTTTTGCAAGGCCGCCTCAATCGCTGCGGACAGGCCCGTGGCCATTTGCGGTTTTTGCCGGGCCGGGGTTGCCGCGCCCTGGAAACAGGCAATAGCCATCGCCAGCGCATCAGCCGCATCTGAGGGGGGGGCCGGAATAGCCAGCAAGCGAGAAACCATCGCCGCAACTTGTTTTTTATCTGCCGTACCGGTTCCGGTCACAGCCTGTTTGACTTTGCGCGGGGAAATTTCAGACAGCATCAGCCCGGCCTGCCCGCAGGCCAACATTGCCGCTCCTCTGGCCAGCCCCAGACGCAAGGCTGAGCGCGGGTTGTCATTTACGAAAATTTCCTCAATCACCGCCTTATCCGGTTGGTGCGTGTCGATAACAGCGCGCAAGCCTTCAAAAATCAGGCTGAGGCGTTCAGGGTCGCTCTGCCGGGTGGTGGTGCGGATAATGCCATGTCCCGCCGCCTTCAGCTGTGTTCCGGAAAGAACGATTACGCCCCATCCTGTTGCCTGAAGTCCGGGATCAATGCCGATGATCCGCACCGGGTCTACCCGTCCAGCTTTGTCATGATGTCATCCGAAATCTCAAAATTGAAGGACAGAGACTGCACATCATCATTATCTTCCAGCATATCGATAAATTTCAGCAAGGTGCGCGCCTGATCTTCATCCACGTCCAGCGTATTTTGGGCAACCCAGGTCAACTGGGCTTCCTCGGGGGCGCCAAAGGTTTCATCCAGGGCTTCTCTTGCGGTGTTGAAATCCTCAGGCGCGGTGGTGATGACATGGTTATCATCATCTGTCTCCACATCCTGTGCGCCAGCGTCCAGCGCGGCTTCAAACATGGCGTCCGCATCAGACACACCGGCGGCATAGATAATCTGCCCCACCTTATCAAACATAAAGCTGACTGACCCTGTCTCACCCAGGCTGCCCCCAAATTTGCTGAACGCGGCCCGCACTTCTGAGGCCGTCCGGTTGCGGTTGTCTGTCAGGGCTTCAACGATAAAAGCGGTACCGCCGACACCATAGCCTTCATAGCGGATTTCCTCATACTGCTCGCCTTCGCCGCCTTCAGCACGTTTCAGCACACGTTCGATATTATCTTTTGGCATATTGGCCGCGCGGCAACCGGCCAGGGCGGTACGCAGGCGCGGGTTACTGGACGGGTCTGTGCCGCCGCGGGCCGCGACCGCCAATTCTTTGATCAGGCGGGTGAAGACTTTCGCCCGTTTTTTATCCTGCGCCCCCTTGCGATGCTGAATATTCTTAAATTTGGAATGTCCCGCCATGATATCTTATTCCTGTCCGGTGGTTTTCGTCACGCCTGATAGCACAGACAGCCCCTCCTATATCAGACAGATGACGCGTTTTCCAGTGCCCCGCCGCGCTTCACTGGGGTAACCGTTGTCGCCAGCCCGGTTGCAGCGTCAATATCAACCAGCAGACCGCATAAGCTCGGCTCACCGCCCGCAACAGACAGCCGCCCGCCCGCAACACCGGTAAACCGGCCTGTAGCCGCCACCTTGTCCATGCCGATAACAGAATCATAATCACCGCACATGCCAGCATCTGTCTGGTAGGCGGTCCCCCCCTTCAGAATGCGGCAATCGGCGGTCGGGATATGGGTATGGGTCCCCACCACAACAGAGGCCGCGCCGTCAAAATAATGGCCCATCGCCATTTTCTCTGAGGTTGCCTCGCCATGGAAATCGACCAGCAGCGCATCAACATCGCGGCCCAGCTTCATGCTGGCCTTTATCTTATCCGCAGCGGCAAAGGCATTGGCATTTTCCGCCATAAACAGATTGGCCATGATATTGACCACCCCCAACCGCAGACCAGCTTCATTTTGAACGATGGTCTTGCCGTGACCAGGCAGCCCTTCAGCCATATTTATCGGCCGGATCAGGTTTGGCTGGCTGGCCATGTAGGACGTTATTTCAGCCTTATCAAAGACATGATTGCCGGTGGTCAGCACATCAATGCCGCAGGCGAACAGCTCATCACATATCGCTGGGGTAACCCCGAAACCACCGGCCGCATTTTCACAATTCACAACCACGAAATCACAGCCCAGTTCAGTCCGCAATGTGGGCATCTGGTCAATCACCGCCTGCCGCGCCGCCCGGCCGACAATATCCCCTAAAAATAACAAACGCATAAATTTATCTGCTTTCCCTGTTCTTCAGTCTTGTGTCCGCCGCCAGCCTTCAGGGGTCAGCACATCATCAAGCGGTTGGTCATACTGGCCGGTAACAAGCTGGTCCATTTCCTGGCCAGCATAAGCAATACCAACCGCCGCCACACGGTGGCCGCCAGCCCGCAAGACCGCCAGCGTTCGGTCATAATACCCGCCGCCATAACCGAGCCGGTGACCTGTCTTGTCAAACGCCAGAAGCGGCACGCAAATCACATCCGGAACAAGCTGTTCAGCATCGGCGAAGGGCTGCTGTATATTGTACCGCCCGCGATCCAGCGCGGCCCCGAAATCCCAGGCATGGAAGCTGAGCGGGGTGCCAGCAGGGCCGGTTATCGGCAGACATAAGCGCACACCCTTGTCTTGAAGTGAGGATAAAAACGGCAACAGGTTGAGCTCTGAGCGGACCGGCCAATAGCCCGCCACAATCTGCGGGGTAAAGCGGTCGATAAAGCTGTCTGCCTGTTCGGCAAGCGCGCGGCTGTGCGCCGCCGCCTCCTTAGCCAGACGGGCACGCGTCCTCGCCGCCTGTTCGCGCAGCAGGACCTTGGTCTGGTCAACAGACACTTCATCACTGGCCACGGTAGGATCACCGGCGAGGGCATCATCAGGCGGGGTATCGGTGACAGGCGGGTGGGCAGGCATCACGTGTTCGGCAGCTCCAGGCGGGCTAGCTATCTTTCGGGCGCGCCTCTCTTGCGGCCTGTTCAAACTATAAACGGGTTAAAACAAAAAATGGTGACAGCCAGAACAACCGTTGGATTTTTTCATCCTCTGTGACCTGTTAAACAGGTGGGCACCACAATAACCAGACCGCGATCGGGCCAGAGGCAGTCCCCTACAGAAGATTATGGTCCCAGGGATTGAAATGCCGCGCGCGAAGCCCAGCCGCCACCCTTTATGAAATAGGCCATTTAACAGAGTTTAGCAAGATGGGCCGTCAGTTGATTCACCCGGCTGGTCATCGCCTCAAGCTGGCCAGCGATATCGTCAAGCTGGTCTGTGGATGCAGCCGGCTCAGCCGCCGCGCCATTGCCCGGCTGTTTGTCTGCAATGATCAGCGCCGCCATCGCCAGCAACCTCGCCTCACCTATCTGGCCAACAGATTGGGTAAGCTGGCTGACCACGCCGTCAACCTCACGGCCTAGTGCTTCAATATGGTCTTCCTGACCGGCATCACACCCCATCTGATAGGGCTGGCCATTCAGCCTGATGGTCACAATTGACTGGCTCATTAATGTCTCTCCTGCCCATCAAAACGAGGCCCATCAACAGGAGAGGCCTCAGTGCGCGGGGCCTCAGTGGTGCGGGCAAAGGCAATCAGCTCAGCCGCGGAACTGACCATCTGCTGCACCGCTGCCAGCTCTTCACGAACTTGATTAGCGGGCACGAGATCGCCGCCGACAGACGATCTTGCCTCGGCCTCAGCAACGGGTTTGTCCTGCATTTTCTGGGCCGCGGCCTGCATAGTCTCATCAAGGGCGGCCAGGGCCTTCTCAAGGTCCTTCACCGCGGTAGAGAGGCGTGATGTGCTCATGGTCTGCGATCTGCTTTCTGCAACATAACTGAAACGGGTGAGCCTTGCGGTGAAGGCCGCCAGCCACTGGGGTGTGGATACATCCCTTACGGGGGCCAAACACCACGAATCAGTTTGGAATCAATTTCGAAAAAAGACAACCCTGTCTGGCGGCCTTCATGTTTGTTCGGGCCGGTCTGATTTTGCGGCTCTGGCGTGCTGAACCTTGCCAGCCAATGATTAGCCCCTGACCACGCTTAGGTCCACGCTTGGGTCCGCACGTCCGGCAGGGTCAGAGGATTTCGGCATTTGTGCCGTCTGTTCACCCGCGCAGATTGACGAATCAGACGAATTTATGCACATTCGCGCAAGAACAGGTCACGCCAAAAGCCACCACCATTTTGACCGGTAACACTGTATAAGGAAAAAGATATGTCAGCCTTCCCCACCCAGACTATGGCAGATGCAATTCGGGTTCTGGCCATGGACGCGGTTCAGGCCGCGAATTCAGGACATCCGGGTATGCCGATGGGCTGTGCTGAGGCGGCAACTGTTCTGTTCACACGTCACCTGAAATTTGACCCGTCCCAGCCGAACTGGCCAGATCGCGACCGGTTTGTGCTGTCTGCCGGACATGGCTCCATGCTGATCTATTCGCTGTTGTACCTGACCGGCTATCCGGACATGACCATCGATGCCATCAAGACCTTTCGCCAGTTAGGCAGCCCGACCGCCGGGCACCCTGAATTCGGTCATGCCACTGGTATTGAAACCACCACCGGCCCGCTTGGTCAGGGCATTGCCAACGCCGTGGGGATGGCGATGGCTGAACGTCATCTGGCGGCCAAATATGGCGACGAGCTTGTTGACCATCACACTTATGTTATCGCTGGCGACGGCTGTCTTATGGAAGGCATCAGCCATGAAGCCGTTTCCCTTGCCGGTCATCTGAAGCTGAACAAGCTTATCGTTCTGTTTGATGATAACGGCATTTCCATTGACGGCAGCACAGACATCACCGTGTCTGATGATATCACGGGCCGTTTCGAAGCTTGCAACTGGCATGTTCTGTCTTGTGACGGGCATGATATGGCGGCGGTTGACGCAGCGCTGACGACCGCGAAAACCATCACCGACAAGCCAGTGATGATCCGCTGCAAAACAACCATCGGCAAAGGTTCTGGCAAGGTTGGCGGCACCGCTAAGGCCCACGGCGCCCCGCTTGGCGATGAGGAAATCGCAGCTGTTCGTGAGGCTATTGGCTGGAGCTCTCCTGCATTTGAAATCCCGGCAGATATTCTGGCGGAATGGCGCGCGGCCGGGGCACGGGGACAGGCCGCACAGGCTGACTGGCAGGCCCGCCTGAACAGCGCGGCAGCTAAGGACCAGTTTGAAGCGGCTATCGCAGGCGATGTGCGCGGCGCCGCTAATACCGCGGTCACCGCCTTCAAAAACCAGCTCAAAGAGGAGCCGCAGAAGGTTGCCACCCGCGTGGCCAGCCAGAAGACGATTGAGGCTTTGTTTGATCACGTCCCTTCCCTGTTCGGCGGCTCTGCTGACCTGACCGGCTCGAACAACACCAAGGTGGGCGGGCATGAAATTTTCTCTGCCGCGACACCGGCTGGCAGCTATGTTCATTATGGTGTGCGTGAACATGGCATGGCCGCAGCCATGAACGGGGTCGCGCTGCATGGCGGGCTGATCCCCTTTGGCGGGACCTTCCTTGTATTTACCGATTATTGCCGGCCCTCTATCCGCTTGTCTGCGCTGATGGGCCAGCGGGTTATCTATGTGATGACGCATGACAGTATTGGTCTGGGTGAAGATGGGCCGACCCACCAGCCGGTTGAACATCTGGCCGCGCTGCGGGCAATCCCGAATTTGAATGTGTTCCGCCCGGCCGATATCATCGAGACAGCCGAGGCCTGGCAAATCGCGCTGGAAGCTGAAACTGTTCCGTCTGTGCTGGCGCTCAGCCGTCAGGGCCTGCCGCAACTTCGCCTGGGGGATGCAATCGCTGAGAATAAATCAGCCCGCGGCGGCTATATCCTCACCGAAGCCTCTGCTGCACCACAGGTAACCTTGCTGGCCAGCGGGTCTGAGGTCAGCTTGGCAGATGAAGCCAGAGCCAGCCTCGAAGCGGCCGGCGTGCCGACCCGTCTGGTTTCTGTACCGTGTCTTGATTTGTTGCTGCAACAGGAGGAAAGCTACAGAGCAGACCTGCTCGGCCCGTCACAGGCTGTGGTGGTGGTTGAGGCAGGACTTGAGATGGGCTGGGCAGCCCTTACCGGCAGCAAAGCGGCGTTTGTCGGCATGACCGGCTTTGGCGCGTCTGCTCCGGCGCCGGCGTTATACCAGCATTTCGGCATTACCGCAGAAGCTGTTGTCGCCGCGGCACAGAACCAGCTGTCATAAGTATGTCGCGCTGCTAAACCAAAGGAAAGTAACACACCCATGCCAACACGTATCGCGATCAATGGTTTTGGCCGTATTGGCCGCCTTGTCCTCCGGTCCCTGATTGAAGCAGACAGAGATGATATCGAGGTTGTGGCGGTAAACTCACCTGGCGCCTCTGAGGTGATGGCACATCTGCTGGAATTTGATTCAACTCATGGCCATTTCGACCATAAAATCACCTATGGTGAAGACTGGATGGATGCGGGCAAAGGCAAGATGAACATTACCCATGAGCGCGACCCGTCCTTATTGCCGCATGGCGCGCTTGATATTGACATCGTGCTGGAATGTTCAGGCAAGTTTAACAGCCGCGATAAATCCTCTGCCCATCTGACCGCCGGGGCAAAGAAGGTCCTGATTTCCGCACCGGCCTCAGCCGCTGATTTCACGGTTGTGTACGGGGTTAATCATGACAAGCTGAGAGATGAGCATCTGATTGTCTCCAACGCGTCTTGCACCACCAACTGCCTTGCCCCGATGGCCAAGGTGATGAATGACACTTTCGGGCTCATTTCAGGCAATATGACCACCATCCATGCCTATACGGGCGATCAGAATATTCTGGATAACTCGCACAAAGATTTACGCCGGGCCCGGTCTGGGGCGCGGTCTATTGTTCCGACCACAACCGGGGCCGCCCGCGCGGTGGGGCTGGTTCTGCCTGAACTGGATGGCCGTCTTGATGGCTCAGCCGTGCGGGTCCCGACAGACAATGTGTCTGTGGTTGATCTTCATTTCTATGCCAAGCAGACCTGCGATATCACGGCTGTGAACACAGCGCTGACTGAGGCTGCCAAGGGCCCGATGAAAGGTGTTCTGGATGTGAACCAGTTGCCTCTTGTCTCTATTGATTTTAATCATAACCGCCATTCTTGTGTGGCTGATCTGACCCAAACTCAGGTTCAGGACGGCCGGTTCGTGCGCATCATGGGCTGGTATGACAATGAATGGGGCTTTGCCAACCGGATGCTGGATACAGCTGTCTATATGCATCAGCTGGCCCAAAGCTGAGCCTGCTGACCTGCTAGCGCTTGCCAGCCTGTCAGCTTCAGTGCTAGAACACGCCACCATCATATCGCTGGCCGGCCATCATCAGGCCTGACCACCGCACGCTGTTGAAATAAAGAGGATGAGATGAAACTGAACGGAAACGCCATCCGCCCTGGCAATGTGATCGAACATAAATCGCGTCTGTGGGTCGCTGTTAAAACCAGCCATGTTAAACCAGGCAAAGGCGGTGCTTTTGCACAGATTGAGCTACGGGATATCCGCGACGGAACGAAGCTGAATGAGCGGTTCCGCGCTACTGAGTCTGTTGAACGCGTGATTTTGGATGAAGCCGAATGCACCTATCTCTACGCTGAGGGTGAGCAGCATATCTTTATGCATGGTGAAACCTTTGAGCAGTTTACCATTTCAGAAGATATGATTGGCGAGCAGTCCGCGTTTCTGCAGGACGGCATGAGCGTCACCCTGATGAGCCATGAAGGTGAGCCGATTTCTGTCTCGCTGCCTGAACAGGTTGTGCTGACCGTGGTTGAGGCTGACGCCGTGGTCAAGGGCCAGACCGCCTCCTCATCCTATAAGCCGGCTGTAGTGGATAACGGCTTGCGGGTGATGGTCCCGCCGCATATTGAAACCGGCACACGTATCGTGGTGAAAACCGAAGATTCAACCTACGTAGAACGCGCGAAGGACTAGACGGTCTTATGGCGGGACGATCAGCTCTGATTAATGTGATGTACAAAGCCTCAATCGCGGCATCAAAACGAATGATGCGGGATTTTGGCGAGGTTGAAAATCTGCAGGTGACCCGCAAGGGTACAGCCGATTTTGTCAGCCAGGCTGATATTTCAGCTGAACAGACCATCCAGGCCGAACTGGCCAAAGCCCGGCCTGACTGGGGCTTTATCATGGAAGAAGGCGGCCGCATTGACGCCGCAGATAAAGACACTCCCTGCTGGATTGTGGACCCCATAGACGGGACCACCAATTTCCTGCACGGCATCCCGCATTTTGCCATTTCCATCGCGGTTATGGATAAGGGCAAAATTACCGCTGGCACCATTTTTGACCCGTCCCGAAATGAATTTTACTTTGCCGAGGCCGGTTCCGGGGCATTTTTGAATGACCGCCGCATCCGTGTTTCAGGACGGCGCAAGATGGCTGACTGCCTGTTCGCCACCGGAATCCCGTTTTTGGGGCGAGGCACAGCCGAAACAGACACCCTGTTTCTGGCCGAATTGAAAACGGTGATGCAGGCTTCATCAGGGGTACGCCGGTTCGGGGCCGCCGCCCTTGACCTCGCCTTTGTTGCGGCAGGCCGTTATGACGGCTTCTGGGAACGCGGCCTCAGCCTGTGGGATATCGCCGCTGGCTACCTGCTGGTTAAAGAGGCAGGCGGGTTTGTCTCAGACTTTGCCGCCCGTGATCAGTCGCTGACCTCAGGCGATGTTGTGGCGGCGAACAGCGCTATGCATGTGCCGCTCCTGAAGTCCCTGCGTGAGGCAAAGGCCGGCCTGACCAACTAGCCGCCCTCCTTTTCCGGCCTGGCTCTGGCTACGCCGCTTCTCTGCCCCTCCTCTGGCCTTAAAAAGGGGGGCAAATGTTCACAGTCTTGCCATTATTCAGTGCCAAGCTTACCATCTAGAACAGTGTAAGGTGCCCTTTAGGTTTGGGCACGCCAGAAGCCGGGGACCGGAACGATTATGAAACCAAGAATGACAGACCCCCGCAGCTATATGCTGCGAATGGCGGTCATCCTGTTGGTCACCTTTGTCATCATTGGCCTGTTATTCGGCCAGTTGTCAGAGGCCTTTGCCGGCAATTTTGCCCTGAACAGCGTGATCGTTGCGACTGCCTTGATCGGCGTTGCCTTTATCTTCCGCCAGACGTGGCGGCTGGTCCCAGAGGCCAAATGGCTGAGCGAAATTCAGAAAACAAACACCATCAGCCGGTCTGCCCCGCGCCCGGTGTTGCTGGCCACTGTTCATGTGATGCTGTCTGATGCCAGCGAAGAAGGCCAGCTTTCGGCGCTGTCGCTGCGTTCGGTTCTGGACGGGGTTGCCGCGCGGCTGGATGAAGCCCGCGAAATCTCCCGCTATTTCATCGGTCTGCTGGTATTTTTAGGACTGCTTGGGACATTCTGGGGGTTGTTACAGACCATCAGCTCAGTTGGCCAGGTTGTCGGCGGCCTTGACCTGAGCAGCACAGATTTTGACTC
>CBFHLG010000009.1:0-29860 GCA_965656625.1 Puniceispirillaceae bacterium (SeqCode)
GAAAAAATTTACCAGAAGACACAACAGGATATCAGCCGTCATGTGGCGGCCTTTCCGCATGTCTGGTCCACCTCCTCACAGACAGGTGCAGGCATTGCTGACCTGCGCGCCCATCTGGCCAGCCTTTCCCTGCCGCCCGCTGCCCGCTAATCTTCGCCCCTTAATCTCTGGCGCTCCTCTCTTGCCTCTTTTTGGGGCCGGATTTGGTCTCTGGCCTTTAGCGGCAGACTTATTTATAGTGGGGCGCGGCGGCAACGCCTTGTGCTTAAACCAAAAAGGAAGACTGAAGGGTGGCAGACCAAGCATCAGCAACACCAGAAGACTGGCTTCAGAAAGCCGGCATCCTGATCGAAGCTCTGCCCTATATGCGGCGGTATGCGAACAAGCCTGTGGTGGTGAAGTTTGGCGGCCATGCTATGGGCGAACAGGAATATGTGCAAAGCTTTGCGGCCGATATGACCTTGCTGCGCCAGGTCGGGGCTCAGCCGATTATTGTACATGGTGGCGGCCCGCAAATCGGCGATATGCTGAAGCGGCTTCAGATTGAATCAAATTTTGTGAACGGGCTCAGGGTTACAGATGAGGCCACCATTTCGGTTGTCGAAATGGTTCTGGCTGGCGGCATCAATAAGGCTCTGGTGGCCGCTATTCATTCAGCCGGTGGCCGGGCGGTTGGCCTGTCGGGTAAAGATGGCCAGTTGATCACCGCCTCAAAGCTGTCTGATCTGTCCGCCAAAACAGACAGCCAGATAGAACAGGTTGATCTGGGTTTTGTTGGCCGTCCGGAACAGGTTGACCCGGCTGTGCTTCATGCCTTGCTGGGGGTTGGAATGATCCCGGTTGTTGCTCCTGTCGGTCTTGGCCTTGATGGGCAGACCTATAACATTAACGCTGATACCGCCGCCGGTGCGGTGGCCAGTGCGATGGCCGCAACCAGGCTGTTGATGCTGACCGATGTGGCCGGTGTCAAAGACAAGAACGGCACGCTGATCAGCCGCCTGACGGTATCTTCAGCCCAGCAGCTGATCGCTGATGGCACTGTGCAGGGCGGCATGATCCCCAAGCTTGAGACGTGCATAGATGCGGTCGAACAGGGGGCTGAGGCCGCGGTTATTCTTGATGGCCGGGCCCCGCATGCCGTACTGGTAGAGCTTTTTACAGAGCATGGGATTGGCACGCTTATTACAAAAGACTAAAGTTAACGGTGCATAGCTCTTCCGGCCCTCTGCAGCAGAGATAATTCGGACAACACGCGTCCGGGCGGTCAGATAGCGTGAACCTGTCTGGTCAATCATGACCAGTCAAAACAACTGACCGGCTGATAAGAAAGGGGCGCGATGATATGGATGTGTCTGCTGATATGATTAACGGGAAGGCTGTGTCTGGTCTGAAGGCGGCGGGGGTATCAGATTGGGTGTTTGACCTCGACAACACTATCTATCCCGCCCGCTCCAGCCTGTTTCCGCGCGTTGCTGAGAGAATGACCGCGTTCATCATGGCCCATTTTGATCTGGCCGAGGCAGACGCCGCAGAAATGAAAACCCGCCTGTTTCGCACCTATGGCACAACCATGCGGGGGCTGATGGTTGAACATGAAATGGAACCAGATGAATTTCTGCATTATGTGCATGAAATTGATCTGTCTGATGTGTCGGTTGATGCTGAGCTTGACGGGCTGTTGGGGCGTCTTGCGGGCCGCAAACATATCTACACTAACGGCACTGTGCGCCACGCGACCCGCATCCTGGAAGCGTTTGGTATCCGGCATCATTTTGACTTTATTTTTGACATTGTCGCTTCAAACCATATTCCCAAGCCAAACCCGCAGCCCTATGATCTGTTTGTGAACCAAAGCGGCATTGTGCCTGAAACCTCTGTTATGATAGAGGATATGGCGCGCAATCTAGAACCGGCGGCAAGCCTTGGCATGCAGACAATCTGGTTGGTCAGCGACCATGACTGGGCGGCGAACGGCGCGACAAAAGATTTTGTGCACTTTATCTCAGCTGATGTAAAACAATGTCTGGCAGACTTAACCCTGAAGGCTTGACCTCCGGACACCTCTTAACCACCAGGCCCCCGTCAAACCCCAGGCCCCCCTCAAACTAAGGAGACAATCATGAGCACCACAGACCTTGAAGCCGTCATTAACCAGGCTTTTGAGAACAGAGATCAGGTGAACGCATCAACAAAGGGTGAGATAAGAGACGCTGTAGCAGATGCTCTGGCGGCTCTGGATGCGGGTCAGGCCCGTGTTGCTGAACCTACAGGCAATCACCAGTGGCAGGTAAATCAATGGCTGAAAAAGGCGGTTCTGTTATCGTTTCGCCTGAATGATATGGTGGTGATGGAGGGGGGTGCCAGCCATCCTGAGGCCGGGACTTCAGTATGGTGGGATAAGGTCCCGTCAAAGTTCAGCGGCTGGGATGCGACCCGTTTTGCTGACGCCGGGTTCCGGGCTGTACCGGGGTCCATCGTCAGGCAGTCAGCCTATATCGCGCCCTCGGTTGTGCTGATGCCCAGCTTTGTGAATTTGGGTGCTTATGTTGACCAGGGCACCATGGTGGATACCTGGGCCACGGTCGGGTCTTGCGCGCAAATTGGCAAGAATGTGCATCTGTCCGGCGGCGCGGGTATTGGCGGCGTGCTGGAACCGCTTCAGGCCGGCCCGGTTATCATCGAAGATGACTGTTTTATCGGTGCACGTTCAGAAGTGGTTGAAGGCGTGGTGGTCGAACAGGGCGCGGTTCTGTCGATGGGCGTGTTCATCGGTGCCTCAACCAAGATTGTCAATCGCGAGACTGGTGAAATTCACATTGGCCGGGTGCCGGCCTATTCAGTGGTTGTACCGGGCTCTCTGCCGGGCAAGGTACGCGAAGATGGCAGTGTGTCGCCGTCTCTGTCCTGTGCGGTCATCATCAAACAGGTTGATGAAAAAACACGCTCCAAGACCTCGGTCAATGATCTGCTGCGTGACTGACAGACAATGAAGACAAGTAAGGTGATAAATGATGGATGATCTGTCCTATGAAGTCAGGCTGACGCGTGATCTGATCAGATGTCCATCTGTCACCCCTTCTGAGGGCGGCGCTCTTGAGCTGTTGCAGGATGAGCTCAGCCAGATGGGCTTTATGTGCACCCGCCTGCCTTTTGGTGAGGGCGAGGCGCGAATAGATAATCTGTTTGCCCGTCTGGGCGAGGGGCGCCCGCATCTGGCGTTTGCCGGTCATACTGATGTGGTTCCGGCCGGTAATGAGGCGGCCTGGTCGCACGGGCCTTTTTCTGGCGAGATCAGGGAGGGCCTGATTTATGGCCGCGGTGCTGCAGATATGAAGGGCGGCATTGCAGCGTTTGTTGCGGCGGTCAGGCGTTATCTTGAAACAGGCCAACTGAACGGCAGCCTTAGTCTGATTATCACCGGTGATGAAGAAGCTGACGCCATCAACGGCACTGTGAAGATGGTTGACTGGATGCAGCAGACGAACAATATCCCGGATTTCTGCCTGGTTGGAGAGCCGACTAACCCGGCTGTTTTAGGCCAGACCATCAAGAATGGTCGTCGCGGCTCGCTGACCTGCGCGCTTACCGTTAAGGGCCGGCAGGGGCATGTGGCCTATCCGCATCTGGCGACCAATCCTGTGCCCGCTTTGTTTGCTATGCTGGCGCCGGTAAACTCCGCCAAACTGGATGGCGGCACAGATTATTTCGGCCCCAGCACAGCCGAGGTTACCCATCTGAACATCAGCGATCCGGCCAGCAATGTTATTCCCGATGAAGCCTTTGCCCAGTTCAATATTCGCTTTAACACAGAACATTCAACAGACAGTTTGCGCGGCTGGCTGGATGAACATTTCAGCCGTGTTGCCGGCCAGATGGAGGTCAGCTATGAAGCGCGGTTCTGGTCAAATGCCGCGCCCTTTATTACCGAGGCCAGCCCGCATCTTGATGTGGTGAAAGCCGCGATTGAGGCGGTCACCGGCCAGACCCCGGAGCTGTCCACAACGGGCGGAACCTCAGATGCGCGCTTTATCTCAAAACTTTGTCCGGTTGCTGAATTTGGTCTGGTTGGCCAGACCATGCATCAGGTTGATGAGCATGTCAGTCTGGCTGATATCGAACGGCTGACAGATATTTATTGTGAGATGATCAGGCAGATGGATAATTAAGTAATGCAGACAAATCCCTATTCACCGCGTTCAGTCGTTCATTGCCTGATTTCGGCTTTTGATGTAATCGTCGGCCGGGCCAAGGCAGATGATGTGTTTGACTATTCTTCTTATGGGTTCTGGCAGGCGGTGTTTGGCAACTGGATTCTGGGGCTGGTTCTGGCTGCGCTGCCCTTGTTTTCGCTTGGGGCTCATTTTGTGGCGCTGTTTATGGTCATCTCTCTGGTGTCCATTCTGCTCTATTGCCTTCTGGTCTGGCATGCTCTGGTCTGGATGGGCAAGGCAGACAGGTTGACCCGGTTTTTGGTGCCCTATATGTGGGTTGGTGCCCTGCAGACGGTTTTGTTTGGGCTTATCACAATCGCTATGCAGATGACCGGTCTTGCCCTTCTGCAGATTCTGATCTTTCCGATTGCGGTCTGGATTCTGATCTGGCTGTTCAGGCTGGCCCGGGACCAGATTACCACCACCGCCTTTGCGGCAATTTGTTTTGTGGTTGGCCGGTTTGCGGTGGAAGTGGTTATCGGGTTACTGGCTGGGGTACAGACCAGCATCGGTCTGGGCTGAGGCGGCCCCTGCTGGTTTCGATAGACGCCTGTCGCTCAGTCAAGCTCATAGTCTATTTGGGTTAAATACAGGCCTTGCGGCGGCGCGGTCGGCCCGGCCTGGGTCCGGTCGCGGGCATCACGGATACGAATAAACTCCTCAACGCTCCATTTGCCGATTCCGACCTGAACCAGGCTGCCGGTGATGTTTCTGATCTGATGATACAGAAAAGACCGGGCTCGTGCGGTGATGTGAATCTCGTCCTCGATGCGGGTAACAGACAGGAAATCCATCGTGCGCACAGGCGAAGTGGCCTGACAGCCAGCGGCCCGGAAGCTGGAAAAATCAAACCGGCCGATAAGGCTCTGCGCGGCCGCCTGCATCGCCTCAACATCCATCTGCGCGCGATGATGCCAGACATGATTCCGGCGCAGGGCGGCGGGGGTCTGGCGGTTTAAAATCCGGTAAAGATAGGCCCGCTGAACAGCATCAAAGCGGGCATTGAACCCGTCTGCAACGGCTGTTGCGGCCAGCACGGTTACCTGCGGTGTGTCCAGCAAGGCATTTAACCCGCGGACCACTGCGGTTTCACTGAAATGGGCCGGCACATCCAGATGCGCTGCCTGGCCGGTCGCATGAACACCGGCATCGGTCCGTCCCGACCCCTGCACAGGGGTTGGCCGAGTGGTCAGCTTTTCGGCCGCCTGCTCAAGGCTGGCCTGCACTGACGGGCCATTCTCCTGACGTTGCCAGCCGACCAGGCCGGTGCCGTCATATTCGATGCGAATCAACATCCGCTTCAATGATGTGTCTGGCGCGTTCATATCAGCTATCTGTCAAAGACTGGCCCCGGGTCAGGGCATGACCGTTTAACCAGGCCCGCGCGTCCATTGCCCCTTTACCCGCAGGCTGCAGCCGCCCCACCTCCAGCGCGGTCTGCCCGCCACAGGACAGCACCAGCCCGCCGCTATCTGACAGGCCGGCAAAACAGCCTGGCAGCAGCTTGTTATCGGCCAACTCTGTGGCCCGCCCCTGCAACAGTTTCAAGCGGCCAAAGCGGGTCTCTAAAAACGCCCCGGGATACGGGCTGTAGGCATTGATTTTGCGCTGCAGATGGGGGGCTGGCTGGCTCAGGTCAAGATGGCTGTCTGCAGACGATATTTTAGGGGCATAACAAACCCCCTCATCTGGCTGGGCTATCGGCCGGGCTGTCCCCAGGGCTATCTTGTCCAGCGTTACACATAACAGCTCTGCTGTCTGCTCGGCCAGAATGTCATGCAACGCCCCGGCTGTCATATCGTCTGTTATTTCGGTCTGACAGGTATCGAACACGGGTCCGGTATCAAGGCCTTTTTCCATCAGCATTGTGCAAATGCCAGTGCGCTTATCACCTGCTTCTATGGCGCGTTGAATGGGGGCCGCCCCGCGCCATCTGGGCAGCAGCGAGGCATGACCATTGACACAGCCAAACCGCGGCAGAGCTAACACCGCCTGCGGCAACAGCAAACCATAGGCCACCACCACAAACAGATCCGCCCCAAACGCGGCCAGTTGGTCCTGCGTGGCCGTCTCTTTCAGCGTCTCTGGCCAGAAACAGGGCAGGCCTAATTGATCTGCGGCCTCACCAACCGCGGTTGCGGTCAGCTTCATGCCGCGGCCGGATTTGCGCGGCGGCTGGGTGAACACGGCGGCCACCTCATAGCGGCTGGCCAGACGCGTCAGACTGGGCACGGAAAAAGCCGGGCTGCCCATGAAAACAACAGACAGTCTGTCAGCGGTTGTGGGCCGGTCAGGGTGGTTGAGATCGGTCATGTTATGCGCGGCTGTCCTTCATAACTTTCCGCCAGATCATATCACGTTTCAGGCGCGAGAGATGATCAATAAACAGAACACCGTTCAGATGGTCAATTTCATGTTGAACACAGGCTGCCAACAGGCCTGTTGCCTCCATTTCCTGGTTGTTACCGTCACTGTCAAGATAGGATACATGCACGGTCGACGGGCGCTTGACCTCGGCATTATGGCCAGGGATAGACAAACAGCCTTCTTCCATTTTGGTGATCTCTTCGGACCGCCAAATGATTTCCGGATTGAACATTTTCCATAACGCCGGCGGCTCATCCTCACGCGCACAATCCATCACGATCAACCGCTTCAGAACCCCTATCTGGTTGGCGGCCAGGCCGATGCCCGGGGCGGCATACATGGTTTCGGCCATATCATCTGCCAGCTTCAGCAGGTCATCTGTAATCTCGTCAACAGGCTGGGCAACCTGCCGCAGAACAGGCTCGGGAACCAGAACAAGAGGAAGAGCAGTCGCAGTCATGGCAGAAGACCCTTTTACATATCATTCAGCAAACCAGAATTTAAACTGGCCAGTACTATGAATAATTGTCGGCATTTGTGCAAGGCTGGACCCGGGGGCCGGCGCCTCATTTCCAGGGGCGATATCAGGTCATTTCAGATGAAATGAAAATCAAATGCTGATAGGCTGTCTTTCATGTCGGATATTCTTCTTATTCTGCCCTGGGGGCTGGTGGGTGTTGGCCTTATCCTGTTCCTCATTTTTCTGCTGAAGCGCCAGCCTCAGGCCAGCACAGATCAGCCTGAGCTGTCTGATTTGCGCGGCCAGTTGGCGATTTTGAACCAGAACAGCTTGCAACAACAACAGGCCCATATTGAACAGATGTCGGCCTTGTCAAAACGGCTGGAGGAATCGCTTGCCGGGATGAGCCAGCGTATGGGCCAGTCGCTGCAGGACCAGACCGAAAAAACGCATAAGAACCTGACCGATCTGTCGGCCCGGCTGGCGGTGATTGATGCCGCCAATGCCAAAATCAGCGAGCTGACCGGCCAGGTCACGCAGTTGCATAATATTTTGGCCAACAAGACAGACAGAGGCGCGTTTGGTGAGGTCCAGCTGGAAAATCTGGTCCGCAACGTGTTGCCGCCGAATGCCTACGAATTCCAGTTTCAGCTGTCGAACGGGCGGCGGGCGGATTGCGTGTTAAAGCTGCCCAACCCGCCAGGCGATATCATTATTGATTCCAAATTTCCGCTTGAAGCCTGGCATCAGCTGCAACAGGCCGAAGATGAAGCTGGCCGGCGGGCGGCCCGCAAACAGCTTGGCGCAGATGTGCTGAAACATGTCCGCGATATTGAAGAGCGCTATATCATCGCTGGTGAGACAGCTGAATCGGCATGTATGTTTCTCCCCTCAGAGGCGGTCTATGCCGAATTGCATGCCCATCTGCCGGATATTGTCGAAAAATCCTACGCCGCCCGGGTCTGGATTGTCTCGCCCACCACAATGATGGCGACATTGAACACGGTCAGGGCAATTTTGCGGGATGCGCGTATGCGTGAACAAACCGCCCTTATACAGAAGGAAATCGGGGTTTTGATCACCGATATTGAACGTCTGGATAAGCGGGTTGATAATCTGGATAAGCATTTTGATCTGGCCCAGCGCGATGTGCGCGAGATTAAAACCTCAACCGGCAAAATCACGTCCCGCGGCAAGCGTATTGAAGATTATGATGTCACTGACAGCCCGCCTGATCCGGTTCTGCCCACGCAGACAGAATTGCTGCCGGCTGATGGTGAGGCTGAAGACTCATAACCGGCTTCTGGCTTTCATCGCCTGGGCCAGGGTGCCATCATCAAGATAGTTCAGCTCACCGCCGACCGGCACGCCATGGGCCAGCCGTGTAATCTGAACCGGCAGATGTTCCAGCCGCTCGGCAATATAATGGGCTGTGGTCTGGCCATCAACGGTGGCGGAGGTGGCCAGGATAATCTCGCCTGCCTCTGGTTCTGCCCCGCTATCCTGTCCATTAGTCTGTTCACTGGCTCGCCCACTGTCTTGCCCACTGGCCTGTCCACTGGCCTCAAACCTGGTAACGCGTTGCACCAGCCGGTCAATGCCCAGCTCTCGTGGGCCGCGCCCGTCAAGTGCGCTCAAGGTTCCGCCGAGCACATGATACAGGCCTGAAAAAATGCCGGCCCGTTCTATCGCCCACAGATCAGACACATCCTCCACCACACAAATGCGCCGCCCGTCCCGGCGCCCGTCCCGGCAGATACTGCAGCTGTCGGTCAGGTCCAGATTACCGCATTCCACACAAGCCCGTACCGTGCGGGCCGCGTGATCCATTTCACTGGCCAGCGGCAACATCACCTGGTCTCTGTTTTTCAACAAATACAGCGCGGTCCGGCGGGCAGAGCGCGGGCCCAGACCGGGCAGGCGGGCCAGCCTTTGTATCAGCTGATCTAACGGGTGCTGGGCCATAGTCTGTCCTTATCCAAAGACCGCCGCCTAGAACGGCAGCGACAGGCCGGGCGGTAACGGCAGGCCGCCGGTCAAATCTTTCAACGCCTCAGCCTTTTTTGTATCGGCTTCTGATTTCGCATTATTGACGGCCAGCATGACCAGCTCGGCCAGCCCGTCGGCATCACCGTCCGCCAGGGCTTCGTCAGCGATCATAAGGTCGACCACTTCGCCTTTGCCAGACAGGGTGGCGATCACCGCCCCGCCGCCAACTGAACTTTGGAACCGGCTGGCTTCGATCTCTTTTGTGATCTCTTCCATGCGGCTTTGCATTTCCTGGACTTTTTTCATCATGCCGCCAAGATTACGCATTGTTCACCTCATCATTTGGCTGATTGTTGGCCCCAGAATCACGGTCCCCAGAATCAGATATCGTTGTGTCATGCGGGTGCACGGCTGTGATTTCCGCGCTTTCAAACTGGTTTAAGACCGCGGCAACCAGCGGGTGGGCGGCGGCGGCCTGTTTGATTTCTGTCTCAGCCTGCTGGTCAAGTTCAGCCAGCGTTGGCCCGCCAGGCTGCTGGGTTTCTGAGACCAGCCATGGCTGGCCGCTCTTCTGGCTCATGAAGCGGGCTAACTGGCCCAGCAGCGCATCAGAAACATCGCCGTCAATTTGCACCTCCAGCTTGCCTGCGCTAAGGCTGACCGGGCGCAGATGTTTGCGCAACCGGGCTGCCAGGATCATCTCTCCGGCCTCATCAAGGCTGGCCGCTATCTGCTGCAGAGAGGTAAACTCAGCCTCTTGTTCCGGGTCTGGTTCACGCGCAAGGGGTCGTGCGGCCGGCTCATCTGCACCATTGGTCTCAACAGGCCCGGTCTCTGGGGCAGGCGGTTCTGAAGCGGCTACTGCAGACGGCGCCGAAGACGCGGCGGCGGCTTGCGCAGAATCAGGCGGCGCGGTGTGTTTCGGGGCGTCAGGCAGGGATTTGATGATCTCAGCCGGGGTCGGCATGGGCGCGATATGGGCCAGCCTTATCACCACCATCTGTGCGGCTGTCTTCGGGTTCGGGGCGTCTCTTAATTCGCGGTGACCGGCCAGCAACACCTGCCAGGCCCGGCCTAAGCGCGCGATACCGGCCTTTGCGATATCGGCCAGCGCCTGACGGTGGGTTTCGGGCTGGTCGGCACTATCTGCCCCGGTGGCCCTAAGGCTGGCCAGATGGACCATATCCAGCATATCTGCCAGCAGCACATCAGGTTCTGCACCGCCAGCATCGGCTGTGCTGTACAACTCAAGCGCGGCAGATGTCTGCCCGTCAAGACAGGCCTGCAGCATCTTTAGAATCAGATCGGCATTGGCCTGACCCAGCATATCCAGAACGGCCTGTTCTGTCAGCTCATCCGCGCTCATTGCCGCGGCCTGATCCAACAGCGACAGCGCGTCTCTGACAGACCCTTCTGAAGCCTTGGCGATATGGATGAGGGCTTCACGGGTTGCTTTGATCTCTTCCTGCTCGGCAATGGACAACAGATGCTGTGTCATCAAATCAACCGGCACGCGGCGCAGGTCAAAGCGCTGACATCTGGATAAGATCGTCACCGGTACTTTGCGAATCTCGGTTGTCGCAAAGATGAACTTCACATTATCGGGTGGCTCTTCCAGCGTTTTCAGCAGCGCGTTAAACGCACTGCGGGACAGCATATGAACCTCATCGATAATGTAGATTTTAAAGCGCGCTGAAACGGGCCGATAAGCCGCACCGTCAATGATATCGCGCACATCATCCACACCTGTATTGCTGGCCGCGTCCATTTCCAGCACATCGATATGGCGGCCATCATTTATATCTGTGCACGGTCCGCACTGGCCGCAGGGTGTCATGGTTGGCCCGCCGCCGCCGTCCGGGCCTTCACAATTCAGCCCTTTTGCCAGAATCCGTGCGGTTGATGTTTTGCCGATACCGCGCACCCCTGTCAGGATAAACGCATGCGCCAGCCGGCCCAGTGCAATCGCATTTGTCAGCGTCTGCACCAGCGCATCCTGGCCGATCATATGCTCGAAAGTGGCAGGCCTGTATTTACGGGCCAGAACGCGGTAGGGCTGTGATGTGTTCTGTGTCATGGCTAGTAGACTATCGGTTTATTGCCAGCCTGACCAGACCCACAACCGTTTGTCTGATAACAGCCGCATGACGGGCCGGAACAGGGTGGTGGATAATGACGGCGGATGATTTTATGAAAGGCTGGATGACCCGTCTGAAACATGCTGTGGCTGCTTCCTCTCGGACCTGACCTGAGTCAACTTGACCAGTCGTCCACCCAGCCTTCCGCCCCGGATTATGCGCGAAAAGCACAGCGCAAACAAGCTTTTTCAGCCCCGGTTAGCCGGATAGCTGCCCAGAATTTTTATGCCGCCGTCTGTGCAGTAGAACTGCAGCTCTTCTAACGCTTGTTTCATGGCCGGGCTGTCAATATGGCCTTCACAGTCAGCATAGAATCGGGCCGCTTTCATAGACCCGTTCAGCATGTAGGATTCCAGCTTTGTTAAATTAATGCTGTTGGTCGCAAATCCGCCCAGACATTTATACAACACCGCCGGCACGGACCTGACCTCAAAGATCAAGGTGGTCATGGTGGGCCCGTTCTGGTCCGGGGCAATGGTGTAATCTCTCGACATGACCAGAAAGCGCGTGGTGTTGGTGTTCTCATCCAGAATATCCACATCCAGAATATCAAGCTCATAAATATCAGCCGCCAGCGCAGAGGCGACCGCGCCAACATGCGGCTCACCGCGCGCCGCAATATCTTTTGCCGCCCCGGCTGTATCCATATGAATGACCGGCTTGATGCCCCGTGCCAACAGCGATTTGCGGCATTGGGCCAGCCCCTGTTCATGGCTGTGGACTTCGGTTATCTGATCTGGTGTGGCCCCTTTGATGCCCAGCAATTTATGGTAAACGGGCTGGTAATGCTCGCCGACGATATACAGGCCTGATTCTGGCAACAGATGGTGAATATCGGCAACCCGGCCTGCGGTTGAATTTTCCACCGGCACCATGGCCAGCTCCGCCGCCCCTGTCTGTACGGCTGACATCATGTCCGAAAAACTGTCACACGGCAGCGGGCTGTAATCAGGGGCATAGGCATTGCACGCCATGTGGGAATAGGCCCCTGGCATGCCTTGGAATGCTATCTTTCGCTGTTCTGCCATCATCTGCCTCTTTGCCGGTTCTTTTGTGCCTGCCGCGGTGGGCTTATGCACAGTCTTTTCTGTTGTTTTGGTGTACTCTGTTTTGCCCGTCTTTTCAAATTTACCAGGGCGAATTGATGGGCTGCTCAGCTCAGGCGGGCGCGTGCCTCTGCCAGATCTTCGGGCGTATCGATGCCGCCCGGGGCTTTGTCAACAACCGCCACGCCAATCTGCATCCCGGCTTCCAGTGCGCGAAGTTGCTCAAGCTTCTCTGACAGCTCCAACGGTGAGGGCGGCAGGTTCACAAACCTAGCCAGCGCGGCCCGCCGCCAGCCATAAAGACCAATATGATGCAGGAACGGGGCGGGGCCGTCGGGTATCGCGGCGCGGCTGAAATACAGCGCTTTGCCTGTTGTTCTGGTCTTATCGCTGAAGCTGACAGCCGCTTTGACAATCTGCGATTTTGTGGCCTCTTCTGCTGTTGCCGGGGCCACCAGTGTGGTCAGGTCCCACAACGGGTTGCTGAGCAGGCGGGCCAGATGATGCAACAGCTGCGGGTCAAGTTCTGGTAAGTCGCCTTGCAGGTTTATCACCGCCTCATATTTGCCGGCCTCATCTATGTGGCATAATGCCTCATATATCCGGTCGGACCCGGACGGGTGATCAGCTGCTGTCAGCACCGCGCGGCCGCCGGTTGCGGTTATGGCCTCAACAATCTCCTCGCTGTCTGTGGCCACCACCACCGGTCCCAGATCGGCCGCCATGGCTTTCTCCCAGACGTGGCAAATCATGGGTTTTCCGGCAATTTCGGCCAATGGCTTGCCAGGCAGTCTGGTGGCCTTCATGCGGGCCGGAATCAGGGTCAGGATATCGCTTGTCATCAGCCCAGGCTTCGTTGTTTATCAGAACTGGCCATAAGTTTTCACATTTTTGATAGGCTGGCAAAGAAAAAGACAGCCCCTGCCGGTTTGACAACACTTGAGACAAAGCTGAATTTGCGTTATCACAGCAACTCAGGAGATCACAGGCGGGCACGTCTGCTGATATCTGCGTGGAGGCCGCCCTGTCACAGTGCAACGGTGCTGATAGATAAGGCGCGGCCCGTCATTCACAGCCCTGGGGAATGCAAAAAGTATGGATGATTTGAAATTTAACAAAGTCGCAGCTGGTTTTCTGATGGCCGGGCTGATCGCTATGGGTGGGTATAAGATCTCAGAAATGCTGGTACCGCATGAAGAGCTGGCCCAGAACGCTTATCCTATAGAGGTCACTGAACAGGTGGCGTCTGCCTCTGCTGCCCCTGCACCGACAGGGCCGGAACCTGTATTGGCGATGCTGGCAGATGCCGATGTTGCTGCTGGTCTGAAGGTGGCGAAGAAATGTACCGCTTGTCACGTGTTTGAAAAGGGCGGCCAGAACAAGGTTGGTCCGGCATTGTGGAACATCGTGAATGCTGGCAAAGGCCAGGTAGGCGGATTTGCCTATTCTGAAGCGCTGACCGGGTTTGGCGGGGCATGGGATTATGTCGCTTTGAATCAGTTCTTATATAAGCCGAAGGCCTATATTTCTGGCACAAAGATGAATTTTGCAGGTCTGAAAAAGCCAGCCGACCGCGCCAATCTGATCGCCTATCTCCGGAGCCAGGCCGATGAGCCGGTGGCGCTGCCGACCAGTGATGAGATTGCTGCCGAGGCCCAATGACAAATGACGACCAGACGATAAGTGAGGTAGAGGCGCTTCTGGCGCAGCTGCCGCACTTTAGTCGTCCTCTTGTCAGGCGCTATTTCCGGTCCGGATTTTCGGTTGACCAAAAAGCTGATGACAGCCCGGTCACCATTGCCGACCGCACCATAGAGGCTGAGCTGCGGTCTGCGATTAAAACCGCCTTTCCAGCGCACGCGATTATTGGTGAAGAAGAAGGCGGTCAGGCAGACAATCCTGTCTGCTGGGTAATTGATCCGATTGACGGGACCAGAGCTTTTGTTATCGGCAAGCCTCTGTTCGGCACGCTTGTCGGGGTGGCAAAAGACGGCGAACCTTTTGCCGGCCTTATCGATATGCCCGCCCTTGATGAAACCTACCTCACCCAGAACGCCCGCAGCTATCTTATCACAGGCTCAGAGCGCACCATACTGGCAACAAGCTCCTGCCAGCGTCTGCAGGATGCCCAGATAGCCACCACCAGCCCAGAGGCCTTTACCGCTGACGGTCTGGCCCGGTTTAACAGGTTGAGCCGGTTATGCCGCTCATCTCATTATGGCGGGGATTGTTATAATTACGCGCTGCTCGCGGCGGGTCATCTGGATATTGTGATGGAACACCAGCTTGCCGCGCATGACTTTATGGCTTTGATACCGGTTCTGGAAGGGGCTGGGGCGATTGTCACTGACTGGTCTGGCCAGCGCCCGCATTTATCTGGTGACGGCTCTTTGCTGGTCGCGGCAACGCCCGCATTACATCAGGCGGCTCTGGCTTCAGTCAGCGGAATGGTCAGCACCTCTTCTGGTCCCTCTGTTTAAATGGCGCACGTCTCACAACAGGGGCTTATTTCATGATCACAATCGCCTATCACGACAGCTCCGGGGAGACCGAAAAACAACGGCTCTGGGCCGAACGGCTGCACCACCGGCTGGGTCCGGTCAGGCTGGTGGCACTTACCTCTGCACAGGCGGAGACAGCTGAAATTGCGTTGGTCTGGTCACCGCCGCCAGGCCGCCTTGCCCAGCTTAAATCCCTGAAGCTGATCGTCTCTCTTGGTCAGGGGGTCGATCATCTTCTGGGTGACCCGGATCTGCCAGATGATGTCCCTGTGGTGCGGCTGGTTGATCCGAATATGTCGCATGCGTTGAGCCATTGGGTAATCCTCACCCTGCTTGATTATCTGCGTGATGGCCCGGCCTACCGCATGGCGGCGGCTGAGCGCCGGTTTGAAAGCCTGCCGCAACGCCAGACAGAAGGTCTGCCGGTCGCGGTTTACGGGCTCGGGGCGATTGGCGCGGTGATAGCCGAGCGGCTGGCTGCACTTGGATTTGCTGTTCAGGGCTGGTCCCGCCAGCCCCGCGATCTGGGCCCTCTGGTGAAGACGGCTCATGGCCCGGACGGGTTCAGCCAGTTGCTGTCGGCCTGCAAAGTCCATATCTGTATTCTGCCGCTGACGGCTGAAACCGAAGGCCTGTTTAATGCCCGCCGCTTTGCTGAAATGCCGGCCGGGTCATATTTCATTAATGGCGGGCGCGGTCGTCAGGTTGTTGAGAAGGATCTGTTGGACGCGATACAGAGCGGCCATCTTGAGGGCGCGGCGCTTGATGTGTTCACTAAGGAACCCTTGCCCGATACGCACCCCTTCTGGGCAGAACCCCGGATTTCGGTATGGCCGCATGTTGCTGCTCAGACCAATCCAGATACCGCCGCTGATCAGGTTGCCGGTGCTATCCAGACCGTCTTGACGGGCGGCCAGCCTGAACACGCCATCGATAAGAACAGGGGTTATTGAGCCGCTTCAGCCAGCTGTTTGATATAGGCAAAGCTGGTGCGCAGCCCCATCGCCTCACCGCCTTTCGGCCGGCCGGGGCGTGATGATAAATTCCAGGCCATCACATCGATATGGGCCCAGTTCACATCCTTGCCGGTAAAGCGGCGCAAAAACAGCGCGGCGGTAATCGCCCCGCCATAACCGCCAGCATTGCCCGTACTGGACAGCCCGGCCTGGCCCGCATCCAGATAACGGTCATAGGCGTCAAATAAGGGCAACTGCCAGACCGGATCATGCAGCTCTGCCCCTAACGTCATCAGGGTCTGTGCGGTCTCTGTCTGATTACAGAATAAGGCCGGGCATTCTGTACCCAGGGCTATTCTGGCGGCCCCGGTCAGAGTCGCAAAATCCAGCAGGAACGCCGGTTCGGGATGGGCTTCATCATGCAGCGCGTGATGCAGCGCATCAGCCAGAACCAGACGGCCTTCAGCATCGGTGTTGCCGACCTCAACATCAATACCGGCGGCTGTTTCTATCACATCCAACGGCCGCATCGACTGGGCGGAAATGGCGTTTTCAGCGGCGGCGATCAGGACTCGCAACCGGCAGTTCACCCCGGCTGTCATCAGCGCGGCGGCGATCCCCAGAACATGGGCTGCCCCGCCCATATCCTTTTTCATGATTTCCATCCCTTTTGAGGGCTTGATATCCAGCCCGCCACTATCAAAGCTGATCCCCTTGCCAACCAGGGTGATGGCCGGGCCGGTCTCTCCCCACAGCAGCTCGATCATGCGCGGGCCGACTTCCGCTGCGCGCCCGACAATATGCAAAGCCGGTGCATAAGCAGGCAACGCCTCTCCTGAAACCACGGTTATCTCAGCCGAATACGCTTTTGCCAGTTCATGTGCCGCCGCCTCAATGCCCTCAGGTGTCATCTGGTTGGCCGGGCAATTTACCATTTCGCGCACAATATGTGTGCCCAGAACAAGGCCAGAACTGTCTGTGCTGACCTGCTCGTCTGGCAGCGCCAATAGCGGCAGCCTGCGGTCCCTGTCATCATCCTTATGCGGGGCGTAGGAATATTGCGCCAGGCCCCAGCCCAGCTGAATATCGCTCACCGCCGCCTGTTCAGCAAAGCTCATATCAGGCGCCCACTGGCCCGCAGGCAGGCCTGTTGCGGCTGCTGCGATATCCCAGACAGGCGCTTTATCCACAATCACCACAGCCTCTGCAATCTGGCCGGTCTCATCAGGCAGGCAAATATGGCGGCCAGCCTTGGCGGTAAAGTTTGTCGCTTTAATCCACTGCTGTTGCGGCGCGCCCCGGGCGGCCACAAACGCATCAAACGCTCTCAGATCAACAATATATACGGGCAGACTGTCCGCTGAGACGGAGGTCAGGCCGGTACGGCAGGAAAGTATCGTCATGGTCCTGGTCCTGTGGCTTGTAAACAGGCGGGGCTATCAGCTCGGTTTAGGCTCAGCAAGACTAAGCAGTGAAGGCAGGAAAGCCGCCAGATAGATACCGCGAATAATAAGGTAGAGAATAAACACGAACAACAGACCGTCAAGGTGATAGCCGTCAAAAAAGCTGGCCAGACCGGTAAACAGAATAAAGGCCAGGACCATGCCGTTGCGCATATGCCGGCTGCTTGCCGCGCCCACATAAACCCCATCCATCTGAAACGCCAGGAATGCGGCCACGGGCATCGCCAGCCCCCAGACCCAGATATCTGATGTCATTTGCAACAGGGCCGGCTGGCTGGTCAATAACGGCAATAACACCGGCTTAAACAGATACAAAAAACCAGTTATCATCAGCGCCGCCAGCCCGGCTAAAATACAGCTTCGCCAGATCATAAGGCGCAGGCTGGCCGGGTCCGCGGCGCCCACAAACCGGCCTGTCAGCGCTTCGGTTGCATGGGCAAATCCATCCAGGCCAAACGCGATAAAGCCGAACAGAACCAGCATGATCTGGATGCTGGCCAGTTCTACATCACCAAGCGCGGCGGCCTTTGCGATCAGTACCGCTTCGACCCCCCAAATCAACAGCGTACGCAGCGATAAATCACGCGCGATGGCCAGCAGGCCAGACCATTTCTCCCAGCCGAAAACTTGCCTCAGGCTTAGGGTGCGGATTATCCGCATCATGAGCTGGTTCGGGCGCAGCACAATCCCGATCATTAACGCCAACCCGGCCCATTCGGCGCAGACAGAGGCCAGCGCCACCCCCTCAACCTGCCAGGACAGCCCCAGCACAAAGATAAAATTCAGGGCAATATTCAGCAGGTTCACAAACAACAGCTGGACCATACACAGCCGCATTCTCTGCAACCCGAACAGGCTGCCCAGCATCACCGCATTGGCCAAGGTTGCCGGCAGGCCCCAGATGCGAAACCAAAGATAGCTCTGCATATGGCCAAGCGAATCTGCTGAGGCGCTCAGAACCAGACCGGCGGCCCACAGGATAACCGGCAGGCAGGCAATAAGCCCCAGCCCGCCAACAAGGGCGATGAATTGGCCGCGCAGAAACACGCCGCCAACCTCATCCATCTGGTTTGCCCCCGCGGCAAGCGCGGTCAGCCCGGTCGTGCCCATTCGCAGAAAGCTGAACGCCAGATACAGAAAATTAAACACCAGGCTGCCCAAAGCCACGCCGCCGACAAAGGCCGGGTCAGGCAGATGGCCCATCATCGCCACATCAACCGCGCCCACCAAAGGCAGCGAGATATTGGAGATCATCACCGGCCAGGATAAGCGCCAGATATGACGATAGGAGGTCTGTGCCGGCGTAGCGGGTGTCATCTCAGCAACATTTCTTCATCTTTTCTGGGCAGTGGTCCTCGGTCTGGCCCGCAAAGCCTACCTCAGCTCAGCCAGATTTGCCATTAGATTGACGCTTGAGCCGGGGCCGGATGTGCGGGCGTGTTGTCACTGGTCACATCGCCGGATATAGGCTAAATTCACCGCGATATCACGGTTCAAAAAATGTTAACCAATAAGCATAAGTGCCAACAAGCGTAACGGATAGTTTATGTCATCTGCAGCAGCACAGACTGAGCCTGACAGGCAACAGCGATTAGCCGGATTAATTTCTCGCCGCTCAACGCTCTGGATAATTCTGGGTCTGATCACGCTTGGTGTTCTGATAGGTCACCACTCATTGGGCGTAATAGACCGCGATGAAGCCCGCTTTGCTCAGGCCAGCAAACAGATGCTGGCCAGCTCTGACTATATCACGCCGCGCTTCATGGATGATCTGAGGGCGAAAAAACCGATAGGTATTTACTGGTTACAGGCGGCGTCAGCTGCCGTCCTTGGCCCGTTTGATATCGCCAGCTATCGTCTGCCCAGCCTGGCTGGTCTTCTGCTCAGCCTGGTTTTGGTCTGGCGCTTCAGCCAGTCGCTTTGGCCGTCTTCTATTGCGCCGTTTCAAGCGATGATAGCGGTGTTGCTCTTGGCCTCATCGCCGCTGATAATTGCCGAAGCGCATCTGGCGAAGACAGATTCTGTATTGCTCTGTGTGCTTATCGCCCAGCAATTTATGTTGTGGCGCCTGTATAAAGACAGGGCAGAGGTCGCCGCCGCCCCGCCCTGGCTGGGGTTCTGGCTGGCGTTATCGGCCGGAATTCTGCTGAAAGGCCCGATAGGCCCGTTATTGGCGCTGACCACTTGTATTGTGCTGATCTGTGTGGACCGTCAGGCCGGCTGGCTGAAACGCCTGCATATCCTCAAAGGTCTGCTGGTGACCTGTTGTCTGGTGCTGCCCTGGGCTATCGCGGTGACCACAGCGACCGACGGGGCGTTTCTGGATATCGCGATAAAGGGCGATTTTCTGGCCAAGGTGCAGTCGGCTCAGGAATCGCATGGTGCACCGCCGGGCACATATCTGGGTTTGCTGGGGTTATTGTTTTGGCCGGGCATTGCCTTTGCCGGGTTTATTGCCTGGCTGGGCCGCCGGTTGTGGGCCGAAGATGCGGCCCGTTTTTGTGTGGCCTGGTTTGCGGGGTACTGGCTGGTGATCGAATTTGTGCCCACAAAACTGCCGCATTATATTCTGCCCGCCCTGCCCGCGCTTGCGTTGTTGTGCGGCTATGCTTTGACCAGAACGATGCCGCCGCCGGGTAAGGCGATGATCTGGCTGTCTGAAGCGCTGTTTGGTCTGGCTGGCCTGTTCGGTGTGCTGTTGGCGGGCGCGTTGATCTGGGCCGCGATCCGGTTTGGCGGCACTACAGGCGGCAGTGCGTTTGTGTTTGCTGTGCTGGCCGCCGGGCTTATCGGTGGCTGTCTGTGGCGGTTATGGTGTTGGCGGCGGTATCGCCGGATAACAGATTTGGTTGCGGTGTTATGCGGCGGTGTTCTGGTTCATATTATCGCCATTGCCGGTATTGTTGCCGGGGCTTCAGCTATCCATATCTCTGGCCGTCTGGCAGATGAAATTCGCAAATTGCCTGGCCGTCCGCCGGCGATAACGCTGGCCGGTTATCATGAACCATCTGCTGTGTTTCATCTTGGCCGTGATGTGTTTTTGCTGGAGGCGACGGAAGCTGCTTTGTTCATGGCTGATTCAACCGATGGGCTGGCGGTGGTGGAACGCGCTGCGGTGGAACCGTTCTTGGCGACCGCAGACAAGCTGAACCTTGACCTTGCCGTCAAAGGCCGGGTCAGCGGCTTTACCGTGGCCAGAGGGCGCGACATCGAATTGGTCCTTTATCAGCGCGTCAGCCGGTAAAGCACCTCGTCATCTGATGGTGCGGCTCATTGACCTTGGCCCGCTGGGCCGGTATAGCATTTCTCAAGAGCGGCCCTCTATCTGCCGTTGCGTTAAATGATTAGACCGGGACCATCATGCCAGTGACCGCTTCACCAGAAATTTCTGTTCTTGTGCCTGTGATGAACGAGCAGGGGAATATACGGCCGCTGATCGATGAGATTGTGGCGGTTTACAAAGGCCGCGCTTTTGAGATTATCTACATTGATGACGGCAGTGATGATGCCACTTCTGATGAGCTGAGCCACGCCGTTGCCGAGATAAAACAGCTTCGGGTATTTACCCATCAGCGCCGGTCTGGCCAGTCAGCCGCGCTCAGAACCGGGCTGCTTCAGGCCCGTGCCCCGCTTATCGCCGTGCTGGATGGTGATGGCCAGAATATTCCCTCTGACCTGCCTGCTCTCGAAGCGGCGCTGCAAGAGATGCGGCCGGCACAGGGGATGGCTGGCGGGGTTCGTGTGGCGCGCAAAGATACCGGAATACGCCGCCAGGCCTCTGCCTTTGCCAGAGGGGTGCGCCGCAGCCTGTTGGGTGATGCTCACCCTGACAGCGGGTGCGGCATTAAAATTGTCGATCGCGAAATATTCGTCAAACTACCGTTTTTCAATCATATGCACCGGTTCATGCCGACTTTGGTCAGAGGCGAGGGCGGCACAGTTCTTGCGGTTCCTGTCGGCCACAGGGCGCGCACCGCCGGACAGTCAAAATATGGTATTCTTGACAGGCTAATCGTTGGCATATCTGATCTGTTTGGGGTGATCTGGCTGATGCGCCGCCGCGCCAACCCCGGCAACGTCACCCAGATGGCCCCGCCATCAGACGGGCCTGCGTCCCGCGCAAAACCAAAACGAAAATCTGCGGCCAAAACAAAAACAGCAAAGCGGGGCTGATCATGCTGGATATGATCTCATTTGTTATCGGTGAAGCAGCGCTTTTGCTGGGCCGGCTATTACTGACCATTTTGCCATTTCTGCCGCAATCACTGGCCACGCAGCCTGAACAGCTGATGTTGATCATCGGCTTTGCCGGCCAGGGTTTGTTTGCGATGCGTTTTATCGTGCAATGGCTGAAATCTGAAGGCGAAGGCCGGTCTGTCATCCCCCTTGCTTTTTGGTATTTTTCCATTGGCGGCGGACTGGTTCTGTTTTTCTACGCGTTATGGCGCAAAGACCCGGTTATCATCTGTGGCCAGGGGCTGGGCTTGTTTATCTATCTGCGCAATCTGTATCTGATTTACCGCGAACGCGGCCAGGCCTGAATAAGCGGGGCTTACAGGCGGGTCTCACCCATCGCCAAAATCAACTGCCAATGGTCTTCTGAAACCGGAACCACGGACAGGCGTGACTGTCTGACCAGGGCCAGTTCGGCTAACCGCGGCTCAGCTTTGATATCGCCAAGGGTAACCGGTTTTTTCATCTCCTTTATCGCCCGCACGGTGACCATGCCGAACCGGCCGGTCGGGTCGGTCGGGTCCAGATGCCAGGTGTCGATAACATCGACAATGCCGACAATCCGTTTTTCGTTTACTGAATGATAAAAAAAGCCTAAATCGCCAATTTGCATGGCTTTCATATTGTTGCCAGCCTGATGATTGCGCACACCGTCCCAGCCCTCGCCCTCATCGGCCTTGGCCAGTTGGTCCTGCCAGGACCACGTGCCTGGTTCTGATTTAAACAGCCAATATGCCATTGCTCAGCCTTTCTTCAAATTCAAGGGTGGGGTTATTCCTGTCCGGCCTGTCGGGACAGCAATGCGGTTATGCGGGTGTGGATATCCGCCTGTCTGTTCACAATGTCATCTACCGCAAAACATATCGGCAGTTCAATAGCTTCATGTTCAGCGCGCGCCCGCAGGATGGCGGCGGAAAACCGGCCTTCTGCCAGTGATGACGGCACCGTATCGCCGCGCCCGAGGGCAAATCCAAAGGCCATATTTCGTGAATGCGGGCCTGAACAGGACAGCACCAGATCGCCCATCCCGGCCAGACCGGAAATCGTGCGGCTGTCCGCGCCCAGCTGGTCCGCCAGCCGCATGGTTTCGGCCAGCCCGCGTGTTATCAGCCCGGCCCGCGCATTATCGCCAAGACCCTGGCCTGAACAGATGCCAGCGGCGATGGCTATGACGTTTTTCACCGCCCCGCCAAGGGCGGCCCCGATACTGTCTGTGCCCTGATACAGGCGCAGGCTGCTGGCCGAAAAATGGCCGGCTATCTGCTCAGACAGGCTTGTCGAACGGCTGGCGGCCAGAAGCGCTGTGGGCAGATCAGACAACACCTCATCTGCAAAGGATGGCCCGGTCAGCACCGCCACCGGCCGATCTTTTGAATGGCTCTCTACATATTCTGGCAAAAACAGCCCGCCCTTAATTTCATCTGCGAGAAGGCCTTTGGCACATAAGATAACCGGCACGCCCGCCGGGGCATGGACCTCAATTTTGTGCAGGCTGTCGGCATGCGCAGAAACAGGCAGTACAAGATAGATGAAATCAGCTGTCTTAAGACAGCTATTGTCTGTTGTCACTTGGAAGCCCGGAATATCTGTTATCTGCGGTAATTGGCGGATATGGCCGCGGGCCAGCCCCTCTGCTGTGGGCTGAGATCGGACCAGAATCTCGATATTCAGCCGTGTGTTCCGGCGCAGCTGGTGCGCAAGGGCCGCCCCCCAACTGCCGCCGCCCATAACAACGATATTTGTGTTCTGTTTCATGCTTTTCAGTATAGGGATGTTTGCCGGCAAAGGGAAACCCGCCCCGTCAGCGGCGCACGCCGCGGCCCGGCGGCGGCGGTGCGGTGTCATCCAGCGGCCAGCGCGGACGCGGCGCAAAGGACAGCGGGCTGGGCTGACCGGCCGTCATATATTCATGCCCGACCCAGGCAATCATCGCGCCGTTATCGGTACATAAGCGCGGCGGCGGAATAATGATCTCAAATCCGTGTGCTTCTGCCACCTGCTGCAGAGCCGCCCCGATGCTCTGATTGGCCGCGACCCCGCCGGCGATCACCAGACGGCGTTCATCATGCTGACTCGCAAACTGTATAAGGGCCTGTCCTACCCGGTCAGCCAGACAATCGGCGATCGCCTGCTGCAGGCTGGCGGCAAAATCATTCACATGTGCGCTTCCGGCCTCATTTGATTTAGCCCAGCGGTGCGCAAGGGCGGTCTTCAGACCCGAAAAAGAAAAATGACAATCCTTTGCCCCTTTGCGCGGGCGCGGCAATGGCACAGAAGACGGGTTGCCCGCTCTGGCGGCGGCTTCTATCGCTGGCCCGCCCGGATAGCCCAGCCCCAGAACCGCCGCGCCTTTGTCAAACGCTTCTCCGGCGGCATCATCCATGGTGGTCCCCAGCCGCTGATACTGGCCCGGGCCCAGAACACTCAACAGCTGGGTATGCCCGCCGGACACCAGCAGCAGTAAATAAGGATAAACGATATCATCTGTCAGCCGCGCGGTCAGCGCATGGCCTTCCAGATGGTTCACTGCAAAGTAAGGAATAGTCAGCGCAGAGGCGATGGCCTTCGCGGTCATGGTTCCGACCAGAACGCCGCCGATAAGCCCTGGACCGCCTGTTGCGGCGATGCCGTCCAGGTCGGTCAGGCGGCAGTTGGCTTTGCTACAGACAGCCTCGATGACGGTATCGATCACATCCAGATGCTGGCGGGCGGCGATCTCTGGGACCACCCCCCCATGCGCGGCATGCTGGTCGGCTGATGAGGCCACATGCTCGGCTAAAATTGTCCGGTCTGAACGCACAATGGCCGCCGCGGTTTCATCACAGCTGCTTTCAAGACCAAGGATGAGGGTCGGCGTCTTCGTCATGCTGTGGTGATAACGGAAATCAGCTGCGCCGTAAATGCCCCCCCGACCCAGTGACCAGACAGCTTTATAAGGATGGTGGCCACAGGTGAGGTAAGCGGGGTGATTAATTTGTCATTCGTAAACCCTTTTTTAAGACCTTTTTGATATTGTGAACAACAGGGTGAAGGCCGGTTTTGAGAAACCATGTTGCTTTTTTTCAAAATCTGGCTTTAAGCTATCGATTGGGAATTGGGGAAGATAGGACAGCATGCTGAAACAGACAGCATTGCATGAATTGCATCTAAAACGGGACGCAAAACTGGCGCCTTTCGCCGGTTTTGAACTGCCTTTGTATTATCCGTCTGGTGCGCTGAAAGAACATCTGCTCTGCCGGGAACAGGCGGCGGTTTTCGATGTCAGCCATATGGGCCAGATACAGATAACAGACGGCACGGGCACAGCCCAGCCTATTCTTGCCGCTCTGGAACGGTTGATACCGGCTGACCTGGTCGCTTTGCAGCCTGGCCAGCAACGTTATGGCCTGCTGTTAAACAAGGACGGCGGCATCATCGATGATCTGATGGTGATGAATTTGGGCGACCATGTTCGCCTGGTGGTCAATGCGGCCTGTGTTGACAAAGACCTCGCCTGGCTGCGCGCCCATCTGGGCAGGGTTAAGCTCCAGCTGCTCTCCCGATCTCTTGTGGCGGTACAGGGCCCTGCTGCAGAAGCGGTTCTGGCCAGCCTTGTTGACGGGGCGGCCGCGCTCGGCTTTATGCGGGCAGGGACATTTTTGTTTGACGGCCAGGATATAGAGATTTCCCGTTCAGGCTATACCGGCGAAGATGGTTTTGAGGTCAGCTTGCCGGCCCCGCTTGCGGCCCGGTTTGTGGGGGCGTTATGTGCCACTGGTCAGGCGGATCTGGCCGGGCTTGTGGCCAGAGACAGCCTGCGGCTGGAGGCCGGCTTATGTCTGTATGGCCAGGATATGGACGAAGATATCAGCGTTGTTGATGCGTCTCTGGGCTGGGCGGTCGGCCGGGCCCGCCGTACAGGCGGGGCGCGTGAAGGCGGCTTTTTCGGGGCTGAGCGAACCTTGCGTGAGCTTCAGGACCGCGGACAGTATAAACGGGTAGGCGCGGCGTCACTTACAAAAGTTCCTGTTCGGGCGGGGGCGGCCGTGTTTGCAACAGACACCTCACAACAGGCGATAGGCCAGGTCACGTCCGGCTCACCGGCCCCTTCGGTTGGTCATCCGGTTGTGATGATGCGTATTTCGTCTGCACCTCAGCTATCTGCGGGGGAGGATGTGTTTGCTGATGTCAGAGGCAGACGCATCGTCCTGACCGTTCAGGACATGCCGTTTTTCCCTCACCGTTTCAAAAGATAAGGAGCTTAACAATGATAAAATTTTCAGAAGATCATGAATGGGTCAGGCTGGACGGCGATGTGGCCACCATTGGCATTACCGATTATGCCCAGAATGAGCTGGGCGACATTGTGTTTGTTGAACTGCCCGAACCCGGCACAACGGTGTCTGTCGGCGGCGATATGGCAACAGTTGAAAGCTTCAAGGCGGCGTCATCTGTCTATGCCCCGGTCAGCGGTGAGGTGCTTGAAATTAACGACAGCCTTGAAGCTGACCCGGGCCAGGTCAATACCGACCCGCAGGGTGAAGGCTGGTTTGTCAAAATCAAGGTTGAGGATGCCAGCGTGCTGGACAAGCTTCTTGATGAGGACGCCTATAAACAGCTCACACAATAAAGCTGAACAGCACAATATATCAGAACAATACAGCCACATAAAAGCAGACAAGAATAACCGCAAAAAAATCCGTTAGTGGAGGGTGGATATCATGGCAAGTTACCGGTCGATGGAACAGGATACGCAGACCAGCTTTATCGGGCGTCACATTGGACCAGATGACGCCGCTATTAAAGCGATGCTGGCCCCTCTCGGGTTTTCTGATCTGCAGCAGATGACGCAGACAATTGTGCCCTCAAACATCTTGATGACCACAGACCTGAATCTGGCGCCGGCCATGAATGAAGCGGGTTTTCTCTCTCATCTTCGCGGGCTGGCAGGCCAGAACAGCGTGGCCCGTTCGCTTATCGGACAGGGCTATTACGCCACCGTGACGCCGCCTGTTCTGCTGCGCAATATTCTGGAAAATCCGGCCTGGTATACCGCCTACACCCCCTACCAGCCAGAGATCAGCCAGGGGCGTCTGGAAGCCTTGTTGAATTTCCAGACCATGGTCTGCGATCTGACCGGCCTGGATATGGCAAACGCGTCTCTTCTGGATGAAGCAACGGCCGCTGCAGAGGCAATGGCGGTTGCCCGCCGGGTCAGCAAATCAAAGGCTGAGGTGTTTTTTGTTGATGAAGCCTGTCACCCGCAGACAAAGGCCGTGATCAAGACAAGGGCTGAGCCGCTCGGCTGGCAGGTGAAGATAGGCGCGCCTGAAGCTGATTTCATTGCTGAGGAGGCGTTTGGCCTGTTGCTGTCCTACCCGTCTTCCACTGGAGAGATTACCGATTTTGCCGAACAGATAGACCGCGCCAAGGCGGCGGGCTGTTTTTGTATTATGGCGTGCGATCTGCTCGCGCTGACCATCTTGAAGGCGCCGGGCGAAATGGGCGCGGATATGGCTATCGGCTCGTCCCAGCGCTTTGGTGTACCGATGGGGTATGGTGGCCCGCATGCCGCCTTTATGGCGACAACTGACCAGCATAAACGGGCGCTGCCCGGCCGGATTATCGGCGTGTCTGTGGACACATCCGGCGCCCCGGCCTATCGGCTGGCCCTGCAAACACGCGAACAGCATATCCGGCGGGAAAAGGCCACATCCAATATCTGTACGGCCCAGGCGTTGCTGGCCATCATGGCGTCAATGTATGCGGTCTGGCATGGTCCGGACGGGCTGAAGGCGATTGCTGAGCGGGTGAACCGGCTGGCGTGTATTTTCGCCGATGGTCTGCGCGCGGCTGGCTACCCGCTTGGCGGCAATTATTTTTTCGATACGGTTCATATTAAAACAGATCAGGGCGACCACCTGATCAAGGCTGCCTGTCAGGCGGGCATTAATCTGCGCCGTACGCAAGACGGCGTCAGCCTGTCCTTTGATGAGACCTGTGATGAAGCGCTGGTCACACAGCTATGGCAGCTGTTCGGGGTTGAGGCTGATTTTGACGCGCTTGACCGCAAGCTGTCCGGCTCTGTGCCGCTGCCGCTGCAACGCCAGTCGGCCTATCTCTCGCATCCGGTGTTCCACAATTATCGCTCAGAAACAGAAATGATGCGCTATCTGCGCAGCCTGGCGGATAAGGATCTGGCGCTCGACAGAACCATGATCCCGCTTGGCTCTTGTACCATGAAGCTGAACGCGGCCGCCGAAATGATGCCGGTCAGCTGGCCGGAATTTTCTGATCTGCACCCGTTCTGCCCGCCGGATCAGGCCGCCGGCTACCAGCAGATGATCGACACGCTCTGCGCCGATTTATGCGAAATTACCGGTTATGATGCGGTGTCTATGCAGCCCAATTCGGGGGCGCAGGGCGAATATGCCGGGCTGATGGCGATCCGGGGGTATCTGGCCGATAAGGGCGAAGCAGACCGGACTATCTGCCTCATCGCCTCATCAGCTCATGGCACAAATCCGGCTTCTGCACAGATGGCGGGCTTCAGTGTTGTGGTGGTGGCTTGTGATGATGACGGCAATATCGATTTAGCCGATCTGAAGGAAAAAATTGCCCAGCATAAAGATAAGCTGGCGGCAATCATGGTGACCTATCCGTCAACGCACGGTGTGTTTGAAACCGCCATTGCCGATATTTGCGGGCTTGTGCATGACGCCGGTGGCCAGGTGTATCTGGATGGGGCGAATCTGAACGCACAGGTCGGTCTGGCCCGGCCGGGCAAATACGGGGCTGATGTCAGCCATCTGAACCTGCATAAGACGTTTTGTATTCCGCATGGCGGCGGCGGCCCGGGTATGGGGCCGATTGGTGTGCGGGCGCATCTGGCCCCGTATCTGCCGCAGCATGTGAACAGCCCCAGCCCGGATGCCGTCCATCGCCAGGTGGCGGCGGCGCCGTTCGGCTCACCGCTTATTCTGCCTATTTCATACGGTTATATCCGGATGATGGGGCCGGACGGGCTGAAACAGGCCAGCCAGATTGCGATTCTCAGCGCAAACTATATCGCCGCCTCACTGCAGGACGCTTATCCGATTTTGTATCGCGGTAAAGGCGGCTTTGTCGCGCATGAGGTTATTGTGGATATCCGCCCGTTCAAACAGAGCGTTGGTATTGATGCTGAAGATATTGCCAAACGTCTGATTGATTATGGGTTTCATGCCCCCACGATGAGCTTTCCTGTCCCCGGAACGCTGATGATCGAACCAACAGAAAGCGAATCCAAGACAGAGCTGGACAGGTTTATTGACGCGATGCTGTCGATACGTGAAGAAATCCGCCAGATTGAAGAGGGCCAGTGGCCGGCAGATGATAACCCTCTGGTGAACGCCCCGCATACCGCGACGACAGCCCTTGCAGAGACCTGGTCACACCCTTACAGCCGCCAGACCGGCTGTCTGCCTGCCCCCGGACAGGCCGCGATGAAATACTGGCCGCCTGTTGCCCGGGTGGATAATGTATATGGTGACCGCAACCTTATCTGCACCTGCCCGCCTGTCTCCTCTTATGATGAGGTGGCTGAATAGGCCTGCTGGCCCGCGCCCAAGTTCTGGCTTTACATCCGGCGGTCACCTGTGGGAAGAAAGCCGCATGATTGACAGGTCTCAGACAGATTTTGCGCAGGCGCCTCTTGTTTTGGCCAGCAGGGTATCGCAACTGGCCCTAGCCCAGACACAACAGGTGCGCCGCGCCCTTGGTGATATCCCGAGCGGGGTTTTAGGCCTGTCGACCACCGGCGATGAGGTTCTGGACCGCCCCTTGGTTGAGGTTGGCGGCAAGGGCGTGTTTATCAAAACCCTGGAGGCGGCCTTGCTGGACGGGCGTGCTGATGCCGCTGTTCATTCGCTCAAAGACATGGAAACCCTGCTTGCCCCGGGCACCAAAATTGCTGCCGTTCTGCCGCGCGAAGACAGGGGCGATGCGCTGGTCGGGCCGTATAAAAGCTTGGATGAGTTGCCCGATGGCGCGCATATCGGTACAGCGTCGGTGCGGCGCGCGGCTTTGTTGCGCCATTATCGCCCGGATCTGAACATAGGGCTGTTGCGCGGTAATGTGAACAGCCGCATAGCCCGTCTGGATGCCGGTGAATTTGATGCCATTATTCTGGCGGTGGCGGGGCTGAACCGCCTGCAGCTGGACTGCCCGTTCACCCGTCTGGATGAGACCATTATGCCAGCGGCGGCGGCACAGGGCGCAATCGCTGTTCAAATCGCTGTTGGTGAGGACCGGGCAGAGGCTGTCCAGGCCGCGCTCGCCGCCCTTAATTGTGCAAAGACATCTGATTGTGTGACCGCTGAACGGGCGGTTCTGGCGGCCCTTGATGGGTCCTGCCGCACCCCGATATCGGCGATGGCGGATATTGATGGTTCTGGCCGCTTGTCTGTAAAGACGGCTGTGCTGTCTGCAGATGGCCAGCAGAAATTCAGCGCTGAGGCTGACGGCCGCCGGGATGAT
>CBFHLG010000009.1:29959-71278 GCA_965656625.1 Puniceispirillaceae bacterium (SeqCode)
GCGGCGGCAATCGGTACAGCGCTTGGTGAGCAATTGCTGCGTGAATGTGGGGGCAGAGCGTTTCTGGCCTGATCGCGCGGCGTGCTGGAGAGAACAGATGATCATTTGTCTGCGCCCACAACCTGACTGTGATGCGGATGTGTCTGCGCTGAAAACCAGAGGCCTTGCGGCAACAGCATTGCCGCTGCTGGCGATACATTATCATAACGGCCTGCTTGATGTGCTGGCACGTCCCGAAACGATAAACGCCTGTCAGGGCATCATCATCACCAGCAAACAGGCCAGCCGCTATCTGGCTGCTCATGCCGGGGACCTGAACGGCCTGACTGTTCTGCCAATATGGTGTGTGGGCAAGGGCAGTGCGGATATTCTGCGCCAGGCAGGCTATAAGGCGGTGTTTGACGGCAGCGGCGGTGCGCGCGAACTGGCGGCCCGGATTGCCCGCGACGCTGAGACCAGAAACGGGCCGTTTTTGTGGCTGTCAGGACGTGATGTCTCTGTCGATATTGCCGCGTCTCTGGCGGGGGAAGGGGTTCAGGTTGACCGGTTGGTTATATATCAGGCGGACGCGTTGAGCCGGCCTGATAAGACGGTTCAGGACAGGCTGGCTTCTGCTGAGCCGGTGGCGGCGATGGTGTTTTCGGCGCGCACCCTTGCTCAGTTCGGCTTCTGGCTGGCCCAGCATGCGCCAGGAAAAGACAAGGCAGATATCACCGTTCTGGCCGCCAGCTCAGGGTTGGCTGAACAAGCCCGCCGCGCCGGATTTGATGCCCGGCACGCGGCTCGCCCAGACCGGCACGCTCTGCTTCAGCTTTGTTGCGACTGGTCCGAACAGAACAAGCCAGAGGTCTGATCTCGCCTGAAGGGCAGGATATCTAAAAACTGGCGGCGAAAAATTGACCTGAAACCTGTCTGCGGGAATAATCAGACAAGAACTGTTTCATGTTCAGATTTTTTTAAAAGGAAACCGGCGCCTCAGATGGCTCAGAAACGCTCGCAAAATGAAACCAAGTCTGCTGAACCGTCTGCGGCTGAAACGGTTATTGATGGCCAGTTGGCGGGTAAGGGCTGGGCGGCAAAACTGCGCCGGGTATCGCCTGTCACCGCTGGGCTTATTTGTGCGGTGGTGGTCGCGCTGGGCTTGTCTGTCTGGCCTTATATCGCCCCCCTTTTGCTGCCGAAACCAGCTGATCCCTGGCAGAAGGCTGTGGATACTGAGCTGCGCCAACTGCGCGCCGATATGACCGCTCTAAGCGAAAACCAGACCAGGCTGAGCGATCAGCTTGACACCCTGCAGGCCGGCCAGGGCCAGCTTGATGAAAAAATGGCTGGTGTTGTGCAGTCTGTCTCGCAGTCGCTGGATACGGTGGCGGCGGCGATAGACCGGTTTGACCAGCAAATTGCCCATATTGATGAAAAGCTGGCCCAGACCGCCCGGCAGCACAGCGATACGGCCGCCGCACAACCTGCTGATGCCTCTGATACTGCCGCACAACCGGCCGTAAGGGGCGCCCCCGCCGCAGCAGACAGCCCGCCTGCCTCTGCACAAGGTAAAGAGCCGGAGAGCAATTTACCTGACATCAATTTACCAGATATTGGCCTGCCTGACCTGTCCGGCTGGTGGCAGGGCCTGTCCGGCTGGCTTGGCGGGCTTATCACTGTTGACCGTCTTCAGCGCGAACAGGAGCCACAATGATCCGGCTGGCCGCGTTCCTGGGGTTTTGTGTTTTTGCCGCGGTGCTCACCAGATGGTTGTCAGCACAAGACGGCGTGAGCGTGATCACCTGGCTGGGCTGGCGGATAGAGGTGATGACCAGCCTGCTGGTCGCGGGGCTTGTGCTGGGGCTGGTCCTGCTGTTTGTCCTGATTCGGCTGATTGCCACCGTGCTCAGCTGGCCCTCCTGGTTGGGTCATAATTGGCGGGCGCGGCGGCGCGGTCGCGGTGAACATGCCCTTGGCCAGGGAATGGTGGCGTTTGCGGCTGGCGATTTCAAAGAAGCCCGCAAGCTGGCGCGGCGCGCTGAAAAACTTCTCGGTGCGGCGGTTCTGCCGGATCTTTTATCGGCACAGGCCGCTCATGCCACTGGTGATGAAAAAGCAGCCCTTCGCTATTTTAAATCCCTGTCGGCCCAGCCCGATACCGCCTATTTCGGCCAGATAGGCCTGATGCGGCTCTATTTGGGTCAGGGAGAACAAGAGCGGAGCTGTGCCGCCGCCAGGGCTGCGCTGGCTCTGAACAGCTCATCTGCGCCTGCCCATCTGGTTCTGCTGGCAGAAGATTTAAGGCATGAAAACTGGAAAGCGGCGCTGGACCGGCTGGATCGGTTATTGTCCGCAAAAGACAGCCAGACCGCAAAGGGTGGCCCGTTTCTGCCCGCTGATATTGCCCATTTTGCCACCGGCCAGTTAAACAACCCTCACCTGCTGGCGGCTCATTTATGTTTGCGGCTGGCTGAACAACAAGATGATGAGGCCCGTCAGATACGCTATCTGCAGGATGCTCTGCGCTGGGCTCCGGCCTTATTGGAAGCCACGGTCAGGCTGGCTCGGCTTGAGCAGAACAGCTCCCCGCGCAAGGCCTTAAAGCGGGTTGAATCGGCCTTCAGGGCGGCCCCTCATGCCCGGCTGGCAGGGCTTATTGCCGATTTATCAGCTGATAATGACGGCCAGTTGATCGCCCGTCTGTCTGGTTTGGCTGAACAGGCTGAGGACAAGGATGAGGCCCGCCTGCTGGTTGCTGAGGCGGCGCTGGACAGGGGTATCTGGGCATCGGCGTCGGCCGCGCTCAGCTCTGTTTCTGCGGCCGGACAGACCAACCAGTATTTTCTCCTGAACGCAGAGCTTGCTGCCAGCCGCGCCAGATCGCTTGGTCTGGAACCGGACAGCACATCTGTTGCTGAACGTGAAGGGGCGTTGTTGGCGGCGGCGCATGCCCCGCGCACAAGGCGCTGGCAGTGCGGCGGCTGTATGACAGTGTTGCCGCAATGGCAGATGATCTGCCCGTCCTGTGCGGTAATGGGGCAGGTTGACCATGTTTTGCCGTCCCCGTCTGTCCGGCCCAGCCCGCCTGGCTGATTTGGCTTCAGCCTTATCAAAATAGTTTGTCAGATCAGAATTTGGTTTGTAGGATGGCGGGTGAGCGGTGTGCTGGCATCAGCCTGATGTTGGCCTGACACTGCAGACTCATAATTCTGAGGGAGAGAGTGATGAAAAAACTACTGAGCGCATCTGTGGCTCTTGCCATGATGGCGGCCCCTGCTTTTGCAGCTGATGTAAAGCTGGGCATTATTTTAGGCTATACGGGCCCGATTGAATCCTTAACACCTGACATGGCGATGGGTGCGGAACTGGCCATTTCAGAAGTAAACGCCAGCGGCGCGTTTATGGGCGGGGCAAAAATCTCGTCTGTACGGGGCGATTCGACCTGTATCGATTCGGCAGCGGCAACCGCGGCGGCTGAACGTCTGATTACCTCTGACAAGGTGAATGCCATGGTCGGGGCGGACTGTTCTGGTGTGACCACAGCTATTCTGCAGAATGTGGCGATGGCAAACGGTGTTGTGATGGTCTCGCCATCTGCCACCTCTCCGGCGCTGTCAACGATCGAAGATAATGATCTGTTCTTCAGAACCGCCCCGTCTGACGCCCGTCAGGGTGAAGTTGTGGCGGATATCCTGATGGAAAAAGGCTACAAGACAGCGGCCATGTCTTATGTGAATAATGACTATGGCAAGGGTCTGGCAGACAGCATCAAGGCTAATTTCGAAAGCAGAGGCGGTAAGATTACCCTGTCAGCAGCGCATGAAGATGGCAAGGGTGACTACAATGCTGAGGTTGCTGCACTGGCCCAGGCCGGCGGGGATATCCTTATTGTTGCCGGTTATCTTGATCAGGGTGGTAAGGGCATCATCCAGTCATCTCTGGATACAGGCGCGTTTGACGTGTTCTATCTGCCAGATGGCATGATCGGCGATGCGCTGCCGGCGGCTATTGGTCCAGACCTTGACGGTTCTATTGGTGATGTTCCAGGTACCGACAGCCCGGGCGCGGCGAAATTCTCTGATATGGCAAAGGCCAATGGCTTTGCGGCTGGTCCGTTCGCCCCGGAAAGCTATGATGGCGCGGCGCTTATTCTGCTGGCCATGCAGTCTGCACAATCTGCAGACAGCCAGGTATTCAAGGCTCATATGATGGATGTGGCCAACGCCCCGGGTGAGAAAATCTTCCCTGGTGAGCTGGGCAAGGCGATGAAGCTGCTGAAAGAAGGCAAGGACATTGATTATGTCGGCGCCTCTGCGGTTGAACTTGTCGGCGGCGGCGAATCAGCAGGCAATTATGCTGAGATCGAGATCAAGGGTGGCAAGAACGTCACCGTTGGGTATCGCTAAGCCTTACCATATTACAGCAAAGCCCAGGGTGAACTTCACGCCTGGGCTTTGTTTTATCTGGGGTTCATCAGGGACCAGCTGTTATGATTTCGATACAGAACATCCATAAATCCTTTGGCGGTATTCACGCGGTCAATGATGCGTCTCTGGATATCGCGCCCGGGTCCATTACCGGTCTTATCGGGCCGAACGGGGCGGGCAAGACCACCTTGTTCAATGTTATCGCGGGTTTATATAAGCCAGACAGTGGCCAGGTGTTGCTGGATGGTGAGGATATCACCGGGCTTGCGCCGCATCAGCTGTTTCATAAAGGCCTGCTGCGCACCTTCCAGATCGCCCATGAATTTTCCACCCTCACAGTGCGCGATAATCTGAAGATGGTCCCTGCTGGCCAGTCTGGCGAGCGGCTGCTGGACGCCTGGTTCCGGCCGGCCCTGGTTCGCGAAGAAGAACAAAGGCTGGCTGAAAAGGCAGAAGATGTTATCAGGTTTTTGCAGCTGGAAGCGGTCGCGGATGAGCTGGCTGGCCGCCTGTCCGGGGGCCAGAAAAAGCTGCTGGAGCTGGGCCGGACCATGATGGTTGATGCCAAAATCGTGTTTCTGGATGAGGTCGGGGCCGGTGTGAACCGGACCTTGCTGAAGAAAATCGGGGATGCCATTGAGAGGCTGAATGCGGAAAAGAATTACACGTTTTGTATGATCGAACATGATATGGAATTTATCAGCCGCTTATGTGATCCCGTCATTGTGATGGCTGAAGGCGGCGTGTTGGCACAAGGCTCTGCTGCAGAGGTGCGCAATAATGAAGAGGTGATCGAGGCGTATCTCGGCACCGGTCTGAAAAACAGATAAAACAACTATGGTTAAACAGAACAGATAAGGGTCAAGGTTCATGCACTATCTGGTCGGCGAGGCAATGACAGGCGGATATGGGGATGCAGATATTCTGCATGACTGTACGATCGGCGTGGATAAAGGCGAAATCGCTGTCGTGGTCGGCCCGAACGGGGCGGGCAAATCAACCGCGATGAAGGCGGTGTTCGGGATGCTGTCTCTGCGCTCGGGGCGGGTGATGATGGATGGTGAGGATATCACTGCCCTCAAACCGCAGGAACGTGTGCTGAAGGGCATGGGTTTTGTGCCGCAGACCAATAATGTGTTTCCCTCTCTCAGCGTGCTTGAAAATCTGGAAATGGGCGCGTTTGTGCGCGCGGATGATGTCGCCGAAACCCTTGCCCAGGTGTTTGATCTGTTTCCCATCTTAAAGGAAAAAGCGGCCCAGCCCGCAGGCGAGCTGTCCGGCGGCCAGCGCCAGCAGGTGGCGGTTGGCCGGGCTTTGATGACGCGCCCCAAGGTGTTAATGCTGGATGAGCCAACAGCTGGTGTGTCGCCGATTGTGATGGATGAGCTGTTCGACCGGATTATTGAAGTGGCGCGCACCGGCATTGCCATTTTGATGGTTGAACAGAACGCCAAACAGGCGCTTCATATTGCGGATAAGGGGTTTGTTCTGGTGCAGGGGCGGAACAGATATACAGATACTGGTCAGGCCCTGCTGGCGGACAGTGATGTGCGCAAGGCGTTTCTCGGGGGGTAGATGCAGCTATGGATATTCTGAACGCCCTTGTTGTTATCGCCAATTTTGTGGTGGTCCCCGGCCTCGCCTATGGCAGCCAGCTGGCACTTGGCGCGCTGGGTGTGACCATGGTCTACAGCGTGCTGCGGTTTTCCAATTTCGCGCATGGTGAGCTGATGTCCTTCGGGGCAATGATAACCGTGCTGATAACCTGGTGGCTGCAGTCACACAATATCGGCCTCGGGGTTCTGCCGACCGCCCTTCTGGCGATACCGCCGGCGATGCTGGTCACCATCCTGCTGGCTCTGGCTACTGACAGGCTGGTGTTTTCCTACTATCGCCAGAAACGGGCTGAAACGGTCACCTATCTGATTGTGTCTGTTGGGGTGATGTTCACCATTGGCGGGCTTATCCGCTTTATTATCGGGCCGGCAGACAGGGTGTTTACAGACGGGCAGCGGTTCCTTTTGAAGGCCCGCGCGTTTAAAAAGATGACCGGCCTGAATGAAGGGCTGGCGATTAAAACCACGCAAGGGGTGACAATAGTCGTGGCGGTGATTGTGGTTGCGCTTATCTTCTGGTTTCTGAACAAAACCAAGACCGGCAAATCCATGCGTGCCTATTCTGACAATGAAGATCTGGCGCTGCTTTCCGGCATTAACCCTGAACGTGTGGTGATGATCACCTGGATGATTACCGGCGCGTTGGCGGCGTTGGCGGGCGCGCTTTATGGGCTGGATAAAAGCTATAAGCCGTTCACCTATCTCTCGTTGTTATTGCCGATTTTTGCCTCGGCCATTGTCGGCGGGGTGGGCAATCCGGTTGGCGCAATTGCGGGCGGCTATGTGATCGCCTTTTCTGAATTGTTTATCACCTTTGCCTATAAAAAAGTGGTCACCTATCTGGTGCCGTCATCGCTGGCACCTGAAGGGCTGGTGCAGCTCCTCTCGACAGATTACAAAATTGCGGTCTCTTTTGTTATTCTGCTGATCGTGCTTTTGATTCGCCCGACAGGGCTGTTTGCCGGCAAGACGATTTAGCCATGATTTGTGTCAGGCCTTACCGAACAGGGATGTTGATGTCATGAGCAAAACGGATTTTTTTAACCAGAACCGGACGCTTCTGCTGTTCGGTGTCATGGCGCTCTTGCTGATCCTTGTTGGCCAGATGCAGAGCTGGAACCTGTCTCTGGCGATCCTCAATCTCTGTCTTATCTCGGCGATTATGACGCTGGGCGTTAACATCCAATGGGGTTATGCCGGTATTGTGAATTTCGGCATTATGGGCTTTGCCGCGCTGGGCGGTCTGGCTGGTGTTCTGGTATCGATGCCGCCGGTTGAGGCCGGTTGGCAGGCGGGCGGTGTTGGCCTTCTGGGCGGCGGCGCGGTGTTGGTGATGACGGCGGTTCTGGCGGTGTTTGTCTGGGGTCGTGTAAAGGCCAACACCCGTTGGCGGTACTGGATTATGACAGCTGTGATTATGGCTGGTTATCTGTTGATGCGGGCGGTTGTTGACCCTGCGGTACAGGCCATTGAAGAGATCGAATCGGCAAAGGCTGGTCATATTGGCGGCGTGAATCTGCCGATATTGTTCTCTTGGGTGGTCGGCGGCCTGTTTGCTGCTGGCGCGGCCTATGTTATCGGCCGGATATCGCTTGGTCTGCGCTCTGACTATCTGGCCATTGCCACGCTGGGTATTTCTGAAATTGTGATATATGTGCTCAAGAATGAAGACTGGCTGGCCCGCGGCGTGAAGAATGTGAACGGTCTGCCGCGTCCGGTTCCCTATGAAATTGACCTGCAGGCTGAACAATGGGTGATAGACCTTGCCGGCCGGCTGGGTGCCGACATCCCCGAGCTGTCATCGATAATCGTTAAGCTCAGCTACGCCGCGCTGTTTACAACTGTTCTGCTGGTGCTGTTCTGGTTGTTTGAAACCGCTTTGCGCTCTCCCTGGGGGCGGATGATGCGCGCGATACGCGATAATGAAGTGGCGGCAAACGCGATGGGCAAGCACGTTACCGCAAAACATCTCCAGGTGTTTGTGCTGGGCTCGGCTGTGGTCGGGCTGGCCGGGGCTATGCTGACCACGCTGGACGGCCAGTTTACCCCTGCCTCTTATCTGCCGCTCAGATTCACCTTCCTGATTTGGATCATGGTGATTGTCGGCGGGTCAGGCAATAATTTCGGGGCTATTCTCGGCGGGTTTGTGATCTGGTTTTTCTGGGTTGAATCAGAACCGCTTGGGCTGTGGCTGATGGATGTTATTACGTCACCGCTTGCGGAAACCAGCGATTTGCGTGCCCATCTTCTGGCCAGTGCAGCACATATGCGCCTGATGACGATGGGCTTGTTGATGCTGTTGATGCTGCGCTTTGCGCCGCAAGGGCTGATCCCCGAGACCAAGCGCTGACGCTTTTCTTCTTAAAACCGCTATCAATCGTTTTTACAAAAAGGGAACAGGCCAATGGGACAGCACACAAACGCGAAGGCAGTTGGGTTTATCGGGCTGGGCAATGTTGGGGCGAAACTGGCGGGCTCTCTGCTCAGGAACGGTGTAGAGCTGACGGTTCGCGATCTGGATGAGGCCGCCGTCGCCCCGCTTCTGGACAAGGGCGCGAAGGGGGCAGACAGCCCGAAACAGATGGCAGAGGCCTGTGATATTATCATCACCTGTCTGCCGTCACCGTCTATCAGCGCGGCCGTGATGGAAGCTGAAGACGGTGTGCTGGCCGGGTTTGCCGCCGGGGGGTCTTCTAAGGGTAAAATCTGGGCCGAGATGAGCACCACTGATGAGACCGAAATTCACCGGCTTGCCGAAAAGGTCACGTCTCTTGGCGGGCAGGCGGTTGACTGTCCGGTTTCTGGCGGTTGTCACCGCGCCGCAACCGGCAATATTTCCATCTTTGCGGGCTGTGAGCGGCCCACCTTTGAAGCGATGCTGCCCTATCTCACCAAAATGGGCCGCCGTATCCTGCATACCGGGGGGTTGGGGTCGGCCACAGTGTTGAAGGTGGTGACCAACTATCTCGCTACCGCCAATCTGGTGTCTGTCGCTGAAGCTCTGGCCACCTGCAAGGCGGCGAATATGGACCTGCGGACCAGCTTTGAAGCGATCCGGATTTCCAGCGGCAACAGCTTTGTTCATGAAACCGAAAGCCAGGTGATTTTGAACGGCAGCCGCGATATCAACTTCACCATGGATCTTGTGCTCAAAGATGTCAGCCTGTTTTATGATGTGGCGCAACGGGCCGGTCTCACGCTGGAGATGGCCCCCCTGTTGAAACAGATTTTTGCTGACGGGATTGACCAGTTTGGCCCGCGTGAATTCTCGCCGAATATTATCAAACGTATTGAACAGCCGTTTGGCCTTGATGTGACAGCAGACGGCTTTCCGGCTGAGATCACAGATGATGAGCCAGAGGTTGAGGGCTATGAGGTCAAGCTGTCCTGAAGGCCGGTCGGACCTGTTTTACCTCTGCGGCGGCCGGGGCCAGCGCGGCCTCACCACAGTCGCCTGCAAACCGGTACAGCCGGCCTGTCTCAGAACTGCCGGCAGCATCCAGAACCTGTCGGTACAGCTGTTGTGGGGGCTGGGTGAAATTGCCTGCCTGCGCCATGCTGTGATGCCTTTTTCCGTTACGGCCTCCATAGTGCATCAATTAATACTTTATTAGTAATAAAAAAATTACCGAAGAGATGAGCCAAAAGTCACTCAAGCACAGAAATACAAAGCGGAAAAGAGCTAGCGTTGGGCCCAGGGCAGGCCATTGAATTTCCAGCCATTAATGCTGGCCCGTTGGCCATTCGAACCGACATCGCCTTCAAAACCCTCTGCGATATTAACCAGTGTCTCAAAGCCTGATTCGGCCAGAAACTGACAGGCGGCGGCTGATCGCACGCCTGACCGGCACAACAGATATAGCGGGGTGTGCGGCCCGGCGACCTGGCTGACCTGTCCCAGGAACTCAGGATTGGGCATGCCGGCTGTATCCACCCATTCAATAAAGGCTGTCTTTGCGCCTGTTTCCGGCAGCAGCGGCACGCCCACATACACCCATTCCGCCCGTGTCCGGCAATCTATCAGCACCGCTTCTGGGGTCTGCTGCAGATCTTCGAACGCCGGTTTTGGGGTCTGGGTCTGGAAGGCTGGCATCTGATGGGTCCTGATATAGCTCAAAAAAGGAGTATCTATTTTGGTAACAAATCTGTGCGGGCTGTGCAATTCGGCTTTGTCATTCTGATCAGGCTGTGACATGCTTTTTGGTGGGAAAATCTGAGGAGTTTGCGATGTTTAAAGCTGTTGTGATGAATCAGGCCGAAGATGGCCAGTCTGTGCTGTCAATTGAACAGCTGGAGGAGGGGGTTCTCTCGCCCGATGGTGAGGTTCTTGTCGCGGTGCGGTATGCTGGCCTGAATTATAAAGACGGGTTGTGTTTAAATGGCAAAGGCGGGCTTATCCGCCAGTTTCCGCGGATTCCCGGTGTTGAATTTGCTGGTGAGGTTCTCGAAAGCCGCGATCCCCGCTATAAGGCCGGGGACAAGGTTATCGCCACCGGTTCCCGGATTGGGGAGATCTGGCATGGCGGCTATGCTGAAAAGGCGTCTGTAAAGGCGGACTGGCTGGTGCCGCTTCCAGACGGCATTGATTTGCGCCAATCGATGATTTTCGGAACCGCCGGCATTACGGCTGTGTTTGCGCTGCAGGCTCTTGAATGTCATGGGCTGACCCCTGACAAGGGTGAGGTTTTGGTGACTGGGGCGGCCGGCGGTGTCGGCTCATTCTCTGTTGCTTTGCTGGCCCGGCTTGGCTATCAGGTCGCCGCGGTTACCGGCCGGGTGGACCAATCAGGGGCTTATTTGCGCGATTTGGGTGCTGAATCTTTAGTGCCCCGCCAGGACCTGGCCGAAGCCATCGCGCGGCCGTTAGAATCTGAAAAATGGGCAGGCTGTATTGATAATGTCGGCGGCGAAATGCTGGCCCGTATCCTTGGCCAGTTGAAATATGGTTGTTCTGCGGCCGCGATCGGCAATGCAGGCGGGCACCAGGTTCCGGCAAGTGTAATCCCGTTCTTGCTGCGCGGCATTAATCTTCTGGGTATCGATTCGGTTAACCAGCCTTATGAAAACAGGGTGCAGGCCTGGTCACGGCTGGCGGCTGATTTCCCGCTGGATAAGCTGGACAGCATCGCCACCGAAATCGGGCTTGATGATTTGCCGCAAGCCGGTAAGGATATCTTAGACGGAAAAATTCAGGGCCGCTGTGTAGTTCGCCTGTAAGACGGGTTCAGGCAAAGGGTAGAGCGAAGATCAGACGTCTTTTTTTCATGCGGTTCCGGCAACCGGACAACATCGAAAAGGAAGACCGCTATGCCCCATTTCACATCTGTAGAGTTTAAAAACGAAACCGGCCAGACGCTTGCTGGCCGGCTGCACCTGCCGTTTGGCCCGTTTCGGGGCGCGGCTCTGTTTGCGCATTGTTTCACCTGTTCCAAGGATATCACCGCCGCCAGACAAATCGCCGAAGGTCTGTCGCGGTCCGGGATTGCGGTTCTGCGTTTTGACTTTACTGGCCTTGCCCAGTCCGAAGGCGACTTTGCGGCGACCGGTTTTCAGACCAACTTATCCGACTTGCGCGCCGCGGCCGCCTTTATGGCCAGCCAGTCCTTTGGTAAGCACAGCCTTGCGCCGCAGCTTCTTATCGGGCATTCGCTTGGCGGGGCGGCGGTGTTGGCGGCGGCTCCTGATATCGCGTCTGTTACGGGCATTGCCACCATCGGCGCGCCAGCAGAACCAGGTCATGTTCTGCATCTGGTTGAGGCTGAAATTGACACCATTCTGGCGACCGGAAGGGGGCTTGTGAATATCGGTGGCCGGCCGTTTGAAATTGGCGCCGGGTTTGTGCAGGATCTGCAGACGCGGCTGTCTGTTGATTATATCAAACGGTTATCACACGACCTGCTTGTTCTGCATGCCCCGCGCGATAACATTGTGGGGATCGAAAACGCCGCCGCCATATTTACCGCTGCCAAACATCCTAAATCCTTTATCTCGCTTGACCGTGCTGACCATCTGCTCAGCGCTGCAGAGGACAGGCAGTTTGCCGCCGATATGATCGCCGCCTGGGCGCGCCGGTGCCTTGGCCAGCGGTCTGAGATTGAGCGTGCCAGCGAAGGAGAGGTTGACGTCATCACCAGCAGTGACGGTGATTTTGCACAGGATATTCTGGCTGGTGAGCACAGCTTGCGGGCGGATGAGCCGGTGTCTGTTCCAGGCGGGCTGGACAGCGGGCCAACCCCGTATGATTTTCTTCTGGCCGGTCTCGGGGCCTGTACAGCGATGACCTTGAAGTTGTATGCGCGGCGCAAAAAATGGCCGCTGGAACATGTCGCGGTCCAGCTCAACCATGCCAAAATTCACCAGCAGGATTGCGCGGCTGACGGGCGGCTGGACAAAATGACCAGACAGATAGAGATGACCGGCCCGCTTGATGACAGCCAGAAACAGCAATTAATGCAGATTGCCGATAAATGTCCGGTTCACAAAACGCTGGCGGCCGGGGTGAAGGTAGAGACCGTCTCTCGCTGAAGCTGGCCCTGTCGGGGCATGCGAATACCGGATTTGTCGTGCTTTCTGTCGTTTGCTGAACGGGCGCACCCAAATTTAGGTTTCAACGTTAAAGCTGAAGCCGGACCAGAACAGCTTTGATACAGACAGTAGAGCAAACAGCCCAAAAATGGGGGGAGAGAGAAGATGAGCTCAGCGATTATCGGGTCCAACCGGAAAATTGACCCCAGCCGCCGTGCCCATTTAAAAGCTGATGGCACGCCTGATCTGAATGACCGGGTTGAAATCGGCCCTACCGCGCTTGCGTATTCTGAATGGGCGGCGGCCGGGCTACAGGCCCCGGACATGCCGTCTTTGCGGGAATACCGCCTGCATCGTCTGCAACAACAGATAGTCGCGCATGACTGTGCCGGTTTGCTGTTGTTTGATCCGCTCAATATCCGCTATGCCACAGACACCACCAACATGCAGCTGTGGATTGCCCATAACGCGGCGCGGGCCTGTTTTGTGCCGCCCTCTGGCAAGGTTGTTTTGTTTGACTTCCATAATTGTGAGCACTTGTCTGCACATTTGCCGCTTGTTGGTGAGGTCAGGGGCGGCGCATCCTTCTTTTATTTTGAGACCGGCAATCGCACCCAGGATCATGCTGACGCCTTTGTGAAGCAGATAACCGATTTGATGGTTAGCCAGGGCGGGGGCAACAAACGGCTGGCGGTGGACAAGATCGAAACTGCCGGTTATGCCGCGCTTCTGGCCGCCGGTGTTGAGGTTCTGGACGGCCAGGTCTTGAGCGAACATGCCCGCTCTATCAAGAACGAAAATGAGCTGAACGCGATGCGTTGCGCTATCCATGCGTGCGAGCAGGCGGTAGAGGAAATGCGCGCTGCTGTCAGGCCGGGTGTGACCGAAAATGATGTTTGGGCAGAATTGCATGCGGGCAATATCCGGCGCGGCGGTGAATGGATTGAAACCCGTATTCTGGCATCTGGCCCGCGCACAAACCCCTGGTTCCAGGAATCCGGTCCGCGGGTGATGGCGGCAGGCGATATGCTGGCCTTTGATACCGATCTTGTGTCTACCTACGGCTATTGCTGTGATATTTCGCGCAGTTGGATTGTCGGGGATCTGCCGCCGTCAGATGAACAAAAGCGGCTTTATCAGCTGGCTTATGAACATGTGATGACGAATATTGACCTGTTACAACCGGGAATGAGCTTTGCTGAGGTCACCGCCAAGGCGCACCGTCTGCCCGCTGAATTCAGGCCGCTCCGATATGGTGTTCTGGCCCATGGCATCGGGCTGTGTGATGAATATCCGGCTATCCGCTATCCTGAAGATGTTGCTGAACACGGCTATGATGGCACCGTGGAAGTCGGCATGACATTATGTGTTGAAGCTTATGTCGGGGCGGAAGGCGGGCGCGAAGGCGTTAAGCTGGAAGAACAGGTTGTCATAACGCATAAGGGCGCAGAAGCCCTGTCCCTCTACCGGTATGAGGACGCGCTTCTGGCCTGAGTGCACACCTCTATATCAGGATTTGCGCACAAACCCGATATGCGGCAGGTTGCGGCCTTGCTGGGCATAATCAATGCCATAACCGATAACAAACTCATCTGGAATATCAAACCCGGTCCATTGCACATCAACCTCAACCTCGCGCCGCGACGGCTTGTTCAGCAAGGTACAGACAGACAGGGTTTTGGGCTTGCGGGTCTGCATGATTTGCAGAACCTGCGCCAGCGTGTGACCGGTATCGATGATATCTTCAACCACCAGCACATCACGATCTTTTATGGATGTTTCCAGGTCCTTTATGATTCGCACCTGGCGGCTGGATTCCATCTCGTTGCCATAGCTGGATACGGTGATGAAATCGACCTCAACCGGCAGGTTTAACCGCCTGACCAGATCAGCAATGAAGATGAATGAGCCGCGCAGCAACCCGATAACCACTAACTGCTCAGACCTCTGGTAGGTGTCGGATATCTCTTTTGCCAGATGATTTAAACGGGCTTTAATCTCTGATTCAGAAATCAGGATTTCGATTTTTTCATCATTTACAAAAACAGACATGGCCACTCTCTTTTGCCGCGCTACCCGAACCGCTTTCCCGCCGAAAGGCTTCAGGGCCGCATTATCATACCATGCTCTGCTCTGCTGAACAGCAAAAATACAATCATTGTCATCTGGAATTCTGGCCGCCAGCCCGTGATCCAGCAAAAGCACTGGACTTGTCTTCCCAGCTTTCATTATGGTTACCTTTGTGACGGGTCAGACAGCCGTCTTATGTAATTTTTTTTAAGGAGAATTTGTGGTGGCAAAAGTCGCATTCTTGGGTCTGGGTGTTATGGGCTATCCGATGGCAGGGCATCTGAAAGCGGGCGGTCATGATGTAACCGTTTACAACAGAACCGCGGCCAAGGCCGATAAATGGGTGGCTGAACATGGCGGCGGCAAGGCTGTCACACCAGCTGAAGCGGCCCGCGATTGCGAATTTGTGTTTGCTTGTGTTGGTGATGATGCCGATATCCGGTCTGTGACCACTGGCCCGGACGGCGCGTTTCAGACGATGGCCGCGGATGCTGTTTTTGTGGATAACACCACTGCCTCTGCTGATGTGGCGCGCGAACTGTATGAACAAGCCCGCAGCGCCGGTCTGCATTTCATTGACGCGCCTGTTTCCGGCGGTCAGGCCGGGGCGGAAGGCGGCAAGCTGACAGTGATGTGCGGCGGTGATGAGGCCGTTTACGGGCGGGCTGAACCGCTGATGGCCTGTTATGGGGCCAGGGTGACGCATATGGGGCCGGCCGGGGCCGGCCAGCTGACAAAAATGGTCAACCAGATCTGTATCGCCGGTCTTGTTCAGGGCCTGTCAGAAGCGCTGAATTTCGGCCAGAATGCAGGTCTTGATATGGACAAGGTATTAGGCGTTGTTTCTGGCGGGGCGGCCCAGTCCTGGCAGATGGAAAACCGGGGCTCCACCATGGTCAGAGACGAATTCGATTTTGGCTTTGCGGTAGACTGGATGCGCAAAGACCTGCGGATTTGCCTGGCCGAAGCTGCCCAGAACAGATCGCAACTGCCGGTCACCGCGCTGGTCGCACAGTTTTATGCCGCCCTGTCGGAGCGGGGCTTTGGCCGCAATGATACCTCCAGCCTGATAAGGCTGTTGAAAAACTAAAACACCGGTCAGCAAAAAAACAGGCGGTGGTCTGGCTCAGACCTCAGACCCCGCCAATCACCATCAGCTTCATTTCCAGGAATTCATCAATACCGTATGTGGACCCTTCCCGGCCCAGACCAGAGGCTTTCACCCCGCCGAACGGGCCAACCTCAGAGGAATAGGCCCCGGTATTGGCGATAACCATACCATATTCCAGTGCTTCAGACACCCGGAACAGGCGGGCTGTATCTTTGGTGAAGAAATAGGCGGCCAGACCGAAGATGGTGTCGTTCGCGGCCGCCACAGCCTCCTCTTCTGTGTCAAACTTGAACAGCGCGGCCACTGGCCCGAAGGTTTCCTCAGCATAAAGCGCCATATCGGCTGTCGCCCCGGTCAGCACAGTCGGCTCAAAGAATGTGCCGCCCTTCGCATGCGGCTTACCGCCGACAAGGACGTGCCCGCCTTTGTTTGTGGCGTCTTCAATATGGCGGTTAATCTTATCAAAGCCCTGCTGGTCGATGATCGGGCCTTGCACAACCCCGTCTTCAAACCCGTCCCCGACCTTCATCGCCGCAACCTTTTCGGCCAGCGCTTTGGCAAAGGCATCATGAATGCCAGCTTGTACAAAAATCCGGTTCGCACACACGCAAGTCTGGCCGGCGTTTCTGTATTTTGACGCGATGGCCCCTTCAACGGCTTCGTCCAGATCAGCATCATCAAACACGATTAAGGGGGCGTTGCCGCCCAGCTCCAGGCTGATTTTCTTGATCGTGTCTGCTGACTGCCGCATCAAAATCCGCCCGACCTCTGTTGATCCGGTAAAGGTGATTTTGCGCACCCGCTCATCTGCACACAGGGTCTGACCCATTGCCGGGGCGTCCATGCCGGTCACGATATTGATAACGCCGTCTGGGAAGCCGGCCCGCTTTGCCAGCTCTGCCAAGGCCAGCGCGGATAAAGGGGTTTGTTCTGCTGGTTTCAGAACACAAGTACAGCCTGCCGCCAGCCCGGGCGAAAGTTTGCGCGTAATCATGGCGTTCGGGAAATTCCACGGTGTGATCGCCCCAAACACGCCCACCGGCTGTTTCAGGACCAGGAATTTCTTATCTGGAAACGGGCTTTCCAGAACATCACCTGTGATCCGCTTGGCTTCTTCAGCAAACCAGTCAATAAAGCTTGTGCCATAGCGGATTTCGCCTTTTGCCTCGGCCAGAGGCTTGCCCATTTCGGCGGTCAGAATGGTGGCCAGATCATCGGCATGTTCAAGACATAAATCGTTCCAGCGGCGCAGAATCGCGGCCCGTTCCTTGGCGGTGGTGGCGGCCCAGCCTTTGCGCGCGGCTTCGGCAGCCTCAATGGCAGCTGTTATGCCATCGGCGCCAAAATCGGCAACCTCGGCAACGGTCTCACCGGTAGACGGGTTTTCAACAGCAAACCGCTTATCTTTGGGCGCGCTCACAAACTCACCATTGATGAACGCATCGGTTTTCAGCAAAGACGGATCAGAAAGTTTCATAAGCCTTGGGTCCTTAAAACAACAATTAACGGGCATAGTGGTTAACAAAGCCCCCGGGGCAGGCGCCTAACAGCCATACCCGCGGGCGATGGGGTGTGAAATCGATCTCATGATAAAGGCCGGACAGAATTGCACAAGCGGGTTTTTCAGACCGTCTGTTCTGATGTTCTGAAGGGCTTGAATTTTCAGAAATGGGTTTATCTTTTGCGGTGGATGTAGCATATCTATGCATGTGAACCACCGTCATGCCAGCGGCCAGAAAAGGCCCGCCACCCTGCGGCCTGCTGGGGACTTACCGCTGCTGGTAACCAATAAGGAGATAAAGATGGCTTTTGACTTACCTGAACTGCCTTATGCTTATGATGCTCTTGCCGCAGGCGGTATGAGCCAGGAAACCATGGAATTCCACCACGATCTTCATCACAAGGCCTATGTGGATAACGGCAACAAGCTGATCGCCGGTACCGAATGGGAAAACAGCTCTTTAGAAGAGATTATCGCCGGCACCTACCAGGACGGCGCGGTTGCCCAGAATGGTATTTTCAACAACGCGTCCCAGCATTGGAATCATATCCAGTTCTGGGAAATGATGGGCCCGTCCGGTCGCCAGATGCCGTCTGAACTGGACGCCGCATTGGTCGCACAGTTCGGCTCTGTTGACGCGTTTAAAGACGCCTTTGTTGCCGCCGGTGTTGGCCAGTTCGGCTCTGGCTGGTGCTGGCTGGTCCAGAACGCTGATGGCAGCCTGGCGGTAACCAAATCCGAAAACGGGGTAAACCCCGTATGTTTTGGCCAGACCGCGTTGCTGGGCTGTGATGTGTGGGAACATTCCTACTATATCGACTTCAGAAACAAGCGTCCGGCCTACCTGACCAACTTCTTGGATAATCTGGTGAACTGGGAAAATGTGGCCTCTCGCTTGAGCGCCTGACCCGTATCACAAAGATAAATTATCCGCCTTTATTTGTAAGGCCCTGCCATCACGGCGGGGCCTTTTTTTTGCCCTGTCCTGGTCTGCAAATCACCTTATTTATCGCAAATCTTAATCGGCGTATGATGAGGGCATCCGGTTCTTAACACGGATAAAACGAAAGAAAGGAATAATAATATGCCATTGGTGGTTTTGACGTTTGCGATTTTGATTGGTGTGTCGACACCGCAATATCAGGAATATGCGAAACATTCCAACGGGAACGCGGCATATTCGGTAGATTATGTGGCCCCGTGTAAGACCGGCCTTCGCGATTCTGGCTATGCGCTTGCCCCCACACGCTTTGTGCTGTTTAAGCAAAAGGCGCTTGATGGCACGGTCTCAGGCCCGGCTTGTGATGAGTAGTTGACGAACCAGCGTTTTGCTGGCGAGTGAGGTTTTGGTTATGGCATCAGCTTGCGGCGGGCAGATTCAAGCACCCGCAACCTGAGCGCGTTCAGCCGGATAAAGCCATAAGCGTCATGATGGTCATAATCTGCCGCGCCTTCTTCAAAGGTGACCAGCTCTTCTGAATACAAAGAATTTGGCGAGGTCCGGCCAGTAACAATCACATTGCCTTTATACAGCTTCAGGCGGACATCCCCGTTCACCATATGCTGGCAGTTATCAATTGCAGCCTGCAACATTTCCCGCTCTGGCGAGAACCAGAACCCGTTATAAACCAGCTCGGCATAGCGCGGCATCAGCTCATCTTTCAGATGCGCGGCCCCTCTGTCCAGGGTGATCGATTCGATGGCCCGGCGCGCCGCCAGCAAAACTGTTCCGCCGGGTGTCTCATAAATGCCTCTGGATTTCATGCCGACAAACCTGTTTTCCACCAGGTCAAGGCGGCCAACCGCGTTTTCGCCGCCCAGCCTGTTCAGCTCTGTCAGCAGGGTTGCCGGTGACATCGCCACATTGTTGATCGCCACCGGATCGCCGCCTTTAAAGGTGATGGAAATTTCGGTTGCGGTATCCGGGGCCTGTTCGGGCGAGACAGTGCGCGAGAACACATAATCCTCTGGCGCGACAGCCGGGTCTTCCAGCACTTTACCTTCTGCAGAGATATGCAGCAGATTGGCATCCACACTGAACGGGGCCTCTCCGCGCTTATCCTTGGGCACGGGTATCTGATTGGCCTCAGCATAGGCAATAAGCTTCGTGCGCGACGCCAGGTCCCATTCCCGCCACGGCGCGATCACCTTGATATCCGGCTGCAGCGCATAATAGCCCAGCTCAAATCTGACCTGGTCATTGCCCTTGCCGGTTGCGCCATGAGAGACCGCGTCCGCGCCCACTTCACGGGCGATTTCAATTTGCCGTTTGGCAATCAGCGGCCGGGCAATGGATGTGCCCAAAAGATACAGCCCCTCATAAAGCGCGTTGGCCCGAAACATCGGGAACACATAGTCCGCGACAAATTCTTCTCGTAAATCCTCAATAAAGATCTGCTTGATGCCCAGCAATTTTGCTTTTTCCCGGGCCGGCTCGATATCCTCACCCTGGCCCAGATCAGCTGTAAATGTCACCACTTCGCACGCGTAGGTTTCCTGCAACCATTTCAGAATCACAGAGGTATCAAGGCCGCCTGAATAGGCCAGAACAACTTTCTTTACGCTATCGCCTGACATTTTTACTGTCTCCTTATCGCTGACAAAACCGCGTTCTGTTCGAAGCTCAGCCCTTCATAGCAGAAAACAGCCGCGCAGAGGAACTGCTTTTTCCCCGCAGCCCAGAAGCCCGGTGCGCGCGCGGCTAGACCGTCTCCCGCAGGAACGGGGCTGGCCGGAAAGACAGGCTGCGCATTGCCCCGATAAGGCCTAAAATGGTGGTCACGCCCGCGCCAATAAACGCTGTTGAGATGATCAGAGGTAGGTTGAAGATAAACTCAGCCTTGATGAACAGCACAATCAAGGACCAGCTGACCGCGGTCCCGATAACACTTGCCACCAGCGCGGTCAGAATGCCCAGAAGCGCATATTCAAACAGCCACGACAAGATGATATCCAGCCGCCGCGCGCCCAGAACTTTCAGGATAATGGAATCTGAAATGCGCTGCGCTTCTGAGGTGGCGACACTGCCCGCCAGCACCGCCAGGCCCGATAACAGCGTTACACCAGCTGTCAGCTGTATCGCCTTGCCCAGCAAATCAAGCACCTTTTCAACCGTGCTGACAGCCTGTTTCACAGACAAGGCTGATATGTTTGAAAAGCTGGAGGTGACTGCCCGTTCAATGTCTGAGGCCGCCTCTTCCGAGCCGGATTTTGTGGTCGCTATCCAGCTGTGCGGCGCGCCTTCCAGCAGCCCTGGCGACATGATGAACACGAAATTTATCCGGAAACTCTCCCAGGCCACCTCACGGGTGTTGGCAATCGTGCCGGTAATCTCGCGCCCCAGAATGTTCAGGCTAACTGTATCACCAAGCGACAGGCCAAAATCATCTGCCATTTCGTCTGTGACCGACAATAAGGGCGGGCCAGCGTAATCAGCCGGCCACCAGTCTCCTTTAACGATGTTACCGTCTTCGGGGGGCAGTGCCTGCCAGGTCAGGGCCCGGTCACCGCGCAGCACCCAGCCGCTTTCAACATCCTTGTCAATCTGGCTTGCGGGCACCCCGTTAAGCGCGGTCACCCGGCCTCTTAACATCGGTGTCTTCTCAACTGTTGTCGCCGGGGCTTCTTTGGCAACAAGGCTTAAGAACGGGTCAATCTGATCAGGCTGGATATCAATGAAGAACCAGTCCGGGGCTTCCCCGTCTGCGCGCCCGTTCAACTGGCTAATCAGATTATGTTGGCTAGAGGTGACCGCCACCAGCACAGACAGGCCCAGCCCGAAGGCCAGAATGATTGACCGCAAGGGAGAACCCTGCCGGGTAATTGCGGACAGCGCCAGACGGGCCGGGATATAGCGTGGCGGCCTAACCAGCCGCAAGCCTCTTAACACCGCCTCGCCAAGACCGCTGAGCAGCACAAGGCTGACCGCTGTTCCGGCAAGAAAGCTGAGCGATAGGATGATGTTGCCTGTGGCCAGCAGGGCCAGCCCCAACAGGCCGGCACAACAGACCGCCACCGCCAGAACCACGCGCTTGCCCGGCCAGCCGGACGGTGTCTCTGTCAGCGTTCTGAACAGATGGGCTGCCCTGATGAATTGTGTGCGGGATAATGGCCACAGCGCGAACACCAGCGTGGTCAGCAGGCCAAACGCGCCAGCAATAATCAGCGGGCGCGGATATAAAGTCGGCTCAAGGGGCACATTCACATAATCCGCGAACAGCTCTGCTGTGACAAACGGGGTCACCCCGGCCAGCACCAGACCGGCGGCAATGCCCAGCCCGGCCATCGCCAGAACCTGCAGCATATAGACCCTGAAGATAAGGCGGGAGGTCGCGCCAACACATTTCAGCGTGGCAATAACCGTCATCCGGCTTTGCAGCCAGGCCCGCACCGCCCCGCTTACCCCCAACCCGCCGATCAGCAGCGCGGTCAGGCTGACCAGCATCAAAAACAGCTCCGCGCGTTCAATAAACCGCTCAAACCCGCCTGCTGCCGCATCTGTTTTGCGCAGCCGTACATGGGTGTTTTCCGCCGCCTTCGCCAGCTTGTCTGTCATCTCGTCCAGACGGGCCTGATCCCGCATCACCGCCCGATACCGATAGGTGATAAACGCGCCTTCCTGTTGCAGGCCAGAGGCGGTCAGGGTGTCTGTGCTGACCATCAGGCGTGGCCCGAAGCTGACAAAGCTGATCGCCTGATCCGGCTCTTCTTCCAAGGTAGCGGTGAGGGTGACGCTGACCTCGCCCAGGCGCGCCGTATCACCAATGGACAGGCCGGTGGCGCGCAGCAGGGCCGGGTCAACAACTGCCCCGAACCCGTCCAGCGCCGCCGCCAAAGACAGCGGGGGCGACAGTGGGGACGATAGTGGGGGCGATAGCGGGGATGACAAGGCAATCTGCCCGACCAGAGGGTAGGCCTCATCAACTGCTTTCAGCTCAACCAGTTTGCGCAGCGCCTCGCCATCCGCACCCGGCTCTATCCCCAGCATGGCGCGCATTTGGATAATTTTTGAAGTATCTGCCGCGGCCATCACCTCGGCCAGCAGCTCCTTTTCTGGCGGCACATGCAGGCTGGACAGCTCAAAATCACCCCCCAGCAGGGTGCGCGCATTGTCTGTGATGCCGGAACGCATCGACTGGGCAACAGAACCAACCGCGCCAATCGCCGCCACGCCCAGCATCAGCGCCGCCAGAAAGATCCGGAACCGCATCACTGAATGGCGCAGCTCACATCTGGCAAATTGCCAGGCCAGAGACCAGCTGTCATTTGCCTCACTCTTGTGTTCGGGCCTTATCGTCTCAGCAGTTTTGGTCTCGGCTTTCATTGTGGTACTCTTTTCTTCAGGCACTTTTTTCTGAGACGGCAGACAGGCTGTCCTCGACAAGCTGGCCATCTGCCATATGCAGCAACCGCTCACACTGGCCGGCCAGAACCTCATCATGGGTGATAAGAACAAGCGCGGCCTCAACACTGCGGGCGGCGGCAAACAGCTGGGTGATCACCTGCTGGCCGGTGGCGCTGTCCAGATTGCCTGTCGGCTCATCTGCCAGCAGAATTTTCGGGCGCGGCGCAATCGCCCGGGCAATCGCCACACGTTGCTGCTCACCGCCGGAAAGCTGGTCCGGCAAATGGTTCAGACGGTGGCCCAGGCCAAGCGCGGCCAGGGCCTCACCAGCTTTGGTTTTGGCATCGCTCTGGCCGGACAGCTCCAGCGGAACCGCCACATTCTGCAGCGCGGTCATTGACGGGATCAGCCGGAACGCCTGAAACACAATGCCGACATTATCACGGCGCAGCCCGGCCAGACTGTCTTCATTCAGAGCGGTTGTGTCTTGTCCGGTCAGCACCGCCTGTCCTGAACTCAGCGCTTCCAGACCAGACATTACCATCAATAAGCTGGTCTTGCCGGCGCCGGACGGGCCAACCACGGCGACATGCTGGCCGCCGGGTATCGACAGATTAATGCCTTTCAGAATATCTGTTGTGCCTGATCGGCTGCTCAATCTCAGCCAGGCATCTCTCAGCTCAATTACCGCCCGGGACCTAGCCTGGGGCTGGTCTGCTTGATTTGACGGCGCTGACGCATTATCTCTGGCTGAGGATGTCATCTTGTGATCCTGTGCTTGTAGGGGTGTAACGAGGAAAAAAACAATCAAAGGCATGGCGGGCCTTTCGCTCTATATGGGCGTGACGGACGCCTCTGCCAAGACAAGGTCGCTATGTTTTCGCTCAAAAAATCTTTTGCTGCCTGCCGGGACAGGTTTTTCCTCCTGCTAGTCGCCGTGCTGATGACGGTTGCCAGCCCGGCCGCCGCCTCTGCCCAGAAGACGCTGATGGTTTATGGCGATTCCCTGGTGGCCGGCTATGGATTAGACGCAGGCCAGGGGTTTCCAGAACAATTGCAGGCGGCGTTGGCGGCGGCGGGGCGCGATGTTAAGGTGGTGAACGCGGGCGTTTCCGGCGATACCACGGCTGGCGGTCTGGCCCGTCTGGACTGGGCGCTTGCGGACAGGCCGGATGCAATGATCATCGTGCTTGGCGGCAATGACCTGCTCAGGGGGCTGAACCCGCAACAGACCAAAGCTAATCTTCAGGCTATGCTCACCCGTCTTCGCCAGGACCAGATTGCGGTCTTGCTGTGCGGTATGTTGGCCCCGGTCAATCTGGGCCCGGACTACAGACAGCAATTTGACAGCATCTACCCCGAACTGGCGGCCGAATTTGGCGTTCGGCTGTATCCTTTTTTTCTGCAAGGGGTCGCCCTGAACCCAGACTTAAACCTGCCGGACGGGCTGCACCCGAACACAACAGGCGTGGCCCATATCACCGCGGCTGTGCTGCCTTATACGCTGGCTTTGCTGGACCAGCTGGACGGGCGGTAAGGCGATGACAGATTTACACGCCCCTTCATCTGCCCCTGCGCCTCAGGGCCCTGTTATGGCCAAGCTTCTGGGTTATGCCGGCGCGCTCCCGTTTGGGGGGTGTGCGCTCGCCGGTGTTTTGGATATTCAGCTTGCCGGGCTTCAGACTGCCTCGCTATTGCTGGGGTACGGGGCGATTATCCTCAGCTTTTTAGGCGGGCTGCAATGGGGCCGCATCGCCGCTTGTGATGAGGCTGCGCAAAGCCCGTCCGCGCCAGTCTGGCTTATCTGGTCGGTTATCCCGTCTCTTGTCGGCTGGGCCGGGCTGTTTCTGCCGTCAGGACTGGCGGCGATAGTCTTGTCCGCCTGTTTTCTTGTCGCTCTTATTGTTGATCTCAAGCTTATCCGTGCGGGTGTCTGGGCCGCATGGATGTATGATTTGCGCCTGCATCTTACAGCCATAGCGATAGCCAGCCTGCTCAGCAGCCTGTTCTGGGTTTAGATAAAAAAGGAGGGGGCCAGAGCCCGGCAGGTGCTTAGTTCACCAGCAGATTTAGCACGCGCCCGATAGGCCCGGTTAATCTGATCTCGCCTTCATTGACAGCATAGACCACACATTCGCCGTCATCATCGGCAACCGGCTGATGCTCACCGCCGGCTTCCTGTATTGAAATATCGCCAGGACCATAACTGCCGGTCTCATCAGTGAAGCCGCCAGACAGCACCAGCGTCACTTCTGCGCCGGTGTGAGTATGGATGGGGACAGCGGTTCCCGGGGCAATGCGGTAGATTTTTGCCTGACCGCCTGTTTCCCCGAAATCAATATCCGCTTCCATGATACCGATACCGGCCCGCCGCCAACTGGTCTTGCATTCAGCAGCAGGCACATAAGCTGACACAGGATGCGGCAGCCATTCAGACCGTGAATTGATCTTCGCCCCTTCAAGGGCCGCACCGTTAGTGTCTGTATCATAGCTTCCCAACTGCGACATTACATTCTGCAACGCCCCTTCAGACAGGGATACAGGTTCGCAATCTTCCAGCAGGATGCCGCCAAGCTGCATTAACATGCGCATGGACTGGCTGCTCTTTTCATTCATGGCGAGATGTGTCTCGACCAGTATTTCCAGCGGCCGCGACAGCGCGCCTGTGGCATAATCGAGGAGCAGAGCATCAAGTACTTGCGTATTTAATGTTGCTTGTTCGTTCATGGTTTCCAAATTCCTTCGGGCTCATCCAGATGCGCACGCAACCTGTTCAGAGCTAATCTAATCCGAGATTTCACTGTGCCAAGGGGGACACCGCTCTCATCAGCGATTTCTCTATGTGACTTTTCTTCGTAATACGCAGAAAAGATCATTTTGGCTTGCTCTTCAGGTAAATTTTTCAAAGCGTGGCGAATTTTCTTCTCTTCTTGCTGTCTGTAGACGAAAATATCGCTGGTTTCGACATCATCCGGGGCCAGGCTCGGGTCTGTCATATCCGGCAAGGGCCGGTTTTCACGGCGCAGCCTGTCGATACGTTTGTTCCGGGCGATGGTGAAAATCCAGGTGCTGGCGCCTGACTGGCGGACATCATATGTCTCTGCCCGGCGCCAGACCATAATCATGGCTTCCTGGGCAACCTCCTCTGCCACTGATTCATCAGTGCCGAGTCGCAGCAGGAAGGATTTTATCCGTGGTGCGAAATGTTCAAACAACTCTGCAAAAGCGGTACGGTCACGTTCGCGACCCACGCGAACGAGCAGAGTATCCCATTTTGTCAAACCTTTCGATTTGACAGGTGTATAGCCAGTTCCCATGTCCCTAGTAAACGGGACTGTTGGTTCGGTTACAAGTTCAAAATCCATTTCCGGTAGTTTTTCGTCCATTTTGATGCCGTACACCCGTCTGAAACATGGTCTTTTCCAAAAAATAAGGCCGTTTAGTGCTCACCTCACAAGGATGTGACACGAAATTGCCTTTTTTTCTGGTTATGTGATGCATGAAAAAACCTTGCTCCCCGATTAAAGTTTTGCGATTCTTCACGGCGTGGGCTATGGGCCTTTTCATAATCTGGTAAATGATGACGTTTAAATGCGGGGAAAATCATGACAGGCAAGTATGTTGTCACAGTTTTTTGTCTCTGGATGCTGAGTGTGGCTTTCGGCACAGCTCAGGTCGAAGCGAAAACAGAAGAGCTTAAAGGGTTCAAAGACTGGATGGTCTATAAACAAGAGACCGCCAAAGGCCGGATTTGTTTTATGTCCAGCGTGCCGAAGAAGCTGCGCGGCGATTATAACAGGTCAAACCGCGGCGAAACCCGCGTGTTTGTCTCGCATGGCCCGGGCAAAGCAGAGCGCAATGTGGTTTCTGTTCTGGCGGGCTACAGATATAAAAAGCAGAGCGAGGTTGATTTTTCTGTGGATAATAAAAAATCGACCTTGTTTACGCTGGATAACCGGGCCTGGTCGCAGGGGCCAGAAGATGATATGAAGCTGATCGCGGCGATGAAGCGGGGCGCCAAGCTGGTTGTGACCGGTGTGTCCAGCCGCAATAACAAAACCATTGATGAATATTCGCTGTCCGGCTTTACCGCGGCGAAATCCTTTTTGGACAAAGCCTGCCCTTAAGCTGAAGGGCCGGCGATAAAGGACTTTAAACCTGTGACCTCTCTGCTGCCAGACGCCAGGACCCCGTTGCTGGGCCTGTCCCTTGATGAGCTTGAAGAGCGTGTGGCCCAGTTGCAATTGCCGCGGTTCCGGGCACGCCAGCTCTGGCGGTGGGTCTGGCGTCACGGTATTACCGACTTTGCCGATATGACGGATTTGGGCAAGCCGGTGCAGGGCCTGTTATCACAGCATTTCCATGCGGACCGGCCGTCTGTCACGCGCCGCCAGGATTCTTCGGACGGCACCATTAAATGGCTGATAAAGCTGGCGGATGGCCAGGAAGCCGAAACTGTTTATATTCCTGATGCGGATCGCGGCACCTTATGTATCTCCTCACAGGTGGGGTGCACCCTGACCTGTTCGTTCTGTCATACCGGTACCCAGCGTCTGGTGCGCAATCTGGAGGTGGATGAGATTTGCGGCCAGGTGTTACTGGCAATGGACGAGCTGGGCGACTGGCCCGCGGGCAAGCCGGATCGGCGTTTGACCAACATTGTGCTGATGGGGATGGGCGAGCCTTTATATAATTATGACAATGTTGCCAAAGCCCTGAAGACGATTATGAGCGGTGAGGGCATTGCCTTGTCGCGGCGGCGGGTGACCTTGTCCACCTCCGGGATTGTGCCTGAAATTGAAAGATGCGGCGAAGAGCTGGGCGTAAATCTGGCCATTTCGCTGCATGCGGTGCGTGATGATCTGCGCGATCAGCTGGTACCGATCAACCGGAAATATAATCTGCAAACCCTGATCGATGCGGTACGGGCCTATCCGGGCCTGTCCAATGCGCGCCGGGTGACCTGGGAATATGTGATGCTGGCCGGGGTCAATGACAGCGAGGCAGATGCCAAAGCCCTGGTTCAGCTGATAAAAGGCATCCCGTCGAAAATAAATCTCATCCCGTTTAACCCGTGGCCGGGCACCCAGCATACCTGTTCTGATGACGCTGCTATCGATAAATTTGCCAGGATTGTGATGCGGGCGGGCTATGCCTCACCTGTCCGGACCCCGCGTGGACGCGATATTCTGGCGGCCTGCGGGCAGCTGAAATCTGACTCTGTCAGGCTGCGCGCTTCTCAGCGCGAGGCGGCCGGTCTTGCTTAACCTCAGCTATGTGTGACTTTTTGTCGATCACGCTGGTCTTTATCTCTACTTGAATCAAATACCGAACGACATTAAATTAAACAGCAAGGGGAGACGCAACAGCGATACCCCATAAACACGATTTTTAACTCAAAGGAGTTTGAAATGCAGGAAAACCGTTTCGCGTCATCTGTGACTGGCCAATCAGTTTCGATTGATGCCGGTTTACGCAGCTACATGCTGGGTGTCTATAATCATATGACAACAGCTCTGGCCCTGACTGGCTTTGCCGCGTTTGGCACCAAGCTGATGGTTCAGGCAAACCCGGCTTTTGGTCAGCTTTTGTTTGGCACACCGCTGATGTATGTCATCATGTTCGCGCCTCTGGCGATGGTGATGTGGATCAGCTTCCGCATTAACAAGATGTCCCCGGCCAAGGCCCGGACCCTGTTCTATATCTATGCAACTGTGATGGGTCTGTCTTTGTCCACAATCCTGTTCGCCTTTACCGGCGCCAGCGTGGCCAGAGCCTTCTTTATCACCGCGGGCGCGTTTGCGGCCTTGTCTTTGTTTGGCTACACAACCAAACGTGACCTAACCGCTCTTGGCGGCTTTTTGATCGTTGGTGTGGTTGGTCTTATCCTGGCCTCTATCGTCAACATCTTCCTTGGCTCTTCCGGACTTGAATTTCTCATCTCCGTGGTGGGCGTGCTGTTGTTTGCCGGTCTGACCGCCTATGATACACAGAAGATCAAATCTATCTATTACGCTGGTGACAGCCGCGAAGTGGCGGGCCGTAAATCCATTCACGGGGCGCTGACCCTGTATCTGGATTTCATCAACATGTTCTTGTTTATGGTCCAGCTTCTGGGTAACCGCGACTAGGCTGGCGGCGGCTCACCCCGCCCCCGTCTTAAAAAGGTTTGGCCCGAGGCATCATATAAGGTGGCTCGGGTCGTTTTTTTTAACATGCCAACTGGCAGGTCCTGAAAAGAATATGTCCTCTCCCCCTCTCACGTCTGACCTGCCGGCCTATCTGGCGCGTATGGGCCGCGACCATGGCCTGCCTGCTGCTGCACAGACCGCCCTTCTGGGGCTGGCCCGTGCGAGTGTTGATATCGCCCGGCTTGCTGCCCGGAACGGCATTGGCCAGACCGCGCTGGGCCAGGTAACCGGCGGTGAAAATGCTGATGGTGATGATCAAAAAGCCCTTGATGTTATTGCTGACCAGCTTATTGAAGACGCGCTCCAGGATACCGGCCTTTATGCCTATCTGTCTGAAGAACGGGATCAGGCGGTTTTGCTGTCCTCTTCGGCTGAGCTTGTCTGTGCCTGCGATCCGCTTGACGGGTCATCAAATATTGACACCAACCTGACCATCGGCACGATTTTTTCGATTTACCCGCGCGCCGGGGACAGCCTGCTTCGGCCGGGGCGTGAACAGGTCGCCGCCGGGTTCTTTGCCTATGGCCCGCAAACGGCCCTTATCCTGACATGCGGGGCGGGCACACACGCGTTCTGTCTGGATGAGGCGGGCGGCTTCACACAGATGGACTGGTCTGTGCAAATCCCCCAACAGACCTCAGAATTTGCCATCAACGCTGCCAATCAGCGGCATTGGTCGGCCAGAACCGCGGCCTATATTACCCAGCTTCTGGCAGGCAAGACAGACCTGCGCGCAAAGGATTTTAACATGCGCTGGGCCGGCTCATTGGTGGCGGACAGCTGGCGCATCCTGCGGCGTGGCGGCATTTTTCTGTATCCTGAAGATGCGCGTAAGGGGTATGAAGCGGGCCGTCTGCGCCTTGTCTATGAAGCCAATCCGGTCAGCTTTGTTGTTGAACAGGCTGGCGGCCTTGCCACTGACGGCCAGCACAATATAATGGATATTCAGCCTGAAGGCCTGCACCAGAGGGTGCCCTTTATCTTTGGCTCTGCTGATGAGGTTCAGTGTTATAAAAATATCTGAATTTGTCAGGATTCTATGTATTAGTAATTGCGATATCAGGCAAAACATAGCATTCTTTTAACGGGAAAAATTACCGTCAATCAGATGAGGTCTGCATGCTTGTCACCTTGAGACAGATACTGGATCATGCCGCTGAGCACAGCTATGGCATTCCCGCCTTCAACATCAACAATATGGAACAGGGGCTGGCTATATTAAAGGCCGCTGACGCTGTGGATGCGCCGGTTATCCTGCAGGCCAGCCGCGGTGCCCGCACTTATGCTGGCGATGTGATGTTACAGGCCATGATCAAAGGCCTGGCGGCGATGTACCCTCATATCCCTATCTGCATGCATCAGGATCACGGCAACTCGCAGGCGACCTGCATGACCGCTATTCAATATGGGTTTACCTCGGTGATGATGGACGGCTCTTTAGAAGCAGATGGCAAAACCCCGGCCTCTTATGACTATAATGTACAGATAACGTCTGATGTCACCCGCATGGCCCATCATGGCGGCGTGTCTGTGGAAGGAGAGCTTGGCGTGCTGGGCTCACTTGAAACCGGCATGGGCGATAAAGAAGACGGGCATGGCGCCGAAGGCAAGCTGTCTGAAGACCAGCTGCTGACCGACCCTGAACAGGCGGTTGATTTTGTTAAAGCCACACAGGTTGACGCGCTGGCTATCGCGATGGGAACCAGCCATGGCGCGTATAAATTTTCGCGCAAGCCAGATGGCGATATTCTGGCGATGCATGTGATAGAAGATATTCACCGCCGCCTGCCGGATACTCATCTTGTGATGCACGGCTCTTCATCTGTGCCGCAGGAGCTGCAGGATGTCTTCAATGAATTCGGGGGCGAGATGCCGCAAACCTACGGCGTGCCGATAGCAGAAATTGAGCGCGGCATCAGACATGGTGTGCGTAAGGTCAATATTGATACCGACTGCCGCCTGGCCATGGCGGGTGCGATCCGTAAGGTGGCGCAGACCACACCATCTGAATTTGATTTGCGGAAATTCCTGAAACCTGCACAGGACGAGATGGAAGCCTTATGCCGGGATCGGTTTGAACGGTTTGGTACGGCCGGCAACGCGCATAAAATCAAGCCTGTCTGCCTGGCGGATATGGCCGCCCGTTATGCTGATGGCGCGCTGGCTCCGAAAATATCCGCTTAAAAAAATCCGCTTCACCACACAAAATCTGTATTAAGGGGCGTCTGATCTCACAAGTGCCTCAAGCCCGCTTTTGTAATCAGGATAATGCAGGCTGAGGCCCAGCTCACTTTTGATTATTTTTGAACGGACCCGGCGTTGAGCAGCATAAAAGCTGAGCGCCATGGCGCTGAGACCGGCCGCCTCCAGCGGGACCGGGGCTGGCGGGCTGACCTTTATCAGCTGTGCGGCATAGCGCACCACATCGCCCTGGCTGGCGGGCAGATTATCACAAAGATTGATAATCCGGTTCGGCCGCGGGGCCGCCATCGCCGCCATAATAATGCGGCTGATATCTGTCTGGTGAATCCGGTTGAAAACCTGACCGGGCTTGTCAATGATGCGGGCTGTACCGGCGCGCAAATCGGCAAGCACGTTCCGCCCGGGCCCGTAAATACCGGCCAGCCGGAACAGCTCTGCCTGGGCTGTATGCTGCCATCTCTGCTCAGCTGTCAGCCGGGCCTTGCCTCTTGTTGTCACCGGGGCAGGCGGTGTGTCTTCATCAACCCACCCGGCCGGCTGGTCCGGATAGACAGAGGTGGCCGAAAGATAGCCTGTCCAGCCATCAAACGCGGCAATTTCGGCTTCATGCAGGTCCAGCACAGGATCGCTTCCCGATACGGCCGAAATGCCTGAGATAAGATGTGTGACCTGGCGCAGATGGCTTGCCAGCCCGTCTAGGCGCTGACCGGCGGTAAACGGCAAAATTGTCCAGGAGGCGGGAACCTGCCCGGCCAGTGTGTCAGGGTCACGGGTTGTGCCGGTAATCTGCCAGCCGCGCTGGCTTAACGCCCGCGCCAGATGCTGGCCAACATAGCCAAGCCCGAAGATGAAAATATGATTACGGCGTCTCACCTGTCAGCACAGCGCGGGGGGCGGGGCGCATCAGGCCTGTACCAGCCTGTCCTGCTGGCCGGCCATCCGCATCACACCGTAAAACAGGCCGGCGAAAATCACCGTGCTGGCCAGCGTGTTGCCAAAGAAAGGCAGCGCCGCGATATAACAGGCCACCAGCCCGTCTGCTGTCTGCGGATAAAACCCGCTGCCCAGCCAGACGCCGAAATTGGTCACCACAAAGAACAAGGCAGATGAGGCAAAGGCCAGCCCGCCCAGCCGAATCAGCTGTGTGCCGGTCTTGCGCAGCCCATAGCTGAGGATCACGCTGGCCGCAACCGCGCCATAAACCCACAGCATAGAGCTGTGCAGGCCGATAATCAGGTCTGCCAGAACCATCGCCACCAGCGGCAGCGCAATCGCGATATAGATATCACGGGCGAAATAAGGAGCGAATACAGCCACAGCCAGAACAGGGGTGAAGTTCGGCGGATGCGGGATCACGCGGCTGGCAACCAGAAAACAAATCAGGGACAGAAACCCGCCCGCCAGTTTTTTACTTAAGGTCATGTTTAGGGCTCCTTCCCCACGAGGGTCTATTCACTCCATCGTTACCATAAAAGGCAAACGCGCCAGCATCAATCCAAAACCGACCTACAACCAGCCTATTTGCGACAAACCATCTATCAATAGGCCGGCACGAAATCATACTTCAAGGTTAAAAACACACTCCGCCCGGCGGTATTATAGCCTCTGGTGGTTTCATATTTGGCATCAAAGATGTTCTCCGCCTTAATCAGGACGGTGGTTGTGTCGGTCAGGTTATGCAGCAGATTTGCATCAACCTTCACATAGCTGGACATCTCTCCGCCGACGCCCAGACGCCGCCCTGAATAGGTGACTTTTGAGCCCAGTCGATAGTCATTAATCTGCTTCGACAGATACAGACTGCCATAGGCTTTGGCTCTTTTCTGCAGTAATTTCGGACTGGTTGTGGCGTCTTTCAGCTTGGGCTCCTGAAAGGTCATGCTGAGCTGGTAATCAGCAAAATCTGAGGTGCCGTCGAGATTAATTTCAACACCTTTATTTTCACTTTTGCCGATATTGTAATAGCTTGGGAAGCTGTATTCGATGGCGTTCTTTGTGCTGGTCGAAAACAGCGTGGACCGCAACAAGGTGTTCTGTGTGGTCAGGGTGACAGACAGCTCATTTGTGGTGTGCTCTTCTGCTTTCAGGTTTGGGGCCACCGAATGCTCATAGGCATCAGGGGCGCGGAACCCGGTTGACCGTGCCAGCGCCGCCTTCACCTGCTTAGTGATCTGATAGCCATATCCGGCCAGGGTAGAGGTATGTTTCACTGTCTTTGTCGCGCCTGTGCTATGCGAAAACGCCACCTCATCAGATCGCAGATTGGCCTGCAGATCATGCCGCCCGCTTGCCAGCGTGTAACCCACAAAGGCGGCCTGGCTGTCTCGCTCAGATGGTGTGGTGTTCGACTTATAATCGGCGGTTGCCACCTCAACACCCTGGGTGATGGCATGGCGGGCCTCACCACCTTCAAAGCGCGAGACATTCACAAGCTTGTAGAAAGACTGATCGCCCTTTTTCTTTGTGCCTGCGACGCCGTTTGTGAACTCATCGCGCTGATGGTTATCTTTATTATAAATCAGCCGGGTATTCAACAGGCCCTTATCGGCATATTCATAAGCAAACGAAACATCAGAATTGGTTTGCTCGAATGTATGCAAATTGGTGGCGGGTGTGTAGGCGTTGTCATAATCACCCTCACTGTCAGCCTGTCTGAACGAGGCTGACAGTTTTGATTTGGACGACAGCCTTTTGGCCAGAGCCAGTGAATAATTCACCCGTGAAAAGCCGTCCTTATCCGGGTTTGGCGCGCCAAAGCCTGACGGGTTATTCAGCGCGTTATAGCCCTCGGTCTCAAACGATGAGGCATTAAAGGTCACATCAACCCCGCCAAGCCGTTTTGACAGGCCGGCATCAAAATCTTCTGTCCCATAACTGCCATAGCTTGCTGAGGCATAGCCGGCATCACGCATCTCGCTTGTTTTTGTAATTACATTTATAACCCCGCCAATCGCCGCCTCCCCATACAAAGCAGACGCATTGCCCTTCAGAACCTCAATGCTCTGGATTTCGTTCAGGGCCATATCCGGCAGGATGATGTTGCCGTAAAGGTCGGTTTGAACCTTGATGCCATCGATCATCAGCACATAATTTTTACTGGCCTGCCCGCGCAGAAATACAGACATCTGGCCGCCGGGCCCGCCGGACCGGGTGACCTCAATGCCTGTTTTCTGGCTGATAAGATCGCCGAATGAGGTCGCGGTCGAAGCGGCAATTTCCTCTTGTGTGATCACATCTGTGCTTAACAAAACATCGCTCAGCGGCGTGTCCTGATAAGTCGCGATAGAGACCACCGGATTAATCTCAAGATAATTTGCTGTTGTGTTATCCTGCACATTATTTTGGGCATAGGCCGGTACAATTGTGCCCAGCAGGCCGATAACGGCCGCCGGTACAAGGCGTGCTGATATCTTCATATCTGAAGCTCCCCGAAGCTTATTTAACGTTCTGCCGGGGAGAGAGAAAAAAACTCCACGACGGTGATATTTCGTCACCATCACGGAAAATTATTGACATGAAAAAACGCCAATCCGCCGTCCTGGTCATACCTCGTGACAAGACTAGGTGCCTGTCTGGCAGGTCTCCTGACTCATAGCTAAAGCGTGTTGTTATGCCTTCCCGTACGCGTCAATAACAGTGGCCTGTTATAACAACACTCGCTATTCACAGTTGCGAGGACAGTCGCAGATTAAGAGGAGATACCTCCGCACTGCGTTCCCTTTTCATCGTGTTTCCACGAACCAAACTATCCTTGATGCTAGAGATGAATTTTCCATAGAGCAAAATAATTTCGACATAATCTACCCCTGAACCGACCGCAGGGGAAAAGTCAGGCCGCTTTCTCACCCCCCCCGCCTTACTCTGACGGGCCTTAAATGCGCGATTTATCGAGATCAAGTCTGGTGATAAGGCGGCCGAAAAACAGCTCTACCTCAATGCGGACCGGAACCATAAGGCCGGGGGCCAGTTCAGCTATAAAGGCTTTTGTCTTTTCCGGATCAGGCGCCTCTGCTGTTAAGCGTGAGTTCCGCCTGTGCCCGCCAAGCGGCCTGCTGACAATCCCGCAAACCTGCACCTCGCCGTCAAAGCCAAAGTCGCGGTCCTTTTCAAGCCGGGCTGTGCCAAGATCTGTGAAGCTCAGCTCTGCCCGCCGCCGGCCGTCATAAATCTGGAATACCCCTTCACAAACCCCGCCGGCTTTCAGCTTGTCCAGCATGGTCATCATCGCGCTGAACGGGTCGGTGACGCCGCGGCGCATCTGGTCAGTTATCGGGTAAACTTCAGCCTCATCCGGGGGCGGCGTGGCGGTGGTGGTGGCCAGGCCCTGTTCTGAGAAGAGGGTTTCTGCCAGGCTGGTTTCACGGCCATAGCGGCTGGCGATCACCAGTTGCTCCGCCTGCCAGCCTTCATCTTTACGGTTGGCCCGGATGCTGACATGGCCTGAAAAATCGGCAACCACGCTGGCCAGGCCGCTTGCGGTGAAGTCGCCGAACATGAAAAACCGGTCGTCTTCTATCGACCAGCGGGCTTGGCTTTCGCCGACATCTGTTGCGCCCCATTCGGTCTGATAGACAAAGTCATGATCGCCGGCCCGGCCCGGGCTCACCACAGCAAGGTTGAACAGAAACAGACAGATGCTCAGCGCGGCCGCGGTGCGGGCAGGGCGGGCAGCAGAGGGCCAGCCAGAAGCAGAGGGTCGAGCCGTTTTTGTTTCCAATTAATCCGCCAGTCTAGATGCGGTCCGGTCGAACGGCCTGTTGACCCGACACTGCCAATGATATCTCCTCGTTTTACGCGCGCGCCTTCCGGGACGATCATCTTGTGCAGATGTGAATAGGTAGAGTTCAGATGATAGCCGTGATCGATGATAATGGTACCGCCAGTGAAATATAAGTCTTTTGCCATAACCACTATGCCATCTGCCGGGGCCCGCACCGCCAGACCCGGGGCGGCGGCAATATCAATCCCGTAATGCGGCCGGCGCGGTTTGCCGTTCAGAATGCGTTGTGAGCCATAAATGCCGCTGATCCGCCCCCAGACCGGCCAGTCAAAACCGTTCACCAGCGCATCGTCCTGTTCTGAGAAATGCGCCCGCGCCGCTTTTACATCGGCGATATCGCGTTTGATCCGATCGAGTGTTTGCGTGGGCGGGGTGACCATATTACGGGGCAGATTATCTATCCGCTGTACATCATAACGGCGCGTTTGCGGGGTCAGGCTTATCTGCTCAGCCCGGCCGTCAGCATGCCGGATATCCAGCGTGACGGCGGCCTTGTCATCCCGGTGGAAGCCGATCGCAAAATAACCCTGCTTGCTTACCGCCAGCGGCGCACCGTCTATTTCCAGCTGTGTCCCGGGGGCAGTCTTGAACACCATCAGATGGCCTTGCAGGGCGGTGCCGCGCACAATTTCGGCGGCCAGGCTCTGGCCCGCGATCATCACGCCCGCTATTATCGGCCAGATGACCGCTCTCCTGATAAGGCCGGCAAACCGGCTGCAGATTGTTATGGACTTTCTCATCGCTACCGCTTGACAATCGTTCTCTGGCTTCGTTTAAACATAACCCTGATAGGAAAAGCGCGCCATAGGCAAATCAAAAGGCGCGCACGGTAAAGACAAGAACACAGGATAAAGACAGGGGCACAGACGATGGCATCCAGACATGAAAAGGTGGTAATTATCGGGGCGGGTGCCGCTGGTCTTACCGCCGCGATTTATGCGGCGCGGGCGAATCTGAGCCCGGTTATCCTGACCGGCCTGCAACCAGGCGGCCAGTTGACCATAACCACCGATGTTGAAAACTACCCCGGTTTTGCTGATGTGGTTCAGGGCCCCTGGCTGATGCAGCAAATGCAGGCGCAGGCCGAAAATGTCGGCACAAGCGTAATTTATGATCTGATCACGCAAGTGGACGCGAGCAGCCATCCGTTCCGGCTGATCTGCGATTCAGGCGATACCATTACCGCAGACAGTGTGATTCTCGCCACCGGGGCCAGCGCGCGCTGGCTTGGCCTTGATTCGGAAACCGCCTTCAACGGGCGCGGCGTATCGGCCTGTGCGACCTGTGACGGGTTCTTCTACCGCGATAAGGATGTGGTGGTTGTCGGCGGCGGCAATACGGCTGTTGAAGAAGCGTTGTATCTGGCTAATATCTGCCGGTCTGTAACCCTTGTGCACCGGCGGGACAGCCTGCGCGCTGAACAGATTATGCAAGACCGGCTGATGGCCCATGACAAAATCACCGTTAAATGGAACCGCGTTGTCGAAGAGGTTTTGGGCGATGATAAGGGCGTGACCGGCGTTCGTCTGGCGGCAACTGACACCCCTGCATCAGATGGCGGAACAGAGGATATACCGGCACATGGCCTGTTTGTGGCGATCGGTCATGACCCGGCGACCGCTGCCTTTGCTCAGGCTGTAGAGCTTGATGATGAAGGCTATATCACGGTTGAAACCGGAACCACGCGCACCTCTGTTGACGGTATTTTTGCGGCAGGTGACTGTGTCGATAAAATCTACCGTCAGGCGGTGACCGCTGCCGGTATGGGGTGCATGGCCGCGCTTGATGCGGAACGCTGGCTGGCCAGCCGGTCCTGATTCTGCCCGGTCCTAGTCTTGACTGAACAGCCTGACCTCTGTTGCTTGCGGGCCTTTGCCTTCATCGCTGACATGAAGCAGGATTTGCTGGCCTTCGCTCAGATTGTGTATGCCGCAATTGCGCAAGGTGCGCAGATGCACAAACACATCCCGCTTATCCTCGCCGATATCCACAAATCCATAGCCCTTATAGGTGTTAAAGAATTTGACCGTTCCTTTGACCTCATTTTCGCTCAATTCGGCATCAACCGGGACCGATTTCGGTTTTACCCGTTCAATAGCCAGAATTTCGTGAATTACCGCGCCGCATTCATTTTCTGAAATACAGACTGTCAGCAGATCACCAGGATAGATTGCGCTCAACCCGAAACGGTCAAGGGCGGTGTGATGAATAAAAATCTCTTCACCGCCCACTTTTACAAACCCGTATCCCTTTCGCTCATTATACCAGACTACCTGTCCTTGACGTTTACCGTCTTCCGCCATGATGTCATCCTTTATCTACCCTGCTTGTCTGTTGTGCCTTTGGGGTACAGCAAACAGGCTTGTATTCCCGGTTACGAAGCTGTAGTCTTTACAAGTATAAGAAATGTAAAAAACAACCATTAGATAATTATGTTCGTGTTAACAATTTTGCGCAATAACTTGCTGGCTGTGTTCCGGCCCCGTCCTTTGGTAAGGTCATTTTTTGCCTGCGCCCTGCGGGGGTCTGGCTGGCGCGCTATGCTGTATGGGCTGGGGCTCATCGGGGCTGTCAGTACAGGCCTGCTCATGCTCTCTTCGTCTGTTCAGGCTGAACTGAACCAGGGCCTGACGGCGGCGGGCTGGTCTGAATTCACGTTTGATGAAAAGCGGGCGAATCGGTTTATCCAGCTGGCCGATGCCCCGGATGTGATTCAAATCGATACGGACAATTCGGTCTCTATCGCCTATCTGCCGTTCAGCGGCCAGCCGGTGAATCTGAACCGCACGCCCTATCTGTCGTTCAGCTGGCGCCGCCTTGGCCCGGCGGTCGATACTGACCTCACCCGCAAGGGCGGTGATGATCGCACGCTGGCTGTTTATGTGGCGTTTCCCTATCAGCCAGAGCGCGCCAGCTTTAAAGAACGGTTGTTGCGCCCGTTTGTTGAGGCCAGTGAAGGCGCCTCTGCCCCGGGGCGTGTGCTGACCTATCTGTGGGGCGGCGGTGCGCGGCGCGGCACGTGGTTTGAAAACCCCTATACCGGCAAGGCGGGCTGGATGCAGATTCTGCAATTGCCCTCTGATGAAGCTGAGGTGTGGTTTACCCACCAGTTGGATATCCGGGCAGATTTTATCGACCGGTTCGGCTACCCGCCGCCAAACCCCAGCTATATTGCCATTGCCGCGGACAGTGATGATACCAAGGGGATGTTTTCGGCTCAGGTGAAAGCGTTAGGCTTTACCGGCTGACAGGTCTTTTGCCGCGGCCTCAATGGCGGCTGTCATGGCCTGTTTTGCTTCATCTGCAGTGCGGGCGTCCTGTACCGCCTGGCCATGGGTGATGGCTCTGGATGCGTTCACCAGCCCGCCTGTATAGCGCTTTGTCTGGGCATCGGTGATAAGGCCGGCCAGCGCGTCATCTGCGCTTGCACCTTGCGCGCCATAGCCGGGGATTAAAAACGGCGCGGCGGGCAACATCTGCCTCACTGCTCTGGCTTCATCAGGGCCGGTTGCCCCTACCACAATACCCAGAGATGACAGCCCGGATGGCCTGTCTATCAGCCGGTCTATATAAGGCGCCAGCCCGGCGGCCAGATGCGCCCAAACCGACTTGCCCTCTGCTTCTAACTGCTGCAGATCGGCTGACCCTTTATTGCTGGTCCTGACCAGAATAAACAGGCCTGACTTGGTGTCTTCTGCCCGGGACATAAACGGCTCCAGACTGTCAAACCCCAGATACGGATTAACTGTCAGCGCATCAGACGCAAACAGCGCCTGCGGGCCCAGCCAGGCCTCTGCATAGGCTTGTGCAGTTGACCCGATATCACCGCGCTTGGCATCCATAATCACCAGCAAGCCGCGCTCTCTTGCGTGCTTTGCGGCCTCTGCCAGTATCTGCATCCCGCCCGGCCCGTGCCGTTCAAAAAACGCCGCCTGCGGCTTGATGGCGGGCACCCGGCCGGCCGCCGCTTCTATCACGCAAGTGGTGAAGGCCCGCAAATGCTGCACCGCCGGCGCAGACCCGGCCGGCTGCTCTGTGCCGCCAAACGCGGCCGGCATCAGGCCAGGATGCGGGTCGACACCCACACACAACACCGTACCGGTGGCGGCAATCGCCTCCGCCAGCCTGTGGGCAAAACTATGCTGTTCCGGGCAGCTGCTCATCTTATCCTCAGTCCATGCCAAGGGCTTCACGATAGGTGGTCAGCAGCGTGTCCTGCTCGGCCAGCAAATCTGAATCCATTGCTCTCAGCTTGATGATCTGGCGCATGGTCTTCGGGTCGAAGCCGGAATGTTTGGCCTCAGAATAAACATCACGAACATCGGCCATCAGCGCGCGTTTTTCTTCTTCAAGACGTTCAATGCGCTCAATATACTGGCGCAGCTGGTCCGCACCTTGTGTCGGGGATACATCCATCACTTTACTCATTTTAATAAAACAGGGTTAAAAAACAGCCCGGATACAAAAAGACGGGCCGCGGCTCAGTCGTGTGTGGCTTTGAACGCGGCTTTCTGTGCGTCTGTAGCTTCGGTCTGATACGCCTTGCGCCAGTCCTCATACGGCATGCCATACACATACGCCCGGGCATCTTCCTTGGCAATATCAAGGCCCTTTTCCTGACCGGCTTCCTGGACCCAGCGGGACAGGCAGTTCCGGCAGAACCCGGCCAGAGTCATCATGTCGATATTCTGTACATCTGTTCTGGTCTGCAGATGGTCCCGCAAGACCCGAAACGCGGCGGCCTGCAGCTCAAGTTCTGTTTGCGCGTCAATCTCGTTCAGCTTTGTCATCGCCTGATCTCCTTATGGTCTTGTGGGGGGCGCTCTCCAGTTGCCCTGTCGTCTCGCCCGGCCCGTCACCGTTATATCATTAATGAAGGTGAAAACAAGGTCGCATAAAAAAGACTTTAAAAAAACTTTGCCTCAGCTAACTTTCTATTTTATACCGGAACATGGACAGCGGGCTTAGGCCCTGTTGATTGACGTGAACTGGCATGATGATTATGTGATGACTGATGCTCACATCGCACAGAGTGCGGCTAAATTTGAGAGAATCCGCAAAGCCCATCAAAGCGAGGTTGCCGAAGATTATGTCGAGATGATAGCCGACCTTATCGACCAGACCGGTGAGGCCCGCGCGGTTGATCTGGCGTCTCTGTTTGGGGTGACCGCGCCGACGGTAAATGCCACTATCCAGCGGCTGCAAAAAGACGGGCTTGTCATCTCGCGCCCCTACCGATCTATTTTTCTCACACCTGCGGGCCAGGATTTAGCCGGATACTGCAAAGAACGGCATCGCGTGGTGCGCGATTTTCTGATCGCTATTGGTGTTGACGCTGATGTGGCCGAACAGGATGCCGAAGGTGTGGAACATCACGTAAGTGACATCACCTTGCAACGGTTTGCTGATTTTGTGGCTCAAAAGGGCTAACCAAAAAAATTATCAGAAAAAATTAATTGGCAAAGATTAATCGGCTCGCCAGACCCAGACCCGGCGGCTGTCCTGTTTACTTATTCTCACCTCTGAGGCCGCGACCGGGCCTTGCCAGTCAGCGTCAACCGGCAGATGTG
>CBFHLG010000009.1:71378-73566 GCA_965656625.1 Puniceispirillaceae bacterium (SeqCode)
ACCGGCCAGACAAACAGATGCAAACGCCCCGCCGCCCCGCCGCGGAAAACCGTGGCCAGGCTGAACACCAGCAAGACCAGCGCCACCGGCCCGAACACGCCGAACTGGGCCGCCCAGAATGCGCCCACCCCGGCCAGTGACATCTGGCTGTCCTGCAGATTGGCGTTTTCGCCCAGATGCAGGATCGTGATAAACCCGTTGCTGATATTCCACAGCCAGGTCGGCAGTGAAGTGGCAAACACCATCACAACAAAGGTGAAAAACAACCCTGCCCGCCGCCGGCCAGGGCGGCTGCCATCGCTCAGCACCCAGAGCAGCACACCGGCGATGAAATACAGCCCGGCATATTTGGCCAGCGCGGACAGCCCGATACAGATCCCGCTGCACACCATCCAGCCATATTCAGCGCGGTTTGAGCCCATTGCCTTGACAAAACAAAACAGGCCCGCACACCAGAATAACAGCATCGGTGTATCGGTTGACATCACAAAACTGCCCAGGCCGACGCTGGGCAGGCTGGCCCACAAAATCGCCGCCAGCCGTCCGGTCGCGGCCGAAAACAACAGGGCCCCTGTTTGCCACAGGATAAGCGCGATAAGGAAATGGGCCAGCGGCGCGGTGATGCGTAAACCGATAATCTGCGCGCTGAACAGGCTGTCTGTCAGCGACAATATCCAGGCGATTAGTGGCGGTTTGGAATAATAGCCCAATTGCGGGGTTTGCCCCCACAGCCAGTATTGCGCCTCATCCACCCCCGGCCCCAGCGGGCTCATCCCTATCGCGGCCAGCCGGATCGCCAGCAACACCGCCAGCACCGCCCACACCAGAGGCAGTGATACCGCCATGCCGGAGGCTTGTAGAGACGGTTTTTGGAACATCAGCACTCCATCAGCCGAAGAGGCCAGATTTATCGTCAGCGCACCTTGCCGAAACAAGGCACCTGCATTAGGTTTTAAGACAGTTTTAGCCTGTCATGCAAGTTTATCGGGCCCCCCTCGTGTTCCGGTCTCTTGTCTCAGGCACAGTGTCCAGCTTGAATTCAGCCGTCAATCTGGTTTTGGGTGGATAAATAGGCGGGCCTTTGCGAATACAGCCCCTCCAGCGTAGCGAGTTTATAGTCATGTCGGAACAACACTCTGCACAAGATGAAGCAGAAGAGATTATTGCTGAGTTTTCCTTCTTTGATGATTGGGCGGATCGTTACCAGCATCTGATTGACCAGGGCCGCCGCCTGCCGGAAATCAGGCCTGACTGGCGCGATGATGCTCATCTTCTGAAAGGTTGTCAGTCGGTTGTCTATTTCGGCTCAGAGGTTGATGAGCGCGGCCTGCTGCGGTTCAGCGCGTCATCTGATGCGGCCATTGTGCAGGGGCTTATCGCCTTGCTGTTACGGGTTTATTCTGCACGAACACCGGCCGAAATTCTGGCTACAGAGCCGGGGTTTCTGTCTGAAATCGGGCTTGATAAACATCTCTCCCCAACGCGTAAAAACGGCCTTGCCAGCATGATCGAGGCGATCCAACATCACGCCCAGCAGGCCCTCTAGAAACGCAAATAAAAAGCTGCGCGCCCCAAAATAGGGTGCCTCAAACAGCGCGCCTGTATGCTGGTCGCCGCACCGCTTCTTTCAGGACGGGGTGACGCTGTCTGGCTGGCGTTCTGCCCGCGGGGTGCGGCCATACACCTCGCGGTAGCATTTAGAGAAATGTGAGGCTGATACAAACCCGCAGGCCAGCGCAATCGACAGGATAGACATAGAGGTCTGGCGCAACAGATGCCGGGCCCGGGCCAGCCGCAGATTAAGATAATAGCGTGTTGGCGTGGTTGACAGGTATTTGCGGAACAGCCGTTCTAACTGGCGGGTCGACAGATTGGCCTTTAATGCCAGTTCGGTTTGCGATAGCGGCTCTTCCAGGCCCTGTTCCATTAGCGCGACCACCGCCAGAAGCTTCGGGTGAGAGACACCGAGGCGCGATCTGAGCTCCATTCGCTGCCGGTCACTCGGGTCTCTTATCCGGTCATGGATAAACTGGTCAGATACCTGCGCTGCCAGGCTCTGGCCATGAACCTGACCGATAAGATATAAGATCATATCCAGTGAGGCGGTTCCGCCGGAACAGGTCACCCGCGTGTCATCTATCTCGAACAGCTCATTGGTGATTTCCAGCAACGGGAATTCTTCGGCTAG
>CBFHLG010000009.1:73662-83107 GCA_965656625.1 Puniceispirillaceae bacterium (SeqCode)
CAGCCCGTCAATATTCTCCCAATGGATGGTGCATCGTTTATCATCCAGCAGGCCGGCAGCGGCCATCAGATAGGTGCCTGTACAAATCGCCCCGATAATCGCCCCGTTCCGGTCCAGCCGGCGGATGACATTCAAGGCTTCCTTGTCACAATAGGCTTTGACGTTCAGCCCGGCACAGACAAACACCAACCGGCAGTTCAACAGCACATCAGGGTCGCCATGCACATCAACCATCACCCCGTTTGACGCTTGTGTGGGTGTGCCGGACGGGCTGGAGATGACCCAGGAAAACAGATCGGCCCCTGACATGCGGTTGGCGGCGCGCAACGGCTCCAGAGCTGAAGCGAACGCCAGCATGGAAAAGTTCGGAATCAGCAGAAATCCGACTGTCAGAGGCCCGGCACTTTTGCTGGCTTGAAGAAGATTTCTGATTTTGTCGTCTTTCATAGACATCTGCACCTAATAGACCGGCGTTTTTGTCATCACCGCAGTTCAGCATGACCCAAAAAAAATGACAAGAATAGCAAAAAAATCAACCCATCGACGGTTTTTTGCTAGTCCGCGTCGTCTTGTGCAAATGACAACTGGACAGACCGCGTATGAGATGTCCACACTTTGCACGCGGGAATGAAAAAAAACAGGGATCGGACCATGAGAGATATCGATATCGCCAGAGCAGCGACGGCCAAACCTATCCAGGACGTGGGCAAGTCCTTGTCTATTCCTGATGCGGCGCTGAAACCTTATGGTCATGACAAGGCCAAGATTGATCTGGACTGGCTCCAGGCCCAGCCAGAGCGCGATGATGCCAAGCTGGTTCTGGTCACCGCGATTAACCCGACACCGGCTGGTGAAGGCAAGACCACAACCACGGTGGGGCTTGGTGACGGGCTGAACCGGATTGGCAAACAGGCAGTGATGTGTCTGCGTGAACCCTCGCTCGGGCCTTGTTTCGGGATGAAGGGCGGGGCGGCCGGCGGCGGCTATGCCCAGGTTATTCCGATGGAAGATATCAACCTGCATTTCACAGGTGACTTTCATGCCATCACTTCGGCGCATAATCTTCTGTCCGCGATGATCGACAACCATATCTATTGGGGCAATGAATGCGATATAGATATGCGCCGGGTGGTCTGGCGGCGGGTTCTGGATATGAATGACCGCGCTCTGCGCCACAATATCGTCTCTATGGGCGGGGTGGCGAACGGGTTTCCGCGTGAATCCGGCTTTGATATTACCGTGGCCTCAGAAATTATGGCTATCTTGTGTCTGGCAACGGACATGGCTGATCTGAAACACCGTCTGGGCGCGATTATCATTGGTTATAAGCGGGACAGAACACCGGTGACCTGTGCTGAAATTCAGGCTGACGGCGCCATGACGGTACTGTTGAAAGAAGCGATGCAGCCCAATCTGGTGCAAACTCTGGAACATAACCCGGCCTTTATCCATGGCGGGCCGTTTGCCAATATCGCGCATGGCTGTAATTCAGTGATCGCGACCCGTTCGGCCCTGAAACTGTCTGAATATGTGGTGACCGAAGCTGGGTTCGGGGCTGATTTGGGCGCCGAAAAATTCTTTGATATTAAATGCCGCAAAGCGGGTCTGTCACCGAAATGCGTGGTGTTGGTGGCCACTGTGCGGGCATTGAAAATGAATGGCGGCCTGACCAAGGATGAGCTGGGATCAGAAGATGTTGAAGCGGTCGAAAAGGGCTGTGCCAACCTGCTGCGTCATATTGAAAACATCAAACAGTTCGGTGTTCCTGTGGTGGTGGCGATTAACCATTTTGTCACTGACACAGATGCCGAAATTGATGTGATCAGTCGTGAAGCCGCGCGCATGGGTGTCAAGGCTATCCGGTGCGAGCATTGGGCAAAAGGGTCTGCGGGCACCACTGAACTGGCTGAGGAAGTGGTCAGCATCTGCGAGGCAGACGCGGCTCAGTTTGCCCCTTTATATGAAGACAGCCTGCCGTTGTTTGAAAAAATCAGAACCATTGCCACCCGCATTTACCGGGCTGATGATGTGGCCGCGGATATGAAAATCCGTAACCAGCTTCGTGACTGGGAAGCGGCCGGGTTTGGCAATCTGCCTGTCTGTATGGCCAAGACCCAGTATTCGTTTTCAACTGACCCGAACCTGCGCGGCGCGCCCACCGGCCATATGGTTCCCATCCGTGAGGTGCGGTTGTCTGCCGGGGCCGGGTTTATCGTTGTCATCTGCGGCGATATTATGACCATGCCGGGTCTGCCGCGTGTGCCGGCGGCCCAGTCAATCGGTCTGGATGAGGCCGGTCAGATAGAAGGCTTGTTCTAAGGCGGTCAGACAGGCTAGTCTCTGCCTCATGAACAGAACCACCAGACCACAACAGCCCCCTGACGATATCGTCATCACCTCAGCGGCAAATGCTGAGGTGAAGCTGCTGCGATCGCTGCATGATCGCAAATACCGCAAGAAAACCGGCTGGTTTCTGGCCGAAGGTATGCGCATCTGTACTGAAGCCGTGCAGTTGGGTTATGCCCCGGCCCGTCTTGTCTATGCGGCCGGGCGCGAGGGAGAGCCGGGCCTTTCTGCACTGATACAGGCCTGCCGGGCGGCGGGCGGCCGGGTGTTGCCGGTCACACAAGACCTGTTGTCCCGGATCAGCCGCAAAGATAACGCGCAGATGGTCATCGGCGCCTTTGCCCAGAAATGGGCCAGCCTTGATGATACGCAAAATGACCCTGCCGGCTGTTGGGTGGCGTTGGACCGGGTGCGTGATCCGGGTAATCTGGGGACCATCATGCGCACGGCGGATGCGGTCGCGGCCAGGGGCATTATTCTTATTGATGACTGTACCGATCCCTATTCGGTGGAGGCGGTCAGGGCCTCTATGGGGGCGGTGTTTAATGTCGGGCTGGTACAGACCAGCACAGCTGATTTTGCTGGGTTTTGCGGGCGTTGGCCGGGCCAGGTTATTGGCACCGCGCTGCCTGCGTCATCTGATTACAGGGCCGCCAACTGGGCTCAGCCGCTTATCTTGTTGATGGGCAATGAGCAGGCCGGCCTGACAGATGAGCTGACCAGCTTATGTACCCAGCTTGTCCGGTTGCCGATGAAGGGCCGGTCTGACAGCCTCAATCTGGCGGTGGCGACGGGGATTTGTTTGTATCAGATGCAGCAGGCCTGACCGCTTGGCGGCACCATCTGACATATAACGCCTGGCCGATGGCGCGCCCGTCCGGCCGATCTTCAACCAAAGCCAGCTCACCTGAGCTCAGCTCGCCCCCCAGCCCGTCCAGAACATCGCCAACCGCGGCGTGAACAGCGGTTGTTGAGGTACGGATGGCATATAAGGTAGCCAGAAACAACAGCGGCGTGTCTGATAATAACTGTCGGCATATCTGCAGCAATTCCGGCAGGTTTTCATTGATTTGCCACACTTCGCCCTTTGGCCCGCGGCCATATTTCGGCGGGTCCAGCATGATGCCGTCATACCGGTTACCGCGGCGCAGCTCTCTGGCGGTAAACCGCAGCGCATCATCAGTGATAAACCGGATAGGGGCCTCGTCCATGCCCGATAAGGCCCGGTTTTCAAACGCCTGGGCAACTGCTTTTTTACTGGCGTCCAGATGGGTTACCTCTGCCCCGGCCTGTGCCGCATGCAGGCTGGCCACACCTGAATAGGCGAACAGGTTCAACAGCTTTGGCGGCCGGTTATGTTCGGCAATAAAAGAGCTTACCTGCGTGGCCGTCCATTGCCAGTGCGGCGATTGTTCAGGAAAAAATCCTAAATGGCGGAACGGGGTCGGCAGGGCGGTAAACCGCACCCCCTCAAAGCACATCTCCCAGGATGCCGGCAGACTGTCGGCCAATTGCCATTTGCCCTTCTCCTCAGTACCGGCGGTAAACACGCCGTCTGCGGCCGCCCATTCAGACGGCGACAGGCGCTTCTGCCACAAGGCTTGCGGTTCCGGCCGCACAAACCGGTACGGGCCGAACTGCTCCAGCTTCTGGCCCTCGCCACTATCCAGCAGACGGTACTCTGTCCAGCCTTCCGGATACAGATGCAGCGCCTGTTGGGGCGCATATTGGGGCGCAGATTGGGATTGCTTATTCATGGCCCTACACTCTAGTCAAAATTCGGCCGGTGACCAGCAAAAACAGACCGGCTTCCCATGCCACCGGCAACAGGGGTAAAATTTTCTTGTTGACAAATGGCACAATTCTGGCTATGGTTGTTTATATTATCGAAAAATTGTAATTTAAGTTGTTGCCGGTATCTGTGTTCGCAGATTGCCGGTTTTTTATGGCCGGTTTTATAAAAAGGTCAAATTGCGTTTTTGTGTAAACATTACTACCCTGAATCAGCAGGCCTTTTTTTAAACAGATAGCCTCATAAGCAGACGAAACCTCTGGATTGTCGTGATGGACCAGACTGATAAGAAAATCCTTGCCCTTCTCCAGGAAGACGCCGCCCAGCCAATTGCCGATATCGCCCGCAAGATAGGCTTATCGGTCACCCCCTGCTGGCGGCGGATCCAACGGCTTGAAGAAAACGGCGTGATAAGGGGCCGTGTTGCCCTGCTGGATGCCACCAAAATCGGGTTGGGCATGTCGGTGTTTGTGGCCATCAAAACAGATCAGCATAACGCGGACTGGCTGGCCGAATTTGCCCGCAAAATCGCTGAACGCACCGAAGTGGTGGAGTTCTACCGGATGAGCGGTGAGGTGGATTATCTGCTGCGTGTCGTGGTTCCGGATATGGCGGCCTATGACCGGTTTTATAAAGACCTGATCTCAGAGGTGAAGCTGACCGATGTCAGCTCCTCCTTCGCGATGGAGGAGATTAAATATACAACCGCCCTGCCCCTGGCGGACGGCTAGCTGTTCAGAATATCCAGCACCGGCTGATCCGCTGATACACCGCGAACATGGATTTGGTGCCACAACCCCAGGAACAATAACCGCCAGGCCAACAGGCCGCCGCGGCCGCCGGCGTCCCTGAACACAGGGGCGATCATGTCTGTATGAACAAGGTCTGAGAGAAACGCCAGCCGGGCTATGGCCGGGGCCAGCTTATCTGATTCTGCGTCTATCCACTGGCCAACAGGGACGGTGAAGCCGCGTTTGCGGGCAAAGGGTCTGGCCTCTGGCAGATGTGTCGACAGCCAGGCTTTGAGGGCGTATTTGCCCTGTCCGGCGTTTAGCTTTTGATCGAAAGGAAGGTGAAATCCATAAACAGATAATATCCGGTCAATGAACGGTGTACGGCCCTCAAGGCTGTTATGCATCAGGCATCTGTCCAGCTTGACCAGCAGGTTATCTGGCAGCCAGAAGTCGATGTCATAGTGTTGCAGCTGTCCAAGGGCGCTGTTTGGTGAACGTAAGCGGTCAAGAAAAGACGGCATCTTCTCCGCGCTGAGGTCAAGTTGGCGGCGCAGGCTGGTGGCCAGGTCCGGGCGCAACAGCCCGGCCGAAAGGGCCGGTCCGGCCCGGGTGGGGAATTTCGCCCCGACCCGTCTCAGCCCGGCGCGGTAACGGCCATAACCGGCAAAAAACTCATCACCGCCTTCACCGGACAGCACCACCTTAACATCGTTCTTGGCGCGCTTTGCCAGCGCAAAGCTGGGCAGGATGGCATAATCGGCGACCGGCTCATCCATCGCTGCAACGGCCGCCCCGCACTCCGCAAAGAACCGGGCCTTGTCATACGAAATATCGATGAATTCAGCCCCGGTCTTTTTTGCAAGGGCGCGGGCGAGGGCGGTTTCATCTGCCACCTCGTCACTGTCAAACCGGGCGGTATAGGCCAGCAAATGCGGTGTGTGGTGAGCTATCTTGCCGGCCTGCCGCAACCGCGCCATGGTCGCCAGCAAAACAGAAGAATCGACGCCGCCTGATAAAAACAGCCCGAACGGGACATCTGACATCTGGTGCGCGTCAACACTGTCGGTAAGCACGCTGTCCAGCGCGGCTGGGGCTGACGGCGTCTGTGTGGCCATCAGCGGCGGTTCTGTTGTCCGGCCGGTGATACGTCCGCCATCTATGGTCAGTGTTTCGCCCGGGGCCAGCTTCTGGATGCCGGCAAAGGCGGCAACAGGGCGCGGGGCAAACTGCTTGTCCAGCACATAAGCGGCCATCAGCGGGTTCGGGGTCTGCTCGCCCAGACCGGCGGCGCGCAGCGCAGAAATCTCAGAGGCGAAATACAGCCCGGTATCATGCTCGCAATAATATAGAGGTTTAATCCCGAACGGATCGCGAACAAGACAGCCCCTGTCAGATGCCTCATCATAAAGCGCGGCGGCAAACATCCCGCGTGCAGCAGACATCAGCGCGGCTGGCCGTGCCAGCCACAGGGCCAGCAACACCTCGCAGTCTGATCGGCTCTGGAAGGCAAAGCTTTCAGCCAGCTCATCGCGCAGCCTCTGATGGTTATAAATCTCGCCATTGGCGACCAGCATGGCCTTGCCATCGGCCTGTTGTGAGACAAATGGCTGGCGGCCGCCTTCAAGGTCAATAATGGCCAGTCTGGTCTGGGTAAAGCCGGCCTGGCCACATCGTTGGGTATCCTGGCCGTCTGGGCCGCGGTGATAAAGCCGTGATTGCATCACCTCCAGGCTGTGTCGCAGGGGGGATGCATCTGGTTTCAGGAAATAACCGGCAATACCGCACATCTCAGGCCACCGTGTTCAGATAGGAAATCCAGTCGCCGACCACCTTATCGCGGCGGAAACGGGCGGCCCATTCCTTGTAACCGGCGGCGGCCAGCTTGTCGCGCAATGACCGGTTCCGGGCCAGCTCGTTCAGCGCGTCTGCCAGCGCGTCAACATCATCAACCGGCACGATCACCCCGTTCTGGGTCTGGCTGGTGTTTATATATTCCACCGCCCCTTGCGAGGCTGTGGCGATAACCGGCCTGTTTGCCGCAAACGCCTCGGCGATCACATTGCCGAACGGCTCATGCCGGGACGGGCAGACAAAAATATCCGCCGCCCGGATAACCGCTTGTGGGTTATCCTGCCAGCCCAGGAAGCTGACCCGGTCTGTCAGGCCAAGCTCATCAACCAGGGCGTTCAGGGCGGCCTGTTCCGGGCCAGCCCCGGCCAACAACAAATGGAGGTCATGACATGAACTAAGGGCTCTTATCAGCACATCAAAGCCCTTGTTCGGGTGCAACCGGCCCAGTGCGGCAACTATCAGCCTGTCCTTTGCCGCGGCCGGGCGGGTCAACGGGGCTATCTCTGCCCCGTCTGGGACGAAATTGACCTGATGATGGACTTGCCCTGCCGGAATGCCCTGCTGGATCAGGTAATCGGCGATGCCTTGTGTATTGGCGACCAGATGGTCACATTTGGCATAATGTTTCAGCTTATAATAACCGCCCAGCCGGGCCACATGAACAAACCGCCCGGTCGGGGCAAGGGCTGTTGCCCGGTTCATCCAGGTCAGCAGAATATCGCTGCTGGCCTGCCGGATAAGCTGGCTCAAGCGCCACCGCTCAAGTGGTCCGAACAGCGGGCTGAAGGCTGACCGGTGAAGCGTTATGCCGGCATCGGTCAGGCGGGCGGTGCGCTCGGGGTGCGGCTTGATGCAGACCTGCTGGTCCACACCGGCCTGCTGAAACCCTGTGGCCAGCCGTTCAAAAAACAGCTCTGCCCCACCGACGCGCGCGCCGGCCATCATCTGGAACAGCCTGAACTGGGGAAGGGGGGTGGCCATCAGCGCGGCATCCTGTCCTGAAAAAGGGGGACCGCCAGCCTCTCAGAGTTGTACATAGGTTGCCTTTACTTCGGTATAGGCCTCAAGCGCGTAGACAGAGCCCTCGCGCCCGAAACCTGACTGTTTGGACCCGCCAAACGGCAGCCCCGGCGGGATCAGGTTATAGCTGTTTATCCAGATATTGCCCGCCTGCAGCTGGTCGGCAACGCGGTGCGCGCGGCTGATATCCCTGGTCAGAATTCCGGCGCCCAGACCAAATTCGGTGTTGTTGGCTCTGGCAACGGCGTCTGCCTCATCAGCAAAGGTTAAGACAGACATCACCGGCCCGAAGATTTCTTCGCGTACGCAGGCCATCTCATCTCTGCAGTCGGCAAGGATGGCCGGTGAGAGGAAATAGCCGCCTTCACAGCCTTCTGGTCTGACCTGCTCACCGCCGGTCAGAACGCTGGCGCCGTCTTGCCGCGCGCGGTCAATATGGCCCAGAACGGTCTGCAAATGCGGCTCTGATATCAGCGCCCCGATTTGGGTTTGCGGGTTCATCGGATCGCCTATCTTCAGGGCGCGGGTTCTGGCGGTTACCGCCTCGATAAACGGTTCGGCGATGCTGTCTTCAACAAACACGCGGGTGGCGTTAGAACAGACCTCACCAGCGGTGTAGAAATTGGCATCCAGCGCGGTTTGGACAGCCAGTTCGAAATCACAATCGGCAAACACCAGCAACGGGGCTTTGCCGCCCAGCTCCAGGGTGACTTTCTTCAGGGTTTCGGCGGACTGGGCCATAATCAGGCGGCCTGTATCCACCCCGCCGGTCAGCGATATTTTGGCAATGCCGGGATGCGCGCAGATGGCCTGACCGATGGTATGGTCGCCATGCACCACCTGAAACAGCCCGTCGGGAAGGCCGGCCTGCTGGAACAAATCGGCCAGCGCGTTTGCGGTCAGCGGGGTTTCTTCTGATGGCTTCAGGATGAAGGCATTTCCGGCGGCCAGGGCCGGGGCGGCCTTCCAGCAGGCGACCTGAACCGGATAATTCCAGGCCCCGATGCCGGCACATACCCCCAGCGGTACACGCTGGGTATAGCCAATGGCATCTGGCCATTTATGAGAGGTACCATGATAGGTCGCGCACAGGCTGGCAAAAAAGTCGAAGGCTTCTGCGCCGGAGGGCACATCCGCACTGGCGGCCTCGGTATAGACCTTGCCGACATCCTGAACCTCCAGCAAGGAGAGAGGCTCGTTCTGTTCATGCAGCAGCGCGGCCACCCGGCCAAGGATACGGGCCCGGTCATGGGCGGCCAGGCCAGACCATTTTTTCTGTGCCGCTTTGGCATGGCGAACCGCCTCATCAAGCATGGCCGGTGTGGCGGGCTGGACCTCAGCGATAACCTCACCGGTTGCCGGATAGCGTTTGGCAAAAACAGGCAGGTCGCTGGCCACGGTTTGGCCGTTGATAACAGACATGATGGTTTGCATGGCGGCCTCCCCTGACGTTCAGGTTTTGACTGGATGTGGTGCCTCTTATTTTTGGCTTGCCAGCGCTGATTAAACAAGACAATTCTTAATCTGCATGCGTGAAACAGGGCCCTTATCGGCAGAACAGGTAGCGCAGAAAAAAAGGAGAACAGCTCAATGACGATGCCCGGTATTCAGCTTGATGAGGCGCTCGCGCGCGTTCAGATGGCCGCCCTGTTCAGGCTGGCTGCCAGAGAAGGCCTGCATGAGGGGATCTCAAACCATTTCA
>CBFHLG010000010.1:0-10521 GCA_965656625.1 Puniceispirillaceae bacterium (SeqCode)
GTCTCTTCAGCATTGGCTCTCAATTGAACCAGCTCAGTTGTACTGAGGCCGCTTTCAGCGGTCAGAATAGGCAGCGTATAAATGCCGACAGCAAAGCCGATGGCCAGCCCGACCAGAAATTTTGTCGCCCCGAACAAAAAGAGATGCTGGCGCGCAAATGCGATAAGTCTATTCATGAGCAAAGCCCCCTTGCCTTCGTCACGGTTATCTTCAAACCTAAACGGTAGCCGGATTAACCACTTTTTCAAACTGAAATCAAACAGCACAGCTGATGGCCACTGGCCGCTTTCCTGAATTGACAAGACATCAGCCGCGCTTCAGACTTTTTTGTGCTGAAGCTAAGGGCCTGACACGGCCAGCACGAACATCAACAAGGGGGGGTGTGCGCACCAATGAAGCTGGAGAGTTGCGAGAGTTTTGTGGTTGGCAACCCACCGCCGTCTCTGGGCGGACGCTATTTCATTTTTGTTAAGCTGAAAACAGCGTGTAATCTGGTCGGTTATGGCGAGATTTATGCAGCCAGCTTTTCTGCACATCTGACCGCCCAACTGGCTGAGGATATGTTTGCCCGTTATCTGGCCGGTGAAGACCCGCATCAGATCGAACAATTTGTGCGCCGCGCCTATGGCAGCGGCTTTACTCATAGGCCTGATCCCACAGTGATGGGCGTGGTCAGCGGGCTGGAAATGGCCTGTATGGATATCATCGGCAAGGCCCATGACATGCCTTGTTATGATCTGATCGGCGGGCGGGTGCATGATGATTTGCGCTGTTATACCTATCTCTACCCCGATGAGGCCCAGGATGCGGCGGCGTTTTACGCCGACCCTCTTGCCTCTGCTGAACGAGCCGCCCAGAAAGTCGCCGAAGGGTTTACCGGGGTGAAGTTTGACCCGGCCGGGCAATATACCGTGTTTGACGGGCGGATGCCAGATCGCGAGGCCTTGAGCCGGTCAGCCGCGTTCTGTCGCCATATCCGGGAGGCTGTGGGCGATCAGGCGGATCTTCTGTTTGGTACACATGGCCAGTTCACCGCCGCCGGGGCAATCCGGCTGGCAGAGCACATCGCGCCTTATGACCCGCTCTGGTTCGAAGAACCTGTGCCACCGGACAATCCGGCCGAAATGGCAAAAGTGGCGCGGGCCTCATCTGTCCCGGTCGCGACCGGTGAGCGGCTGTGCAGCGCGGCTGAATTTGCCGCGATCCTGGATCATGGCGCAGCGGCCATTCTGCAGCCTGATCTGGGCCGGGCCGGCGGCATCCGTGAAGGCCAGAAAATCGCCACCATGGCCGCGGTCAAACATGTCCAGATTGCCCCGCATTTATATTGCGGGCCAATTGTAGCTGCCGCCAATATTCAGCTGGCCGCGGCAACATCCAATTTCCTGATCATTGAAATGATCGACAAGATGGATGGATTTCATGCAGACCTGCTGGTCAACAAGATAGAGGTTGAAGACGGCCGGGTGATGATCCCGTCTGCCCCTGGCCTGGGTGTAGAGTTAAATGAGGCGGTGGCGCGGGCCCACCCTTATAGCGGCGACAAGCTGCATCTGGAGATGGGCCAGACCCCGTTTGATCCGGTCCGCAACAAGCATTTCGCCGGCGGCTGAGGAAAGCAGAGGCTTTGCCGCCGGTTTGACCGGTTCATGAGGATCGCTGGAGAAATACCAGATTTTGCCTCATCGCCCGTTGCAAAACTTCAGTTCTGACTTGACATAAGGGGCACAACAGGTGTATTCCGAGCCCTCAATATGGCTTGCTGCCTGAATTTCAACAGTATGGTCAGCACATAAATATCTGTACAGCTTCAGCGTGCAGATAACAAAAACTTTGAGTTAGAGATAGGATGATCGCCATGTACGCTGTGGTGAAAACAGGCGGGAAACAGTACCGCGTAGCCAAGGATGACACCATTCTTGTAGAAAAGCTGGACGCAGAAGAAGGCCAGAAGGTCACTCTGTCTGACGTGATGCTACTGGGTGAAGGGGACAACGTAACCGTTGGCACACCTGTTGTCGCCAATGCATCGGTTGAAGCCCAGGTGGTCAGCCAGACCCGCGGCCCGAAAATTATCATCTTCCGCCGCAAGCGTCGCAAGAATCACCGCCGCACACAGGGCCACAGACAGGACCTGACGCTGCTGAAAATCACAGATATCAACACCTCAGCCAAGAAAGCTGCGGCACCGGCAAAGAAAGCTGCCGCGCCAAAAGCAGACGCCGCTGAGCCTGCAGCCGAAAAGAAGGCCCCAGCCGCAAAAAAGACGGCAGCCAAGAAAACAGCTGCAAAGAAAGCCGCTGCCCCAAAGAAGGCAGCCGCGAAAAAGTCAGATTAAGGTAAGGAGAGCAGAGCATGGCACATAAAAAAGCAGGCGGTAGCTCCAGAAACGGTCGCGATTCAGCCGGACGCCGGTTGGGTGTAAAGAAATTCGGCGGCGAATCTGTAATCGCGGGCAACATCATTGTTCGTCAGCGCGGCACAAAGTTTCACCCGGGCGATAATGTGGGCATGGGCAAAGACCACACCCTGTTCGCCTTATGTGACGGTCATGTGAGCTTCCGCCAAAGAGCCGGCAAGCGCATGTTCGTGTCTGTTCAGGATCAGGCCAAGGCCGCTGAATAAACGCTGAGACGCCGCGCACAGACTGCCCTTTTGCGATAAACCGCAACAGGCAAGCGATACCAAAAGGGGATGGCCCATAACAGGGCAAATCCCCTTTTTCCTTTTGTCAGCTAAACTGGCAGTATTTAAATAAAAAACCTTCGTTACAGGGCGTGTTTTATGAAATTTCTGGACCAAGCAAAGATTTTCATCCGCTCTGGCAATGGCGGGCCGGGGTCGGTCAGCTTCCGGCGAGAGGCCAATGTGCCTATGGGCGGGCCTGATGGCGGTGATGGCGGGCGCGGCGGTGACGTGGTCGCCAGATGCGTTGGCGGGCTGAATACGCTCATCGATTATCGCTACCAACAGCATTTCAAAGCCGTTGCAGGCATTCCCGGGGCTGGCCGCAACCGATCTGGCGGGCGCGGCAAGGATGCGGTTTTAAACTTGCCTGTCGGCACACAGATTATCTCAGATGATGGCCAGACCGTTCTGGCTGACCTGACCAAGGAAGGCCAAGAGGTGATTCTGGCGTCCGGCGGGATAGGCGGCAAGGGTAACGCCTATTTTAAATCGTCAACCAATCAGGCCCCGCGCCGGGCCCAGCCTGGCGAAAAGGGCAGCGAGATGTGGGTCTGGCTGCGGCTAAAGCTAATAGCTGATGCCGGTTTGCTGGGTCTGCCGAACGCTGGCAAATCCACCTTTTTGTCTGTAGTTTCTGCGGCGCGCCCGAAAATCGCGGATTATCCGTTTACGACCCTGCATCCGAATTTGGGTGTGGTTGGCATTGATGGCCAGGAATTTGTGATGGCCGATATCCCCGGGCTTATTGAAGGCGCGCATCAGGGCGCCGGCATTGGCCACCGGTTCTTAGGCCATGTAGAGAGATGCCGCGTGCTGCTTCACTTAATAGATGCGTCCGCGTTTGACCCAGTGGAAAGCTGGCAGATTGTCAGGCGTGAGGTCGAAGCCTATGCCGATGTGCTGGCCGATAAACCAGAAGTGTTGGTGCTGTCCAAATGTGACACCGCCCCAAAAGATTATCTTGATGAGGTAAGTGCGGCCTTGCAGGCCGCCGGGGCCGGCAAAATCCTGTATATGTCGTCTGTCAGCCATGACGGCGTCACCGAAGTGTTGCGGGCTGTTCAGGCGATGATTACCGAAAGCAAGACAGCCGCCGAACAGGCACTGGCCGGAGATGTGGCCTGGACACCGCATGAGCAGGGCTGAAGCTGATGACCATGATTACCGACCGCATCGCTAAGGCCAAACGGATTGTCATAAAGATAGGTTCCGCCTTGTTGTTTGATCCTGTGCGCGGAGAAGCCAGACAAGACTGGATGAGGGCGCTGGCCAAGGATGTGGCCAGCCTGCGCGCGCAAGGCGCCCAGGTGGTTCTGATCTCCTCAGGCTCTATTGCGCTGGGTCGCCGCCATCTGGGCCTGACCGCCCGATCTATCCGGCTGGAGGAAAAACAGGCCGCCGCCGCCACAGGCCAGGTTGAGCTGGCCCAGCTCTGGTCTGAAGCACTGGCGGAGGTGGGCCTGCGCGCAGGACAGATTCTGCTGGCCCCGGAAGATACAGAAACCCGCCGCCGCCATATTAATGCAAGAGCCACCATCCAAACCTTGCTTGATCTGGCGGTCGTGCCGGTGGTGAACGAAAATGATACCGTTACGACCTATGAAATCCGGTTTGGCGATAATGACCGGCTGGCCGCCCGCGTCGCAGCGATGGTGTCTGCTGATCTGCTTATATTGCTGTCTGATGTGGATGGTCTGTATACCGCGAACCCGATGCGCAATAATGACGCCCGGCATATTGCCGATATTCCTGAGATCACGCCTGAAATTTTGGCGATGGGCGGGGGGGCGAACGCTGAATTCGCCTCTGGCGGAATGGCGACCAAGCTGGCCGCCGCGCGTATTGCTTCAGCTGCCGGTGTGGGTATGATTATCTGTAAGGGTGTTGACCAGCAACCGGTATCCGGGCTAATCGCCGGCGCAAAATGCAGCTTCTTTCATCCGCAGACCTCTCTTATCAAAGCCCGTAAAAGCTGGATTGCCGGCGCGCTTGATCCGAAAGGAACAATTACCGTTGATGCTGGCGCGCAATCTGCCCTGCGGCAGGGTAAATCGCTTTTGCCGGTGGGTATTACTGCGATTTCCGGCCAGTTTGACAGAGGCGATCTGGTTGTTATTGTTGCCGAAACAGGTCAGGAATTAGGCCATGGGCTGGCCGGATATTCCTCAACTGAGGCCGATAAAGTCAAGGGCCAGAAAAGTACAGATTTCGCCGCAATACTGGGCTATGAATGCCGGGCAGAACTGATTCATGCAGACGATCTTGTCCTGCATCTTGAATAGATCGATACTACAGCACAACAATAAAGGCGTTTGACATGTCAGGCAGTCATCTTCAGACCACAACAGACACATTCAGCCCTGCTGAGGCCACAGCCCTGATCAGCCAGATGGCCACAAAAGCAAGAGCAGGCCAGACCGCACTTGGCCAGACAGATAATGACAGTCGTAATCGGGCGCTGATACTGGCGGCTGAGATGATTCGCAAAAACAGCCCGCAGATTGAAGCCGCCAACCAACAAGATGTAGAGCGCGGCAGACAGGCCGGCCTGACAGACGCCTTTATTGACCGGCTGACCATGACAGCAGATCGGATTGAGGCGATGGCGGCCGGGCTGGAGGATATCGCCGGTCTTGCTGACCCTTTGGGGGTTGAGCTGGCCAGATGGACCCGGCCAAACGGCCTTGATATCACCCGTGTATCGACCGCGCTGGGTGTGATCGGGGTGATTTACGAATCGCGCCCGAATGTGACCGTTGATGCCGCTGGCCTGTGCATTAAATCGGGTAACGCTGTCATTTTGCGCGGCGGCAGTGATTCGCATCATACCAGCCAGCTATTAGGCAGTCTGATGCGCGATGGGCTGGCCGCCGCCGGTCTGCCGGAAGATGCGGTGCAGAGCGTGCCATCAACCGACCGGGCGCTGGTCGGGGCGATGCTGGCTGCCTCTGGTGAGGTGGATGTGATTATTCCGCGCGGCGGCAAAGGCCTGGTTGGCCGGGTACAGAAGGAAGCCCGGGTGCCGGTATTTGCCCACCTGGAAGGTATTTGCCATCTGTATGTGTCGGCCAAAGCCGATAGACAAAAAGCCTCTGATATCTGTTTCAACGCAAAGATGCGGCGGGTTGGCATCTGCGGGGCAGCCGAAACCCTGCTTATCGACAGCCAGCTCGACACAGCAGGCATTACCGACATCATCAGCCGATTAATCGACGGCGGCTGTGAAGTGCGGGGCACAGCCGCCATTGCGGCCTGTGATGACCGGGTTGTGGCTGCCACAGATAGCGATTGGGGCTGCGAATTTCTGGCCCCTGTCATCGCGGTCAAGACCGTTGACGGGCTGGCTGAGGCGGTCGCCCATATCCGCACGCACGGGTCCGGCCACACAGAAAGCATCATTACAGATGATGCACAAGAAGCTGAACAGTTCCTGAACGAGGTGGACAGCGCGATTGTGATGGCCAATGCCTCTACCCAGTTTGCCGATGGCGGTGAATTTGGCATGGGCGCGGAAATCGGCATTGCCACTGGCCGCCTTCATGCCAGAGGGCCTGTTGGCGCGGCCCAATTGACCAGCTTTAAATATGCTGTGCGCGGCACAGGCCAGACCCGTGCCTGACAGCCGCCCGCCCTTGTCAGCCGCCTGCCCTTATTATGGCTACAGACGGCGTATTGGCATTATGGGCGGGTCGTTCAACCCGGCTCATGACGGGCATCTGGCCAGCGCGGTTCATGCCCGGCGCGCGGCCCGGCTTGATGAGGTCTGGTGGCTGGTCAGCCCGCAAAACCCCTTAAAGGCGGCACAGAATATGGCCGGGTTTTCCCGCCGTATAGCCAGTGCGAAAGCTGTCGCTGGCGCGCATAACTGGATAAAAGTGCTTGATTTTGAACAGACTCAGGGCCTGCGCTTTACCGCAGACAGCCTGGCCCGGCTGGCCCGTCATTGCCCGCGGGCAGAGCTGGTATGGATTATGGGCGCCGATAACCTTATCCAGTTTCCGCAGTGGCATCGCGCCTATCAGCTGTCCCGCCAGATACCGATTCTTGTTATCAACAGGCCCGGCTTTCGGTATCAGAGCCTGGCTTCACGCGGGGCAGCCCTTCTTCATCAGCGGCGGCGACAGCGCACAGCCCGCACCTTGACCGGCAAATCAGGCGGCTGGGCCTTTGTCCATTTTGCCAGCAATCCGGTGTCTTCAACCGCGATTCGCCGCGAAAATGCATGATATCTTGCCCCTGGCCCGAAAAAACGATAGGCTGGAGGTACGATTCGGTGATCGGTAGATTTAAATGAGGAGATAAACCATTACCAAGGACGTCTCTGTGCACCTAACCCCTGAACAGGTCAAAGACCTGGTGGTGCAATCGCTTGACGATAATAAAGGGATCGACATTGTCTCCATTCCACTTGACGGCAAATCTTCGATGGCGGACTTCATGGTCATTGCCTCAGGGGGGTCTTCACGTCAGGTTGCGGCGCTGGCAGAACATCTTGAGGTTAACCTGAAACGCTCTGGCGTGCCTATTCTGGGCAAAGAAGGTGTGTCTCAGGCAGACTGGGTGCTGTTGGATACCGCTGAGGTCATTGTGCATCTGTTCCGCCCTGAGGTGAGGGAGTTCTATGCCCTTGAGAGGATGTGGGACAGCGGTGCACCATCTGATGAAATTGTTCATGTGCATGCCGATTAGCAGGCCGCGGCACGCCCCTTCATGAAACTGACGATACTGGCGATAGGCAAGGCCCGCAGGACCCCGGAAGCCGCGCTATGGGAAGAGTGGCTGAAACGATGCCCGTTCCCGTCCAGCCTGCAAGAATTTGACTCCCGCCTGCCCGCCGGCCCGGCCCGAACCGAAGAGGAAAGCCGCAAGATGCTGAGCAGCGTTACGCAGGCACAAGGCACCGCCAAACGGTTGGTCGGCCTTGATCCAAACGGGGCGAATATCAGCTCAGAAGAGCTTTCAGACATGATCGGCAACTGGCGAACAGAGGGTGTTTCGCACTGTTTTTTTGCTGTAGGCGGAGCAGACGGACACCACCCTGACTTGTTGAAGGCCTGTGATAAACTGATTTCCTTTGGCCGGGTGACCTGGCCGCATATGCTGTGCCGGGCGATGCTGGCTGAACAGCTGTATCGGGCAGAGATGATCCTGGCGCGCCACCCCTATCACCGGGCCTAATTCGGGACGTTGGGCTTTTTCGCAGATGTCTTGCTGGCCGTCCGGTGCGGCGATATAACCAAAGCCAGGCAGACAAGCCAGATAGACAATATGGACGGGCAGGACAAAGCAGGAATATGACAGCACAAGCGCCGGTAATTTTATGTATCATGGATGGCTGGGGCAACAGCACAGGTCAGGTGTTCAACGCTGTGGCAAAAGCCAGCACGCCGGTCTTTGACCGGTTAACCCATGCCTACCCGACCTGCCAGTTGCGTGCCTCTGAACAGGCTGTCGGCCTGCCAGAGGGCCAGCCCGGCAATTCAGAAGTTGGGCATCTGACCATCGGTTCAGGCCGCCTTATTCAACAAGACCTGCCCCGAATTACAGCTGCTTGTGCCTCTGGTGAGATGGCCCGCCTGCCCGCTCTGGTCCAGCTGGCCGAAAGGCTGGTTCAAGGCGGCGGGGCTCTGCATCTCACCGGGCTCACCTCCAGTGGCGGGGTGCATGCTCACACCCAGCATATAAAAGCGATAGCCGAAGTGATGGCGGATGCGGGCGTGCCCGTGTGGTTGCATATCATAACCGATGGCCGTGACACCTTGCCTAAAGCAGCGATGGATGAGCTGCCCACCTTTCTGGCCAGCCTGCCAGCAGGCTGCCGTGTAGCAAGTGTGACCGGGCGGTATTTTGCCATGGACAGGGATAACAGATGGGCCAGAACACAAGCCTTTCTTGAGGTGATGACCACTGCCCATGCGCCTCACCAGGCCAGTGATGCACTGGACGCCATTCAAAAGGCCTATGCGCGCGGCGAGACAGATGAATTTATCACCGCGACCTGTATTGAGGACTATGCCGGTGTGATGCCGGCTGATGGGCTGTTTATCGCCAATTTCAGAGTCGACCGGATACGGCAGATTTTACGGGCAATTGCCACACCTGATAAAACCGGTTGCCAGTTACCTCAGACAGCTGCAGGCGGTCTGTTTTCCGCTGGTCTTCTCAGCATGACACCTGTTGCCGATGATCTGGCCGAAGCGGTTATGCCGCTGTTCCTGCCGCCTGACCTCAGCAACGGTCTGGGCGAGAGCGTGTCGAAAGCCGGGCGCCGCCAGCTCAGGGTTGCCGAGACAGAGAAATATCCGCATGTAACCTTCTTTTTCAATGGCGGAATTGAAACCGCTTTTGACGGCGAAGACAGGCATCTGGTCAGCTCACCTCAGGTCGCGACTTATGACCTGCAGCCGGAAATGTCCGCAAATGAGGTTCTGGCGGCGGTGCTGAACGCGGTGAACACCCGCTCACATGAGCTGATCATCGTCAATTTCGCCAATCCCGATATGGTCGGTCATACCGGCGATATTGACGCCGCCGTCACGGCTGTTGAAACAGTGGACAGCGCGGTGGGTCAGATTGTTGACGCCGCCCTCGCAGCAGACGCCGCCTTAATCGTAACCGCTGATCACGGCAATTGCGAGGTCATGTGGGATGAGGCCGCAAATTCGCCACATACAGCGCATACTACAAGTCTGGTGCCGTGCATTCTGGTTACAAACAGCGCAGCAGCACCGGCACAGAAGTTGCAGGATGGCAGTCTGGCCGATTTGGCCCCGACAATCCTGCACCTGCTGGGCATAGACAAACCTGAGGAGATGACCGGACAGTCGTTGATTCATCCTGCTTCTGCATAGCAGGCTGTTTTATCGCTGACAGGACAGAGACCAGAAGCTATGATGACCAGACCGGCCAGGTTTACGCGGATAGGTTTGAAAAAAACAGCAGCTCTGAAAAAGGCCCCCTTGCAATGACTTTCATATCCAGACAACGACTTTTTGTGTTCTCGTTCTTTATCTGCGTTGTCGTGTTCGGGCTGTTTCTGGCGGCCCCTTTCACAACAAAGGCCCAGTCAAATAATGACGAAACCTATCGCCAATTGACCCTGTTCGGGGATGTGTTTCAGCGGGTCAGAGGCGATTATGTGGAACAGGTGTCAGACAAAGACCTGATCGAAGCCGCCATCAATGGCATGCTGACCTCTCTTGACCCGCATTCAGCCTATCTGCCAGATGATAATTTCAAGAAAATGCAGGTGCAGACCAAAGGCAAGTTTGGCGGTCTTGGTATTGAAGTGACCATGGAAAACGGTTTTGTCAAAGTCGTCTCACCAATTGATGACACACCTGCAGACAAGGCCGGCCTCCAGCCTGAAGATTTGATTATTTCTGTAGACGGGGAAAGCATTGTCGGGCTCACCCTGAATGAGGCTGTTGAAAAGCTTCGCGGGCCAATTGGCTCCAACGTGAAAATCGCGGTTCAGCGTGCCCAGGATGAGCCGTTCGAGGTTGATATCATCAGAGATGAGATCAAAATCCGGTCAGTACGCTCCCGGCTTTATGACAGTGTCGGCTATGTGCGGATCACGACTTTTTCTGAACAGACCACACCTGGTCTTGAAAAAGCCCTTGATGATCTGCAGGCAGAATCAAGCGAGGGGCTGACCGGGATCGTCCTTGACCTTAGAAATAATCCAGGCGGGTTGCTGTCTGAGGCGATCAGAGTGTCTGATGCGTTTTTAGAAGAAGGCGAGATTGTCTCCACCCGCGGCCGCGGTGAAAGTGACATCCAGCATGCCTATGCCCGCCCAGGCGATATCAGTGACGGGCTGCCCATTGT
>CBFHLG010000010.1:10620-47158 GCA_965656625.1 Puniceispirillaceae bacterium (SeqCode)
CACCCGCGGCCGCGGTGAAAGTGACATCCAGCATGCCTATGCCCGCCCAGGCGATATCAGTGACGGGCTGCCCATTGTCGTGCTAATTAATTCAGGTTCTGCGTCTGCATCTGAGATTGTGGCCGGCGCGCTAAAAGACCATCGCCGGGCTATCGTGATGGGGACCCGATCGTTTGGTAAAGGGTCGGTGCAAACCATAACGCCGATGCCCGGGCATGGCGCGATGCGGCTCACAACAGCGCGGTATTTCACCCCGTCTGGCGTCTCTATCCAGGCCAAGGGTATCAGCCCTGATATTGAGGTGGCGTTGGCCAGAATTGAAAAACTGGAAGGCGGGCCGGTAAGAGAAGAAGATTTGCGGGGTGCCCTGGACAGCCAGGGCGAGAGCGCGGCTGATGCAGAGGGTGCGGAGACACCGGCTGAGCCTGTGGACCCTATTGAGATAGATTATCAGCTGGCCAGAGCCATCGATTTGTTGCGTGGCCTGAGCGTCTTCACAGCCTTGTCCTCCAATTCATAAGCCCCGAGGCAAATTAAGAGCCATGAAAGAGACTAAGACACCCGCACTTCCCTATCTTGACCGGCCGTACCGGCCTTGCGTTGGTATTATGCTGATTAACCAGAGCGGCGATATTTTTGGTGGCCGGCGGCTGGATGGCCGGGCGGAAGCCTGGCAGATGCCGCAGGGCGGCATTGATGAAGGCGAGGATGTTGAAACCGCCTGCTTCCGCGAAATGCGGGAGGAAATCGGCACAAACAAGGCAGAGATCCTGCGGCTTCACCCGGACTGGCTCAACTATGACATACCAGAAGGGCTAGCCAACAGCCTGTGGTCTGGGGCCTATCGCGGCCAGACCCAGAAATGGGTCGCTTTGCGGTTTACCGGCGCGGACAGCGATATCAACATCCAGACAGAGCATCCGGAGTTCATTAACTGGCAGTGGTTGTCACCAGATGAGCTCATTCAGCGGGCGGTCCCGTTCAAACGCGATGTCTACACAAATATAATGGCCGAGTTCAGGGACCTGCTTGACGCCTCCTGAGCCTCGGCCATTTGTTGTTTTTTTCTCTATCTGTCTGAAGGTTACGCTTACAGCGCGGCTTCAACTTCTTTCAAGAAATCGGCTTCCGCTTCAGCCGCCGCTTTTGCGCGCTCAGCAATTTCCTGTGCATTCACCTTGCCAAGATCTTCAGCTCGTTCGGTCAGGATGGTGACGCCGTCCGGGGTCACATCTGCGATACCGCCATCGATCATCAGCCGGTCCACAACCTTACCGCCTTCATACACCTCTACCACGCCGCGCTGCAAATTGGCCAGCAGGGCCGAATGGCGGGGAAGGACACCAAAGAATCCTTCACTGCCAGGAATGACAACCATTTCAACAGACTTGCTGACCAGAACACGTCCCGGGGTCACAAGTTCCATCATTGTTGTTTCGGCCATAGCCCACTCACCTTTATCTTTACGCGCTGGTGGTTAAGTCTGACAGGAGTCTATCAGGCTGCCTCAGCAGACAGTTTCTTGCCTTTTTCAATCGCTTCTTCGATTGTACCAACCATATAGAAAGCGGCTTCGGGCAGATCGTCATAATCGCCGCGAACAATCCCTTGGAAGCCCTTGATGTTTTCTTCAAGGCTGACAAATACACCAGGTGTACCTGTAAAGACTTCAGCAACATGGAAGGGCTGAGACAAGAAGCGCTGGATTTTCCGGGCCCGGGCCACAACCAGCTTATCTTCTTCAGACAGCTCGTCCATACCCAAGATGGCAATAATATCCTGCAGTGACTTATACTGCTGCAGAACTTCTTGTACTTCACGGGCAGTGTTGTAATGCTCATCACCCACAACGCGCGGGTCCAGAACCCGTGAGGTCGAATCAAGCGGGTCAACCGCCGGGTAAATCCCCAGCTCGGCAATTTGACGAGACAGAACTGTTGTCGCGTCAAGGTGCGCAAATGAGGTTGCCGGTGCCGGGTCAGTCAAGTCATCGGCAGGAACATAAATCGCCTGCACAGACGTAATCGACCCTTTGTTTGTTGAAGTAATCCGCTCTTGCAGCGCACCCATGTCTGTTGCCAGTGTAGGCTGGTAACCCACCGCAGATGGAATCCGGCCCAGCAGCGCCGACACTTCAGAACCGGCTTGTGTAAAGCGGAAGATGTTATCAACGAAGAACAGCACGTCCTGGCCTTCTTCATCACGGAAATATTCCGCCAAGGTCAGACCGGTCAGGGCGACCCGTGAACGCGCACCCGGAGGCTCGTTCATCTGCCCGTAAACCAGCGCAGCCTTAGAGCCGTCACCATCGGTCTTGATAACCCCTGATTCAACCATCTCGTGATACAAATCGTTACCTTCACGAGTCCGCTCACCAACACCGGCGAACACTGAATAACCGCCGTGGGCCTTCGCCACGTTGTTAATCAATTCCATGATTGTCACGGTCTTGCCCACGCCGGCACCGCCGAACAGGCCAATCTTACCGCCCTTGGCGTAAGGCGCCAAAAGGTCAATAACCTTAATCCCTGTTACCAGAATTTCTGATTCAGTTGACTGGTCAACATATTCAGGAGCGTCGCGGTGGATAGCATAGCTTTTCTTGGCTTTAATCGGCTTGCCTTCATCAACAACCTCACCGATCACGTTCATGATCCGGCCAAGTGTTTCCGGGCCAACCGGCACCGTAATTGGCGCGCCTGTATCAACGGCTTCGGTGCCGCGCACCAGCCCTTCAGTAGCGTCCATAGCGATTGTTCTGACTGTGTTTTCACCCAGATGCTGGGCGACTTCCAGAACCAGACGCTGGCCGTTATTATCCACCTCAAGGGCGTTTAGAATGTCAGGGATGGCGCCGTCGAATTCAACATCGACAACCGCCCCGATAACCTGACTGACTTTTCCAACTGCATTTTTTGCCATAGCTTGCAACTCCAGCGTCTTTTGCCTATTCAAAAATCCGTTACAACGCTTCAGCACCAGAGATGATCTCAATCAACTCTTTGGTGATGTTCGCCTGACGGGTTCGGTTATAAACGAGCGTGAGGCGATCGATCATGTCCCCCGCATTGCGGGTCGCGTTATCCATCGCCGTCATCCGGGCTGCCAATTCAGCAGCGGAGGATTCAAGAAGAGCACTGAACATCTGTGTAGACAGATTGCGGGGCAGAAGAGCGCTCAGAATTTCTGCCTCTTCAGGCTCATAATCATAAAAGGCGGCTGTTTCATCAGCATCCGCCTTATCATCTTCAATTTGGGCCGGAATCAGTGACTTGTGGGTCACTTCCTGGGTGATCGCATTCACAAACCGGTTATAGATGACAGAGACCGCGTCAAACTGGCCTTCATCAAACCCGGTGATAATCTTCGCTGCGATTTCGCCGGCAGTTTCAAAGCCGAGGTTGGTGCCTTGCACGCCTTCAACCCGGGCAAAAGTGCGATCGGTTATCAGGCTGCCGAGGGCATCTGCGGCCTTGCGGCCAACAATGTAGAGCTGAACAGATTTGCCTTCAGCTTCCAACCGGGCCATTTCCTGTCTCGCCATACGCGCAACAGACCCGTTAAAGCCGCCACACAGGCCCTTGTCAGCAGATACAACCACCAGAAGATGCGATTTTACAGTTGCGCGCCCGACCAGCAGCTCAGAGGCAGAATTCTTGTCTGCCTTTGCCGCCAGTGAAGCGATTACAGCCTGCATACGTGATGCATAAGGACGGCCTGATTCAGCAGCTTCCTGCGCCCGGCGCAGTTTTGCTGCTGCAACCATCTTCATCGCAGAAGTGATTTTCTGCGTTGAGGTCACAGAGTTAATCCGTGTTTTCAGATCCTTCAAATTCGGCATCTGGTATGCTCCTCACATCATGTCAGCCGGCCAGAGGCACAGCTCACATCCCTTACTCAGGCAAAGCTCTTGGCAAAAGACCCGATCAGGTCATGTAGCTCTTTTTCAGTTTTATCTGAAATCGCCTTCTCCGTCTGAATGGCAGCCAGAATCTTACTGCCTGAACCGCGAAGCTGGTCAAGCAGGCCAGCCTCAAAACGGCCCACATCAGCCAGGCTGATACCGTCCAGATAGCCCTTCACACCAGCGAAGATAACCGCGACCTGCTCTTCGATGAGCATTGGCGAATATTGTGGCTGCTTCAACAGTTCGGTCAGCCGCGCGCCACGTTCCAGAAGCTGGCGTGTAGACGCATCCATATCCGAAGCGAACTGGGCAAAGGCCGCCATTTCACGGTACTGCGCCAGCTCCAGCTTAATTGAACCGGCGACCTGTTTCATCGCCTTGATCTGCGCTGCAGACCCCACACGAGATACCGACAGACCCACGTTAACCGCTGGGCGGATACCTTTGTAGAACAGATCTGTCTCTAAGAATATCTGGCCGTCGGTGATTGAGATCACGTTGGTCGGAATAAAGGCTGACACATCGCCGCCCTGTGTTTCAATGACCGGAAGAGCGGTCAGCGAACCAGCACCGTTTTCATCGTTCATCTTCGCTGCCCGTTCCAGCAGACGTGAGTGCAGATAGAAAACATCACCAGGGTAGGCTTCACGGCCTGGTGGACGACGCAGCAACAAGCTCATCTGGCGATAGGCCACGGCCTGCTTTGAAAGGTCATCAAAAACAACCAGCGCATGCATGCCGTTATCGCGGAAATATTCACCCATGGCAGCGGCTGTATAAGGCGCCAGAAACTGCATCGGGGCTGGGTCAGACGCCGTCGCGGCAACCACGATAGAATAGTCCATCGCGCCGTTTTCTTCGAGTGAGCGAACGATTTGCGCAACAGTTGACCGCTTCTGACCGACAGCCACGTAAATACAGAACAGCTTCTTGGCGTTATCATCACCAGCAGCTTCGTTTACGGCCTTCTGGTTGATGAAGGTATCAACAGCAATCGCTGTCTTACCGGTCTGACGGTCACCAATGATCAATTCACGCTGGCCACGACCGATGGGGATCAGGCTGTCAATCGCCTTCAGGCCTGTCTGCATCGGCTCATGCACAGATTTCCGAGGCATAATGCCAGGGGCTTTCACTTCAACCCGTGAGCGGGTGGCATCTTTAATCGGGCCTTTACCGTCAATCGGGTTACCCAGAGCGTCAACCACACGGCCCAGCAGACCCATGCCAACAGGCGCATCAACAATTGATGAGGTCCGGCGCACGGTATCGCCTTCTTTAATGCCACGGTCACCGCCAAAAATAACGATACCGACATTGTCTGTTTCAAGGTTCAGGGCCATCCCTTTGACGCCGCCGTCAAACTCGACCAACTCACCAGCCTGAACCTGATCAAGACCATGTACACGGGCGATGCCGTCACCAACAGACAGCACACGGCCGACTTCGGCAACTTCAGCTTCGCTACCAAAATTTGAAATCTGATCTTTCAGGATCGCTGAAATTTCAGCGGCACGAATATCCATCACGCTACACCCTTCATTGCGGCTTCAAGCCGGTTAAGTTTCGTTTTTACAGACGTATCGAACAAACGAGAGCCGATACGCACGACAAGACCGCCCAACAAGGAAGGGTCAACCTTCATTTCAAGCGATATATTCTTTGATCCAGCCAGCTTGGCGACAGTGGCTTCAACAGCCTTACGCCGCTTTTCATCCAGACCGACAGCTGAAATCACCTCTGCGGAAACCTGGCCGTTGCGCCGGGCAACTTCATCAGCAAAGGCTTGAATAATCTGAGGCAGGGCGAACAGACGGCCATTATCGGCAACCGCGCCCAAAAATTTATTTGTCAGCGGGTTTGCACCAGCCTTTTCCATGATGGCCATAATGGCTTTAGACTGTTCAGATCGGGCATAGACAGGAGAGCTGACAAGCGCTTTCATATCATCATTACCGGCGATTATATCTCTTAAGCCTGTCAGATCTGAAAGCACGGCGTCTGTGGCTTTCGCCTCAACCGCCAAATCGTACAGTGCCCCCGCGTAACGGCCAGCAAGACCTTTTGCATTTGAACTCACGACGCTGTCCTCATCGCTCTAAACATACTCTTTGGGCCCTTGACCTCTTGCCGGTGCGTGCTGACATACATCATCGCAAATCAGGGCTGTACCCTGGGAAACGGCCAGTGGTCATTTTTTCAGCTTGGGAGTTATCATACCCCTTGCGGAAACGCAAGTCTGAGACCGGCAAAAAAACACCCTGCGGCAATAATATACACACCCCTCCTGCAGCGATTATGGGGCGGAGACGGGGCTACAAGAAACTATAGGGATCAATATCACAGACAACGCGCACCCCAGAAGGCACCACAGCGCGGGACAACCAGTCTTCAACCACCTTGCCAATGGCCACCTGGCGGTCACACCGGACCAGAAATCTGATTCTGAACTGACCTCTAACCCGGCTGAGCGGGGCCTGAGCCGGGCCGAAAATATCCACCTGCGCAAATTGGGGTCTGATCTCATTCAAGTGTCGGGCGGCCTGCTCCAGCTTGACGATATCACTGCCAGACAGAATCAGGGCGGCAAGGCGGCCAAAGGGCGGCATTCCGGCAGCCTCACGCGCATCTGCTTCGGTCTGCATAAATTTGTCTCTGGCGTCATTCGGGTTATCCTCCGGGCCGACCACAAGGGCCTGCAGCACCGGATGCTGGGGCTGGAAGGTCTGAATCAAAACTTTGCCAGGTCGCTCGCCCCGCCCGCTTCGCCCGGCCACCTGCCATAACATCTGATAGGTCCGTTCTGCCGCCCTCAGATCGCCGCCGCCAAGCCCCAAATCTGCATCAACAACACCAACCAGCGTCAAATTAGGGAAATGATGTCCCTTTGCGGCCATCTGCGTGCCGATAAGAATATCGATCTCGCCAGCCTGAATCGCGGCAAACAGCTCATCAGCCTCGCTGGTCTGCACGGTATCACTGGACAGAACCGCAATGCGCGCCTCTGGAAAACGCTGGCTGAGCTCTTCTTGCAGGCGTTCAACGCCCGGGCCCACAGCGCGCAAACTGCCTGTTGCCTCACAAGAGGGACAGGTTTGGGTAATTGGCTGGCCAATACCGCAAAAATGACATTGTATACGCCCGGCCAGCTTATGGGTTACCAGCAACGAATCACATTGATGACAGGTCAGCCTGTGACCACAATCTGCGCACACCGTCATCGGCGCATAGCCGCGGCGGTTCAAAAACAATAAAGACTGCTCGCCAGCTTGCCACCGTGCGGTTACCGCGTCCAGCACTTCAGCAGACAACCATTTGCCCGGGTCCGGTTTGGACAGGCGCAAATCAACAAGGCTGACCTGCGGCAGATGGGCAGAGCCGTACCGGCTGGTCAGCGGCCAGTGATGCCAGCCTTCTATAGCGGTTTTGTTCTGGGAATCAGATGAGGTCAGCCGCGCGCCACAACCAGCATGTATCCAGCTTTCAAGTGACGGTGTTGCGCTGGCCAGAAGCACCGGTATATCGTGAATTTTTGCTCGCATAATTGCCATGTCACGGGCTTGATAGCTGACGTGATCTTCTTGTTTGTAACTGCCGTCATGTTCTTCATCAATAATGACAAGACCAAGTTTATCAAACGGCAGGAACAAGGCTGAACGTGCGCCCGCAACAACCATTGGCTGGCCGGAAATGGCCTGTCGCCAGATAGATTTCCGGCGCGCGGCGGAAACAGAAGAATGCCAGATATGAGGTTCATAGCCGAACCATTTTTCGAATCTGGCTTTCCAGGATGTTGTCAGTGCGATTTCAGGCAGCAGAATCAACACCTGTCGGCCCGCGGCAAGCTGTTTTATCACCTGATCAAAATAGACCTCTGTCTTGCCTGAACCGGTGATGCCATCAATCAGATGAACACTGAACGCCTTGGCCAGCCCGTCAATACCATCTGCAATCTTCTGCTGGGCCGGGGTCAGAGTGTACTGCGCGGTCAACCCCTCAGCCTGGGCGGCGGGGCTGTATTTATCTGTGGCCAGACGTGGCTGGCGAGAGCGATTGAGCGCGCCGTCATCTGCCAGACCCTTGATGACAGAAGCAGAAACGCCCGCCTCACGAGACAGTTCCGCCAGAGGTAAAGGCGGAGCCGCCGCAAGAAAGGACAGCACACGCTGTCGTTGCGGGGTCAACCGGAGCCCGTCCGGCATATCCGCAGACAAATGATAAACTGTTTGATCAGGTGGCGGCACAAGCGCTGATGGTGTGTTCAGAATCAGACGCATCACAGAGCCAAACGGGGCCAGGGTCCAGCGGCTGACCGCCTTTAAAAAACGAAGCGTGTCAGCAGACAGAGCCGGCACATCTGCCAGACTAATAATGGCTTTTAACTTATCAGCGGCGACATCAGCTTTCTGATCATGACCGGTGACAATGCCCCAAACCTCACGTCCACCAAGAGGGGCTTTAACGATGCTGCCAACCGCACAACCAGCGGCCGGACCGGCAACATAATCATAGGTTTGCATCTGGCCCCGGCGTATGGGCACAGGCACAGCAACTTGGCAAAGCACAGGTATGGCCCTGCCGCGGTCTGCCGTTTCGCTGGGTGTGTCCACGCGCGGGTCTCCTTCGTGTCTGGAAAATATGCCGGACGGCTTTTCAGTTGCCATGCCGGCCCTGAAGACAGTACATTGAACACCAACACAGCAAGCCTGATCAAGGGGGCTGGCGGCGTGATCTGATAAATTGACCAACAGGCCTGCACATCAGATGAGCAAGCTCGGGCCAGATAAGCAAGATGAGGCTGGCCACGCCAAGAGGCATTGAACCCCACAACCAAAGAAGAGTGGATAAATGAAAATTTTTCTGGATACCGCAGATTGTGATGAAATTCGGGCCCTGTTGCCAACAGGCATGATCGACGGGGTGACAACCAACCCGTCTCTGATCGCCAAATCAGGCCGGGATATCAAACAGACGATTGCGGAAATTTGCGGGCTTGTTGACGGGCCGGTCAGCGCAGAAGTGACCGCAACAGAGCTGGACGGTATGCGCAAAGAAGCACAAATTCTGACCGGGCTGGCCGAAAATGTGACCATCAAGGTCCCGCTGACCCAGGATGGCCTTATTCTGTGCCGCGAGCTGGCCGATAAGGGCACCATGGTTAATGTAACATTGTGTTTTTCGGCCGCACAGGCCTTGCTGGCGGCCAAGGCCGGGGCGTCATTTATCTCGCCCTTTGTCGGGCGGCTGGATGACCTGGGCGCAGATGGCATGAACCTGATCGCAGACATCTGCTCTATTTATGATAATTATGATTTTACAACAAACGTTCTGGTGGCCTCTGCGCGGCACCCGCAGCATGTTGTTGACGCTGCCCTTCTGGGCGCGGATGTAATTACTTTGCCGCCCGCCATTCTGGCCCAACTATACAAGCACCCGCTGACCGATAAAGGACTTGCGGCTTTCCTGAATGACTGGGAAAAGACTGGCCAATCCATCATATAAGACAAGACAGGGTCGGCCCCCTTGCCGCCCCGGTCTGCCGGAGAGAAGAGATGACCGCCCGATTGTCAGATGAACAAATTCTCGCCTACCTTGAAGAACGGCCGGATTTGATCGCCAGCTATCTTGAGGCCAGCTCTGCTGAAGCCCCGGCTTCAGATATCCGCCTATTTGACGCAACCGGAAAAATTGCCGCCAATGCCAGAGCCGAAGCCAGGCGCCTGTCAAAAGCGAATCAGTCTCTGCTTGATGCTGCAGCCACAAATATGCTGCATTGGCAGGCGTTGCATCACGCCACGCTGGGGTTTCTGGCCTGCAATGATTTGATCAGCTTTGCGCAGATGATCGATGAAGAACTGCCGGTGATTTTTGGTCTGGCTGGGGCACGGCTTCTGATGCCAACAGAAACAGCCCTTCATGAAGCAGAAGAGCTCGGCTTTTTAGTCTTACCGATGGCGCAAATCCAGACCATTTTGTCTGCCGGATCAATTTATCTGGGGCCGGCCCGGGCCAGCGGCCTGTTTTCCGCCCCGGTCGCCAGCATGGCGGCGATTGCCCTGCCGGATCAACTGCCTGCCCCTATCGCCGGGTCCGCCTTGGTTCTGGCTGGGCGTGATGAAACCAGCTTTACCCCGGAACAGGGCCAGACCCTGCTGACCAACCTGGCCGAAATTGCCGGCGTTTGTCTGCTGGCAAAGCTGGAGGCACATGGCCTGTTGGCGGATATCGGGTAGACGCGATGCCAACAGACGCCGGAACATCACAGCTTATCTCCTGGCAGGAGAGCTGGCTGAACTGGCTGCGCGCTGAACGCAATTATGCCGATCACACACTTGATGCCTATGCCCGCGATGTGGCTGTCTATCTGTCCTTCTTAGGGGCGAATGCCGGGGCCGTGATCCCGCCTGACCGGCATGATTTCAGAGCCTTTCTGGCCAGCCAGCAAGCCGAAGCGCTGGGCCATGCGACCATTGCCAGACGGGTATCTGCGGTACGTAATTTCTACCGGTTCGGGGCCCGTAACGGCTATCTTGATAAAGCCGATATCAGCTGGATGAAACCGCCAAAACGCCCGCATGTGATCCCCAAAGACCTGCCGCAGACAGATATTCGCGATATTCTGGCTGTGATTGAAAAAAGCGGCCAGGATGGCTGGCAGATCAAACGTGATATCGCGTTTTTGATGCTGCTGTATGGCTGTGGCCTGCGTATATCAGAAGCCTTAAGCCTGACAGCCGCGGATGTCCCCTTGTCAGACTGGCTGCAGATCAAAGGCAAAGGCGGCAAGGTGCGTGAGGTACCGGTTCTGGACACGGTAGCTGACGCGGTAGCAGACGCAGCCAAGGCCTGTCCGTTTCAGCCGCAAGGTGAAGAGCCGTTTTGGCGGTCAAACCGCGGCGGGCCGCTGAATGCGCGGGCGGTGCAAAGGATGGTCGAGGCAATCAGGCTGAAGCTGGGCCTGCCCGCCCATGTCACCCCGCACACACTGCGCCATGCCTTTGCCACGCATCTGTTATCAGGAGGCGGGGATTTGCGGGCAATTCAACAGCTTCTGGGCCATGCCAGCCTGTCCACCACACAGCGATATACCCATGTTGATTCAGACCAGCTTCTGGATGTCCACAGACAGACCCATCCGCGCGCGAAACAACCCTAATCCTGCCGACAGGCTGTTTAAATATGTATCGCCCTGAATATGTATCGACTTAGATATGGATGGCCCGGCCGTCCACCGCCAGAGCGGCTTCTTTGACTGCCTCGTTCATGGTCGGGTGACCATGACAGGTACGCGCGATATCCTCAGATGAAGCCCCAAAGGCCATCGCTGTCGCCACTTCATGGATCAGCGTGCCCGCCTCATGGGCGATGATATGACAGCCCAGAACCCGATCTGTCTTTGCATCCGCCAGAATTTTCACAAAGCCGTCTGTATGGCCGGTTGCCTTTGCCCGGCTGTTGGCCAGGAACGGAAACACGCCTTTTTTGTATTCAACGCCGCTGTCCTTTAAGGCCTCTTCAGTTGCGCCTAAGGTGGCGATCTCAGGGGCGGTATATACAATTCCCGGGACCAGGTCGTAATCCACGTGCCCGGCTTGTCCGGCCATAATCTCAACCGCCGCCACAGCGTCTTCTTCTGCCTTATGTGCCAGCATCGGGCCGGGGATCACATCACCAACAGCAAAAATGCCTTCACTATTGGTTTCAAAATCCGCATCAACCTTGATCTGGCCGCGGTCTGTCATCTCAACACCCAGCGCCTCAAGACCAAGACCGTCTGTGTTCGGCTTGCGGCCAACAGACACCAGCGCGATATCACACGTCATTTCTGTTTCTTTGCCCGTCTTGGCATCCGCCAGCACAAGGCTGACCCCTGAACGGGTGGACTTGGCCGATTTTACGGCTGTATTCAGATTAAATGACAGCCCTTGCCTGGTCATCAGAGCCTTAAATTTATTCGCCACTTCCAGGTCCATGCCCGGCAGAATCCGGGGCAGATATTCAACCACCTCAACCTTTGTGCCCAACCGTGACCATACTGCGCCCATCTCAAGACCAATATAGCCCGCGCCAATCACCACCATTGATTTTGGCGTCTTATCAAGGGCCAGCGCGCCTGTTGAAGACACAATCTTCTTCTCGTCAATCTCAACATTTGGCAGCGAGGTGGGCACAGAGCCGGTTGCGATCAAAATCCGCTCAGCTAGGCAGATTTCGGCCTTACCGTTCTGGCTAATCTCAACCTTGCCGTTGCCTTTCAGGCTGGCTGAACCGGTAAGGCGGGTGACTTTATTTTTCTTGAACAGATGGTCAATACCGCCGGTCAGACCAGAGACAATTTTGTCCTTGCCAGCCATCATCTCTGCCAGATCAAGCTTCACCTTGCCGACATCAATACCCAGACCCGCCAGATGCCCGGACGCCGCCTCGGCATATTTCTCAGACGCGTTCAACAACGCCTTTGACGGAATACAGCCCACATTCAGACAGGTCCCGCCCAGCGTTTCACGCTTGTCCACACAACCAACCGTCATCCCCAGCTGTGCCGCCCGTATTGCCGCCACATAGCCGGCCGGACCGCCGCCAATTACAAGTAAGTCGAATTTTGTATCAGCCATTTTGTTCTCTTCTGCTGCAAGCCCCGAAAAGGCCTTGATGATTAAGAGCGTTAAACCCCCAGCAGCATACGCCGCGGGTCTTCGATAGCCTCTTTGACCTTCACCAGGAAGGAGACCGCCTCACGCCCGTCAATAATCCGGTGATCATAAGACAGTGCCAGATACATCATCGGCCGGATTTCAACCTTATCCCCTACCGCCACAGGCCGTTTTTGTATTTTGTGCATCCCTAAGATGCCACTTTGCGGCGGGTTCAATATCGGTGTTGACATCAACGAGCCATAAACACCGCCATTAGAGATGGTGAAGGTTCCGCCGGCCATATCGGTCGGGCTCAGCTTGCCATCACGGGCGCGGCTGCCGAAATCACTGATCGTGGTTTCAATCTGCGCCAGAGACAGGGTCTGGGCGTCTTTGACAACCGGAACCACAAGACCCTGCGGTGTGCCGACAGCCACCCCGATATTATAGAAATTCTTATAGATGATATCATCTTCGAAGATTTCCGCATTCACCGCCGGATAGTCACGCAATGCGGCGATTACCGCCTTTACGAAGAACCCCATAAAGCCCAGCCGGGCGCCATAGGTCTTTTCAAAATCATCTTTATATTCCGCGCGCAGGGCCATCACCGCGCTCATATCCACCTCATTAAAAGTGGTCAGCATAGCGGCGGTGTTCTGGGCCTCTTTCAGGCGGCTGGCGATAAGACGGCGCAGACGTGACATCGGCACGCGTTCTTCCCGGTTATCAACCTGCCGCGGGGCAGATGCGGGGCTGGCCGGAGCGGAGCTGGCCGGGGCGGGGCTGGCCATAGCAGCGGCCTTTGCGGTTCCGTTTTCGATCGCGCTCAACACGTCACCCTTGGTCAGGCGGCCATCTTTACCTGTTGCCGGTATCGCTTTAGGATCAAGATTGTTTTCCTCAACCAGCTTGCGCACCGCAGGAGACAGCGGCAGGACAGCCGCGGCCGGTGCAGGAGCTGTTACTTGTGCCGCAACGGAGGCCGGTTCTTTTGCTGCTGTCTTTTGTTCAGTCTTCACTGGGACTTCTGCTGGGGCTTTAGCAGCCGCGGCACCTTCTTCGACCAGAGCCAGCAGCGCGTCAACGCCAACGGTTGCGCCTTCAGCCGCCACAATATCAGACAGCACGCCGGCGACCGGAGACGGGACTTCCAGCGTCACCTTATCTGTTTCCAGCTCAACAACCGCTTCATCAGCTTTAACAGCCTCACCAGCAGTCTTCATCCATCTGGCAACAGTGGCTTCAACCACAGATTCCCCCAATACAGGGACCTTTATTTCAACTGACATGTCCTGATATCCCCCTTTTCGATATCTGTTTATCCTGCTTATTCTGCTTATTCCGCCGCCACTGTCTGTTTGCCTCTGTCCAGAGCGCTTCCGACAAGGGCGTCTTGTTCCTGGCGATGCCGGCCAGCTGACCCTGTCGCCGGTGACGCGGCTTCCTTGCGGCCAACATAAATCGGCCGGCTGACTTTCATACCGGCAGCAGCCATAGCCTCTTCAAGATAGTCCCTGACGAACGTCCAGCTGCCCATATTACGCGGCTCTTCCTGGCACCACACCAGTTCAGCCCCTGGTGTGTCTGACAAAATCTGCGTCACGGTCTTTTTCGGGAATGGATAAATCTGTTCCAAACGGACCAGCTTAACATCCTTCAGCCCTTGTTTTTCCCGCTCTTCAAGCAGGTCGTAATATACCTTGCCAGAACACATCACCACACGTTTGACCTGATTGTTCTTGATGGTCTTGTCAGCTTCATCTAGCACCCGGTGGAATGAGGTGTCTTGGGTAAATTCATCCAGACGCGATACGCACATCTTATGCCGCAGCAAAGATTTAGGTGTCATGATCACCAGCGGTTTCCGGAAATCACGGTTCAATTGGCGGCGCAGCACATGGAAGTAATTGGCCGGTGTTGAACAGTAAACAACCTGCATATTATCCTCAGCACAGAGCTGCAGATAACGTTCCAGACGAGCAGATGAATGTTCCGGACCCTGGCCTTCATAGCCATGCGGCAGCAACAGAACCAGGCCGTTCATGCGCAGCCATTTGGCCTCACCCGAACTGATGAACTGGTCAATCACCACCTGCGCGCCATTGGCAAAATCGCCGAACTGAGCTTCCCACATCACTAGCGCGTTTGGTTCAGCCTGGGCAAAGCCATATTCAAAGCCCATCACTGAGGCCTCAGACAGAGGCGAGTCGATCACATCAAACTGGCCCTGATCAGCCGACAGGTTGGCCAATGGAATATATCTGTCCTCGCTGTTCTGATCGATAAACACGGCATGACGCTGAGAGAATGTGCCGCGGCAGCTGTCCTGACCAGACAAGCGCACAACACTGCCCTCTAACAACAACGCCCCGAACGCCAAATGCTCAGCTGTTGCCCAGTCGATATTCTCCCCGGATTCAATCGCCTTTCGGCGGGCTTCGATCACGCGCTTCAGCTTGTTGTGAACAGACATGTTTTCCGGCACGGTGGTCATCACCTTGCCGATATGCTTCAGATTATCTTCTGAACAGTGGGTCTGGCCACGCCGGTCATCACCATAGGCAGCTTTGAACCCGGCCCACTGGCCTTCCAGCCAATCTGCCTTATTCTGTTTAAACGTCGACCCGGCTTCAAATTCGTCAGCCAGATAATCCATATGCTGGCTGTAGATATTCTCTGCCTTTTCGGCTGTCAGCACACCTTCAGAGACCAGCTGTTTGGCATAAAGCTGACGGGTTGTGTCCTGCTCAGAAATCTGTTTGTACATCAAAGGCTGGGTAAAGGCCGGCTCATCACCTTCATTATGGCCAAACCGCCGGTAACAGAACATATCCAGCACCACATCACAGCCAAAGGTCTGACGAAATTCAACTGCAATGCGCGCCGCGTGAACCACCGCTTCGGGATCATCCCCGTTTACATGGAATATCGGTGACATTACCATCTTTGCCACATCAGTCGGATAAGGCGAGGAGCGTGAATAGGCCGGGCTGGTGGTAAAGCCGATTTGGTTGTTCACAATGATATGAATTGTGCCGCCCGTCCGGTACCCTCTTAAGGCAGAAAAAGCGAAGGTTTCCGCCACAACGCCCTGACCGGCAAAGGCCGCATCACCATGCAGCAGCACGCCCAGAACCTCACGCCGTTCCACATCAGAAATCTGATCCTGCTTGGCGCGCACACGGCCAACCACAACCGGGTCAACAATTTCCAAATGAGACGGGTTTGGAGCCAGGCTGAGGTGAATTTCATTTTCATCAAACTGGCGATCAGCAGATGCGCCCATATGATATTTCACATCACCTGAACCACCTGCCTCTTCAGGGTTTGACGGGTTGCCCAGAAATTCTGAGATAATCGCACGGAACGGTTTTGCCATCACATTGTGAAGCACGTTCAACCGGCCCCGGTGCGGCATGCCGATCACCACTTCGCGCAGGCCCATCTGGCCGCCTCTTTTCAGAATTTGTTCCAGCGCAGGGATCAGGGCCTCACCGCCATCCAGACCAAAGCGTTTAGTGCCGATATATTTCTTATGCAGAAACTGTTCAAACCCTTCAGCGGCAACCAGCTTTTCATAAATCGCCGTTTTGCCTTTTTTGGTGAATTCAGTGCGGTTGCCTATCGCCTCAATCCGTTCCTGGATCCAGGCTTTCTGAGCCGGGTCCTGGATATGCATGAACTCCACACCAATGGTCGAGCAGTAGGTGCGTCTGACCACGTCCAGAATTTCACGAAGCGTGGCGATTTCCAGCCCCAGAACATTATTGATGAAGATAGGCCGATCATAATCTTCTTCAGTAAAGCCGTAGGTAGCGGGGTCAAGTTCGGGGTGAATATCTTCTTCAGACAGGTTCAGCGGATCGAGTTTGGCAAGCAGATGGCCCCTGATCCGGTAGGCCCTGATCAACATGATAGCGCGCAAACTGTCCAGGGTGGCAGAGCGCACATCACCGGCCATCAAATCGCGGTCCCCGGCGATGCCTTTTGCCACTGCTTTTATAGAGGCTTCTGGATCATTGGCGCCAACCACCTGAGACGGGCCAGAGCCCCAGTCCGGCGCAGCTTCAACATCAACACCAAGAGCACCCATTGATGCAAACCAGTCGGCCCATTGCTGATCCACTGACGCCGGATTGTCTGACCAGGCCTTGTGCATTTCAGCAATAAAGGTCGCATTGGCCCCTGACAGGAAACTCGTATCCATACTACCCCCTCCTCAATTCAGCACCGCTACAGGAGAATTGACATCTTCATCAAAGTATCACCTGTTTTTGGGGCGCAGAGCAAGTCGCCTTCACAAAAAGACCCCCTCAACCTGCTCCCCACAGCTACATTAAAACGCGGCGATAGCTTTCGTGATCGCCTCACCAAGCTGGGCTGGTGATTGTGCCATCACAAAACCGGCAGCCTCCATTGCCGCGATTTTATCAACCGCTGCCCCGCTGCCCCCTGCAACAATCGCACCAGCATGACCCATGCGCCGACCTGGCGGTGCGGTCTGGCCAGCGATAAACCCGGCAATCGGTTTCTTGTTCGGATGAGCGGCATAAAAGGCGGCCGCTTCTTCTTCTGCTGAGCCGCCAATTTCGCCAATCATCATAATGGCTTCGGTTTGCTCATCAGCCAGGAACATATCAAGGCAATCAATGAAATTAGTGCCGTTCACCGGATCGCCGCCAATACCAATACAGGTTGACTGGCCAAGCCCGGTCGCAGTGGTCTGGGCAACCGCCTCATAGGTCAAAGTTCCTGACCGCGAGACGATACCAACCTTGCCCACTTTGTGAATATGGCCCGGCATAATGCCGATTTTACAGCCCCCCGGGGTGATAATACCTGGGCAGTTCGGGCCGATAAGACGGCTGTTTGAGGATGCCAGCGCCGCCTTCACCTCAACCATATCCAGAACCGGAATGCCTTCAGTGATACAGACAATCAGCGGCATTTCAGCTGCAATTGCCTCAAGAATGGAGTCGGCCGCAAATGGCGGTGGCACGTAAATCACACTGGCCGTCGCTCCGGTTTGGTTGCGCGCCTCAGCCACGGTGTTAAACACTGGCAGGTCAAGATGGGTCTGCCCGCCTTTGCCCGGGGTTACCCCCCCAACCATCTGTGTGCCGTATTCGATCGCCTGCTGGCTGTGAAATGTGCCTTGCGCGCCGGTAAAGCCCTGACAAATCACTTTGGTTGTTTTATCAACAAGAACTGACATCTGCTTAAGCCCCCTTTACAGCAGCGACAATCTTCTGTGCTGCGTCCCCCAGATTATCTGCCGAAATGATGGCCAGACCGGACTCTGCCATAATCTGTTTGCCCTTTTCGACATTTGTGCCCTCAAGACGCACCACAAGCGGCTTCGTCAGACCAAGTGTCCGCGCCGCTTCAACCACCCCTTCAGCGATAACATCGCATCTCATGATCCCGCCGAAGATATTCACCAGAATGCCTTCAACATTCGGATCAGACAGGATGATTTTGAACGCTTCGGTGACCCGCTCAGTGGTGGCGCTGCCGCCAACATCCAGAAAGTTTGCCGGCTCGCCGCCTTCCAGCTTGATGATGTCCATGGTCGCCATAGCCAGACCAGCCCCGTTCACCATACAGCCGATGGTGCCGTCCAGCTTGATATAGTTCAGATCAAATTCTGAGGCTTTGACCTCGCTGGCGTCTTCTTCGCTCAGGTCACGCAAAGCCAGCACATCTTTCTGACGGAACAGGGCGTTATCATCAAAGCCCATCTTTGCATCCAGAGCCAGCAAATCACCTGAACCGGTCACCACCAGCGGGTTAATTTCCACCATAGAGGCATCCAGCTGTTTGAAGGCTTTGTAAATGCCAGACAAAAACCCGCCTGCCTGTTTCGCGGTATCGCCGCTGAGGCCCAGCGCGTTCGCGATAGAGCGGACATGATGCGGCTTCAGGCCAGTTGCTGGGTCGATAGACAGGGTGATAATCCGATCAGGGGTTTCGGCCGCAACAGCTTCAATATCCATGCCGCCTTCGGTTGAGGCGATGATGGTGATCTGGCTTGTTCCTCTGTCCACCAGCATCGACAGATACAGCTCACGGCCGATATCACAGCCTTCTTCGATATAGAGCCTCTGGACTTCTTTTCCGTCCGGGCCGGTCTGATGCGTAACCAGCGTTGAGCCCAGCAGCCGTTCAGCTTCTGCCTTCACCTCAGCCACAGATTTCACCACTTTAACCCCGCCAGCTTTACCGCGGCCACCAGCATGAATCTGGGCTTTGACAACAGTTACATCGCCGCTGAGCTGTTCGGCCGCGGCAACCGCCTCATCCACTGAAAACGCTGGTACGCCGTTTGGCACAGATACGCCAAATTCACGCAGAAGCTGTTTCGCCTGATGTTCGTGAATATTCATCTCGTCTTCCCCTTTGCCTGCGGGCCAGCCTGGCTATAGGCAGACCGTTCAGCCCCAAAAAAACGGGTCTATTCGACCCGTTCTACAACTTCGTTCAATGTCTTCACGGCATTCACCGAATTATCAAACATCGCTTGTTCTTCGTCATTCAGCTGGATTTCAACAATCCGCTCAACACCGCCGGCGCCGATGATAACCGGCACACCCACATATAGCCCCTCAAGACCATAGGCCCCGTCAACATAAGCCGCACAAGGCAACAACCGTTTCTTGTCTTTCAGATAGGCGTCTGCCATTTGAATAGCAGAAGAGGCCGGCGCATAAAACGCAGAACCTGTCTTCAAAAGACCGACAATCTCTGCGCCGCCATCACGGGTACGCTGGACAATCTGTTCGATTTTTTCATTTGTTGACCAGCCCATCTTGATGAGGTCGGGAACCGGAATCCCCGCCACCGCAGAATACCGCACCAGCGGGACCATGGTATCGCCGTGGCCGCCCAGCACAAAAGCGGTGACATCTTCAACCGAAACGCCAAATTCTTCAGCCAGGAAATAACGGAAGCGGGCGCTGTCCAGAACCCCGGCCATGCCGACAACACGGGCCGCCGGCAGACCGGAGGCACGCTGCAGAACCCCGACCATCGCATCCAGCGGGTTAGTGATACAGATCACAAACGCGTCTGGGCAGTTCTGCTTAATTCCTTCGCCAACCTGGGTCATCACTTTTGTGTTGATGCCAACCAGATCATCGCGGCTCATGCCCGGCTTGCGGGCCACACCGGCGGTGACGATAACCACATCTGCACCAGCCAGAGCGGCATAGTCATTCGCGCCAGTCACATGCGCATCAAAGCCTTCGATAGGCGTGGCTTCGGCGATATCGAGAGCCTTGCCCTGCGGGATGCCTTCAGCGATGTCAAACAGAACAATGTCACCCAGCTCTTTCAACCCTGCGAGCAGCGCAAGTGTCCCGCCGATGTTGCCGGCACCGATAAGAGCAATTTTATTCCTAGCCATGGTCTGATGTCCTTAAAAGTGAGTTCAGTGTGAAAGGCCGGGCTGACCGAAAACGGATCTGACGTCAGGCCGCCGGCATTGTGGTTAGTTCCTACAAAATTTAGCCTCATATCGCAAGATATATCATGGGTGCGCAGATGTGGTTATGTCTCAAAATTCATCCCTCTCAGCCGGGCCATTTCCTGAAGCCGCGAACAGGTCCTGTCAAATTCAAACGCCCATCTGTCGCCGTGGTAAAGCTCATCCACCTGTGCTTCTGCACTGGCGATCATAAACCGGCCCCGATCATACAAAGCGTCCACCAGCCACATAAAGCGTCTGGCCTCGTTCTGGCGGGCATCATCCAGAACCGGAATATCGCGCAAAACCAGACCAGAAAACCTGTCCGCCACCGCCAGATAATCACGCACCCCCAGAGGCTGGCCACACAAACGATCAAAGCCGGTATCAACCACATCCCCCGCAACCCGGTCAAAGCACAAGGACCGGCCAGCAAAGCTCATGGTTTCCGCCGTGACCTCTGCTGTACCGCCGAGGGTGCTAAAAATCTGGTCAAGGGCATGCTGAACTGTTTTATCTTGCGGGCCGGGCTGCAGATGCCAGCCTGATACCGACTGCAGAAATGCCTTTCGCCAATCCTGACCAGAGGCGATTTCATGCACATTCAGCTTATCGTTCAGATCATCAATGAACGGCAGGAACCGGTCTCTGTGCAAGCCGTCAAGATAGAGCAGATCAGGCGGCCTGTTTGAGGTGGTCACCAGGATCATACCCCGGTCCCATAAGGCCAGAAACAGGCGACGGATGATCATCGCATCGGCAATATCGCGGATTTCCATCTCGTCAAAACAGATGATGCGGCCAGCGGCGATCAGCTGATCTGCCGCACTTTCGATAGGGTCGTTTTTGCCCGCCTGACGCGCCGCCTGTACCGCGTTCTGGGCATTCACCATGAAGTCGTGAAAATGAAACCGCTGGCTGTTCATCGGCGCGGCGGCTTCAGCAAAAATATCCATTAACAGGGTCTTGCCGCGGCCAACACCGCCATGAAGATAGAGCCCCTTCGGCGGGGCTACGGCTTTGGCAGAGCGGCGGAAGAATCGGCTCAGACCGCCGCTGCGGGGCGGGGCAGATATCGCGGCCAGTTTATGAAACAGAGCGTCCAGATGGCCCATTGCGGCGGCTTGGCCTGGATCAGGCTGAAGCCCCCCGGACTGCACCTTGTCCTGATAGGCTGAAAGCGGCGAAGTCGATGTCATCACAGCAGCGTTTCTGCCATGGCCCTGTCCTTAGCCCTGACGCTGAACCATCAGTTTTTTGATCTCGCCAATCGCCTTGCCTGGGTTCAGGCCCTTTGGGCAGGTCTTGGCACAGTTCATGATAGTATGACAGCGATAGAGGCGGAACGGGTCTTCCAGCGCGTCAAGACGCTCGCCGGTATATTCATCACGGCTGTCAGCAATCCAGCGATAAGCCTGTAGCAGCACGGCCGGGCCCAGATACCTGTCGCCATTCCACCAGTAAGACGGGCAGGAGGTTGTACAGCTGAAACACAGCACACATTCCCACAGACCGTCTATCTGCTCACGCTCTTCAGGAGATTGTTTGCGCTCCCGCCCTTCAGGAGCAGGTGTTTCTGATTTCAACCACGGCTCAACAGAGGTCAGCTGGGCATAGGCATGGGTCAGGTCAGGTACCAGATCTTTGACAACCGGCATATGCGGCAACGGGTAAATCTTCACATCACCCTTAACATCATCAATTGATTTCAGACAGGCCAGCGTGTTGGTCCCGTCAATATTCATCGAACAGGATCCGCAAATCCCCTCACGGCAAGATCGCCTGAAGGTGAGGCTGGAATCCATCTCGTTCTTGATTTTGATCAGCGCGTCCAGAACCATCGGCCCGCAATCATCAAGATCAATTTCAAAGCTGTCCAGACGCGGATTGTCATCATCTTCAGGTGACCAGCGGTAAATTGTGAATGTCCGCGTGTTCTTGGCCTCACCCTTTACCGGATGATGCGCCCCTTTGGTCACTTTTGAATTTTCAGGCAGAGTAAATTGCGCCATGTTACCAGGTCCTACTTTTTACTTACTTTCGAGGTTGCCAAAACGTCTGCTTTGCCAGATATCACTAGGCCCGGCACTTAATATACACGGGCAACCGGCGGAATGGCCTGCACCTCATTAGTCAATGTGTTCATCGTCACTTCACGGTAGCCAGTGGTGGATTTGTTATGCTCATCCAGCCACATCACCGTATGTTTCATCCAGTTTTCATCATCACGATCTGGGAAATCCTCATGCGCGTGCGCGCCTCTGGATTCGGTGCGCTGATGGGCTGAACGAACGGTAACCAGCGCCTGACCCATCAGGTTTTCCAGCTCTAATGCTTCAACCAGGTCTGTGTTCCAGATCAGTGATCTGTCCTTGATGCCGATATCCGCCATGCCAGAGGCAATCTGGTCCATCTTGCGCACACCGTCATCAAGCGATGCGCCAGACCGGAACACAGCCGCATATTGCTGCATCGCCCGCTGCATATCCAAACGCAACGCGCCAACCTGAGTATCCCCTTTGGCGTGACGCATACGGTCAAGACGATCGAGAGCCTTGTCTGTTGATTCGCGGCTGGTTGGCGGCAGAGGTGCGCCCGGGGTGACGGTATCAGCTGCCCGCTTTGCCGCGGCCCGGCCAAACACCACAATATCCAGCAGTGAATTTGTGCCCAGACGGTTAGCGCCATGAACCGATACACACGCCGCTTCACCAATCGCCATCAGCCCTTGTGCCACACGGTTCTGATCATCGGCTGTCGGCGAGAGAACCTCACCATGATAGTTGGTCGGAATACCGCCCATATTGTAATGCACGGTTGGCAGCACAGGAATAGGTTCACGGGTCACATCAACACCGCAGAAAATACGGGCTGTTTCGGTAATCCCCGGCAGACGTTCATGCAAAGTGTCTGCATCAATATGTTCAAGATGAAGCAGAATATGATCTTTCATCGGGCCAACACCGCGGCCTTCATTAATCTCCATCGTCATCGCCCGGCTGACCACATCGCGGCTGGCCAGGTCCTTGGCTGTCGGGGCGTAGCGTTCCATGAACCGCTCCCCTTCTGAATTGGTCAGATAGCCGCCTTCGCCGCGCGCGCCTTCGGTAATCAGAACCCCTGCGCCATACACACCGGTAGGGTGGAACTGAACAAATTCCATATCCTGAAGCGGCAGGCCGGCCCGCAGTGCCATCGCATTGCCATCACCAGTACAGGTATGAGCCGATGTACATGAAAAATAGACCCGGCCATAACCGCCTGTTGCCAGCACGGTCCGCTGGCCAAGGAACCGGTGGATAGAGCCGTCTTCCATAGACAGGGCCATCACCCCCTGACATGCCCCGTTATCATCCATAATCAGGTCAATAGCATAATATTCAACAAAGAATTCAGCTTTGTGACGCAGACATTGCTGGTACAGCGTATGCAAAATAGCATGGCCGGTCCGATCCGCCGCTGCGCAGGCCCGGCGCGCCATATTTTTTCCGTAATCAAGAGTATGACCGCCAAACGGCCGCTGGTAGATATTGCCGTCTTCAGTGCGTGAGAACGGCACCCCGTAATGTTCCAGTTCAATCACGGATGGGATTGCCTCACGGCACATATATTCGATAGCGTCCTGATCACCCAGCCAGTCTGACCCCTTAACGGTGTCATACATATGGAACTTCCAGTTATCCCCTTCGCCCATATTGTTCAGCGCTGCGCCAATACCGCCCTGCGCAGCAACGGTGTGAGAGCGAGTTGGGAACACCTTGGTAATACAGGCTGTCCGCAGACCGGCAGTCGCCATCCCCAGCGTTGCCCGCAAGCCAGCCCCACCGGCCCCCACAACCACAACATCAAGATGATGGTCGGTGATTTCATATGCGCTCATTCACTTCACTCCACACAGACTTAGTCCATATCTAACGTTGGCTCTCTGCCTTAACATAGGGCAAGGGCCATCATTTTCAGCCGGCCGAATACAATTCTTTGATCCCACACTGCGCCACAGCCCCGCCCCCTGCCAAGAGCTGGCAGTCTGGTTTTTTATAATGCGACTTTCAGAACGCTGATAATCGCCAGTACCGCCACCACAGCGGCCACCATTTTCACCGCCAGAACGGCGATAAGACGGGCCCCTTCATGGGCCACATAATCTTCCAATACAACCTGCAGACCCAAGCTGGCATGCCACAGGCCAACCGCCACAAACAGAACCAGAACCGTTGCATGGGCCGGGTGCGCGATAAGCGCGCTTGCTTGTGTATAATCCGCACCAGCCAGAGAGATAACCAGAAACACCATCCAGCAGACCAGACCAACCATAGCCACCGCGCTGACACGTTGATGCCACCAGTGATGAAGGCCCGCCTTTGCAGAGCCCAGACCCCGGGCCTGGGCAAGCGGTGTCGACATTGAATTTTCAGATTTCATTTTCAATAATCCCCCTTAGCCGCGCCCTAGCTATACAAAACAGCCCAGAACAGAGCTGTCAGCACAAACGCCATCGCCAGCGCAAACCGGCCGGATTTATAAATCGCCGGAATGGTCAGCCCGATAACCGCATCCCAGAACAAATGACGCACCCCGTTACAGGCATGATAAAACAGCGCCACACTGTAACCGAACAGGACCAACTGGCCCAAAGGGTGAGATACCATTGTCTGTGCCAGCATAAATGAGCCCTCACCAGCCGCCAGCATCATCAGCCACACCGCAACCAGAACAGTACCAGAAGATAAAACCACACCGGACAGGCGATGCGAAATAGACATCAACGCCGGCAGAGGCAGACGGTAAATCTGCAGATGAGGCGATAAAGGACGTGGTCTGGCCATGGGTTTTGCCCTCTTAAAGGTTCCCGCCGACAGGTAAAACGCCTGACCGGCATCGGCCTCAGTCATACCGGAAATGACCAGATTTATCAATCTTCGGGCCGGGCTTTTTTTATCTGTTGGCTGTGGCAGACCACTGGTTCTGCCGCCAGACACAGCGAACAAGGTTTGACAGTCAGCCCTGAAGCCATACATAAACAAATAACTTAACCAAAGGCCAACATTTGGTTCCGTCAACACTGAGCCGGCCAGTTTAACTTCATGAGTGGTTTTTTATGACAAAGCGGGTCATCCTTTCGATTCAGTCGGCGGTTATGCACGGGGCGGTCGGCAATGACGCCGCGATGCCGATCTACCAGCATCTGAAGCACCCGGCTGAACGTCTGGACACGGTGCGGCTGGCAGCCCATCCCGGTTTTGGCACCAAGGCCCTGTCGGTGACGCCCGCAGATGAGATTGACGCGCTGCTGAGTGATTATCGCCGTCTGGCCGGTTTCAGCGCGCTGGCCGCCGTGCAAACGGGCTATTTCGGCCATCACAGCCAGATTGACCCGGTCGCCCGGTTCCTGACCGCAAGCCGGACAGAACAAAGCCCGCTGATGTATCTTCTGGACCCGGTTCTGGGAGATGGCGGCCGGTTATATGTGGATCAGGCGATATCAGATGCAATGCGGGAGACCCTGTTGCCGCTGGCGGATATCATCACCCCGAATCAGTTTGAGCTGGGCCTGCTGGCCGGCACAACCATAGCCGATGAGGCAGACGCTATCGCCGCCGCCCGCCGCCTTCTGCGCGGCCGGTTGGCTTGTGTTGTTGTAACCGGCGTGACCACAGCAGCCGGACAGATCACAGATATTGTCATCACCCCGGAAACCGAAACGCTGATCACAACAGAAAAACAGGAAAATGGCGTTTCCGGCAGCGGTGACGTGCTGTCAGCTTTGTTTTTGAGCGCGGTTGTGCGCGGGGCAGAGGTTGCCGAGGCGGCCACAGCCGCCAGCCAGACCACAGCCCACATCATCAGCCGCGCGGATACCCCGCTGACGATGCCGGTTCTGGATTATATCTGGGCACAGACGCCCTGAGGGACGGGTTTAGCGGCCTGACAGACCGCGCGCCGCGACCAGCTCAGCGATTTGAACAGAGTTGAGCGCTGCGCCTTTGCGCAGATTGTCAGACACACACCAGAACACCAGCCCGTTTTCAACAGACGGATCCTTGCGCAAACGGCTGATATACACCGCGTCTTCACCAGCCGCTTCAACCGGGGTCACATACCCTTCATTCGCGCGGTGATCGATAACCGACACACCGTCCGCCTCCCGCAACAGGGCGCGGGCTTCGTTCTCATCCATCTGCTTGTCTGTTTCAATAAACACAGCTTCACTATGGCCGATAAAAACCGGGATGCGCACACAATGAGCAACAAGCTCAATCGACGGGTCGAGAATCTTTTTCGTCTCAGCCGTCATTTTCCATTCTTCTTTGGTGAAGCCGTCATCCATGAACACATCAATATGCGGGATCGCATTAAACGCAATTTGCTTGGTGAACAGCTCTGGCTTTACCTCATCATTAACAAAGATACCTTTGGTCTGGTTGAACAGCTCATCCATCGCCGGCCGGCCGGCCCCAGAAGTGGCCTGGTAAGTCGACACAACAACGCGCCGGACTGTATAGGCGTCATGCAGAGGCTTCAGCGCCACCACAAGCTGGGCTGTTGAACAGTTCGGGTTGGCAATGATATTGCGGCCACCATTTGCCTTCAGCATGCCGGTGACCGTATCCGGGTTCACTTCAGGAACGATCAGCGGCACATCTTCATCCATCCGGAAGGCAGATGAATTATCGATTACGATACACCCAGCCTCGCCAGCCTTGGGGGCGTAGGCTTTGGCCGTATCGCCGCCCGCAGAAAACAGCGCAATATCAGCAGTGGCAAAGTCAAAGCTGTCCAGTGCCTGAACCTTCAGAACCTCATCATCGCCATAGGAGATTTCGCGGCCAGCCGAGTTTGAGGAGGCAAGCGCATAGACCTTTGCGGCTGGAAATTTGCGTTCCGCCAGAGTCTGCAGCATTTCACGGCCAACCGCCCCGGTTGCCCCAACAACAGCAACATTATAACTCATCTTGTTTTTCTCCATCAAAACAGCGGGGGACCGCTTAGCGGGCCAGCCTGTCCATAGCGTCCAGAACGGCCTTGGTCATACCGTCTGTGCCGACCTGCTCACAGCCCGGGGCCATGATATCACCGGTGCGCTTGCCAGAAGCGAGCGCATCTGCCACCGCCTGTTCAACAAGATCAGCCTCTGCCGCCTGGCCAAAGGAATAGCGCAGCATCATTGCAAAGCTGAGAAACTGGGCCAGCGGGTTAGCCAGATTCTGGCCAGCGATATCGGGTGCAGAACCGTGCACAGGCTCATACATCGCCTTGGGCAGACCGGTTTCCGGATCCGGCGCGCCGAGCGAGGCAGATGGCAGCATACCAAGCGAGCCGGTCAGCATCGCCGCACAATCAGACAACAAATCACCAAACAGATTGTCGGTAACAATAACATCAAACTGTTTCGGGTTGCGGACCAGTTGCATCGCGCAATTGTCAGCATACATATGGCCCAGCTCTACACCGTCACCTTCAGCGCCATGCAGGCCTGTCATCACTTCGCGCCAGAGCACGCCAGACATCATCACATTCGATTTTTCAACTGAGGTCACCCGGCCATCACGCTTGCGGGCCAAATCGAACGCCACCCGGCCAATCCGTTCAATCTCAAAAGTGGAATAAGCGTTCGTGTCATAGCCTTTTTTCTGGCCGTCAGACAGATCATCAATGCCGCGCGGTTCGGCAAAATAAGACCCACCGCACAGTTCACGAAGGATCATGATATTCAGCCCAGACACCACATCCGGCTTCAGGGTTGAGGCTTCAACCAGCGCATCAAATACAATCGCCGGGCGCAGATTGGCGAACAAATCCATTTCCTTACGCAGGGCCAGCAGACCCCGTTCCGGCTTCAGCTCAAACGCCAGATCATCATATTGCGGGCCGCCGACCGCGCCGAACAGAACCGCGTCACTGGCGATGGCATCTGCCAGCGTTTCATCACGAAGCGGCACACCATAGGCATCATAAGCCGCGCCGCCGACCTGATCTTCACTGATATCAAAAGCCAGTGATTTATGTTTTGCCAGCCAGTCAACAAGCTGCAGGTTGGCAGCCATAACCTCTGCACCAATACCATCACCGGGCAGGACCATCACTTTTCTGTTTGAGGCCATGCGTACTCTCCTTAGATTTTTAAAAAAGTAATCAGCCTTACAGCCAGGGCATATCAGCCTTGCGGCCGTCTTCAAAGGTGCTGATTGAGGCTTCCTTTTCCATGGTCAGACCAATATCATCCAGCCCGTCCAGCAGACATTGTTTGCGGAACGGGTCAATTTCAAAAGAAATGGCCACACCGTTTGGACGAGAGATGGTCTGGTTGACCAAATCGATTGTCAGTTCCGGATTTTCACTGTCCGCCGCATCCGCCAGAAGCGCATCACGTTCATCCGCACTGACCTTGATCGGCAGAATGCCGTTCTTGAAGCAGTTATTGTAGAAAATATCTGCAAAACTGGTTGAGATTACGCAGCGAATTCCGAAATCCAGCAGCGCCCAGGGGGCATGTTCACGACTTGATCCGCAGCCAAAATTATCGCCGGCAACCAGAATTTCAGTATTCCGATAGGCGGGTTTATTCAGCACAAACTCAGCGTTTTCACCGCCATCATCTGTGTAGCGCATCTCGCTGAACAGATTGACCCCCAAACCCGACCGTTTGATGGTCTTCAGAAACTGTTTCGGGATGATCATATCAGTATCGATATTCAGGATGTTCAACGGGGCAGCAACCCCGCTCAATTTATCAAATTTCTGCATCAGTCCTGCCCTTCACTCTTACAGCTCACGCACATCGCACAGATGCCCGTTAAGCGCCGCCGCAACAGCCATTTCCGGGCTGACCAGATGGGTGCGGCCGCCGCGGCCCTGACGGCCTTCGAAATTCCGGTTAGACGTTGACGCACAGCGTTCACCCACATCCAGCTTATCAGCGTTCATGGCCAGACACATTGAACAGCCCGGCTCACGCCATTCAAAACCAGAGGCGATAAACACCTGATCAAGGCCTTCATCTTCAGCCTGTTGTTTCACAAGCCCGGACCCCGGTACGATCATCGCCCGGATGCCGTCTTTTACCCTGCGGCCTTCTGCCACCGCGGCAGCAGCGCGCAAATCTTCGATACGGCTGTTTGTGCATGACCCGATAAACACGGTATCAATCTTGATATCGGTCAGCTTCATACCCGCGCTAAGGCCCATATAATCCAACGCCCGCTCAACCTTCGCCTGTTTCGCGGCATCGCTGATTTTCTTTGGATCAGGCACTGTCGCGGTAATCGGCAACGCATCTTCAGGGCTGGTCCCCCAGGTTACGGTTGGCGCGATATCCGCCGCGTTCAGCACAACTTCTGTATCATACTGCGCGCCGTCATCAGACGGCAGTGAGCGCCACCAGGCAACCGCCTTGTCCCAGGCCTCACCTGTCGGGGCCATCGGCCGATCCTGCAGATAAGCAAAGGTCTTTTCATCAGGCGCGATCATACCGGCCCGCGCGCCCGCCTCAATCGCCATATTGCAAACCGTCATCCGGCCTTCCATAGACAGGCTCTGGATAGCCTCGCCAGCAAATTCGATCACATGGCCGGTTCCGCCCGCGGTGCCTATTTTGCCGATAATCGCCAGAATAATGTCCTTGGCGGTTACTGACGGGCTAAGCTGGCCGTCAACAGTGATTCGCATGTTCTTGGCTGGCTTCTGGATGAGGGTTTGCGTGGCCAGCACATGTTCAACTTCAGATGTGCCGATGCCAAACGCCAGTGCCCCGAACGCGCCATGAGTGGCGGTATGAGAATCACCGCAGACGATGGTCATGCCCGGCTGTGTAAAACCCTGTTCAGGGCCGATAACATGCACAATGCCCTGGCGGATATCGCTCATGCCGAAATAAGGCACGCCAAATTCGGCCGCGTTCTTTTCCAGCGCTTCGACCTGGATCCGGCTTTCTTCATCTTCAATGCCGACAGATCTGTCTGTGGTCGGCACATTATGATCAGCCACAGCCAGCGTGCGCTCAGGGCTTCTGACTTGTCGGCCAGCGGTGCGCAGGCCTTCAAACGCCTGCGGGCTGGTCACTTCATGGACCAGATGCCGGTCAATATAAATAAGGCAGGTGCCATCTTCGGCGGCATGCACCAGATGCGCATCCCAGATTTTGTCAAATAATGTTTTTGGTGCTGGCATGTCTGCCATCCCCCCCCGTCTGTTCAATTACATGAAGAAGCGATGCCGATGCACAGCTGCCGGGAAACCTGCTTAGGAAGATGTTTGTGCAGATGTCCTGACTGTCTTTTCGGCAATACGAGCCGCTTTACCGGTGCGACCACGAAGATAGTACAGCTTCGCCCGGCGGACTTCCCCGCGGCGGACCACCTCAATCGCTTGAATTTTTGGCGAGTAAAGCGGGAACACACGCTCAACACCCTCACCGTAAGAGATCTTGCGAACGGTGAAAGATGAATTGATACCGCGGTTTGACCGGCCGATGCAGACGCCTTCAAAAGCCTGAACACGTTCACGCGAACCTTCAACCACTTTTACGCTGATTTTCACAGTGTCACCAGGCCCGAATTCCGGAATCGCACGCTGCTCAACAACAGCATCCATCTGCGCCTGACCGATTTTGTCCAGGATATTCATATTACGTCTCCATAAAGCTGAGCGACACTAAAACAGTATTTTTCATAAAAAGTCAATCTTTATCGGCTAAATTTGAGCGATTTTTGGCAGAATAGCTGTTCCAGAGATCAGGTCGCCGTTGTTTTGTTTTCATCTCAGCGTTTTGTTGCCGCCAGGTTTCTATCTGTTGATGATGGCCAGACAGTAAAACCTCTGGCACATCAAGACCCCGCCAGTCACGCGGCTGGGTGTAGTGATCATGCTCCAGAAGGCCAGTCTCAAAGCTTTCCTGTTGATGGCCAACCTGCTTGCCCATCACCCCGGGCAGCAATCTGACCACTGCATCAAGAATCACCAGCGCAGCCTGCTCACCACCGGACAAGATATAATCGCCGATGCTGACCTCTGTCAGCTGGTAATGATCGATAACGCGCTGATCAAGCCCCTCATAGCGGCCACAAACAATCACCGCGCCGCGGCTCTGGCTGAGCTCCCTGACATAGTTTTGGTCAAGCGGCCTGCCCCGCGGTGAGGGGTAGATAAGCTGCGGTCTGTCAGCCGGTCTTTCCTCGCCCTCATAACGTGCCAGAACATGGTCAAGCGCGGCCCCGGTCACATCCGGTCGCATGACCATACCATGGCCACCGCCCAAAGGCGGATCATCCACCGTGTTATGCTTATCATGAGCAAAGGCGCGGATGTTATGCACATTCAGCGCCCAAACCCGGTTTTTCAACGCCCGACCGGCAAGAGACTGGCCCAGCGCGCCGGGAAACATATCCGGAAACAATGTCAGAACATCTGCAGTCCAGTGCGGGTCTGGTGCCTGATCAGCCATTCTCTGCGCCCTCTTCTGGCTCATCCGGGGTATCCTGACCGGGGGCCAACACAATACGGCCCGCGGCCAAATCCACCTCGCGCAGAAACGGGGGGTAGAACGGATACATCTGTGTGTTGCGGCTATCAGCACCAGGCCCGGCCACCTCAAGGATTTCGCCTGCACCGAAATTATGCAGACCAACCACATGACCAAGGTCTGTATCATCATCACCGACAACCTTCAGGCCGATAAGGTCAGTATGATAATGCTCATCTTCATCCGGGTCTGGCAGGGCCGTTCTGTTTACGCACAAGGTCTGGCCACGTAACGCTTCAGCCGCTGTTCTGTCGCGGATGCCGTCTGCTTCACAAATCAGCAGATTTTTGGCGACCGCCTTTATCTTCAGCTGTATTTCGCGCCCATCTTCAAGCTGCACCGGCCCGTAAGCCGCCACATCTTCAGGCGCAGCGGTGAACGGCTTGACCTTGAACTGGCCACGCACCCCATGAGCAGAGGCAACAGCACCAATGATGATCATGAGCTGTGCCTCCTTATCACTTGAAAATTGAAACCCCTGCTTAGCGGGGAACAGGGGGGTGAGGGCAGCTCAAAACCCGCCCTGACCCGATTTTTTATTTATGCTTTTGCTTCATCTTCAGCAGCAGCGTCTTCGGCTGGCGCCTCTTCAGCAGCAGCTTCCTCAGCAGGGGCCTCTTCAACAGCAGCGTCTTCGGCTGGGGCTTCAGCGGCAGCAGCTTCTGCTTCGGCAGCTTCAGCGGCGGCCGCAGCGGCAGCTTCAGCGGCTTCTGCTTCACGTTCGGCCCGCTTCTTGCCCGGGGCAGCCTTCTTCGGCTGTTCGCGCAGCTTCACAGGCTCTGCCAGGCTGACAGTTGAGAGCAGCTTCTGGACCCGTTCGGTCGGCTGTGCGCCCAAGCCCAGCCAATGGGTGATGCGCTCACCATTGACCACCAGACGCTGGTCATTGTCTTTTGCCACCATCGGGTTGTAATGCCCAACGCGCTCAACATACCGGCCATCACGCGGGGCAGACGCCTCAGCAACAACAATACGGTAAAATGGACGCTTTTTTGAGCCGCCACGGGACAGTCTGATTTTCAAAGCCATGTTAATCGTTCCTTTTCATTGATAGTGACTTCATTTGTTAAAAATCTGCATAATGGGCAGATCAGGTTATTTCTTCCGGCCCGGAAAGCCGCCAAGGCCAGGCAAACCGCCGCCGCCGCCAAACAGGCCCGCCCCGCCCGGCATCTTGCCGCCAAGCGGACCTCCGGACTTGCCCATCTGCTGGGTCAGCTGTTGCATCTGTTCTGGAGACGGCATTCCGCCGCCCATACCGCCACCCATACCGCCGCCCAACATCGCTTTCATCGCGGCCGCGCCAGATTTGGTGCCCATCTTCTTCATCATCTTGGCCATATCCTGATATTGTTTGACCAGCTTGTTCACGTCTTGAACTGTGGTCCCTGAACCGGCGGCGATACGCTTGCGCCGTGAGGCGTTCAGGAGGCCTACCTGTTTGCGTTCTTTTTTGTTCATCGACAGGATAATCGCTTCCTGGCGCTTAATCATGCTGTCATCAACACCGGCAGCGGCGATTTGTTTCTGCATTTTGCCAAGCCCCGGCAACATGCCCAGCAAGCTGCCCAACCCGCCCATCTTCTGGAGCTGGCGAAGCTGGGTAAGGAAATCATTCATATCAAACTTACCAGAGGCCATGCGCTCAGCCATGCGCATCGCTTCTTCTTCTTCGATCGCCTCAGCCGCCTTTTCAACCAGCGCAACAACATCGCCCATATCCAGAATGCGGCCGGCCATGCGGGCAGGGTCAAACGCTTCCAGCGCATCCAGCTTTTCGCCAACACCAACCAGCTTAATCGGACAGCCGGTCACTTGTGTCATCGACAGCGCCGCCCCGCCTCTGGCATCGCCGTCCAGTCGGGTCAGAACGATACCGGTGACAGACACAGCCTCATTAAAGGCTTCTGCTGTGCGCACCGCATCCTGACCGGTCAGACTATCCGCCACCAACAAGGTTTCATGCGGGTTGACCGCCGCTTTGATCTCGCGCAATTCCGCCATCAGAGCTTCATCAATCGCTAAGCGACCGGCGGTATCCAGGATCAGAACGTCATACCCCTGAAGCTGGGCTGATTTCAGCGCGCGCTTGGCCAGTTGAACCGCGGTTTCGGTATCTGATTCAGGCAGTATCCCCGCCTCAACCTGTTCAGACAGAGCGCGCAGCTGTTCCCGCGCGGCGGGCCGAATTAAATCCAAACTGGCCAGCATGACCTTCTTGCGCTGTTTTGTTTGCAGATGAAGCGCCAGCTTACCGGCGGTGGTTGTTTTACCTGACCCTTGCAGACCAGCCATCAGAACAACCGCCGGCGGGGTGACATCAACCATCAGCGGCTTAGCCTCACCGCCCAGCATCTCTACCAGACCGTCATTAACGATTTTGATAACCTGCTGGTCCGGGCGCACAGATTTCAGAACCGCCGCGCCAACCGCCTTATCCCGGATGCTGTCCATGAATGTTTTAACAACGGGCAAGGCCACATCCGCATCAAGCAAAGCCAGGCGCACCTCACGTAAAGCGGCGTTCACATCCGCTTCGTTCAGCGTGCCGCGCTTACCAAGGCCGGAAAAAACCGACTGCAGCTTATCTTTCAGCGTATCAAACATAACAACCTAATCTCAGCGTTGTGGTTTGGCTTGTTCCCTGTTCAGCGTCTTCGGATGCCTGTCTTTGTTCTGCATTTTGGTATTGCGCCGAAAAACGCACAAAACAAAATCACGCCTGTGCTCGAAAACTTCAAGGACAGACGGAACCCGCTAAGGTCAAAAGGGCAGAAGATGCCAATGATAACCGGTTTATAGGCCATTTTTGTGCCATTTGTCAAGTTGAAACTGGATTCAGCTGCGATTTCCGGTTAGGCAATCTGTAGTCGAATGAAGACCCAGACAAGCGTCAAACCCATAATCAGAGGCCAGAACAGATATGTTTTTTATCCTCAGCAAACTTCTGGCCTTTGTGCTGTCGGTGCATTTGCACAGTGTATTCTGTCTGTTTAGCGCCGGGGTGTTTTCATTATTCAAGGCCAGGCGATTGGCAAAAGCGGCTGTCTTTCTGGCTGTGCTGCTCCCGTTGATCTATAGCTGGACACTGGTTGGCGAGACGCTGATAAGGCCACTTGAAAACCACTTTGATGTGCCCTCACCTGCACAACTGGACGACAGCGCAGGGATCATCATCCTGGGCGGTTTCACCGGCAACCCTGTTGTCAGTCAAGACCGAAAAGAAGCCCTGATTGGAAGCGCTGGCGAACGGTTTATCAAAGCTGTTGAACTGGCCCGATTGCACCCTGAGAAGCCGGTGTGGTTTTCTGGGTTTTCAGCCCAAATCAGACCACATGGCTGGTCAGAAGCCGAAATCACAAAGACGCTTCTGGTCCAGCTTGGCCTGCCGCTCAGCCGGTTTTCATTTGAAAACAAAAGCCAGAACACAGCTCAGAATGCCGCCTTTATGATGAATGAGGTCCGCCCCTCAGCCGCGCAAAGCTGGATTCTGGTGACTTCTGCTGCGCATATGAAACGGGCTGTGGCCAGTTTTGAAAAAGCAGGCTGGTCTGGTCTTATTCCGTATCCAGTTGATTTTCAAACCACCGCAGGCACGTCTCTTGGTGAGTTCAGCCCCTCCAGAGGCTTTGGCCTTATCCGCGCTGCTTTGCATGAATATATCGGCTATCTGGCCTACAAGCTGACCGGCAGACTTTAACCTGGCCGGGCTCTCCGCCTCAAAGACCAGGCTTACTCTAGCTCTGGGTCAAGGCCGACCAATGCGCGGGCAAAATCAGTCGCGGTGAAGGCTTGCAGATCATCTGCCCCTTCGCCCACCCCAACCATATGCACAGGCAGGCCAAATTCACGGGCAAGGGCAACCACCACACCGCCCTTTGCACTGCCATCAAGCTTGGTGATGATAAGACCGGTCAGATCAGCACAGGCCTGAAAGGCTTTCACTTGTGATAAAGCGTTCTGGCCGACAGTGCCGTCCAGCACGATGAGGCTGTCATGCGGGGCTTCGGGGATCAGCTTGCGAATCACCCGAATAATTTTGGCCAGCTCATCCATCAGCTCCTGGCGATTCTGTAGGCGGCCGGCGGTATCAATAATCAGAACATCTGTGCCGTTGCTCTTAGCCTCTTCAATCGCACGGTAAGCCAATGCCGCCGCATCGCCGCCGCGCTCACCAGAGACCACAGCTGTATCTGTGCGCACCCCCCACCCGGCCAGCTGTTCAATCGCCGCCGCCCGGAAGGTATCAGCCGCGGCCAGCATCACCGATTTACCCTGCTTCTGAAAGCTGGCGGCCAGCTTGCCTGTGGTGGTGGTCTTGCCAGACCCGTTCACCCCAACCATCAAGATAACATGCGGCTGGTTTTCTGCTGAGATTTCCAAGGGCTGTTCAACCGGGGCCAAAACGTCAGCCAGATGCGCGGCAAGAACCTGTCTGAAGGCCTCCGGGGTCACCTCACCCTGCCATTTATGGGTGCGCAGGGTTTCCACAATCTCGCTGGCCGCCGACACGCCGATATCCGCCATGATAAGGGCATCTTCAAGCTCTTCCAGAGAGGCCGCGTCAATCTTTTCTTTGCCGAACAAGCGAGTCAGGCCAGACAGATTCTGGGTGACCTTTTCAGACGATTTCCGCAGACCGGAGGTTAGTTTTTTCAGCCAGCTCATCTTGATACCTCTGCTTATTAACGCCCGCTAAGCTGATGCCCGCTATTCAGCGGTGTGACCTGCAACATGCCCTCTTCAGCCGAAACGATGTTCACCGCGATCAGCTCACCTGAAGTCAGCGACGCCCCCGCCCCCGTCGCAGCCTCTGCCAACCGGGCTTTTTCATAACCACTTAAATAGCCTTTTGCGCCCTTTTCAAGAAGCAGCATATCAGCGGTCCCGACACGCCGGTTCAGATGCGCGGCAAGCTGGCTTTCGCCAAGGGCCCGCACCTCAGAAACACGCTGTTTAATCACCGCCCGATCAAGTTGGGGCATATTGGCGGCCGGGGTACCAGTACG
>CBFHLG010000010.1:47253-75956 GCA_965656625.1 Puniceispirillaceae bacterium (SeqCode)
GATGGGCCTGTTCGGTTTCAGTCGGAAAGCCGGCGATAAGATCAGCCCCGAACACCACATCCGGGCGGCGGCGGCGGGCTTCTTCACAGAACCGGTAAACATCCCGGGCCAGATGCCGACGTTTCATGCGCTTCAGGATCAGATCATCACCATGCTGAACAGACAGATGCAGATGCGGCATCAGCCGGGCATGGGTTTCAAGCGCGGTCATCAGATAATGATCAGGTTCAGCTGGATCAAGCGAAGACAGGCGCAGCCGCGGCAAGGACGGCACAGCCTCCAGAATCGCCAGCACCAGCTGGCCAAGGCGGGGCTGGCCCGGTAAATCCTGGCCCCAGCTGGTGATATCCACACCGGACAGAACAATTTCACGAGTACCGCCGGCGACCATTTTTTTCACCGCGGCTATCACATCTTCGGTTGCAACCGACCGGGATTTGCCGCGCCCATAAGGAATAATGCAAAAGGTGCAGCGATGATCACAGCCCTGCTGAACCTGCAGAAACCCGCGAGTATGATCATCAAAGCCTTCCAGCATATGGCTGGCCACCTCTTCAGCTTCCATAATCGAGCTGACCACATGGGCGGCGGGCTGGCCATCGGCAAGGGCTGTCCAGGTCTCTGCGATCAGTTTTTCCTGATTGCCCAGAACACCGTCCACCTCAGCCAGGCTGGCCCAGCTGTCCGGGTCAATCTGGACCGCACAACCGGTGGCGATAATTCGCGCATCGGGATGTTCACGCCTGATTCGGCGAATTTCCTGACGGGCTTGTTTTTCTGCTTCTGCCGTCACCGCGCAGGTGTTCACCACCACCACATCATTGAGACCGGCAGCCTGAGCCTGATTGCGCATAACTTCTGATTCCCAGATATTTATGCGGCAACCAAACGTGCGGATATCGGGTCTGTTCTGGTGCGCCACCTGACTATCCTCTTACCTGGTTATCTTGCTGGCCGAACCGCAGCATCATTGAGCAGGGCAGCCGGAAACACCCCTTCTGCAACATAGCTGGCCGGGCCTGTCATCACTACATGGCCATCGCCCTCACGCCGCCAGAAAATCTGCAGCGCGCCGCCGTCAAGATGAACTGTGACATCCTCATCTGTCAGCCCGCGACGGGCTGCCGCCACCGCCGCCGCACAAGCCCCCGACCCGCAGGCCATGGTTACCCCGGCGCCGCGTTCCCAGACCCGCATTCTGATGGTCTGGCGATCACGGACGTCAATGAATTCAATATTGGCCCTATCGGGAAACAGGTGATGATGTTCGGCAAGCGGGCCCCAGTGCTGAAGGTCAACTGCCTCTGCCTGATCCACAAAAAACACCGCATGCGGATTGCCAACAGACACCAAGGTGGCCGGCCCAAACTGGTCAAACCCCATATCAACAGACAATGTGTCCACAGCCGTTGTAGTGGGAATATCCTGCCAGCGCGTAAACACCGGCCCCATATCGGCACTGATGATGGGACTGTCCGGGCCATTGCGCCAACCAGTCAGATGGCCAGCAACCGTGTCGATACCTATCTTGTCGGTACCGGCCTGATCCATCACCAGCCGCGCCACACAGCGCGTGCCATTGCCGCAAGCTCCGGCCGGACTGCCATCCGCGTTATACATATCCAGCCGGATGGTCTCACCGGCGGCCTGGACCTCTGGCGCGCGGATAACCATTATCTGATCACAGCCCAGACCCAACCGGCGGTCGGCCAACAGACGCATCTGATCCTGGTCTGGCATCACTTGGCCATTACGGCCGTCCAGCACAATGAAATCATTGCCCAGCCCGTGCATTTTATAAAAAGGCAGATCGGTTGTTGTGGTCATGGTTATTAAAGTTCTGGTGGATGTTGCAGACAGTTTAGCAGAAATTACGCAAAATAGCAGAGTTTACAACTAAAAGGCGCTATCGAAGCGTGAAGGTCGCGGTGACGGGCACGTGATCAGAGGGTTTTTCAGCCCCACGGGCAGCCGCGTCAATCGCTATATCGCTGACGCTGGCCGCCAGATCAGGGCTGACCCAGATATGGTCAAGGCGGCGGCCCCGGTTACTGGCGGCCCAATCCCGCGCCCGATAAGACCACCAGCTATACAATATCTGTTCTGGACCGAAATGGGCGCGTACAGCATCTGTCCAGCCGCCCTGTTCAATAAGGTTAAGCAGATTTTCGCGTTCGATATCGGTGTGAGAGACCACATTTTTGAGCTGGCGCGTGGACCAGACATCTTCGGCCAAAGGCGCGATATTCAGATCGCCAACCAGAACTGCGCGCTGCGGTGGCTGGGCAGAAAAATAATCTGTCATCTCAGCAATGAAATCCAGCTTATGACCGAATTTCGGGTTTTTGTCCCGGTCGGGTACATCACCACCCGCCGGCACATAAAAATTATGGATGGTAAGGCCGCCCACACAAGCGCTGATATGACGGGTGTCTGTGCGGCCAGTCCAGTCACAATGGCCGATATCTGTCAGCGGCTGGCGAGAGAGAATCGCCACCCCGTTGTAAGATTTCTCGCCGCGTATCGCGATATGCGGCCAGCCTGCCTCAGCAATCGCTTCGATAGGGAAATAATCGTCCTGTGTCTTGGTTTCCTGCAGGCATAAGACGTCCGTGTCCAGTTCGGCCAGCTTGTCCAGAACCAGCGGCAGGCGCAGCCGTACAGAATTAATGTTCCAGGTGGTGATCTTCATGTTTTTTCCTCAATACCCGGGCCCAAAGGGGATGCTTTCAAAAACCGATTCTTTTAAAAGATAAATCTTTTATATATAAATTTTTTACAGGCCTATTTATCAGAGACTTGCTACATTAGCGAGGTGAATATATCAGCTGCCACCGCAACAGATAGCCAGAGACGTTACCAGAGAGTCTATATGAGCAGAAAACACCCGCCCCTGTTCACCAGCTTTGCCCATCATTGGGACACCACCACGAGATGGGATGATAATGACATCTACGGCCATCTGAACAACACGGTGCATTACCGGCTGTTTGATACCGCGGTGAACAGCTTTCTTCTGGCCCATAAGCTGCTGGATTTCCGCGGTGGGGAGACTGTATATCTGGTGGTGGAGACAGGCTGTTCGTATTTTGCTGAACTGGCCTATCCCGATAAGCTGACAGTTGGCCTGAAGGTCGCCCGTCTGGGCACATCTTCGGTCACCTATGAGACCGGCCTGTTCAGACAAGGCGAACAGCACGCGGCTGCGGCCGGACATTTCGTGCATGTCAATGTCGATAAAAAAACCCGCAAACCAGTGCCGATCGACAATATCAGCCGGGCGGTGTTTGAGAGTTTCAGTGGCTAAAGATTTCTGAGCTGAGGCCCGCGATAAAGCTTACTTCTGATAAGACGGCACGCCAAACAGGCGGTTCTCCAGCTTTCGGCCATAGACCGGATTTTGCAAGGTAACCGTTGTCGTCACCCCCAGCGCGTCAGTGATGACCCAGCGGCGCAACTGCCAGGAAGACGCGTCAAATTCAAGGGTCAGGCGGCCGGCCCCTTCACCGGTATCCTTTTCCAGAAAAACCGAAGCAATGCCATCCTCAAGCCGGGCTGAGGTTTTTACATCTTCTGATCTGAAGCTGACGGTTTTAGACAACAACGGGGCAAACGGGGTTTCGCTCACCGGATAGGCCTCAACCGCTTTGGCAATCTTATCATCAAGATAAACCCAAATCCGGCTGGTCACAATCGACAGGGTTTCAGGATTGGTATAATCAAGGCGAAGTTGATGCGGGCGGCGGAAATAAACCCGGCCTTCGCCAACCGTGCCATCTGAAGAAATCTGGATAAAGCTGGCCTGCAGCGTGGTCAGGTCTGTTATCGCCTGTTCGGCCCTGGCGATAAGCTTGGTTTCATCTGCTGACTGCGCGCGCGCCGATGATAACGGCGCAAGGCAGACAAACAGGGCTGTCAGCACCAGCATAAAGCGGATGAGGGTCGGGTTAGCTGTCATCATTTTGGACCAGCACCTCTCTCTTGCCGACATGATTTGCCGCGCTGATAATGCCGGCTGTTTCCATTTCTTCAATTAAGGTCGCGGCCCGATTATAGCCGATTTTCAGATGCCGTTGCACAAAGCTGGTTGACGCTTTCTGTTCCCGGATCACCAGCGCGACCGCCTCATCATACAAACTGTTGCCTGTTGCCGGAACCTGGCCGCCGCCTGGTGCAGACGGGTCAAACGCGGCCGCCTCATCTTCTTCTGTAACGCTTTCATTATAGTCAGGCTCACCCTGCTGGCGCAGGAAATTGGCGACATCCTCAACCTCGCGGTCATCAACAAACGGGCCGTGCACACGAACCACCCGGCCGCCACCTTCCATAAACAGCATATCACCGCGGCCCAGCAATTGTTCTGCGCCCTGTTCACCCAGAATGGTGCGGCTGTCGATACGTGAGGTTACCTGAAACGAAATCCGGGTCGGGAAATTGGCCTTGATGGTACCGGTGATAACATCAACAGACGGGCGCTGTGTCGCCATGATGACATGAATACCGGCGGCCCGGGCCATCTGTGCCAGACGCTGGACCGCAGCTTCAATTTCCTTGCCCGCGACCATCATCAGATCAGCGACCTCATCAATGACCACCACAATGAACGGCAGTGGGGCCAGATCAAGCACATCTTCTTCAAATACAGGCCGGCCAGTTTCAGAATCAAAGCCTGTCTGCACACGCCGTGTCAGCACCTCACCCTTGCTGCGGGCCTCAGCCAGACGTTCATTATAGCCGTCAATGTTGCGGACCCCCATTTTCGCCATATTGCGATACCGGTTTTCCATTTCGCGGACCGCCCATTTCAAGGCCATCACAGCTTTGGACGGATCGGTTACAACAGGGGTCAGCAAATGCGGGATACCATCATAGACAGAAAGCTCCAGCATTTTGGGATCAATCATTATCAAGCGGCATTCATCCGGAGTATAGCGATACAACAGCGATAGGATCATGCCGTTGATACCAACCGACTTACCTGAACCTGTGGTCCCGGCAACCAGCAGGTGGGGCATGCGCGCCAGATCGGCAATGACCGGCCCGCCAGCGATATCTTTGCCCAGCGCCAACGGCAGATTGCCCTGATTATCCGCCCAGGCAGGATGATCAAAAATATGCCGCAATAACACGGTTTCCCGGTTTTCGTTCGGCAATTCAATGCCGATTACATTCTGGCCCGGCACCACCGCAACCCGCACCGCCAATGCCGACATTGACCGCGCGATATCATCTGCCAGCGCAATAACGCGTTGTGACTTTGTACCCGGGGCCGGATTCAGCCCATAACGGGTAACCACAGGCCCGTCCCGCACTTCTTCAATCTCGCCCTGAATCCGGAAATCATTCAGCACCTGCTTCAGCTGGTCTGCGTTCTGATCAAGCAAATCCTGATCAGCACCAGCCCTTGTCTTTGGCGGCGTTTTCAGCAGTTTCAGCGGCGGCAGCTTGAACTTATCACTGCCATCGAAATCAAAGCTGGACTGCAGTTTCTGGGCCTTGCGTGGTTTCGCTGGCGGGGTATCTTGCTGGCTGGCCGCCTCATCGTCTGTGGCCGGCATATCAGCTGCCATCAGTTGCGGCTCCTGTCTGACTTTCTGGCCAGACGTGGCCTTTTTCTTCTGCGGTTTTGGCTTTGCCTCTGCTGCGGCCGCTTTTGCGGCCGTCCGGCGGCTCAGGGCCGCGGCCACAGGCTGGGTGAGCACCGCTGCCAGCCGCGGCAGAACAGACAAGCCTGCCATATGACGGCGAGACAAGGCAGCCGCCCAGATATATAAAGCTGTACCCAGACCCGCAGCAAGAAGACCGATCAGCTGGCGGGCAGATAGCCAGGAAGGCAGAGTGATATCGCCGAACAGGCTGAGCGCGCCGTCAACCCCCAAATCGCCCGTCAGGCCGCCGCGCTGGCCGCTGTCTGCACCATCAAACAGGCCATGGGCAGCGATGCTAAGCATCACGATAGCCAGAACCAGAACCGGCAGCCGCCACTTCCATTTATCCAGACGCTTCTGGGTCATCAGGCGGGTGCCCCAGATAAACGGCGCCACAGCAAAGCCTATAGCCGCCAGCCCGACCGCCTGATACAGAAGATTGGCCAGATTGGCCCCCCACAGCCCGAACCAGTTCTGAACCTCACGGGCAGAAGCGGTGTTCAGTGAGGGGTCTGTGTTTGTCGCGGTCAGCAGAACAATCAACAAACAAACAGACAACAGGCACAGAAAAAGACCCGACACCTCAACCAAACGGCGCCATAAGAACGTCTGCAATCCGGCAGACATTAACGGGGTGTTGTCTTCAGTATCGCTCATAAGCTGCTTTCAAAACGCGCCAGCCGCTGGCCAAGCTCATCGACAATTTTGTGGTCATGAACGATGGCCAAACGCAGATACCCTGCCGCCGGGTTGCCGTCATCTGTCTGTTTTGCCATCACCGAACCCGGTACTGTTTTTATACCCCACTGGCCGTACAGATGCCGGGCACAGGCCGCATCATCCCCCCCGAAGGGTTCTGGCAGACGATACCACAGGAAAAAGCCGCCCTCAGGCGGGGTCACCGAAAGATGTGTTGAGAGAATATCAAATGAGGTTGTGTAATGCTGGCGGATCGCCTGATTATGCTGGGCATCACGGTACAGCGCGCCGGCTGCCCGCAGCATCGGGGTTGGAACCAGCGCAGCCCCGTTCGCCACAACCAGCTTATAGGCCGCTATCAATGACCGGTCCCCGCATAAAAACCCGGCCCGCAAACCAGCCGCATTTGACCGTTTCGACAGGGAATTCAGAACCACCAGATTGGCAAACGGGTCATCCCCGTCGCCCGGCATCCCGAGCGCCACTTCCAACGCGCTGACAGGACATCTGCCGCGCCAGATATCAATATAACATTCATCAACCACCAGCAGGAAATTGAACTGGCGGGCCAGCCGAAGCGCTTTGGCGATATATTCAGGCGAGGCGATAACCCCATGCGGATTGGTCGGGGTGCATAAATAAAGAATTGTGCATCTGGCCAGCGTGTCTTCATCCAGCCTGTCCAGCGCGGGCAGAAAGCCTGTCTCAGCCGATGCGTTGATATAGATAATCTCGCCGCCGGAGACCAGTGCACCGGCCCGCCAGGCATGATAAAACGGGTTGCTGACCAGAGCGCAGCTGTTCTGTTTTGCCCCGCGCACACAATAGCCCAGAAGATGCAACGGCTCACGCGTGCCCGGTACAGGGACGATATGTTCGCTCAGGTCAAACTGGCCAGAGAGGGTCGGAAAGCGCGCCTCAATATAAACCGCCACATCATCTAAAAACGCCTGATCAGCAAACGCCTTGGGATAGGCCTGCCAGTTTTTTGATTCCGCGCTTAACACCTCTGCCAGCCATTCCGGCGGCGGCATCCGCGGCTCACCCACTGTTACATCCAAAAGCTGATCTGTAGCCTTTACAGGCACATCATTCAGAATCTGTCTGACCTGAAGAAACATATTATCATTGAAAATTGAAAAATCAGGGTTAAGCATAAATACAACAGAGGCCCGTGAGGCTGAATGAGACGGTGGTTGGGTCTTGTTTTTTCGGAATGTCTGCATGTGTAGACCTTCTTCTGGGCACATTAATACAGTCAGGGAAAGTGAGCAACATGAATGGGTCAGCCAATATGATGGTTCTTAAGCCGGCACAAAGTGGATGACGTGATGACAGCAGCTGTTTTTCTGGACAGAGACGATACCCTTATTCTGGATACAGGCTATATGTATAAGCCTGAGGAGTTTGCCTGGAAGCAGGGCGCAGAAGACAGCCTGAGGCTGTTTAAGAAGCTGGGTCTGCCGGTGTTTATCATCACCAACCAGGGCGGCATTGCCAGAGGGTATTTCACGGAGGCGCAGATGCATCTGTTCCATGACAAGCTACTGGCAGAAACCGGGAAAATAGGCGGTGTAATTACTGATATCGCCTTTTGCCCGCATCACCCTTTGTCTGTGACACCGGCCTTGAAAACACCGTGCAAGTGCCGCAAGCCTGAGCCGGGGATGCTGATCTCACTAGCGGAAAAATGGCAGCTTGATTTGAGTCGATCTGTTGTGATTGGCGATAAAGCCTCAGATAGTGAAGCCGGGCAGGCGGCGGGCTGTGCAAGCTATCTGGTCGGCAAAAACCAAAGTCTGCTTGAGGTGGCCGAACAAGCGCTGGCTGACACCGGCTGGCTGGCGCAGGATTAGACAGAAAAAAAAGACGATGACAAAAACACAGGCAAAAACACATCTGCCGATAGCCCTTGTGGGCGGCGGGCTGACGACCCAGGTTCTGGCCCTGACGCTGGTTCATTGTGGGTTTGAATTTGTCTGGTTTTCAGGCCCGCCTGCCACCAGGCCCGCCGGGGCAGATACCCGCACAACCACCATTCACCATGCTGGCAAGGTGATGCTGGAGGCATTGGGCATCTGGGATGGCCTGGCAGACCCTGCCTATCCGATAACCGAAATCGCGGTGGCCGGCCAGCGCGCCCAGACCAGCCCCAGACGTCAGACGGCAAGAGGGACAATGAGGCGGGCGATGAGCTGGCCCTTGCGCTGGCAACAGGACAGCCCGCCGATGGCGTATGTGGTCTCTAATCAGGTTCTAACGATGGCTTGTGAGAAGCTGATACAAGACCAGCTATCAGAAGCGCAGATAAAGCCTGTGCTGATTGAGGAATTGGTCCTGGGCCAGCCGAACACCCTGCAGGACAGCCAGCAGCAAACATGGACTTGCGACCTTGTCATCGCCTGTGACGGGGCGAACAGCCGGTTGCGTACACAAGCCGGCCTGAGGGCGGTTGACCACAGCCGGAATGAGACCGCGCTTGTCACCACCGTGACCACAGAAAAGCCGATTGGCACTGCTGCCTATCAACGGTTTCTGCCGTCAGGCCCTTTGGCGCTGATGCCAACCGGCCCACGCGCAGCGTCTGTTGTCTGGTCCTTGCCAGCGGGCAAAGCTGATGAGATCAGCCACCTGGATAAAACCGGGTTTGAGGGCGCCATCAATCAGGCGTTCGGGCCTGAACTGGGCTGGCTGACGCAAAGTGCGCCCTGTCTGCACTGGCCGCTGAAGCCGTCCTATTGCCCGAAAATCAGTACCGGCGGGTTTGTGTTAGCCGGTGATGCGGCGCATGCCCTGCACCCTCTGGCTGGTATGGGTTTTAATCTGGCGCTCAGTGATGGCGCGGTGCTTCTGGATTGTCTGCAGACGGCCGCAAAGGCCGGGCTGACCCCTGGTCATATCTCTGTTTCAGCAGCCTATCAGGCGCGGCGCAAACCTGAAATTCTGGCGCTGACCACCGCCACACAAGGACTGAACCGGCTGCTGACCCGATCGCAGGATCCGGTCTATCAACTGGCCTGTGTGGGCATGTCGGTGCTGGGTCAACTGCCGGCAAGGCGGCTGTTGTCTGAGCTGGCTATGGGCGGGCGGCTATCGCCTGCCCCGTTGTTTGACGGCCATCTTCAGCAGCCCGCCAGATAAAGGGAACTGCAGGCAAAAAACCTTAGCTGAGGCCAGCCACACGCTGGTAATAATCGGCCATCAGCTGGTCCTGGCGGCGACCGTAATCATCCAGCAGAGCCCAGCTGTAAATGCCGGTATCATGGCCATCGCTGAACACCAGCCGCACTGCATAACTGCCCACCGGCACAATCTTTGTGATGGTCACATCCTGCTTATTCAACGGCGTCTGTTTCTGGCCCGGACCATGGCCCTGTACCTCAGCCGACGGCGATTCGACCCGCAACAGCTCTGCACTAAGCTCTACAAGCCCGCCCTGTTCAAACCGGACCGTCAGCTTATCGCGGGCCGTATTGCATCTGATCTCCACCGGCCAGATATCTTTGGTCTGCGCATGTTTGTCATCTTCACGTGTCATCGGGGTTATCCATTGAGCTTATTTATCGGATTTATTCATCGGACTTATTCTGAGGCAAAGGAGAGCCGGTTTTTATAAAGACGGACGGGCTGCCCGCAGACGGGTATATTCTTCATCGCTGAGCGGACGGGCCGCCTGTTCCAGCATAATCGGCACCCCGTCATGAATGGGGAAAGCCAGCCTGGTGCGCAGGCTGACCAACTCGTCCCGGTCCCTGTCATAAACCAGCCCTGACAGGCTGACCGGACAGACCAGCAGAGACAGCAAGTCCCGATTAGTGTTTTGCGCCTTGTTCATCATGTTCAGAATGGCTGGCCATTTCCAGAATGGCAACCAAAAGCTCAGTCCGCGCGGTCAGGTCCGGGCTTTCCAGAAGGGCCTGTTTTTCGGACACCTCAAACGGACAAATCATCGACAGGGTTGAGACCAGCCGTTCATCTTCGCAATCCTGAATGTGATCCCAGTCAACCGTATAGCCCTTCAGTTTGAAATAGTACCGTAGCACATCAATGAGATGATCACGGTTAATCTGGGCATCGGCCGGGGTTAAATCAGCTTTAAATTCAGACCAGGACACACGGGCCAGACGATAGCCTTCATCCCCGTTATCGCAATCAAGCAGGCGAAACCGCGAAGTGCCAGATAAGGTGATCATCATACGACCGTCATCCGTTTCAGAGTAGCTGCTGATCCGGCCGGCACATCCCACATGATAGAGCGCGTCATCTTCATTGTCATCGCGGCTCTGGATCATGCCGATAAGCCGGTGCGGCTGGGCCATCGCATCGCGGACCATCGAGAGATAGCGCGGCTCAAAAATGTTTAACGGTAAACGCCCCCCCGGCAGGAGCAGCGCGCCGGACAAGGGAAACACGGGTATCTGTTGTGGTAATTCTGAAAATTCAGGTTCAAACGGACCGCGCGATGTGCCCATATCTGGTGTCCTCTGTCTGCCGGCTACACGGTGATGTTGAGCACGCATGAAAAGGGGTCTGAACCCCTATCACAGATGTGCTGACAGACATTGATATAGAGCAGAAATCAGGAAAACAAATAGGCAGATAATTTTCTGCGGGCGGCAATAACCTCAGGGTGGGCATGGCCAAGCGCATTGAAAAATTCAAACAGCTGGGTTTTGGCCGCCCCGTCCTGCCAGTTGTTATCCTGCTTGATAGAGGCCAGCAAAAGCGCCATCGCTTCTTCGGTTTCGCCGCCCGCATAAAGAGCCAAGGCCAGGTCCTGATGAGCCTGCAGATCAGACGGGTCTGCCGCCAGCCTGTCGCGAAGCGGCTGTACCTCTGAGGCAGTCTCACCTGCCCGTTCAGCCAGTTGAACCGCGGCCAGCGCGTCTCTCATCTCCGGCCGTTCACGTCTGTCCTCTTCAAGGTTGTCGATAATATCGCGCGCACTCTCCAGATCGCCAAGCAGCACTAAAGAGCGAACCAGCCCGGACAGCGCGGCAAGCGAGTCTGGTTGTGTCGCCAACGCCTGTTGGAAAGCAGCCAGAGCCTGTTCAGCATCCTGGGCTTCAAGGGCGGCCAGACCAGCGTCAATCAGGGGAGCGATATCCGGTGCACCCGGGACCGCCGCCAGAACTTTTTCAATAAACTGGCGCACCGTTGATTCAGGCTGAGCCCCGGCAAACCCATCAACCGGCCGGCCTTCAATAATGGCATAGACCGTGGGAACAGACTGGACCCGCATCTGGGCCGCGATTTCCTGATTTTCGTCAATATTTACCCGCGCCAGACGCAGGTTTTCATGGCCACCAACCACCTTTTCAAGCACCGGACCAAGCTGTTTACACGGCCCGCACCACGGTGCCCAGAACTGGACAATCACGCCTTTAGTGTTGCTGGCTTCAATAACCTCAGTCATGAAGTTATCCAGCGTTACATCAATGATGTCAGCTGCGGGGGTCTCAGAAATAATCGGTTCCATGGGAGCGTATCCAAACAAAAATTATCAGGTTAAGGGGATTTCTCAGGCGTTGTGCTGGTCTGTGTTTAGCAAAAAATTCCCGTGATTTGTAGGCCTATCTTAAGGGGCTCAGTCTTATGAGCTTATATCAAGCCAGTTGATCTGGCAGCCTGTGGACCTTAAAAACCGGTCTACATCGCCAGGGGCCATGCCAACGGTTCTGTCATTCACAAGAGGATGCATATAGATGCAGCTCATGTCCTTCAGACGGCTGTCCATAAACAGCTTCACATCATGCTGAACACCGGTAACCATCGCCAGCGGCGTGACCGCGCCAGGCCGCACACCCAGATTTTCCAGCAAGCGGTCTGCAGACCCAAAAGACAGCCGCGCCGCGCCTATCTGTTCAGACAGGATTTTTAAGTCAATATCAGCATCTTCGAGCAGGACCACCAGATAATTCTGTTTTTTCTTATCCCGCAGATACAGATTTTTGATATGACCGCCGCCCTGTTCGGTTGATAAAAACCCGTCTCTGACTTGTTTTGAATCCGCCACTGTGCGCAACGGAATATGGTCAATACGCTGAACGGTAAAGCCGCCCTCTTCCAACATCGCCAACAGCTCATCAGAGCTTATCGGCAGGCTGTCCTGAAACGCAGATGACGCATCCATATCACTATCCCTCCAGACAAAAAACGCGGTATGGGCCGACCTTGGATATAGTGACCCGCGGGGCGAAAGACAAGCCAGTCGGCAGGAGGCCTGAAACTGTAACGAAATGCAACGATTGACGGGCTGCGGGCAGGTGACTTAAACACAAAACTGACGAATAAAGGCGGTTGCATGACAGAACATCAAGATATTCAGCTAAGTGTGGTCGGCTGCGGCATGTGGGGCCGCAATATCGCCCGGAACTGTGCCGGTCTTGGTGTGCTGCGGTCGGTGGTTGATAACAGCCCGGAAAGAGCGGCTGAATTTGCTCAATCCTTTTCTGCGGCGACCGCCAGCTTTGCCGAAGTCTGCGCCGATAAAGCTATTCACGGGGTGATGATTTCGGCCTCAGCCGCCGCGCATGAACCTCTGGCGATACAGGCGCTGCAGGCTGGTAAACATGTATTTATCGAAAAGCCGATGGCGCTGACACTGGCCGCAGCAGAAGCCATAAACACCGCCGCGAAGGCCGCCGACCGGCAAGTGATGATAGGCCACCTGATCCGCTATCACCCAGCCTTTACCGAATTATGTGCGCAAGTGAAGGGCGGCGCCATTGGCAAGATAAGACATATTCAGGCAAACCGTCTGGCGATGGGGCGGATCCGCAACACCGAATCCGCGCTGTTCGATTTATGCCCGCATGATCTCTCGCTAATTCTGGCGTTGACCGGTACCCTGCCGACGCAGGTTACCTGTCATGGGGCTGCCCATATCACGCCGGGGGTTGTTGACCTGTTATCCACTGGGCTGGGCTTTGCCGGCGGCATTACCGCAGGCATGACCACCAGCTGGATTAACCCGGTAAAAGAACACCGGCTGATTGTAACCGGCCAGACCGGCTCGCTGGTGTTTGATGACACCCGGCCCTGGCCGGAAAAGCTGACCCTGTTTTCGGATCATATCACGCAAGCTGGCGAGGTGTTCGTGGTGGAACGGGCCAGCCCGATACATCTGCCGGTCGCCGAAAAAGAGCCTCTGAAACAAGAGGTCTCTGCTTTTATTGATGTATGCCGCACAGGCCAGCCTGCTTTGAGTAATGGTGATGAGGGGGTTGCCGTGCAGAGCGTGCTGGAGAAAATGGCCGCCTGCCTGACACTGATAAGTTAGGCCTCACCCCGCCAAATGGAGCGTTTAGAAACACGATGAGCATTCCTTTTATTGATCTGGCCGCCCAGCAGAAACGCCTGCGCGGTGATATTGAGGCCCGGCTGAACGCGGTTCTGGATCATGGCGGCTATATCATGGGGCGTGAGGTGGCCGAGCTGGAAGCTGTGTTTTGCGACCGGCTTCAGGTGAAGCACACGATAACCTGTTCATCCGGCACAGATGCGCTGATCCTGGGTCTTCTCGGGCTGGGGGTGAGGCCGGGCGACGGGGTGATTGTGCCCAGCTTTACCTTTGCCGCCAGTGCAGAAGCTATCGCGGTATTAGGCGCCGCCCCGGTGTTTGCTGAGGTTGAAGAGACCAGCTTTAATATGGATATCGAACGCCTGGATGACGCGCTGAACGCCGGTCACAAGGCCGGTCTGAATATGGTGGGCATCATTCCGGTTGGCCTGTTCGGCCAGCCTGCCGCGCTGGATAAGATTACCGCCTTTGCCGCCGCAAACGGGCTGTGGGTGATGGATGATGCCGCCCAGAGCTTTGGAGCAGAGCTGTCCGGCCGCGCGGTCGGCACCTTTGGGGCGGCAACGGCAACCAGCTTTTTCCCCGCCAAGCCCTTGGGCTGTTATGGCGATGGCGGGGCCCTGTTCACAGATGATGATCAGCTGGCGGATATCGCCCGGTCGGCCCGTGTACATGGGCAAGGCCGCGATAAGTATGAAAATGAGCGTATTGGCATGACCGCGCGTCTGGACACCATGCAAGCGGCTGTGCTGCTGGCCAAGCTGAGCATTTTTGATGAAGAAATGACGCACCGCCAACAGGCCGCAGACAGGTATGCAGAGCGTCTGGCGGCAAGCGGCGTTAGTGTGCCGGCCCTGTCCGCCGGCGCGACCTCCAGCTGGGCCCAGTATGTTATCCGCTTGCCCGAAGGCAGTGACAGGCAGGCCGTGCAGGACAAAATGAAGGCAGATGGCGTGCCAACGGCTGTCTATTATCCGCGCCCGATGCACACACAAAGCCCCTATGCCCGCTATCCGGTGGCGCAAGGCGGGCTGGGCGTGACCGAAGCCCTGGCGGGCGATGTGCTGGCCCTGCCAATGCACCCCTATCTGGACGCCGCCACACAAGATAAGGTGGCTGAAGCCCTGAAAAAGGCTTTGTAAAGGGAACGCCCTGCAAGCGGTGCTGTAAAGGGGAGAGGGGAATTTTATCTTGCCGGTTTTTTCCCCTTGAAATGAGCGGCGGTCCCCTGTTATAACGGTCCAGCGATGCGGGTGTAGCTCAGGGGTAGAGCACAACCTTGCCAAGGTTGGGGTCGAGGGTTCGAATCCCTTCACCCGCTCCAAAACTTCCAATTTCAGAGTCCGTGGACCGCGGTACAAGTGACTGTTTTTTAACGATTAACGTTCTGGAACAGGAATTTGTTCTGTTATGGTGTGGGTAAGATCTCCGGCATATTTCTACAATCGCAACGGCACGTACTGCTTCTCTCGTGCTATCGCCTCTGATCTTCGCCACCGCTTTCCCAAACGAAAGATTGAGGTCTCACTTCGTACAAAGTCAGAATCCAAAGCCACCAAATCTGCTGCTGCTTTGTCTGATCGGCTGGAGCGGTATTGGGACAGTCTGCGGATGGAGATTGTCTATTGGAGCGCAGTATCCGTTATCTGATCGAATGCCTGAGGCATGACAGCCTGACATCACTGCAGGTGTCAGACGCAGGACGCTTCAGGGACTACCTGTTTGAACGTGAGATGTCTTCAGCGTTTGTTTGCTAAGCCAGCCGTCCAGGCCAGATAGCTGTCTTTCGGGGTTCGTTTCTGTGTATCGTAGTCCACATGCACCAGACCAAACCGCTTATCATACCCGAACGCCCATTCATAATTGTCCAGTAATGACCAGGCAAAATAGCCTTTTATCGGGCAGCCTTGTTGAACAAGATCCGCGACTTCGGCCAGATGGTCTGCAAAATAGGATATTCTGCTGGCATCCTTAATCTGCCCACCGTGTAGCAGATCGGCGTTGGCCATGCCGTTTTCGGTTATATATATCGGCAACCCCGGCGCGTAGTCGCTGGCCAGCCGGTCCAGGAAAAACCGCAACCCTTCTGGGGCAATCTCCCAGCCCATATCGGTTTTTGGCAAGTCACCGCGGATACATTTGAACCCGATATGTGGCTCACCCTCATCCGGGGCAATAACCGAACGGGTGTAGTAATTCACCCCGGCCCAATCCAGCGGCTGGCTGATTGTCGCCATGTCATGCTGATAATCACGTGGCAGATGGTCGCCCAGTACTGCCAACACATCATCAGGATAGCGGCCATTGAAAATGGACTCCTCAAACCAGCGGTTATAAATACCGTCAAATAGTTTTGTCAGGTTTTGTGTCTCCAGGCTGTTATCCGCAGCAACGCCGAATTCCTTATTCAGAACACACCCCAGAGCGGTCTGCCCATGCCCGCGCATCACCTCAACAGACAGGCCATGTGCCAGTTGGATATAATGCATCGCTTTGGCGGTCGCATCGATATCATGCAGTCCAGGAGCATGTGCGCCCCAATAATGAGACAGCCAGGATACACACCAAGGTTCATTCACCGGCGCAACCGTTGCCAGCCTGTCGCCGAAATGACGCATCACAAGGTCGGTATAATCAGCGAATCGCAGGGCTGTCTGCCGGTTTGTCCAGCCCCCTGCATCAGCATGACGGGACGGCAGATCCCAGTGATATAGGGTTGCAAAAGGGGTCAGGCCGCGCTCCAGCATGCCGTCTATAAGCGCGTCATAAAAGGCCAGACCTTCGGGATTGGCCTGGCTGTCCTGTTCGGGCAGCAGACGGGGCCAGGAGAACGAGAACCGGTAAGCATCAAACCCAGCAGCACTAACCAGATCAAGGTCCTCTGCCCAGCGGTGATAGTGATCACAGGCAATCCAGCCGTTCTGGCCCTGGTGTGTCTTGCCGGGCTGGTCAGCAAAGTCATCCCAGTGTGAGCGGCCACAGCCGCCAAAGCTGGTCCCTTCGATCTGATAGGCGGAGGTTGCCACGCCAAAGCTGAATTCAGTCGGTAGCCGACCAATCTGCGTGCTTATCATGCCAACTTCACCTGTCATGCCAGCTTCACCTGACGCTCAGAACAGATGGGCATGGTCAGCACTGAAGCTGAACCGGGCCTGCTGGCCGACACTTAACTCCGGCACTTCAGGCGAGGCAAAGCGGAACGGCGTGTTCCCGGTGCTTACAAGCTCAACAATGGTTTCCGTTCCCAACCGTTCAACCAGAGTGACACGCCCGGTAAGTCTACCTTTGTCATCAAGCCGGAGATGTTGCGGGCGGATACCCAAGCGGGCCTTTGCGCCTTTTGCCTTGCTTATTGAAACTAACCGGACCAACGGGGTGGTCAGCCCTTCACCGGCGAATTTTGCTTTTGTCTTGTCTTTGCTTATGTCCGTCAGTTCACCGTCGAAGAAGTTCATCTTGGGCGAGCCCAGAAACCCGGCCACGAATTCATTTGCCGGATTGTTGAACAAGTCCATTGGCGCGCCGACCTGCATCACCTCACCATCCCTCAAGACCACGATTTTATCGGCAAGCGTCATGGCCTCAACCTGATCATGAGTTACATAGATGGTGGTGGCCCCAAGCTGGTTATGAAGTTTGGCGATCTCAACACGCGTATCATGCCGTAACGCCGCATCCAGATTTGATAACGGCTCATCAAACAGGAACACATCCGGATTACGCACAATGGCCCGGCCGATAGCCACCCGCTGACGCTGGCCCCCGGACAGCGCGGCGGGGCGACGATCCAGAAGATGTTCCATCTGCAGGATCTTGGCAGCTGCCTCAACCCGTTCTCTGATTTCGGCCTTTGATATCCCCTGCAGGTTGAGCGAAAAGGCCATATTATGAAATACCGTCATATGCGGATATAAAGCATAGGACTGGAATACCATAGCAATTCCCCGTTTGGAGGGTGGCAGGTCCATAACCGCACGGTCTGCGATAATGATCTCGCCACTGGTCAGGGTTTCAAGACCAGCGATCAGCCTTAGCAAAGTTGACTTGCCGCAGCCGGACGGCCCCACAAAAACAACAAATTCGCCCTTGTTGATCTCCAGTTCTACATTGCGGATAACATTGACTTTGCCGAACGCTTTATTGACATCTTTAAGCTCTACCTGGGCCATCTATATCTCCTCAAATGACGCTGTCAGCGTGTCAAAATCAAAACAGCAACGAAGCGTTTGCTGATCGGACAGACGGTCAAAAATAATCTGTCTTGGCCCGCCTGATAGGGGGCCCATCTGATTGGCGTCCACTAATGCGGGTTGGGTCTTGCGCCATCTCAGAAATGCCGCAAATTCTGTATAGATGGAGCCGGTACGCTCGGCCTCATCCAGGCCGGCTTTGTGCAGATGGGCCTCGGCAACCGGAAGCCAGGTTTGGTCTGCGTCCGAAAACCCGCCATGCTGTTCAGATTGGCGCCAGACCATCGGCGTACGGCACGGATCGCGCCCTAAGAAGGTCGGTGCAAATTCAATTCCCCAAGGGTCTTTCATCAATTTAACAGGGATAGTGCGGACGTCCTCAAGGCCAAGTTCTTCGCCCTGATACAAACAAGATGAGCCGATCAGACAGGCTTCCAGCTTTAACAGCAGGAGTTGCATATCATCAGCCTGTTCAGGGGCAAGGCCGAGGGCGGCAAGCTGGCGGGTGGCGACACGCGGGACGTCATGATTTGAAAAGGCAAAACACAGCCGGCCTGTGCCGTTGAACGCCTCAACAGCCCTGGAGACAGCTGCTTTCATGCCGGCGACATCCAGCCCGTCCCATTCCAGAAGGTCAAAATTGTAAGTTGCATGAAGCCGGCCCGGCGCGGTGAAAGTTGCGCTGGCCAGGACCGCATCATCACCATCAACCTCTCCCATCAGAAACCTGTCACCATCATAGCTCTCAGCAACTGCCCTGAAGGCCTCACTGAAGCGCTGGATAACCGGCTGATTCAGCTGGCCAGTATCATGCAACTGGCGGAAAAATGGCTGCTGATCCTGGGGCAGAGGACCGGGTACAAAATCAGGGTTTGGCAGGTTGTTTTTATAAGGCGGGGTGTCAGCATTAATGGTATGCACCGCATCCAGACGGAAGCCATCAACACCGCGGTCAAACCAGAAACGGGCGACATCAATAAAGGCTTCGCGAACCGCCGGATTGGCGTGGTTCAGGTTTGGCTGGCTGGGCAGAAAATTGTGCAGATAATATTGCTGGCGGCGCGGCTCCCAGCTCCAGGCCTGCCCCCCGAAAAAAGACAACCAATTGGTTGGCGCGGAACCGTCCGGCAAGGGGTCTACCCAGTGAAACCAATCGGCTTTGTCATTATCACGTGACTGCCGGCTTTCTGCAAACCAGATATGTTGGTCTGAACAATGTGCAGGCACGATATCGATCATCAGCTTCAGCCTCAGATCATGGGCTTTGGCAATGAGGGCGTCGAAATCAGCCATGGTGCCATAATCAGGATTTATGCTGCAGTAATCAGATACATCATAGCCGAAATCCTTCTGCGGCGAGGCGAAAAACGGACTGATCCATATCGCATCCACACCTAAGCCAGCGATATAGTCAAGACGCGAGATAATGCCGGGCAAATCGCCAATACCATCTGCGTTTGAATCCTGAAAAGAGCGCGGGTAAATCTGGTAGATAACAGCTGTTTCCCACCATTTCAAAGCTGACATCGCCTAGCCCCCTTTAACAGAACCGGCCAGAAGACCGCGGATGAAATAGCGTTGCATCGCCAGAAACACAATAACCGGCACAATCATTGAAATAACCGCAGAGGCGTTCAGCAAATGAAGTTGGTCCTTAAAGGTACCAAGCTGTTGTTGCAGGCGAATAGGAAACACCAGATCATCTGAATTATTCGGGCCGATATAAAGAGCAACGATCAAATCGTTCCAGACCCACAAAAACTGAAAAATGCTGAAAGAAGCGAGCGCAGGCACAGATAAAGGTACGATCAATTTAGTGAAAATCTGCAAATGATTGGCCCCATCAATACGGGCGCTTTCCAGCAATTCCCGCGGGAGGCCCACGATATAATTGCGTAGCAGATAGATAGCCAGTGGCAGGCCGAAGGCGGTATGGGTTACCCAGAGACTGGCAAAGCTTTTCGAGGCCACTTCACAAGTCCGGGTTGCCTCACAGTCCGTCATCCACGCATTTAAGGCAGTCGCCCATGAGGCAATCCCACTGAAACCCTGAAGTATCGGCAGAAAGGCAAGCTGGGTTGGCACCACCATCAGCGAGACCACAATCACAAACAACCAGTCCCGTCCCGGAAACCGCATCCAGGCAAACGCATAGGCGGCAAAGGCCGCTATCGTAATCGGAATAATCGTGGCGGGAATGGTGACAATGAATGAGGAAATCAGCGCGTTCGGCACATGTTTATTCTCAAACAGCACTTCCTCATAAGCTTCTGCGCCAAAAACCGGTTCCTGGTCAATGAACACATCCAGCTTTTTCGGTCTTGGGGTTGTTGGCTCTTCAAAACGCCAGACGAAATCACCATTCGCCTCAAAGCTGAACGCCCCGCTCCGCACGTCCATAACCTCACCAACCGGCACCAATTTACGGATCAATTTCGTCTTGTCCGGATTGTCGGGATCTGGGATGCGGCCTTTGAATAAAACAGATTTCACAGTCCCTGAGATCGGAAAACTGTCCTCTTCCAGATTTAATCTGTCAAAGATATTTCCGGTTATCACAAGGCGTTCTTCGGTATCGCCCTTATCGTGCGTGCTGAAGCGGTGGCCCAGTTCGGTTGGTGTAAAGGCAGTCCAAAATCCAGATGTTTTAGAGGCAATCTCTGAGCGCAGTGATGTGGTGACAAGCGCAATGAAAGGCACAACCCAGATGAAAACAATCAGGGCAAGGACGGTGTGATGTAATGTACGGCTGATCATAATCACCTCTGCTGCCTAGCTTAAATTTTGCTGCTCGCGGCGGATACGCCACGCGTTAAAGATCATATTGGGCACCACAGTCAGCATCAGCATGACCGCAATTGCCGCAAACAGATTATCAACATTATCACCGCCGATAGACCAGTTGTTGCGGGCATTTTCCATCATCACGGCCAGCAGCAACTTGTCATCATCATTTGCCGAGAGCGCATAAGGGATATCAAACACCTTCAGCACCAGAATAACCAATGTGGTCCACACCACCATCACGGTCGAGTAGATTTGTGGCAGCTTGACCCGGAAGAACATCTGAAACGGATTGGCCCCATCAATGGTTGCGGCCTCAATCGTGTCCTTTGGCACACCGCGCAGTGCAGCTGAAAAAATCACCATGGCAAAGCCGGTCTGCACCCAGACAAGAATCCACATCAAAAAGAAATTACCCCAGAATTTGAGGTTGTAGAGCGGCTCGTTATATTCGGCCGTATGACCAAGCAATGCTTTCAGCAGACCAACCTGATAAGACGGTGTCGCCCCGTTAATGGTCTGCAGGGCTTCAATACCGCCACCAGCAAAAATATTGCGCCAGATAACCGCCGCCCCGACAAAGGAAATCGCCAGAGGTACAAAGATAAAGGTTTTGGCGGCCACGCCCCAGCGCACAGAATCAGCCAGAACCGCGATCAGTAAACCCAGTGAAATACAGGCAGTCGGCACCAGAATCAGCCACATCAAACTGTTCCGCATCGCAAATCTGAATTGCACATACCCCAGAGCAGCCGGATCCCAGAGGAAGGCGTAGTTTTGTGTGCTGAAACTGCCGCTGGCTTCCTGAAAGGACTGTTTGAGGGTTAAAAAGCCCGGCACGAGAAGAAACAACAACAACAGCATCAATGCCGGCCCGACAAATATCCACGGCTGAATAGCCTCAATAATGGTTGACTGCCGGCCAAGTGAGGTTTTTGCCGTGTGGCGGGCCAACCCCAGGGTCAGCCAGTTGCTTACACCGTAATAGAAAAAAGATATGCCAACAGAAATCAGAACAATGCGAATAGCAAAGCCTATTTTTGAAAACCGGGCCCGTGTGTCAAATTCAGACGCGGACCAGTCAAATGCACCATGCAGCCATAAACCCAGATTTGCCATCGCCCCGTCCAGAGGCGCTGTTGCGGCCAGCGCAAAAATCGCGGTAATCGGCAGCAGACACACGATGGTCAGAAAAATCGCAATACCGTTTCCGGCAATGAGGGGTTTGATAGAGCGCATGTCACGGTCCGTGAGGGTGAAAACGAAAAACACTCATACAAAAGAACAAAGAAGAGCGCGAGCAATAGCCGCGCTCTCCTGAACAGGTTTATTCAGCGTCAGCTTACTTAATGGCATCCCAGGCCGCCTGAATATTATCAGCGGTTGTCTTCGCATCCTGGCCATTGGCAAAGGCCGTCATTTCGCTCCAGAATGCCCCCGCCCCAATCGCGCCTGGCATCAGGTCCGACGCATCAAAGCGGAAGGTGGTTGCGTTCACCAGAATTTCGCCCTGCTTGCGCTGTGCTGCAGAAGCGTAGGCTGACAAATCTGCCCCTTTATGCGCGGTCAAAAAGGCGCCTTGTGACATCCAGACTTCATGCGCTCTGGCTTCGGTCAGATACTGGAAGAACGCCCGTGTGGCCGGTGAATCTTTGGTAATTGTGTACAGCGTACCCGCGCCCAGAACAGGATTACCCAAATTCGCCGTCTCAAATGGCGGGAAGTAGAAGAAATCAGCTTCCCCGGCGGTTACTTCCTCTCCTTTTTTCGGGAAGAAGGCCGGAATGAATGAGGCCTGACGGTGCATCATGCACTGCGCTGGAGAGGTAAATAACCCCTTTGGCGCATCACCGAAAAAGGTCGTGGCAACAGAAGCCGCGCCGCCGGCGACATAGTCATCATTGCGAGAGAACTGGCCATAGATTTCCATTGCGTTCAGCACTTCTGGGCTATTGAACGGCAGCTCGTTGGATACCCACTGGTCATATTTTTCAGGGCTTGCTGTCCGCAGCATCAGATCTTCCATCCAGTCGGTAGCTGTCCAGCCTGTCGCATTGCCGGATTCAACACCGATACACCATGGCGTGTTGCCATCTGCAACCATCTGATCAGACAGGGCAATCAGCTCTTCCATAGTTGTTGGAATTTCATAGCCGTTATCTTCAAACTGTTCTGGCGAATACCAGACCAGAGACTTGAGGTCCTGCTTGAAGGCAAAACCATAGAAGCTGTCCTTGCCGTCTGGGCCGGTGTATGTGCCAAGGTCAACCCATGATGAGCCCGCGCCATAATTGCTGCTCATCCAGTCAGCCAGGCCACTGCCAAGCGGCGACAGATAGCCTTCTTTTGCCATATCCCCAGCCAGACCAGGCTGCGGGAAAATCGCAATGTTTGGCGCATTGTTGGATTGCAAATCTGCAACAATCAAAGCCGCAAAATCGCGTGAACCTGAATATTTGACAACAGCCCCGGTTGCCTTTTCAAAACAGCTAACAGTGGCCAGCAGGTTTTCTTCATCCTTACCCTGCATTGAACCGGCGATTGTAATCACTTCACCGTTGAATTTGCCCATGTCACCAAGCTTGGATGGTGTGTCGCAAACGTCTGCGTGAACTGTGCCCGCGAACATAAACGATGCTACAGCAGCAACTGATGAAGCCCCCAATAGTTTACTTGTCAGAGACATCCTTTTTCCTCCAGATAATTTTTTGTAACAACATACCAGCAGATACGTCACCTCAGAATAGAACTTCATATACAAAGACGCAAAATAAAACTGCATGAATTTCGGGCATCCGGCATTATTTTACCACCGAAGGCGACCCTTACAGAATATTCTATTACTTGAACGTCAGGATAAATGTCAGGGAACTTCGGTTCGATTGGCAGCCTGATAAATCTCAAACCAGCTCTGGCGGTCCATCTCTACCTTCAGAGCGTCTGAAATCTGGCTGATGCGTGCCGGGTTATTGGTGCCCAGAACCGGCATTATTCGCGCCGGATGCGCCAACAACCAAGCGACGGCAACCGCCGTGATATCAACACCTGCTTCATTTGCCTTAGCCTGCAAAACCGCTGTCAATTCGGGGGTATTGCCTGCAAATAAAGCCCCGCCCGCCAGAGGAGACCAGGCCATCGGCGGGATGCCGCGTTCCTGCAGGAAGGCAATATCCCCGTTGGTGAAAGCCTGGTTGGCAAGCACAGATATCTCAATTTGGTTGGTGGTGAGTTTGTTTGCCATAGCAGACTGCAGCAAGGTCCAGTCATGTGCTTTGAAATTAGACACACCGACCGCGCGCACCTTGCCGGCAGCAAGAAGCTGATCCAGAGCCGCGCCGGTTTCATGATGGTTCATAAACGGGTCAGGCCGGTGGATAAGCAAAAGGTCAATCTGGTCTATGCGCATCAGACGCAAGCTGTCCTCAACAGACTGGTGAATATGAGCCGCGCTGGTGTCATAATGCTTCAGACGGGCACCGCTATGCCGACCTGCCGGGGCAATAATGTCGCATTTTGTGACAATCTCGATCTGATCGCGCAAATGCGGGGCCGCCTTGAGGGCGTTGCCGAAAACCTCTTCAGCCTCATAACCGCCATAGATATCGGCCTGGTCCATGGTGGTGATCCCTTGGGCAAGACAACGTTCGATTTTGTCCTGCACATGTGAAGGAGTGGTATCCTTATCATCGCTTAAGCGCCACATGCCATAGACCAGGCGGGACAGAGACAAGGTTTCGGTGAGTGCGATTTTTTCCATCAGTATCTTTCTCCGGCGGCAAGCGGGGTGTCTGGCTGTAGTGCGGGCACACGGCCATATTCATGAGGAAGAGAACAGGTCTCAAGATGCGGCAGCACAAGCTTGCCGATATAATCACATTCATCCAGATGAGGATAACCAGAGAAAATAAAGGACCGCATACCCATTTTTCGATAGGCTTCAAGTTCGCAGAGAATCTGGTCAGCAGATCCAACCAGAGCCGCGCCACAACCGGACCGCGCCCGCCCGATACCCGTCCACAGATGCGGCTCAATAAAGCCGTCCATATCTGCCAAGTCTCGGTTACGGGCCTGCCGGGCCACACCGAGGGAGGTCGCATCAAGGGCCCTCTCACGGATTGCCGTACCTGTTTCATCATCAAGTTTTGAGACAAGCGCGGCCGCATATTCACGTGCCTCTGCCTCAGTTTCGCGGACGATCATATGCACACGCAAACCATAATCCAAGGTGCGGTTATACCTGGCCGCCTTTTCGTTGACCGCCTTCATTCTGCCGGCCAAATCCTGTTTGCTTTCCGGCCACATCAGATACACATCGCAATGCTGGGCGCATAAATCTACCGCCGCCGGAGAATAGCCGCCAAAATACAACAGCGGCCCACCATTCTGCTGATATGGGCGTGCCGGGGCTGTTGGCACCCCCTCAAACTGGTAAATCTCGCCTTGATAATTTATCTCCTCACGTGTCCAGGCTTGACGCAGAATTTCAACCACCTCACGCGACCGCTGATACCGGTAGGCGCTATCTTCTATCTGGCCCGGAAAGTCAGAGCTGATAATGTTTAGGGTCAGCCGCCCTTCCAGCATATGGTCAAGCGTGGCCACAGTACGTGCCAGCATAATTGGTTGCATCTCCCCGCACCGAACAGCGGCCAGAAGGTTCATTTTACTGGTGATCGGCGCACAGCCGGCAACAAAGGACAGGGTGTCCTGGCCAACCTGATAGGAAGACGGACAAAGAATGTTGCGGAAGCCATTTTGCTCAGATCGCCTGACAATGTCAGAACAATGTGCCCAGCTGGATTTCAGGGTTTTGTCCGGCACCCCCAGATATTGATAATCATCTGAACATAAAGCAGCGAAAAAACTCACCTCTGCTGCCTGCAGGCCTGAACTGGTAATCGGCACAACAGTCATGTCAATATCCCCCTTTATGATGGCGAGTAACGCTAACAACTATCCAAGGGTAAATCAATAATGTATCAATGAGGACCTGATGAATGAACGGAGCTTATTCAGCGGGTTTTACTGGCCTGAGCGACAAGACAGACGGAGAACAGATGACCACATATTACGGTATCATTGGGTGCGGTATGATGGGGCGGGAACATCTCCGCAATATTGCCTTGTTGGATGAAACAGCGGTATCTGTAATCTACGAGCCGGATGCAGAAATGGCACAGGCTGCTGCCGCGCTTGCACCGGGGGCAGTGTTTGTTGACTCTGTTGACCAGCTGCTTGCCCATAACCCGCTGGACTGTCTTGTGATTGCCAGCCCCAACCATTGTCATGTTGACCAGCTTGACGCTATTGCTGGCAATGTTTGTGTACCGATACTTGTTGAAAAACCGCTCTTTACAGCGCGCGAAGACCTGCAGCGTATCACTGCTCTGAAAGCTCGTTATGGTGCGCCCATTTGGGTGGCTATGGAATATCGCTATATGCCGCCGATGCAGGATTTTATGAAAACTGTTCATACGGTAACCGGCGGCATTAAGATGCTGACCATTACCGAACACCGCTTTGCCTTCCTGAAAAAGGTCAATAACTGGAACAGGTTCAATCAGAACTCAGGCGGCACCTTTGTTGAAAAATGCTGCCATTTCTTTGATCTGATGCGACTTATCGTAAACAGTGACCCGGTCCGTATCATGGCCAGCGCAGGCCAAGAGGTAAACCATCTGGACGAAGTCTATGATGGACAACCTTCAGATATATGGGATTGTGGTTATGTAATTGTTGATTTTGCCAATGGAACGCGTGCCCTGCTTGAGCTGTCCATGTTTGCAGAAGGGTCTGAATATCAGGAAATGATCCATGCTGTCGGGCCGGCAGGAAAATCAGAGGTGAAGTTACCGGGACCGGCCCGGTTCTGGTCGGGGCCGGCTGAGACGATGCCTGTGCCCGTTATCATTGAGAGCCCGCGCATGAGGAGTAGCCCCGTTTGTATCCCGTGCCCAATTGACCAGACGATATTGGATGCCGGTGACCATAATGGCGCAACCTTCCATCAGCATCAGCGGTTTTTGAGCGTTGTTCGCGGCAACGGTGATGTTGAGGTTGGCCTTGATGACGGCATCTGGGCTGTTCGTATGGGCATGGCGGCTCAGGATTCGGCGCGCACAGGTCAAGCGGTCAGCCTCGCCCCCCTTTAAGGTCAGGTGGAGGCGAGGGGAAGAGTATCCGGAATGCCCGTCAGCCCTCATCGGCAGTGCGGCTTTGTGTCTTTAACTGCCGCCGCAACTGGCTTGCTGTCCCGATTTCATAATGTTCTCTGGTTATGTTTTCTGCGGTCTGTTTGACCAGATTAACGTTGCCGACTTCTGAATTAAACATCGCGTCCTCTAGGCCTGTTCTGATGTGGCCGCCCGCCTCAAGACATTTACTGATTAGGGGTTGCAAGTTGACCTGCAGACCGGCAGCCATCCACAGCGCACCAGGGTCTGTACTGTCCAGAAGGTTTTTATAAGCCGATAAATAGGTGTCTTCCGGTGGAAAGCCAAAGCTGAATCCATCAGAAAACATAAAGCGGTACACCGGTTTGGGGCATCCTTTTGTGGCCTTGGCAAGCAGCGACCCCAACCTTAAAAAACCAGCTTCATAGATGGCAAAGCTCGGTGTGAACCTATAACGGCTGGCCAGTTCTAGCCCATGTCTGATTTCCGGCTCGCTGTTGATGTAAAGAAAGTTAATGGCGGCCGCGTCTGGGCTGTTTATCTCAGATATCTGGGTGGTTCCCGGGTCAATGACTGACCATTCCAAGAGACCGGCTTTTGCCAATGCCGCTACAACTTCAAAGCGGGCCTCAGGTTTGAAACTCTGCTCTGTACCGCTAAAACCAGATAGCGGCAAAGTCGGATAAACAATCACATCCTCACGCTCGCGAATGCCCTCTATAACACGCTTATAAGACCCATAATCCTCAAATTGCTGACCTGTTTGCGGGTCATACACATGGATGTGAATTATGGACGCGCCCGCCTTTGCACAGTCAATCCCTTGATCAATGAGAGCCTCAGCTGTCACCGGCATTAAGGGCTGTCTGCTTTTAGACCATGGACCATTTAAGGCCGCTTCAATGAAAACGGGACGTGACATATGACAATGAAATCACAATGCATGATATCTGCCAACCCATCAAAGAACCGCGATCCGAGAGCCGCAGACCGTAGCCATTCTGGAGCAGGAATTTGTTCTGTCATCGTGTGGGGGAGGTCTCCGGTATACTTTTACAATCATAACGGCACGTACTACTTCTCTCGCGCTATCCCCTCTGATCTCCGCCACCGCTTTCCCAAACGGAAAACAGATGTATTTTTAGGCTTTTGGGACGCGAGACGAGGAGGGCTGAAGGTCATGTTAAAAGTGATGGAACGCCCCCCTTAATACATAGTAAATCATGCATAAGAGAGGTAAGGCTGATTGACATTTCTAAACGCCATTATAGAGTATGAGGGGGAATTGGGGGAGTATTATGGCTTTGAGAAGACTGGTCACAGGCATCGTGTTATGGGGTACGCTCGGCATTATTCCCGCAGTCAGCCACGCAGAAAATTTACTTCAAAATGCTGATATCGCCTATGGTGAGTATCTGGCCGGAGAATGTGTGACCTGCCATAGTGTGGATGGTGCAGACAAAGGCATTCCCTCAATTATTGGGCTTGATGCTGAAGGCTTCGCCTATATGATGCATGCTTATAAGAAAAAAGAGTTGGAAAACAAGGTGATGCAACTTGTTGCCGGTCGCCTTGATGATGAGCAGATTGCATCTCTGGCCACATATTTTGCGTCTCTGCCTGAAAAATAATAGCTCTTTATATGCATAAATTCATATGTATATCGCTTTTCCTTTATAAACTTTTAAATGTTTCCTAAGATCACAGCTGAACAATCAGTTTGTTAACTTGATGATCAAGGGGAGGGAACATGACAAAGTTTTCACGTAGACAATTTACCGCCGGCCTGGCTGCGGGTTCAGCACTTCTCGCTGCACCTTCAATAGCCTTTGGTGCACGGCCACGTGTTGTGGTTGTTGGTGGTGGTGCAGGCGGCGCGACAGCGGCTCGCTATATCGCAAAGGAC
>CBFHLG010000011.1:0-15392 GCA_965656625.1 Puniceispirillaceae bacterium (SeqCode)
CTGAAAAAAGGTTAGTCCGCCGCCTCAATAATGCGGACCTCACGGATAACCCCGCCATCAAGTGCGGCAAGCGCTACGGCATAGGCAGGGCTTTCATAGGCCGCGTTCGCCGCCTCAACACTGTCAAATTCAATGAGGACAGTGCGTTGCATCTGGCCATGTTCATGCAAGGCAGACGGCATGCCGCGTGCCAGAATCCGGCCGCCATTCGCGGTCAGGGCTGGCCCCGCCAACGCCGCATAAGCAGCCAGCTTATCTTCATCAAGCACATCATTATAGATGGAAATCCAGTAGGCTTTTTTGCTCATCAATGTTCGGGCCCCTATCAGCCGTCTTTCAGCGCAGCCCGGATATCCGCGCTCCAGCCCACATAACTCTTGCCTTCATCAGCGACCAGAACAGGGCGTTTCATCAGCGCAGGGTGATTAGTGATCAGGGTGTAGACCTTCTGGTCTTTTTCATCATCGGGAAGTTCACGCCAGGTGGTTGATTTGCGGTTAAGAAGAACATCGTCCCCATGCTTGGCCAAAAGCCCGGCCAGAAGACCCGGGTCCATACCGTCCTCACGCACATCGATCATTGCGACCTGGTGACCGTCAGCCTCAATCTCTTTCAGGGCTTTGCGGCAGCTGTCACAATTTTTTAATCCATAAAGTGTTACATTCATATTCAGCATCCCCTCACCCGGCGCAGGTGTTGCAGCACTCCTTTACGGCCCATTACGGATAAGAGTATGAAAGAGTTGCAGATTTAGCAAGCCTGAAGCCACTTTATGCGCCAATACACCCCCAAAATAGGCCATTTTCTGGTGTTTTGGGCGGCAAACAGGGGGTCTGGGGGCCAATTTTTACGCTGTAATGTCGCTGTTCTGGGGGTATTTTGCCGCTATTTTGCGAACGCATCTTAGCGGCTGTCACGTCCGCGCGGCCCGCCCCCCTGCCGTACAGCTTGACAGCAGACAGGCATTGCAGTGTCCTTTAAGATGACAATCCCTGCAATCACACAGCCCCAAAGGCAGCGAGAGACACATGTCAGAGACAGATCGCCCCGAACGCCGCATTGAACTGCTCACCCTTCTGGCCAACGGGTGCAAGAAACACCCCGCTTACCGCGCCATCCGGCCCGCCACCGGCCGATGTGCCCCCTGTCAGATAATGTGGCAGGCCAGGCTTGAGCTGAATTCACTGGCGTTGAACAGGCCAGAGGAGAGACCCGCACCAGAAGACCGTCCCTGATTGACAGGCGGGTCATCACCGCTAGACTGAACAGACAGGAAAAGAGCGTGATCTGTTGTAAGGAGATAAGCAATGTCAGAGGCAGAACAGCATGAGGGCGGCTGCGCCTGTGGGGCGGTGCGTTACCGCACAGAAGGACAGCCAGAAGTTCACGCGGTATGCCATTGCCGCTATTGCCAGTTACGGACCGGCTCTGCCTTCGGAGTCGGGGCTTATTTTCCAGAAGACAAGGTGGAGATATTGTCCGGTACGCTGAGCACACACAAATATCAGACCCAGTCCGGCAACCAGGTCACCACCTCATTCTGCACTCAATGCGGGACCACAACACATTGGCAAATCGGCTCAGAGTTTCTGCGCGGCAAAACAGCAATTGCGGCCGGAACCTTTGACCCGCCTTCGTTCTGGTTTGACGTCAACCGCGAGATTTTCACGCGAACCAAAGCAGATTTTGTGCATATTGAGGCCGCAAACAAGTTCGACACCTCCGGGACCTATCAGCCGATAAAAGAAGATGAGGCCAGACAAAACCCGGCCCATAAAGACTAGCGGTTAATTGATAAACACCGGCGCGTCATTGACGTTTTTCACCTCAATGACGTAGCTCTGCTGTGCGGTCAGCTTGCCGGTGTCAGACACCTCGACAACCACCTCATGAACACCGACATCCGCGTTTGACGGGGTGCCCGCTAATACCCCCTCAGGGCTCAGCTTCAGCCAGTTTGGCAGGCTGAGGCCGGTAAAGCGCAGCGTATCGCCGTGGGCCATATCAATATCGGCATATTTCAGTTGTTGCTCATAAGCCACATCCTGGGTGGCATGGCCCAGCGAGCCGGTGACAACAGTTGGCGCATCATTGGTGTTGTTCACCATGATGGTCAGAAGAAGTTCATCAGACTGGCCAGCAAGGTCTGTCACCCGGACCTGGATTTGATGGGCGCCGACATCCTCATTCTCAGGCGTGCCCTCCAGCAAACCGTCCCGTGACAGATACAGCCAGCTGGGCAGGCGCACAGCGGTAAAATTCAGCTTATCCCCATATTGCAAATCATCGTCTGTCACCTTCAATTGAAAACTGAACGGGCTGTCTTCATCGGCGGCAAGACCGCCCTGCCCGAGCCCACCTGCCGGAGAAGAGGCCGCGTTTTCAGCCAACGCATCCACAAATGAGGTCACAGGTTCGAAAGGGGCACAGGATGCCAGAAAAACAGCAACGCCTAATACAGGTATAATTTTCAACGTACGCATCACGCCCTCACCCTCGCCTTCACGCTTAAAAACAAAACAAAGGCTACTGGTTTTTTCAGCAAAAGGCCACCCGTATCTTGCCCCTTTTGTGCTTCCTCTTTTGTGCGGGCCTGGCGGCGAGCAGACCAGATTGTTACATTGACCTTGTGCCCTCTTGTAAGGCAGGGTCTATCTTACACCACCCCGGACCCGTATTTTTTTGCAGCTCATCAGGCGGCCGTTCATGTTCACAATTCTGGTTAATGACATTCTGCCGGTATTTTCCGTGCTGGTTCTGGGCTTTATATTAGGCAAAAGGAATGTTGTGTCTCGGGAGGAAGCGTCCACGCTGAACCGGATCGCGTTTATCGTGCTGCAACCGCCGCTTATCTTTTTGCTGCTCAGCCAGGTTGACCTGGCCTCGTTCCAGTATCTGGCGATTTTAACCTACGGGGCAGGACAAGCGGTTGTCTTTTTGAGCTCATTTTTATTGTGCCGCTATGTGCTGAGGCATGATCTGTTGGAATCATGGCTGTTGGCGATGGCCACCATTTTTGTGAATTCTCTGTTATATATCTGGCCGATTTCGGCGCTGATTTACGGGCCGACCGGCAATGTGCCAATCGTGGCAATTGTGGCGTGGGATGCGGCCATCATCTTTGCCTTTTTCGTGATTTCAACAGATATTCTGGTGCATAAAACAGCTTCTGTTGGCATGTCCGTCAAACGGCTGGCAAAAAACCCGGTGCTGCTGACAATTGTGTTTGCAATTATCTTCAATCTGTTCGGCTGGCCCCTGCTTGCCCCGGTGAAGACCGCGCTGGAATTTTTAAGTGCCGGAACCGCCGCCGTCACCTTGTTTGCGCTGGGTGTCATCCTTTCTGGGACCAGCCTTGTGCCGTCCAAAACAGTCTATCTGTTATCTGCTGTGAAGCTGTTCGGCTTGCCTTTACTGGTCGCCGGGCTCTTGATGTTTGCGGGGCCACCGCAAGACTGGTCAAACCTGCTGACCCTGAACGCGGCCGGGCCATCCGGGGCAATGGCGTTTGCGATAGCGATGCTGTACGGCGTCAACACCGCCCGCATAGCCCCGATAATCATCTGGACGTCGCTGTTGTCTGTGTTCACGCTGGCCTGGCTGGCTTAAGCGGCCCTGCCTATTTTCCGGGCGTCTTTAGCCTGCGCATAATCCAGAAATAGTTGGCGCACAAAAGAACAAAGACGATGCCCGCGACCACCTCGCCTGCCCTATCCATAAGCCACCAGCAGAGATATAACGCGGCGGCCGGAAACAACACAGACACCAGATATGTGCCTATCTTATTCATGTTCATCTGCTGTGCTCCTTAACACCTGTGATAAAAGGATGCCATCGCTGAAGGCAAAGTCAAAGGCTTCCTTTGTTGCCGGTTCAGACCGTAAGCCAGACGGCAAAACGGCGCCAGAAGGCGCCGTATGCTTAAAAGTCAGATGGTGGAGCGTACTGGGATTGAACCAGTGACCCCCACGATGTCAACGTGGTGCTCTCCCGCTGAGCTAACGCTCCTCTGCCATCTGCACCTGTCAGGCTGCCAGCAAAGGCCAGCTTGCCCGATATGAGCCCAGCTTTAGATAAGTTTGCAAAGCAAGTCAAGCAGAAGCGCCAGTCCAGATTGCCAGTGAATCGTGCCAGTAAATTCGGCCTGTATATCCGGCCTGTATATCCGGCCAGTGGGCCAGCCGCCCGCAGGAGACGTAAAACAGATAGCCCCGCTTGCCTTTTGGGCCACACCAAAGCCGTCTGGCGGAAAGATTTTGGCAGGGCGATGAAAGTCAGATAGGCTGAACGCTATGAACGAATTATCGCACGCCCTGCCCCGCCACCATACGGGCCGCCCACAGCCTCAAACCGAAGCTGGCCAACTGGCTGCACAGATTACGCCTGACCACGATATTCCAGCGTATAAAATTATTGACGGCAAACCCGGCAGTCCTGTTGTGCTGTCCGTGCCGCATGGCGGCTGGCTGTATCCGCAAAGCCTGGTGAACACAGACAATCTGGACAGATGTGCCAGCCTGGCCGATACCGGTACAGCAGAGCTGGGCCTGATGCTGGCAGACGGGACCTATCCGGTGCTGATCGCCAGTTGCGGTCGCGCGGCCTGCGATCTGAACCGGCCGCCTGAAGCCCTTGATGTGCTGCTCTGTGAGGAGGCTGACCTGCCGTTGCCGCCAGCCTATAAGGCTTATGTTGCGGCCGGATATGGCGTTATCCCGCGACTGTCTGCTCGCAAACAACCGCTCTATCAAGACAAGCTGACACGCGCGCGTTGGCAGGCGTTACTGGCGGCCTGGCATATGCCCTATCATCACGCCTTGACAGAGCGGCTGCACAGCGCGGCAAACGGCCGGCCGGATGAGGTGGTTCTGGTTGATTTACATTCCATGCCGGACAGCCCGAAACAAGCGGGCAGGCGTTTGTTGGCGTCCCGTGCAGGTCATCTGCCTGATTTTGTGTTTGGCAATCTGCATGGCGCAACGCTGACCCAAACATTCGTAAAGGCTGTTGATGAGGTGATGCGGCCCAGCGGTTACAGCTGGCGCTGGAACACGCCTTATGCCGGTGGCTACATCACCCGCCATTATGGCCTGTCAGCCGATGAGGACGGCGCGCCGCCCCCGGTTAATGTCCTGCAGATAGAGGTCAACCGAGGCCTGTACAGCACGCCGGCCGGACAGTTAGATCAGAGCCGCCTGGCCCCGGTTCACCAGATGTTAAGCGCGTTGATGGCGGTTCTGGCACGGCGCTGATGTTATCTGTGTTCAGCGTTTCGGGGCGTAGGGATTATCACTGCCCTTGCGCAATAACATCCGGATAGGAATACCCGCCAGGCCGAAATCCGCCCGCAGCCCGCCAATAAGATAACGCAGATAAGATTCTGGCAGGTCAATAGGACGGCTGGCGAACAGCGCAAATGTTGGCGGCCGTGTGCGCACTTGTGTCATATAGCGTATCCGCAGACGCCGACCCTGAGACATCGGCGGCGGATGCGCTTCAAGCATAGGTTCCAACCAGCGGTTCAACCGGCCAGTGGAAATCCGCGTGTTCCACAGCTTGTGAACATCTTCGGCCGTTTGCATCAGCCGGTCCAGACCACGGCCATAAAGGCCAGAAATCGGCACCACCGGCACACCGCGCACCTGGGCAAGAGAGGTTTCCAGCCGGTCATTAATCAGCTGCATGGCGGCCTGTTTATCGGCCACATCATCCCACATATTCGCGGCGATAACCAAAGCCCGGCCTTCATCTGTGATCTGGCGGGCAATCACCATATCCTGGCGATGCGGCGGCTGGCGCGCATCCAGCATCAATACGCAGACCCGGGCATATTGAATCGCCCGTTGGGCATCATTGACCATCAGCCGTTCGACCTTTTCGGTGACCCGGGCTTGGCGGCGGATACCGGCGGTATCAACCAGCTGGTAATCCTGGCCGCGCCAGTCAAACGGCAGTGTAATCGCATCACGGGTAATGCCCGCCTCTGGCCCGGTCAACAGACGCTGCTCGCCTATCAGCGCGTTCACAAGGGTTGATTTCCCCATATTTGGGCGGCCAACAACCGCGATGCGAATAGGGTCATAAGCCGCTTCATCAATCCAAACATCCGGCTCATCTTCAGGGTCAAATTCTGCTGTATCCCCGGCCGCGCTGTTTTCCTGGTCTTGATCCTCACCAAACAAGGCCGGCTCTAGTCCCATCTGGCGGGCCTGATCCAAAAGCGCATCATACAGATCAGATAAACCATCGCCATGCGCCGCCGATACCGGGACCGCCGCGCCCAGACCCAACTGCCAGGCCTCAGCCAGGGTTTCCAGACCGGCCCGGCCCTCACATTTGTTGGCCAGCAGCACAACCGCGGTACCACTGCGCCGGATTTGCTGGGCAAAATATAAATCATCAGGCAACAAACCGGCCCGGCCGTCAATGACCAGAAGCGTAATATCCGCCTGCTGGACCGCCTGTTCTGTCTGCTGGCGCATCCGATCTTCCAAAGAGCCTGATTTCGCCTTTTCAAGACCAGCGGTATCGATGAGCCGGAACCGCATTTCGGCAAGATGGCCATCGCCCTCACGCCGGTCACGGGTTACGCCGGGCTGATCATCGACAATCGCATGACGCGTGCCGGTCAGCCGGTTAAACAGGGTGGATTTGCCCACATTCGGGCGCCCGACAATGGCGAGAGTTACAGCCATAATCTAGCGATACGCCTGCAGGCGGCCATCACGGCTCAACACCAGAAGCGTGTTCTGAACAATCAGGGGATCAACATTGGTTGCCCCGCCAAGCGCGGTTGTGCCCACCTCTGCCCCGGTATCCGCATTCAGGCTGTACAGACGGCCAGAGGCGGAAATGACATGAACTTGGCCTGCGGCCACAATCGGGCCAACATAACGGGTTACATCGGTTGCAGAAATCCGGCCCAGCTCTGCACTGCCCGGCAGGGCGGTATGCCAGCGCACAGCCCCGTCAGCCTTCCGCAACGCCACAACATGGCTGTTAGTGGTCAGAACAAACAGGCTGTCCCCGGCAACCCACGGCGTCTGCACACTGCTGATAGGCTGGTCCCACAGCTGGATGCCGGTAAGCGGGTCATAGGCGCCCAGCAAACCGGACTGGCTGACCACATAGACAGCCTCAGCATCATGCACAGGTTCAGCCAGAATATCGCCCAGCTCTTCCAGCGGGGTCCGCGGGGCCAGCGTTGCCAGACTGTCTGCCCAGAGCAAACCGCCATCATTTACCGCATGGGCGGAAACCTCACCACCGATACCGGCGATAATCACTGTTCCATCGCGAACCGCAGGAGAGCCTGAGCCCAGCACAACAGTATCAGCCGGCAGACCAGCCGCCTGCCAAGCCGGCACCCCGTCATTGAGCCGGTAAGCCAGCGTGCTCCCATCAATATCGGTGACGACAACACCCTGGTCGCCAATTAAGGTCGGTCCGCCTGACAACGGTTCGTCATGCTCTACCGCCCAGACAACCTCATTCGTGGTCACATCAACCACAGTCAGGGCCTTGCGCCCAGCATGGGCCGCAACAACTGAGGCGTTTGCCGCCAGACCGCCTGCCACACCGGGAAACAGGCCTGCCTCAGCATCATCAATTTGCAATTCTGCCAACAGCTCGCCTGTTTCCAGATCAAACACGGATAAGACAGCATCACCGCCCAGCGCAAACACCTTGCCATTGGCCACCACAGGCTGGGCCAGGGCTACAATTTCTGTATCAGTATCTGTAATCCGGGCTGACCAGAGCCGCTTTAAGGGCAGCTCAACAGACAGATGCCCGCCATCATGAGCCGCGCTGCGGCCGGGATGCCCGAACCCCTCATTCACCACCATCTCGCCCAGACCAGCCATTTCGGCGGCGGCCGCCTCATCAACAATCACTGTCCGTTCGCTGGCAAAAACATCCTCACGATCCCCGGACAGGCGCACCTCGCTATCCGCACAAGCCGCCAGCAAGCCAAAGCAGACCAGTAAACCAGAACGCAGACCTGCCCGCAAACCGGTTAGCACGCTGCCCTGAGACAGGAATATATCGTTCTGTTTTTTCATTTCAGTCCACTTACTAAGATGGTTATCGTTCTGGCCTGATTTAGGCTATCTGTCATTCGGGGAGCCGGATGGTCTGTGCTTTGGGCCCGGGCAGTTAGTTATCTTCGGCTATCACGCTTAAGATCTGCGCGGCCCGTTGGCGCAGGCTGGACGGAATTTCTGTCAACGCGACCAGACGGTTCAGCTTGTCAATCGCCGCCGCCTTATCACCGCGCCGCAAATCAAGCGCAGCGGCCTGTTCCAATGCCAGACCCTGAAGCGAGGAAGATGAGGCTGTCAGCGGGGCAAGACGGGCTTGCAAATCATCAGCATCAGCCGTAGCCGGGGCGTGCATCACAGACAAGAGCAAGGCAATGTCACGGTAAATCTGTTCACCATCGGTGCGCTCCGCCACGGCAAGATAGGCTTGTTCAGCTTCACTGGCCTGACCCGCCTCTGCCAGAGCCGCAGCAGAACGGAATTCAGCCAGCAGACCATACCCATCATTCAGGTCTGGTGCGGCAGCGCTGAGACCAGCAGGGATATCATCAGACAAAATCGCCTGGAAGAAGGCATCTGCTGAACGGCCGTCACGCTGGGCTGAATAGTAGCTGTAGCCCTGAGACAAGCTGACCCCGGCAACAATCGCCACCACCACAGCGATAAGATATTTGCCGTAACGTTGCCAAAGAGCCGCCATCCGGTCCTGTTTCAGCTCTTCATTAATTTCATCAAAGATATCAGCCATTAACTTTATCCCAAACCGTCAGGCCAGCTTTTGGCCCGACTGTGCTGTTTCACCTGCAGCCTTTATACGTCCGTTCAGTAACGTTTTTCCAGCCTTTTTGTTTAGCAGGGGCACAGCACCACCAAACCGGCGGCCAGCAGCCTGTCTTTTCCTATCGGTGAGGTCCGGTTTTGCTTGACCTTCTGTGCTGTCTGGTCCACCGTTTATAGTGGGAATTCAGCTTTTTATCAAAGCTGTCTTAAAAAAACCAGCGTCAGTCGAATGTTTACATGTCTTACACCAGTGTAACCCGAAAACAGACCAAAGCTTTTTATTTCAGCCGTGCTGAGTTGTCAGTTATTCTGTCTGCCTATGCGACCCGAGTGGCAAACAGTGACTGGCGTGATTATGCGCTTGACCATATCGCCAACTGCGCGGTTTTCTCTATCTTCCGGCATACGCACGAACACCCCCTGTTCACCATCGAAAAACACCGGCAGAAAGGCAAAGATAAACCTTTGTTTATGCTGCGGGACAGACAGAAAATCCTGTTCAAAGGCACAAAGCTGTCTGATCTTATCAGCTATCTGCACCGCCTGCCCCGGCTGGTGAAATAAGCCTTTTCCTTCCCCCTTCTTGGTCCTGACCGTCCCCCCCTTCGCAGGACCTGTGCGCCTGTTTGCAGCTGCCTGAACCTGTTCTGATTAAAAAGACGGTTAAAGGCGCATCATCCCCCTTGTTTTATTTATGTCTAATGTTTAAATTAGAACAAAACAAGAACATTGTATTCATAAATTGTATCCTTAAGACGAGATGTGACCGTAAAAATGGGGGCCTTCAAACAACAGCATCTGCAAGCCTCAGAGCCGCGCCAGCCGATGTGCCTGCATCATCTGGCTGAGCAGAATTTAAAAGTGTTCTGCTGGTGCAACAGGTGCAGCCATAATGCCGAGCTGGAGGTGGCGGTGTTGATTGACCGGCTGGGGGCCCTTTACCCGGTCCCTGAGCTGGGCGTGCATCTGCGCTGCAGCCATTGCGGGGCACAGGATGTCAGCACCCGCCCGGCCTGGCCTACACATGGCGGCCAGATTGCCCGGCATGGCTGACAAGTTGCCCCGGCAGGACTGACAAGTTGGAAAGTGTCTGGCCATCACCTTGAACTGCGGCTGGCAGGTATGTGTGTGCATATGGGGGTGGCTGTGCTCTCTGGACAGAGGCGGATGGACAGGCTAGGGTCAGGCCGGCGCAGGGTTCTGCCCTGCCCCCAGCCAGTACGAACCAAGAATAAGGGCGGATAAGATGACCCCGACTGAGATTGAAAAGCTGCAACGCTTCCTGCGCCAGACCTTTGGCAATCATGGCATTAGCCTGGCCAAGCGCCCGGAAGCCCCTGATTCGGCCGAGTTTCAGATTAATGGCGAAACCTTTGGTGCGGTCTATAAGGATGAGGATGAGGGCGAGCTGAGCTATAATATCCAGCTGAGCGTGCTGTCTGAGGATCTGGATTAATCTGATCCAATCCGGACTTGTGGCCCCTCAGCCGGTTATCTGGGTCAGCAGCAAGCCGGCAAATAACAACATCACAAAAGCGGTGGCAAAGTCGATAATCTGCCAGGCGCGCGGGCTGGTCATATAGCGGCTGAGGCGGCGCGCCCCAAAGCCCAAAACAGCAAAGAAGGTCAGGCTGGCAACTGACGCGCCCACAGCGAAGGCCAGCTTGTCCGCACCAAGATAGGGCACCGACAGGCTGCCCAGCAGAATAACCGTATCCAGATAAACATGCGGATTGGCAAAGGTCAGCACCGCCACCACAGATAAGGTCCGCCGCAACGAGGCCGCGGCCGACCGGGACGGGGCAGTGGCCTCAAATGAAGTGGCCATGCGCAAGCCGTCACGCAAGCGCAACACGCCATACCCCGCCAGCCACAGCGCCGCCAGTGCAAACAACCACGAACCATAAAGGGCAAACACAGGGGCCATCAACCGGCCCAGCCCCAACACCCCAAGGCAAATCAGCATCATATCGGCCAAGCCGCAAAACAACACCACAGCCAGAACATGCTGGTTTAACAGCCCTTGTCTGATGACAAAGCTGTTCTGGGCCCCAATGGCCAAAATCAAAGACAGGCTGAGCGCAAACCCCGCAAGTGCCGCAGACAACATCACATGTTCCGTTTACAAAAACAGGTTAATCAGTACATCTTTCATGACAGACCAGCGGTAATTTCGCAATTGCGTATCCGGCCGGCAGGCGCATAATGGACAGGTTGCGAGTAACAAAAAAAACGCCGCGGGCAAAAGATTAAGGCAGATAGAATGGCAAAGAAACGAGTAGCGATGGAGCTGGGTATGGGAACTTCCCTGCGCCGTCAGGATTACACCACAGCAGCGGTCAGAGCATTACAGGACGCGCTATGGCATAATTCGCTGACCATGGCGGATGCGTTCGGCTTTTCACGCGAAGATATGATCGTGGAAGTGGACATCGCCGTGCAGAAGCCAGAGCTGGTGGATATTGACGCGGTCAAGGCAGTGTTGCCCTATGGCCAGCCTCATATCCGGGTGGGACATGGCGGCCTGGATATTGCCAAACCCGCAAAGGACGGGGAAAACCCGGCTGACACAGATAAAACCGTCATCGCCAATGCCGCGGTGAATGTCTATTTCGATATGGAACCCGCCCGCACCACTACAGGAGAGGAGCAAAGATGAAACGGCTGATTCTGGAAATGGGAACCGGCAATGATTTGTATGGTGAGGATTACACCAAAGCCGCTAACCGGGCGGTGCAGGACGCCTTGCATCACAGCTCTCTGGTGTTGTTCAGATCGCTCAACCTGCCGCATGAGGCAATGCAGGTCAATGTGACCATTGGCGTTCAGGACCCGGCGCGCGTGGATGCTGAAGCTGTTGCCGCCACCCTGCCACGGGGCCAGGCCCGCGTTACTGTGGTGAAAGGCGGGTTGAATGTGGTCGATAAGGATAATGACACGGTATCTGTTATTGCCACTGCCGCGGTTGAAGCCTGTTATGATATCCGCGCCGAAGACTGGCAGTTAAGCTGAAGGAGCTGTTATGCACCGACAATTGCTGAACCATATTGACGTTCTGGCCACCATGGATAATGGGGATAACGGGGATAAAGGGGATAAAGGGGATGGCGCGAATAAGGGGGGCGTGTGTGGGCGCGAATTAGAAGATGCGGCCATCTTAATCGAAGATAATGTGATCACAAAAGTCGGCAGCACAGCAGAGCTGGCCCACGAGGCCGCAACTTGCGATGACGTTCATAACCTGTCCGGGCATATTGTTATTCCCGGTCTGGTGAACACCCATCATCACCTGTTCCAGAATTTAACCCGGGTTGTTCCAGAAGCCCAGAATCACAGCCTGTTTGGCTGGTTACAAACGCTGTATCCCATCTGGAGCCATCTGGAGCCGGAGGATTTTTATGTCTCTGCAGCGGCTGGCCTGGCCGAGTTGGCGTTAAGCGGTTGTACCACCTCATCAGATCATCAGTATCTGTTTCCCAATGGCAGCAGGTTGGATGAATCAATAGAAGCGGCGCAGGATGTCGGCATCCGCTTTACCGCTACGCGCGGGTCGATGAGTATTGGCGAGAGCAAAGGCGGGCTGCCCCCCGATCAGCTGACCGAAAAAGAAGATCATATTCTGGAAGATTGCCTGCGTCTTATTGATGCCCATCATGACGCCTCTGCCCATGCCATGGTTCAGGTGGCTCTGGCGCCCTGTTCACCGTTTTCGGTCAGTACCGGGCTGATGCGCGATACCGCGGCGATGGCCGCGGATAAGGGTGTTGGCCTGCACACCCATCTGGCAGAGAATGTCGAGGATATTGACTACTCGCTGGCCCAATTCGGGGTCCGGCCAGGTGATTATGCCGAAGAGCTGGGCTGGACAGGTGCGCATGTCTGGCACGCCCATTGTGTACAGCTGAATGAGGATGAAATCGACCTGTTTGCCCGCACACAGACAGGGGTCGCACATTGCCCCTGTTCAAATATGCGGCTGGCCAGCGGCATTGCCCCGGTGCGCCAGATGCTGGATGCCGGTGTGCCGGTCGGGCTCGGGGTGGACGGGTCGTCATCAAGTGACAGCGGCCATCTGATGAACGAAGCTCGGCAAGCCATGCTGTTACAACGGGTCATCAGCGGGGCTGATAATATGAACGCGCGTGAAGCGCTGCGGCTGGCGACGCGCGGCGGGGCCGAAGTGCTAAACCGCCATGATATTGGCCAGATTGCGCCTGGATACGGGGCTGATCTGGCGATTTTCAACACAAACTGCATAGAGCTGAGCGGCACCCAGACAGACCCGCTGGCCGGGCTGGTGTTTTGCGGACCGGTGAAGCCGCGCCATGTTCTTATTAACGGCAAATGGGTGGTCCGCGACAACCTGCTGACAAGTTTGTCTATGCCAGACCTGCTGGCCCGTCATGACCGCCAGGCCCGTGATTTGCTGAACCGCAGCTAGCCTGTCTGCCCTCAGGGATAAAAGCCAAAAAAACAGGCCGGGAAAACCGGCCTGTTGTTAGGGTGTGCTTGGCTTACGTAAGGCCGGCTTAGTTCGGGATTTTCCCTTCTACGCCTTCCACATAGTAATTCATCGCCCACAGGCCGCCATCATCCAGAACCTCACCAGACTTCAGGATCATGTTGCCGGCATTGTCTTTCATCGGGCCTTCAAAGATGTTCAGGCTGCCATTGCCAATGCCATCACGGGCGGCCGCAGCGGCTTTTGCCACATCTGCTGGCATGTTTTTAAAGTCTGTCAGCACCAGATACTCATCACCGATACCTTTCCAGGTGTTGCCTGCCCAATGGTCCGGGCCGTCACCGGTTGACCAGCTGCCATCCATGACCTTCTGGACCTGTTCGATATAGTAAGGTCCCCAGTTGTTCACAGAGGAGAACAGCTGCGCATTCGGGGCAAATTCATGCATGTCTGAAGACTGGCCAAAGCCCTTTACACCGGCTTTTTCAGCTGTCTGCAGCATGGCCGGGCTGTCTGTATGCTGGGCCAGAACATCTGCACCTTCAGCGATGAGAACTTTTGCCGCGTCTGATTCCTTCACCGGATCATACCAGCTGTTTACCCAAACAACCTTGATTGACGCATCCTTGTTCACAGAGCGCAGGCCACGGGCAAATGAGTTAATGCCCTGGATAACCTCGGGGATTGGAAACGCGCCCAGATAGCCGATTTTGTTTGATTTGGTGGTCAGACCCGCAACCACACCCTGAACATACCGGCCTTCATAGAAACGGATGTTACCTGTGGCCACGTTCGCCGCCCGCTTATAGCCGGTGATGTGATCAAAATGCACATCCGGATATTCCTTGGCAACGCGGATAGTCGGGTCCATATAGCCAAATGAGGTGGTGAAAATCACCTTGTTACCCTGTGCCGCCAATTCGCGGATCACACGAGCCGCATCCGGGCCTTCAGGAACATTTTCAACATAGGTGGTTTCGACCTTGTCGCCGAAATGTGCCTGCAGTTGCTGACGACCAACTTCATGGGCATATGTCCAGCCATGATCACCAGGATTGGTGAGATAGACAAAGCCGACTTTCAGCGCCTCTGCCTGAGCCGAGCCCAAGCCCAGACCCACAAGGGCTGTGGCCAGAGCCAGTTTCGAGAGTAGTTTTTTCATGATTTTTTCTCCTTCCTCATGAATCCAAGATTTACCTTGTTGGATGGAACACCCGCCCAAGATGAGCCGGTGCCCCGAAATAGTTGCGCCCACGGCTGGAAATAAACACCAGCACAAAGATGGTGGCGAGATACGGCAACATCGACAAAAACTGCGGTGGCACGGTCCAGCCCTTAGCCTGGCCCGCCAGCTGCATAATGGTGACCCCGCCAAATAAAATCGCCCCGGCCACCAGCCGCCACGGCCGCCAGGACGCAAACACCACCAGAGCCAGCGCAATCCAGCCGCGCCCGGCGGTCATCCCTTCAGCCCAGTGCGGGGTTAGCACAAGCGGCAGATACGCCCCGCCCAGCCCCGCCATAAAGCCGCCAAACAACACCGCCAGAGTGCGGATCAGAAGGACAGGATAGCCCAGCGCATGCGCGCTGTCATGGTTCACCCCAACCGCGCGCAGAATAAGCCCGGCCCGTGTCGCGTTCAGGAACCAGGCGGTCAGCCCGACAATAACAATACAGCCATACGCCATTACATCCAGCTTGAACGCGGCCCCCAGAACAGGGATCTGGTCCAGAACAGGAATGATCAGAGACGGCAACCCGTCTATCGCCTGGCCCACCAGAGGCGCGCCCACCAGCCCGGACAGGCCCGTCCCGAATATGGTCAACGCAAGACCGGTTGCCACCTGGTTAGTGGCCAGCCCCAGCGCGAACAGCGCAAACACAGCCGCCGTCGCCATCCCCGCCAGACCGCCGCCGATAATCCCCAGATACGGGCTGCCGGTCACAGACGCCGCCCCGAACGCGGCCACCGCGCCCATCAACATCATGCCTTCAACACCCAGATTCAGAACCCCGCTCTTTTCAGCCACAAGCTCGCCGGTGGCCGCCAGAATCAGCGGCACAGAGGTCAATAATACGGTCAGCAGAAGTTCATCTATCATGAGCCT
>CBFHLG010000011.1:15490-18034 GCA_965656625.1 Puniceispirillaceae bacterium (SeqCode)
CAAGCTCGCCGGTGGCCGCCAGAATCAGCGGCACAGAGGTCAATAATACGGTCAGCAGAAGTTCATCTATCATGAGCCCGCCTGTGCTTTTTGTGCGGCTTTGCCCCTGCCACCGCCCCAGACAAGCTGATAGCGCGTCAGGGTTTCGCCAGCCAGAAGGAAGAATAAAAGTATACCTTTGAAAATGCCGGTGACAACCTTCGGAATGGCCATCGAAATCTGGGCTGTGTCACCGCCCAGTTCCGCCAGCGCAACCACCAGACCGGCCACAATCACCGCCAACGGGTTCAGGCGCGCCAGAAACGCCACAATAATCGCGGTAAAACCATAGCCAAATGAGATGTTTGGCTGCAACTGGCCGATATTGGCAGATACCTCTATCATTCCGGCCAGACCCGCCAGCGCGCCTGAAGCCAGCAATACAGCAACAGTCACCCGGTCAGGGCTGAAGCCGGCAAAGGTCCCGGCACGCGGCGCATCCCCCATCAGCTTGACCTGGAAACCGCCCAGCATACGCGATAAAACAATATAGCCCGCCACAGCGGTGAGCAGGGCAACCGGCACCCCCCAATGCAACTGGCCAAGGCGGCCAATAAACGGCAGCGGCATCGCGCTGATAAGCCCCGCATCAGGATAATAGGGCGTCAGCGGAAAACCAAACGACATCGGGTCACGCCAGGGCCCGCGCACAATCCAGTCAATCAGCAGGGCCGCAACATAAGTCAGCATCAGCGAGACCAGAATTTCATTGGTCCTGAACCGGACCTTGCACACCGCCGGTATCGCCGCCCATAACGCCCCGCAGAGCATCGCGCAGAACGCCATCCCCGGCAGCAGAAACACAGATGTTGTATCGGGAAAGGACAAGGCCAGACCGCCCGCGCCCACAGCCCCGGCAATCAGCTGGCCCTCGGCACCGATATTCCAGATATTGGCCCGGTAACAGAACACCAGACCCGTGCCGATGATAATCAACGGACAAGCCTTGACCAGCAGGTTGCCAAACTGATCAGGGCGCGACAGAGGCGCAACAAAAAATTCATATAAAGCGGGCAGAGGCGCATAGCCCAGCACAGCAAAAATCAACCCGCCTGCCAACAGCGTAACCAGAACTGACACAACCGGAACCAACAGGGTGACATAAACCGGAACATCTTGTCTGGGCTGCAGAATAAACATCTCAAGCCCCCCCTGCCCCGGCAGGGGCGGCAGCCGATTTCTGTACACCGCCCATCAGCAGACCAACCGCCTGAGCGGTCATCTCAGCGGCGGGTTGCGGGTCAGACAAACGCCCTTCAGACAGCACAGCGATCCGGTTTGAAATGGCAAATATTTCTTCTAAATCCTGCGATATGACAACCACCGCAGACCCGGACGCGGCCAGCTCTATCATCGCCTGACGGATAAAGGTGGCGGCCCCGACATCAACCCCCCAGGTGGGCTGGGCCACAATCAAAACGCGGGGCTGTTTGGTAATCTCCCGCCCGACCACGAATTTCTGCAGATTGCCGCCTGACAACGCCGCCGCCTTAGGGTCAGCATGGGGTCTGCGCACATCAAAGGCGGTGCTGATATGCTCTGAGCGGGCGCGCAGCCTGTCCTGCTGAATAAAGCCGCTTGTAACCATACCATCATCCTGGAAGCCTGTTAGCAGCGTGTTTTCAGACAGGCTCATCTCCGGTACCGCGGCATGACCGTTGCGCTCTTCAGGAATAAAACAAATCTGGTGCTGGCGCCGCTGATGCGGGCCAAGCCGGCTGATATCAACCTGTCCGGCATAAATCGTGTCTGCCGCCTGCCCGCGCCATTCCCCGGACAGCGCCGCCATCAGCTCATCCTGGCCATTTCCGGCAATCCCGGCGATGCCCAGAACCTCGCCAGCATAGGCGGTCAGACTGACCCCCTCAAGAGCAACTTCAAACGGGCCATAGGCCGGACGGGACAGAGCGTTCACACTGAACAGAACCTCACCACCGGACAAGCCGTTCCCGGTTTTTATCGCATCAACAGAGGCGCCAACCATCAGCTCTGCCATCTGGTGTGTGCTCATCTCTGCGGTCTCCACCTCAGCCACCTTTTTGCCGCCGCGCAAGATGGTCGCACAGCTGGTCAATTGTTTAATTTCATCCAGCTTGTGCGAGATGAACAGGACCGCACAGCCAGACGCGGCCAGACGGCGCAACACGTCGAATAGCTGGTCTGTTTCCTGCGGTGTCAGCACAGAGGTCGGCTCATCCATAATCAGCAAGGACGGGTCCTGCAGCAGACAGCGCATAATCTCCACCCGTTGCTGCTGGCCGACAGACAAGTCAGCAACCAGACTGTCCGGGTCAAGCGGAATGCCGTAATCAGCAGATTTAGTGCGAATCAAATCATCCAGCTGGTCCCGGGCATGTGTCTGCGGCAGAGCCAGTTCGATATTTTCAGCTACAGTCAGGCTTTCAAACAGAGAGAAATGCTGGAACACCATACCGATACCCATCGCCCTCGCCTGTTGCGGGTTGGTTATCTGCACAGGGTTGCCCTGCCATTCAAACTGGCCTG
>CBFHLG010000011.1:18134-19991 GCA_965656625.1 Puniceispirillaceae bacterium (SeqCode)
AAACAGAACTGGTCATCTTTGCAGATACAGCCTCCAAAAAGTTCATGCCGCGGGTCTGATATCGTGTGATCATAAGGGGGTTTGAGAGCAGAGTCTATGCAACCTGTGGGCTGGCTTTTGATTTGCCGCCAACAGGGTCAAAAAACAGGCACGTTCGCTCAGATTGTGACCACCCGAAGGGCGTTTGTTGTGCCCGCCAGACCAAAAGGCATGCCAGACACCAGCACAATTGATTCGCCCGTGCGGGCGAGACCGCGCTGTTTAATCTGCGCTACCGCTTCATCAACAGCCTGCTCATAAGAGGTTTCGTCCTGCTGCGCCGTCTGGGTACCCCACAACAGGCTGAGGCGGCGTTCCACTGCCCTGTCCGGAGACAGCACAAGCAAAGGCTGGGACGGGCGTTCACGGGCCAGCCGCACGGCTGTATTTCCAGAGGCGGTAAAGGCGACAATCGCTGCCGCTTCAATGGTCTGGGCCAGCCGCACTGCAGCTTCTGCCACCGCATGATAGACAGATGGCTCAACCTCCAGCCGCGCCGGCCCGTCATGGGGATGTTCACGCACATGACCTTCGGCGGCGCGGGCAATTTCCGCCATCATCGCCACCGCCTGTTCAGGATAGTCACCGACCGCTGATTCTGCCGACAGCATCACCGCATCTGCACCTTCAAAAACAGCCCCTGCCACATCAGATGCCTCTGCCCGGGTCGGGGCGGGTGAGGTGATCATACTTTCCAGCATCTGGGTCGCCACAATCACAGGCTTGCCAACCTGGCGGCATTTGGCCACCAGCTGTTTTTGAATCGCCGGCACCTGGGCAGCGGGCAATTCCACGCCTAAATCGCCTCTGGCCACCATCACCGCATCAGTGGCCTGAATGATCTGGTCAATTTCGGTCAAGGCTGACGGTTTTTCGATTTTGGCAATGATTTGGGCGCGCCCGCCAATCCGGCTTTTTGCGTCCAGAATATCGCTGGCCCGCTGCACAAAGGACAGCGCGATATAATCCACATTCTGATCAAGCGCAAAGGCCAGATCGCCCACATCCTTATCTGTCAGCGGAGAAACATCCAGCGTAATATCCGGCAGGTTAACCCCCTTCTGGCTGGACAGCGTGCCAGCATGCTGAAGACAGGCCACAGCATGACTGGCGCCCAACGCGGTAACGGTGAATTTCAGCTTGCCATCATCCATCAGAATGGTGGATTTTGGCTGCAGACTGGCAAAAATATCAGCATGAGGCAGCGGCACAGCAGGAATTTTATCAGCAGCATCAGGTACCGGCTGGCCGGGCAGATGAAAACAAACCTCATCCCCTGCCTGCAGCGTCAACGGGGCGTTCAGCTGACCGATCCGGTATTTCGGGCCTTGCAGATCAGCCAGAATACCGATTGGCCGGCCGATCCGCTTTTCAACCGCTCTTATCGCTTTGATCCGCTTGGCTTGTTCTTCATGGGCGCCATGGCTGAAATTCAACCGGAACAGATTTGCCCCGGCCTTCGCCAGAGTTTCGATGACCTGCTCAGATGATGAGGCTGGCCCCAATGTCGCGACTATTTTTGTTGACCGTTGCATATTCCCGCTTCCCCTCGCCCGTTTACGCGGGCGACCATACCACACCTGCAGAAAAAAAGAACCGGTTTCAGGCCTGCTCACGCAAACGAAAGGCCACCACCAGGCCAGCAAGCGCGGTAATAAGGATGGCCAGAAACGCCAACCGGTAGGAGGCGGCGGTGTAGCTGGCCGGGCCCGCTTCAGCTAACAGGTCAAGCAACAGCCCCACAACAGGTTGCAAAACAGCCCCTGAGGCCACGGTGAGCGAATTCACAATGCCTGTCGCCGCCCCGGCAAGCGGACC
>CBFHLG010000011.1:20088-36255 GCA_965656625.1 Puniceispirillaceae bacterium (SeqCode)
GTAAACATCGACAGGCCAGCCAAAAACGCAAACCGGCGTTCAGGAAACCAGCGTCTGGCCAATGCAAGAGAGCCTAAAAACCCCACCGATGAGCCAATACCGATCAGGATACGGCCAAGATAGGCAAGCTCTATTTGCTGCGCCAGACCGAACAGAACCGAGCCGGCCGCCGCCAGACTGAGCGCGCACGACAGCAACAAACGCGTGCCCACGGTTTCCAACAACGCGCCAAGCGGTATCTGGAGCAGGACATAAGGATAAAAATATAACGCCGACAAAGTGCCCAGCATCGCCCCGCCAATAGCAAATTCAGCCATCAGGTCAGACACCATCACAGACGGGGCAACCCGGTGGAAAAACGCATAGCCGAAACTGACCGCGGCCAGGGTCCAGACCAGCCAGGCATAACCGCTGCCGGCGTGTTCACGCGGCGCAGGGCGCGGGTCTGCCAGAGGAGCCTTATCAGACATCACTGATCCTTTTGGTTTAGGGCATAAGCTGGAAGGGCCACTTTACTTAACCATTTTTCTGCTTGCTTGTGTATCTGTATACAAGGCAAATTGCCATTATTAATTGACCTAGTCACCCGGGAAGGCCCGTTATGACCCGTTCTTCTTTCGGCAGCTGCCTGCCCTGGTTTGCCGTGTTTTTTTTGTCCCTTCTCACAGGATGCAGCCCGATAATGTCTGATAACCGTGCCCGTATTGAAGCCTCTGCCCATTTCAACAAGACCGAAGGCCGGTTCGAAAACACAGACGGCACAGCCAATGAAAAATCGGTCGGTGCGCTGAGCGAACTTGCCGGGGCGTATTTCAGCCGACCTGATGACCCGAACGAGGCAACCGGCTTCCCGCTACTGGACCCGAACAGTCAGCCGGACAGCGCCCGCCAGGCCATCTGGATAGGTCATTCAACCCTGCTGGTCAGCATTGACGGGGTGAGCGTGCTGACCGACCCTGTATTTTCTGAACGGGCTTCCCCGGTCAGCTTTGCCGGGCCGAAGCGGGTTGTGCCGCCTGCCCTCACGGTAGCTGAATTGCCTGCGCTTAACGCTGTTCTGATCTCTCACAGCCATTATGACCATCTTGATCTGCCCAGCCTGAAAGCACTGCATAATCGCCAGCCCGGGGTGACGTTTTTGGTCCCGCTTGGCCTGAAAGGCCTGTTACACGGCGCGGGCATTGATAAGGTGGTTGAGCTGGACTGGTGGGACACAGTGATGGTGGGCAGGGTGAAATTCACCGCAACCCCGGTGCGTCACTGGTCATCGCGCACGCCGTTTGACCGTAACCAGACCTTATGGAGCGGCTGGATGGTCAATTTTCCGGATTACGCGTTCTATTTTGCCGGCGATTCAGGCTATACAGCCGATTTTAAGCAAACCCGTGAACGGCTGGGGGCACCTGATCTGGCGGCCATTCCCATCGGCGCGTATGACCCGCGCGATTTCATGAAAGCTTCGCATATGAACCCGGAAGAAGCGGTACAGGCCTTTGCCGATCTGAACGCCAAACAGGCGATCGCCATTCATTGGGGCACCTTCAAGCTGACGCTGGAGCCACTGGCAGAACCGCCGGTCCGTCTGCGCGGCGCGCTGGCGAAAGAAACTATCGCAGAAGACCGGTTCCTTGCCCTCACCCATGGCCAGAAACTGCCGCTTTAGTTCTCGTTCTGGTATCTGTCCTGGTGTCTGTTCGGGCCGTTTACCCAGAGCGTTGTGCGCGCCGGGTCCGCGCTGCCATCCGCAAGCCTGACCACAGCTCTTCACGTTCCATATAGCAGCCGCGCAGCCAGCGCCCGCCACTGGCCGGATTGAACGAAGTGCGGCCATGCAGAATACGGCGGTTATCGAAACACATCATATCGCCTGCCTCCAGCCTGAATTCGGCCTTGAAGCGGTCTGAATTGCCAAGCTGATAGGCTTTTTTCTGGGCCATGTAGAACGCCTGCATCTCTGTCAGGCTGCCGCGCAGGGGCGCCCGCAGCCATGAGGTCCAGCGCACCTCATCCAACTGGTCGTCGCTCCCAAGATGGAACAGGGGCACAGACATACGGTAATCAGAGGTTTTCGCCTTATTGGCAAAATCAATTGGTCTCTGGCTGAGCAGGGAGAATGTTTCCGGGTCGGTGGCGCGGATATGTTCTGCCACCGCGAACCCGTCTGTCAGGGTGGACATGCCCCCATCGGTGTCATTCTGCAAACAGAACAAAAACTGCAACCCTGGCATATATTCACGTGTTGCCAGGTCTGTGTGGGCGCGCAGCTCTTCGCCGGTATAGGCGTTGGAATCCGCATCAGCCTTGATTTTCACCTCAAATACACGGCCGAAATTAGAGGTCCGGATAACACCGATTTTCTCCGGCAGGGTCTCTATCATTTCCGGCTCAGCCGGCAGACCCCGCACCACCGCCATACCGTAGCGGATAAAAATGGTCAGGAAACGATAGAACTCTTCTTCATCGTTCAGCACCCGGCTGCCGTCAATCTGCGGGATGGCGGCAAACTCATCTGCTGTCCAAAGCCGGCGTGATAAGTCGGTTTCAAAGTCGGTATCGCCATAAAGGCCAGTCTGATACAGCCAGCCGGAATGATAAACCGCCTGGCCGCTATCTGCGGCGCTTAATTTATGAGACCAGCTCACCTCAACATGGCCATCATCTGTCAGCCTGGCCGCGGTAATCTGAAAGCCATCCGGTACATGAACAGGTTCGATAAGCGCTTCTCTGGTAACCTCATGCGTGGTATCTGTGGCAACCGAATGTTCGCGCATATCCGCAGCCAGATGAAAGCTGGTCTGGCCGTCCTCATAGCTAACCTCAAGGCCTAAGGGATGCACCGTAAGAGCTGTTATCGGGCGGGGCGGATAGATGTCAAAATCGGGCGTCATCATAGCATTCGGCAGATACTGATCCGGCATAACCGCCTCCTTCCTGTCTCACTAAAGCTTTATCTGCCTCAACGAGGCCATGAAGTTGATGCTTGTGTAAAGCCAAGATACGTCATTTTCAGCCTTAAATGCGTCAGCAGGCAAATAAGCCCGTCAGAGATTGAGCATCACAAGTTGGTGCAGCAGGCGTCCCGGCAGAAAGGTAAACGCCCCGGTCAACACCAGAGCAAAGACATACAAAGCCTGCATCATGACCCGGTGCCGCTTTATCTGATGGTTGCGGGCGGCGCGCACAGCCAGATACAGGCTGGCCAGCGTAAACGCGCTGAGCAGATGGATAGGGCTGAATGGCCCCCATAGCCGCATTTCAAAAATAAAAAAACTGGACAGAGCAACGACCGTCATCATGCCCACCCAGATATATCCCAGCAGGCGATGCGGGGCGGTGCCCTTGGCCAGAGCAAGTTGCACTGCGCCAAGGCCAAGCGCGATAAGCGCTCCCAGCAGATGAAGCTGGATAACCGGCGAAGCTGCGGTAACAGGAGTGAGTATCATTACAGTCTCCAGCCAGTGTCAAGCATGGGCAGGGCTGAACAAATTGACCAGAACGACGCCCATTACAATCAAAAACAGGCCCAGAATAACCGGCCAGGACAGCGTCTGTTTGAAGATCACCATGCTGGCAATCGCAATGGTGAAAATACCCAAACCTGACCAGGTGGCATAAACAATCGGCACCGGTATCGTGCGGATGGCGAAGGTCAGCAGATAGAACGCCACAAGATAACAGGCCGCCAGCGTGACGGTCGGCACCGGTTTGGTAAAGTTCTGTGAGGCGGGCAACAGCATGGTTCCGGTTACCTCCAGCAGAATAGCGAAAAACAGACATATATAATTGATATACATAATGCCCCCCTAATGATGCCCCCGGCGGGCCAGACTGGCCCGTCTGATCAGAAAAGGCGAAATCCGACAGCCTCAGAAAACAGGTTGAACAGATACAGGCACGCACAGGTCAGCACAAGGCTGCCCGCCACCGCGCCATAAAACCCGACCTTGCCGATCAGCCAGGGAAAGAGAAAAAACATCGGCAGGGTCGGCGCCACAAAAAATAATGTGTAGGTGATATGATTGGCGATTTTTGCCTCAGACGCGCCTTCATAATACATCCAGAAGATCACCAAAAATGTGGTCAACGGCAGCGCGGCAACCATACCACCGAACTTATCGCTGCGTTTGGCAATTTCCGAGACCAGCACAATCAAACCGGCGGTGAAAAACAGCTTAGTAAGGATGAAGGCCATGTCTGTCTCCGTTACAGCCCGCCAAATAATGGACGCCTGGCGGACACAACCAGTCTAGCCGGTTTGCCTGAATACATAAAATCAAAACTGAACATGACGGCGTTACCGCCTGTCGCCTGTCGCCTGCCCTTACGCCGCCGCCGCCACCCACCAGATATTGCCTGTGGGGTCAGCAAAGCCGGCCATCCGGTCCCCATGCGGGCGAACCATAGGCGCCATCAGGCTGCTCGCGCCCTCCTGAAGCGCCCGGTTATATGTGGCGTCAACATCATCAACATACAGATGCATCTGCGACACGGTGGCGCTAAACTCATCAGAGGCCTGGTTCAGCATAATCAGGCTGTCTTCAATCTGTAGCCGGGCATGCTGGACGCGCCCGTCAGGATAGCGGCTGTCTTTCAAGATGCGCGCCCCAAATACGGCCACAGCAAACCGGATCAGACGGTCAGCATCTTCGACTGTAAAATAAGGGGTAAGCGGCAAAAATCCATGCGGCGGCTTCATCATTCCCACTCAATCGTGCCGGGGGGTTTGCTGGTGATGTCATAGACCACGCGGTTGACGCCCTTTACCTCATTCACCATGCGGGTGGCGACACGGTTCAGGAACGCATGTTCAAACGGATAGCTTTCCGCTGTCATCCCGTCAGTTGAGGTCACCGCCCGCAAGGCGCAGACATATTCATAAGACCGGGCATCGCCCATCACGCCCACGGTTCTGACCGGCAGCAGGACCGCAAACGCCTGCCAGATATCATCATACAGGCCGCTTTTGCGAATTTCATCCAGATAGACCAGATCGGCGGCGCGCAAAATCTCCAGCTTTTCACCGGTAATCCCCCCTGGAATACGGATCGCCAGACCCGGCCCTGGAAACGGGTGACGGCCAACAAAGGTTTCCGGCAGGCCCAGCTCACGCCCCAGCGCGCGCACCTCATCCTTGAACAGCATACGCAACGGTTCGACCAAATCGAGGGCCATATCATCTGGCAGGCCGCCCACATTATGATGGGATTTGATGGTAACATGGTTGCCGCCCGCCGCCGAGATGGATTCAATCACATCCGGATACAGCGTGCCCTGCGCCAGAAAACCAGCATCCTTAATTTTGGCCGCTTCTGCATCAAACACTTCGATAAAGCTCTTGCCGATTATCTTTCGTTTCTGCTCCGGGTCGCTCACCCCGGCAAGGCGCGATAAGAACAGCTCAGACGCATCATGATGAACCAGCGGAATATTGTAATGGCCGCGGAACAGCGAAACCACTTCATCTGCCTCACCGCTGCGCATCAGCCCGGTATCCACGAATACGCAAGTCAGCTGGTCGCCTATCGCCTGATGGATAAGGGCCGCGGTGACAGAACTGTCAACCCCGCCAGACAGCCCGCAGATAACCCCGCGCGTGCCCACCTGTTCACGGATAGACGCAATCGCCTGATCCTTATAAGCAGCCATGGTCCAGCTGGCCCTGCAGCCGCAAATACGGAAAGCAAAATTGCCCAGCAGCCCGGCCCCGTTCTGGGTATGCACCACTTCGGGATGAAACTGAACCGCGTAATAGCCGCGCGCCTCATCAGCGATGGCGGCATAAGGCGCCCCGTCTGATCTTGCGATCACAGCAAACCCCTCTGGCAGGGCGGCGACATGGTCCCCATGGCTCATCCAGACAGTCTGCTGTTCGCCTGCTGGCCAGACCCCCTCAAACAGCGGGCTCTGGTCTAAAACATCAACTTCTGCGCGGCCAAATTCACGGCTGTTGCCCGCTTCCACCTTGCCGCCCAGCTGGGCACACATGGTCTGCTGGCCATAACAGATGCCCAGAACCGGAATGCCAGCATCAAACACCGCCTTCGGCGCGCGCGGCGTATCTGCCTCAGTCACCGAGTTGGGCCCGCCAGACAGGATTACCCCCTTCACCCCGTCCAGACGGGCGGTCATGTCGGTTCTATCCAAAACAGAACTAGGCAGGATTTCGGTATACACAGCCTGTTCACGCAGGCGGCGGGCAATCAGCTGGGTAACTTGCGATCCGAAATCAATAATCAGAAGAGTGTCAGGCATAAGATAAACAGACTTTCAACAACGAACGTTACATACCTGGCCGGTAATTCGGGGCTTCGCGGGTGATGGTGACATCATGAACATGCGACTCGCTCAAGCCCGCTGAGGTGATTTTCAGGAACTGGCAACCGGTTTGCATCTCAGCAATAGTCGCGTTACCGGTATAGCCCATAGCGGCGCGCAGGCCGCCTGCCAGCTGATGCAGAACCTGTATCGCTGAGCCTTTATAGGGCACCTGGCCTTCAATCCCTTCTGGAACCAGCTTCAGGGGGGTGGACACTTCGGCCTGGAAATAGCGATCAGCTGAGCCTCTGGCCATCGCGCCCAGAGATCCCATACCGCGATAGGCTTTGTAAGAACGGCCCTGATACAGATAGACCTCACCAGGGGTTTCGTCCGTGCCAGCCAGAAGTGAGCCGATCATGGCAACAGACGCCCCGGCCGCAACCGCCTTGGCCAGATCACCTGAATATTTAATGCCGCCATCAGCAATGGTCGGCACGCCCGCCTTGGCGGCAACAGCCGTTGCATCCATAATCGCGGTCAATTGCGGCACACCAACACCAGCGATCATCCGGGTCGTGCAGATGGACCCTGGCCCAATACCCACCTTGACCGCATCCACACCGGCATCAATCAGCGCCTGTGCGCCATCTGCGGTGGCGATATTGCCACCAATTATCTGGGTGGTGTTGGACAGTTTGCGGATATCAGAGACCGCCTGCAAAACGCCTGCAGAATGACCATGTGCGGTATCCACCACAATCACATCTGCCCCGGCCGCAATCAGGGCTTCTGCCCGTGCAACCCCGTCAAGGCCTGCCCCGGTTGCCGCCGCCACCAACAAGCGCCCGCCTTCATCCTTTGACGCCAGCGGATAGGTTTCGGCCTTTTCCATATCCTTGACCGTTATAAGCCCGACACAGACATTGTCTTCATCAACCACCACCAGCTTTTCAATCCGGTGTTCATGCAACAGGCGGCGGGCTTCATCTGGCGCGGCCGAACTGGTGACCGTGATCACCGGACTGGTCATCAAATCGGCAACCTTTTGTTCCTTATTATGAGCAAAGCGGACATCCCGGTTAGTCAGAATCCCGACCAGCTTATGGTGAGGGTCAACCACGGGAATGCCGCTGATTTTCTTCTGCGCCATCATATCAAGGGCCTGCCCAAGAGAGGCATCAGGCTGAATGGTATGCGGGTTCACCACCATGCCAGCCTCAAAGCGTTTCACGGCCGCCACTTCGGCGGCCTGTTCCTCAATTGAAAAGTTCTTGTGGACCACACCAATACCGCCAGCCTGTGCCATAGTGATCGCCAGCCGGTGTTCAGTTACCGTATCCATCGCCGCAGAGACCAGCGGCAATTTCAGCGAAATCTCACGCGTCAGCGGGGCTGAAATATCAACATCTGATGGCAGAACCTCTGAATGACCGGGCTGGAGCAGCACATCATCAAAAGTCAGCGCATCACGAATAGAAGGAGAGGGAGACGTCATCAAAAGTCATCCTGTATAAGGGGGTGTGTGATGACGCCAGAGTGTACCTGTTTCGTTATTAAAATACCAGACTAATCTGGTTAAATCGGCGAATAGCCTGTTTGTTGTTCAGCCGGCGCGGCAAGCTCTTCATCAGGCGGGGCCCCCCGAAAGCCGGTTGCCAGCAAGTAGGTCTCAACTGATTCAGACCGGCTGGCTGGCGGTTTGAGATAGCGGACCTTTTCAAACCGCTGGTTCAGCAAGTCCTGAAAGTCTCTATCGCTGCCGCCGCGGAACGCCTTGGCCAGAAAAATACCGCCCGGGGCCAGCACCTGGCCAGCAAAATCAAGCGCGATTTCCAGCAAACCCATGGTGCGCAAATGGTCCGTCTGGCGATGACCTGTGGTGGCCGCCGCCATATCAGACAGGACCGCGTCCGCCTGGCCGTCAATGGCGGTGTGAACCTGCTGCAGAATATCGGGGTCAGTGATATCGCCGACCATCAGCTCTGCCCCTGGGACCGGGTCAACCTCCAGCAGGTCAATACCAACCAGCGCGCCCTTGCCTGCCTCAATCCGGCAGCGTTTCATCACCACCTGAAGCCAGCCACCAGGGGCACAGCCCAGATCAACAACCCGCATATGAGGCTGAAGAAAGCGGTGTTTATCATCCATCTGTTCCAGCTTTATGGCCGCCCGAGACCGAAAGCCGCGTGACTGGGCCTCTGCCACAAACGGATCGTTTAACTGGCGGGTCAACCACCTCTGGGAAGAGGGTTTGCGCCCGCGCATCTTTTTCGGCTGCAGGGTCAGCCCGGCCTTGGACCGGTAAGACCGGCCAGATGAGCCCTTTCGGCGTCCCGAAGACGGGGTATTTCCTGAACGATCAGGCATGATAAATGTACTCCGCCTCGCTTGGCCCCAAAATCAGACTGAACCCTGATCTCAGGCTGAAAACGTAAAGAACTTCCACACCGGGTGCAAGAGCCGGCCGATAAAGCGGGCAAACCGATGTAAATCCAGCCCAATGCCCAGGGTCGCCGGGACCAGAAACAGAACCAGGCTGGTGGTTACCGCCAGACCAAATACAATGGTGGTGGCCATGGGGATTAAGAACTGCGCCTGAAGCGAGGTTTCAAACATCAACGTGGACAGACCGCCAATGGTGGTCATCGAGGTGAGAAGAACCGGCCGCAACCGGTCAACCGTACCTTGAATGATGGCCTGTTCCGGCGGTCCATCAATTTCGTCCATCCGGCGTTCGATAGTGGCCACCAGAATAATGGAATTATTCACCACGATGCCGGACAGTGCGATCAGCGCAAACAGCGACAGAATATTCAAATTCAGCCCCATCACATAATGCCCGACAACCGCGCCGATGAGCCCAAACGGGATCATGATCATCACTGCAAATGGCCGCGTCCAACTGGCAAATACCCACGCCAATATAGCATACATGCACAACAGCGCCAGAATGCCGCCACTGGCCATATCAGCAAAGGCCTCGCCCTGCTCCTGGTCACGCCCGTCAAACCGGTAGCGGATATTATTGGCCTTCACAAAATCACTAAAGTCACCGGTTTCCAGCACTTCTCTGGCTTGTGAGGTGTTAATCACATCATCATCAAGCTCACCCTGAACAGCAACCTCACGGAAGCCGTCCTGACGCCGCACAATCGAAAACCCGAGCCGGTTTTCAATGGTCGCGACATCCCCCAGAGAGACAAAACTGCCTTGCGGGGTAATAAGACGCAAGGACGACAGCGTGTCTGTTGCCACTTCATCAGCCGGACGGGACAGCCGCACTGTGACCACCTCATCACCACGCGGGAACCGCCTGACCACGGCCCCGTCAAGGGCGGCGCGCACCTGGGTGCCGATAGACTGGGCGGTAAAGCCAAGCGAGCGGCCAAGCTGAGAGACCCGGATGATGCGCTCTTCTGCGCCATAATTCAGATTATCTTCAATATCTGAGGTTCCCGGGATAGCGGAGGCAATCTGGATCACCTGCTGTGAGACCTCTTTCAACTGGTCCAGGTCATCGCCCATGATGCGGATATCCAGCTCGCGGCCTGGCGGGCCCCCTTCTGGAGCGCGTACAATCAAACGTTCCAGCCCTGGCATCGGGCGGATTTCATCGCGCATCGCCTGCACAAACTCATTGACCCGCACATCGCGCTTATCAGCCGTGATCAGCTCTATCATCAGCCCGGCCCGGATATCGCTGGCCCCCCCGGTCGGCTGGCCATCATTGCCGTTTGACACATGCGCCCCGGTCACCCCATAGGCAAAGGAAACCAGCCCGCCTTGACCATCGGTCAGTTCTGCTTCCACCTTGTCCAACGCGCGTTCCATTTCCGCCAGCATGGTTTGGGTCTGGGTCGCGGTTGAACCTGATGCCATGGTGACATTGGCGTAGATATTATCTGCTTCAGGGGCAGAGAAGAACACGAAGCCGACACGGCCGCTGGACATCATGCCAACAGCCGTCATCAATAGCCCAACAGCCAACGCCAGCGTGGCATATCTGAACCGCAGCGCGACAGTGACCAGAAAACCGAAAATGCGGTCACGCACAAAATCAAAACCCTTGTCAAACTTGCGCCGGAACCAGCCCTCACCTTTGTCTTTATCTGCCCCGGAATGCGCAAGGTGTGCCGGCAGGATGAAGAAACATTCTATCAGGCTGGCCAGAAGCACAGCACAAACCACCGCCGGTATCGCGCCGATAATCACGCCAATGATGCCCTTGATGGTAAACAGAGGCAGGAACGCGGCCACCGTGGTCAGCATTGCCGATATCACCGGCGGGCCCATTCGGCTGGCCGACAGGATAGCGGCCTGTTCAATACGCAGGTTGCGGCGGCGGCGCAGATGTTCAGCATGCTCGCCAATAACAATCGCGTCATCCACCACAATACCCAAGGCCATGATCAGACCAAACAGCGAGATCATATTAATGGTCTGGCCAGTGGCAAACATCACCCCGAAAGTTGCCAGGAAGGCCACCGGAATCCCGGCCGCCACCCAGAACGCCACCCGCCAGGGCAGAAACGCAAACAACACCAGCAGCACAAGGATGAGCCCGCTGAGGCCATTTTCGATCATCAGCCAAATCCGTTCTGAGATCAGATTAGCGGCAACATTATACTGGGCAATCTGCAGCCCCTGAGGCAGCGATGGCGCCTTTTCATCAATATAGGCCTGAACCACATCATTGGTTTCCAGAGAATCGCTGGTCTGGCCGCGCAGAACATGAATTTCCACCGCCGGCTGGCCTTTATGTTCAAACAGCACAGCCGGGCTCTGGATTGTATCGCTAAGGCGGGCCACCTCACCCAGCTTAACAATACTGCCGTCAGCCCGGACCAGAATATTGATATCTTCATATTCCGCGGCTGTCTTGCGCAACCCGATAGACCGCACCCGCAAAGCCCCGTCCGCAAACCGGCCCGCCGGCACATCAACAGAACTGCCCGAAATGGCCGCCGATATATCTGTTAAGGTCAGACCAAGGCGGGCCAGTTCAGCCTCTTTTATCTCAATTCTGATTTCTTCATCCGGCAGGCCGATAAGCTCTACCTTGTCCACACCGCCCTGCAGAAGATCTTCTTTGATCAGCTTGGCATGATGACGAAGGGAAGACAGGCTGTACGGGCCATACAGAACCAGCCGGGAGACAGTGTCAAAAAATTCCCCCTTCACAATTTCAGGCGCGTCTGCATCCCGTGGAAATTCAACCAGGCCAACAGCCGCTTCAACATCCGCCAGCGCTTTTTGCATATCCGCGCCAAAGACGAATTCTATCTGTGCAACACCCAGCCCTTCATAAGATGAAGACATCACTTTTTTAACATTGGCGATGGTGCGCAATTCCGGTTCAAGCGGCTGGATAACGTTGCTGTCTACATCCTCTGCGGTGGCCCCAGACCATTCAACGGTAACGCCGATAACCTCTACATCAATAGACGGGAAAAACTGTTTATTCAGGCGCGCCGCCGACATGCCGCCAACGATGATCATAACGATCATAATCAGATTCGCAGCGGTGCGGTGCTTAACGAAAAATTCAACGATCTGGCTGAACATCAGGATATCGCTTTTCTGGTTCTATCAGGGTTGCCCCTGCTGGTTACTGGTTATCGGCGGTGGTGCGGACCCGAAGCCCGTTTCCAATCCCTGGCAGGCGGGTGGCGATTACCTGCTCTCCTGAGTTTACATCGCCGGTGACCCAAATCCGGCCCGGGCTGCGGTGCAGCAGGGTTATGGTGCGCTGGCGTGCCCGGCCCTGTTCAATAACAAAAATACTGTCCTGGCCAACAAGGGCTTCTTCAGGCAATTCAAACGCCCCGGCCAATACCCGGCCGGTATAAGCAACCTCAACAAAGGCCCCTGGCGGAACAGAGCGGGCCGCATCATCAGGCAATTCAGCATAAAGCCGGCCGCCGCCCTCATTTCTGTCCACCACAACTTCTGCACGGGTGATGATGGCTTTTGTCTGTGAGACCACACTGCCCTCAGATGACCAGCGCACCGTTACCGGCTGGCCGATAAGGCTGTTGACATCTGCATAGATATCCGCCGCCACAACAAAGGACACTTCCAGACTGGACAAGTCGGTTAAGGTGGCCACCAGATAGGTGTTGCTGACCTGATTACCAAGAGCCAGATCAACCCCCGACAATGAGCCGTCAAACGGGGCTTTGAGAACCGCATCTTCAAGGTCTTTTGCGTGACGACGCTGGCTGACCTTCAATTCGGCAAGCCGCGATTTTGCCATAGCCAACTGGTTTGAGGCCTGAGAGACGGCAAGATCGGCCGCATCTACCTCAGCCTGAGAGCCAACCGATTTATCAAACAAAGAGCGCGCCCGTTCAGCCATCCTCTGACGCAAGACCAGCTGGGCTGCGAATTCTTTTATCTGGCTGGTTTCTGCCTCAATCTGGACCTCTACGGTGTCAAGAGCGAGTTGCAGGCGTTCTGTATCCAGCCGGGCCAGAACATCACCTGTGCTGACGTCCGCGCCGTTGCGCAGCTTGTCGGACACCATCGCCACCTCACCCGTCACACCAAAGCGCAGATGGGCCTCTCTGGCCGCTATCACCGTGCCAAACGCCTGTTCACGCGGACGGGCGTCAGCCCGCTGGGCAGTCACACTCTTCACAGTCCAAACCTGCTCTTCAGGGGCTTGTGGTTTTACCACCTGCTTTGTGGCCTGCAAGTAGTTGTAAACAAGCACAAAGAACCCGAGAATTATCAGCGCGGGAAGACCTTTGGTGAGAATCGTTCTGATCAATGACATTACCTGCCTGCCTTGCCTTATTTATGCTGTTTATTTAGCCTGTCCGTAACCGCCGTCACCCGCCAGAACGACCACCAGAAAGACCACCAGAACGCCCGTAATAAGCGACCATTAACAGGGCCGTTCGGCCCCGGCGTCAAAAACCACACAACTATATACTGAAGAGAATCTGTTCCGGTCTGGTTTTACATACAAAAAAAACCACTGTGATGTCTACTGAAATTCATGTCCACCAGCGCGGCGAAATTTTCACATGACAATACGGCCCTCGCCTGCTTTGATGCCGGTATGACCACGTCTTCTCCGTTTTTTCTGCAGTTTCTGTTCTGACGCGCCGCTTATGCCGAAAGCCCCACAACAGCCATCAGGTTCTGTGCTGACAGAGCTGGGCCGCCTTGCCCTGCCGTTATGTATCGCACAACTGGCCTCTATCGGCATTATGACAGCCGATGTGGTGATGATGGGCCAGCTCAGCACTTTTGATCTGGCGGCCGGCTCGCTCGCGGTTCGCCTGTATCAGCCGTTCTATTTTTTCGCACTTGGCTTGCTCAGTGTTATTTCGGCTTTGGTGGCCCAGTCTCTGGGCGCAAATCAACCCGATACCGCGCGCCGCGTGTTCAGACAGGGGCTCATTCTGTCGTCTGGTCTTGGGGTGGTGTTCATGCTGCCTGTGCTGGCGGGCGAGACGCTGATGATCATGCTGGGGCAAGAGGCGGCGGTTGCCGAACGGGCAAGAGACTATCTGTTCTGGTCAGCCCTTGGCCTGCCCGCCTCACTGGTATTTCTGACGATGCGGTTTTTCACTATGGGTCATGGCCGGGCCGGGCCGCAATTGCTGGCGACCTTTGCCGGGCTGGGCTTTAATCTGGTGGCCAATCCGGTATTGGCTTATGGCTATGGCGGACTGCCCGCGCTGGGGCTGGGCGGTATCGCGCTGGCCACCACGCTGACCTATCTTGTGATGTGCTTGTCTTTGGGGCTGATTATCGGGCTGAACGCCCCGTTTGCGGCGACACGGCCCTATCAGCGCTGGTGGGCACCTGACCTGTCGCTGATGAAAAAGATTGTCCAGATAGGCTGGCCAAACGGGTTTCTGGTGATGTCGGAAACCGGCATGTTTGCGGTGGCGGCGTTTTTAATCGGCCTGTTTGGGGCCGCTCCTCTGGCAGCGGCCGGTATCGCCAATCAAATCGCGGCGATGGCGTTCATGATCCCGCTGTCGGTTGCGCAGGCCTGCGTCATCAAGGTGGGCCGGGCCGCCGGGGCAGATGACCTCATCCAGGTCAGACGATATGGCAATGGCGGCATCTGGCTGGGCTGTCTTATCGCGATACCGCTCAGCCTTGGAATCTGGCTGTTTGCCGAACAGCTGGGCTTGTTGTTCATCCAGCCTGATGACGGGCTGAGCACACAGACCATCGCGCTGATTATCCCGATGTTGTGGATCACCGCGCTGTTCCAATTGGGCGACAGCCTACAGGCGATTGTCACCGCCAGCCTGCGCGGCCTGAATGACACCAGAATACCGGCTGTCTATGGCTTTATCTGTTTCTGGATTGTCAGCCTGTGCAGTGGCGTGGTGATGGCGTTTTCGCTTGGCTGGGGGCCGGTTGCGGTCTGGGCGGGTCTGGGTTTGGGATTAACCCTGAACGCGGCTATACTGGTGGCCAGATGGTGGCGCCGGTTGCACCGCATAGAAACCAGCGCAACCAGCCTGTTGGAGGTCTCAGTCAAAAGCTGAGAGAAAGGCCGCAGCCCCTATGCCCGTACCGATGATAATAGCCCCCTTCGCTTCGCCACGGTTTGATGCGGCGCTTACACCGGCACAGATTGACGGGTGGCGGGCTGATGTCAACCAGCTGGCCGGCCCCGATATAGGCGCAGACCAGCGTGACCAGGTGGCGGCGATACTGGCGGCAAGCCCGCATCTGAACCGGGCCGCCATTCAGTTTGCCGCTGACCTGCCAGAGCTGATCAACGGCAGCTGGGAAGAGGTGTTAGCGGCGGCCCAGACCGACTGGCAAAAAGACGCGCAGGCCGCGCCTTCAGATGCCCGCCTGATGACAGCGGTCAGACGCTTCCGCAACCGATCACATTTTGCCATCGCACTGGCTGAATTGCTGGGCAAAACCAGCATTGAGGTCTCATGGGCAATGTTGACGAGGGTGGCTGAAGAGGCGTTGCGGGGTGTGGTTGGGTATCTTTTGAACGGCCAGCCGGCGGACGGCTCAGGCTGGGTGATATTGGGGCTGGGCAAGCTGGGCGCGGGTGAGCTGAATTATTCCTCAGACATTGACCTGATCGCCCTGCAGGACAGCCAGACCGGGACCGCCGCGGCCGGGCAGACAAAGGACCAGCAAAACAGACATTTCAGCGAGCTGACCCGGCGGCTGAGCCAGCTGCTCAGCCAGCAAACCGAAGATGGTTTTGGCTGGCGGGTGGATTTCCGGCTGCGGCCAGACCCGGCCGTCACCCCGTTGTGCCTGTCGACAGAGGCGGCGATTTCCTACTATGAATCGATTGCGCGCACATGGGAGCGGGCAGCCTTTATCCGGGCCCGGCCCATCGCCGGTGATCTGGCTGTCGGCGAGCAGTTTCTGGCGCAGATTTCCGCCTTCATCTGGCGCCGCAACCTGGATTATACGGTTCTTGATGATCTGCAGATATGGCTGCGCCACCTGCCGACACCGCCAGACTATTTTGGTTTTGATGTAAAGCTGGGCGCGTTCGGCATTCGGCATCTGGAGCTGCTTGCGCATCTGCTGCAATTGCTGGGCGGCGGGCGACACCCACAGCTGCGCCAGCATCACACCTTTGCCGCCCTTGATGCGCTGGCCACAGAAGGCTGGCTGGCGCCCGCCCAAATCGAAGATATGAAACGCTGTTACAGCCAGTGGCGGCTGATCGAGCATCGTTTGCAGTATCTGCGGGATACGCAGACCCACAGCCTGCCGCGAAATGAAGCAGAAATGGCCGGATTTGCCGGGTTTGTCGGGCTGGATGACGCCGCCGGGCTGCGCCAGATACTGGCCGCCTTACAAAAGGCAACTGAAGCGGCCTGCAGCCACCCGTTAATGGACAGGTTGCTGGCCACGCACAAGGCTGAGACAACAGAAAAAGACCGTCTTCTG
>CBFHLG010000011.1:36354-73187 GCA_965656625.1 Puniceispirillaceae bacterium (SeqCode)
GCCAGTTCGGCAGACCGGATCGTTAACAGCCGCTGGCTGGCGGCGATTGGCTTTACCCGGCCGGATGACATGATGGATATTATAGATGGCTGGATGTCAGGACGGATACCCGCCACCAGAAGCGAGCGGGCGCGTGATTATCTTGCACGGTTTCTGCCACCGTTTCTGGCCCGTCTTGGTCAGGCCAGCGCACCAGACACCGCATTTGCCTGTTTTACCGAATTGATCCGGAACCTGCCAGCAGGGGCGCAGATTTTTGCGCTGTTCGTACATTACCCGCAACTGGCTGACCTAGTCGGTAATCTGCTGGTCAAGGCCCCGGCACTGACCCAGCAGCTGAGCCGCAAACCAGCGCTGTTTGACCTGTTGCTGGAGACCGGGTTTTTTACCCCGTTCGAGGCTGAACCGCTGACCGCGCCACAGGATTTAGCCCAAAGAGCCAAAACCGCAGGACCGGAACAGGCCCTTGACCAGCTGTGCCTGTGGGCAAGTGAGGCGCGGTTCAGGGTTGATGTTCATCTGCTGCAGGGGCTATGCAGCCCTGATGAGGCCAGCCGCCGGTTATCAGAAATAGCAGATATCTGTATCCAGGAGATCACCGGCATGGCCCGACTGGATATGCAGAGACGGTACGGCCGCCTGCCAGAAGACAGCTTCGCGGTGCTGGGGCTGGGCCGGCTGGGCAGCCAGCGCCTGACCACATCGTCTGATCTGGACCTGATGTTTATCTATGACAGTACAGGCCAGGCAGCCGCAGATGGCCGCCAGAACCTGAGCGCGGGGCAATATTATAACCGTCTGGCCCAGCTGATTATCAGCTGGCTGTCGGTGCAGACCGCGCAAGGCAAGCTGTTTGACATTGATACCCGCCTGCGTCCTGACGGCCAGTCCGGCGCTCTGGCGACCCGTCTGGACAGGCTGACCAGCTATTATCAGACAGAGGCCTGGCCATGGGAATATTGCGCGTTTTTAAAGGCCCGCCTCATTCATGCTGATCAGGCGGTGAGACGCGCGGCTGAACAAGCGGTGCAGACGATTAAAACCAGCCCGCCCGCCGCCGTGAGGCTGGCCGCCGATATCCAGACCATGCGCCAGCGTCTGGCCGCGGAAGCTGGCCCGCCGGGGTCTTTGAAAAAACGGGCTGGCGGCTTTCTGGATGCCGAATTTCTGGCGGTTCTGCTGGCGGTGCAGGCAGGCCGCACAGACCTTATCACCGACCCGAACGGCAGCCCGGCGGCCCTGATCAAAAGCCTTTCAGCAGCACTGACCCAAAAAAACGCGCTGGCGGCAGCCGGGGCTGGTCTTGATGAGCTTGAGCTTATCACCCAGTTCACCAGCCTCTGTCTGGGCAAACCGGCAAGCAGTGTGGCCCAGTCCGACAGCCAACAGACCTGGCTGGCCCTGGCCGATCGTCTGGGACTGGATACAACCGACGAGATTGACAAGCTGATCGCCGACAGATGCCGGCAGATTGAAGCTATCTTGGAAAAAAATCTCGAAAAAACATCATCAGAACAGCCAGATAAGGCCTGATTAATCTGAACACGACTCACCGAAGACGCATTTAGATTAGCAAAGCCTGATGAGGCTTGATAGGCACGGGGGAAAGAAGGGTGAGGAAATAGAGTGTCTTTCGGGTACCCCCTGAAAGGCGGGTATCGTCAAGGTAACCTGGAGACCGACACGAATGTTTCGCTCTTTGATGTCCTCATGGCCATTATTTTTCGGCCTGTTGCTGATCATGGTCGGCAACGGTCTTCTGGTGTTCCTGCTTGGGGTGCGGGCATCCGCAGCCGGGTTCAGCACCACTGTGTCCGGTCTGATGATGGGCGGCTATTTTATCGGCTTTTTCGGCGGGTCACGCTATGTGCCACGGATTCTGCAGGATGTCGGCCATATCCGCACCTTTGGCGCACTGTCGGCTATCGCCTCTGCGGCGGTTCTTGTCCATATCATTTCGGTTAACCCGGTGTTATGGACAGTGATGCGGCTGTTTACCGGCTTTGCCTATGCCGGCATGTATATCGTGGTGGAAAGCTGGTTGAACGATAAATCCACCAATGAGACCAGAGGCCAGATGCTGGCTATCTATATGATCATCACCATGGCCGGGCTCAGCGCGGGCCAGCTGCTGGGCGGCCTAGATGACGGCATGACCAATTTATTGTTCTTGACCGCCTCTATTCTGGTATCGGTTGCGGTTGTGCCGATTTTGGTGACCGCCTCACAAGCCCCGGAATTTTCTGAGCCTGAAAGTGTGTCTCTGCGCCGCCTGTTCCAAATTTCACCGCTGGCTCTGGTCGGGATGGGCCTACAAGGGTTCACCGCGGCGATGATTTTTGGCATGGGCGCGATTTACGCAACTTCTATTGGTATGACCAACCAGCAAGGCTCGGTATTTCTGGCGTCTGTCACCATAGCCAATGTGTTTATGCAATATCCGGTCGGCCGCCTGTCTGACCGGTTTGACCGGCGGCTGGTGATTCTGATTGTAGCCGGCATTTCGGCTGTTGCCGCCGCGCTGGCGTCTATCATCGGCAGTTCCAGCTATTGGGGACTGGTGGCCCTGACCGCCCTTTATGGCGGCTTTTCGATGACGATTTATTCGCTGTGTATTGCCCATGCCAACGATTATCTGAGCCCCAGCCAGATGATCGGCACGGCCTCTGCGCTGATCACGGTGAACGGGATCGGGGCCATTTTCGGGCCGCCGGTCATCGCCGCGCTGATGGATGTGTTCGGCAGCTTCATCTACTTTGCGGTGATGTCGGGGGTGCATGTCGGCCTGGGCGTGTTTGTGCTGGCCCGGATGTCGATACGCTCTGCGGTTCCGGCCGAAGCACAAGGCCCGTTCATTGCTGTGCCTGAGCAAGGCACAGCGGTGGCGGTCAGCCTGAATCCGGAAACCGCCTGGAGCGAGCCTGACCCCGATCAGGTGGCAGTGGATGATCCGTTGGCCGATAACCCCTATCTGGATATCGCTGCCCCGGCCAAACCCTCTGCGTAGAAAGGGATCTTGCGTCTGCCTCCCCCTTACCTCTAAAGGCTATCCTGCTTCTGGATAACTGGCGCTGCCGGGCGTCTATCGGCTTGACTGGAGAAACCTTGTCAGGTTTCCGATCTTTAATTTAAGAAAAAACTTAAATAATGATCAGGGCCATTATAGTCTCTGGTTTATGATCATGCGCGTTGTTGTTCTTATTTGGCTGTTCGGACTTGTTGCGGGGCTGGGCTTAAGCGGGGTCTGGTCGGCTGTGTCTGCAGAAGCCCATCTTCAGGTTACGGTCACCGCCGTTACTGACGGGGATTCCTTGCGAGCGGGAAAGCTGCGCCTTCGCCTACACGGTGTTGATGCGCCTGAACGCAAGCAAGTCTGCACAACCGCCTCAGGTCAAAGCTATGCCTGTGGTAAGCGGGCAACAGACTGGCTGCAGACACAGCTTGGTCCGGGGGCGAGATTGTCTTGTGCGGTGCTGGATATTGACCGCTACAGACGGCTCATCGTTAAATGTCGTACCGCAGATGTGGAGATTAATCACGCCCTGGTCAGGGCCGGATGGGCGGTGGCCTATACCCGCTATGCAGATGATTATCTGCAGGCTGAACAGCTCGCCAAAGCTGATAAGGCCGGGTTATGGCAAGGCACGTTCGACCGGCCAGAGGATTGGCGGCGGCATCAACGTCAGGCCTCAAACTAGGCCGGGCTTACAACAGCCCCAATTCACGCAGTTCTGAGGCCAGTTCTGGCGGCATCGGCGCTTCATCGTCACTGACAGGCATATCAGCAGGCGCATCTGCTGCTTCCAGATAGCGCCAGCCCTGAAAGATACGTACCCGCCGGGGCCAGACCGATATCAGCTCTGGGGCCAGTACAATCCCGCAGGCCGGGCGGCCATCCTCGCGCTTCACTTCGATCAGATCGGCGATAGGCTGGCGCACACACATCTGGCCTTTGATAATCCAGTACAGACAGCCGCCATCCAAAAGTTCATCTGCCCGCCGCGGCCAGTTGCGGGTCGGGTGAATGATCGGCAGGCCCTGGCGCGTGCGCCGTGATTGCCAGGCTTTCAGCGAGTCAATCGACACAGAACCAACAGAGAGCTTTTTCAGATGAACAGTCATGCCCCTAACCTAATCAGCGGCCGCGAGGCCGGCAAGGGCTGAGCACAAAAAACGCGTGGGCCGCCTGTTCTGTCTTCGGCCGATAAAAGATACCCCTATAAAAGATATAGGGCCGCCAGCCCCAGAAACACAAGGAAGCCAATTACATCGGTGATAGTGGTGATAAACACAGAGGACGCGACCGCCGGATCAACACCCGTTTTCACCAGAGCCAGCGGTATCAGCGTGCCCGAAATCGCCGCCACAATCATATTCACCAGCATAGCAAAGCCCAACACCAGAGCAATCTGGGCATCGCCAAACCACACATAGGACAAGCCGGCGGTTACCACCGCAAACACAAGGCCATTGGCAATGCCAACATATAATTCCCGCAAACCAAAGGTCACCGCGACCTTAGGGCTGAACTCACGCATCGCGATAGCGCGCACCGCCACTGTCACGGTCTGGGTGCCGGCATTACCGCCCATAGACGCCACAATCGGCATCAGTACGGCAAGCGCAACAATTTTCTCTATGGTGCTTTCAAAAAAGCCTATAACCACAGAGGCGATCACGGCGGTGATCAAATTCACAAACAGCCACGGTGCCCGACCCTGAAGCGTTTCCAGAACAGAGGTACGAATAGAGGCATCAGACACACCAGCAAGAGCCATCAAATCTTCTTCAGCCTCTTCATCGATAACATCAATAATGTCATCCAGCGTGATAATACCGACCAGACGGCCCTCTTCATCGATAACGCCTGTCGTCACCATGCCATAGCGGCGGAACAAAAGCGCTACTTCTTCCTGATCCATAGTCACCGGAATTGACCGAATTTCGGTTTCCATAATTTCAGAAATACGGCGCGGCCGCTGGGCACACAGCAATTTGTTCAGCCGCACCTCTCCGACCGGGTGGCCGCTGGCGTCTGTCACCATGATAAGATAGAACTCTTCCCTGTCCAGATCAGATGAGCGCAGGAAGTCGATGGTCTGCCCCACGGTCCAGAATGGCGGCACAACAACCATCTCGCGCTGCATCATCCGGCCGGCGGAATCCTCTGGGTAGCCCAGGCTCTGCTCAACCAGAACCCGTTCCTGATCCGGCAGCGCGGCCAACACCTCATCCAGCTGTTCAGGCTCCAGCTCTTCAGCGATGGTGACAACATCATCTGAATCCAGCTCTGGCAGCGAGGCGGCCAGCACATCCGGGTCAAGCAGGTCGCGCACATCCTCACGCACCTCCTCATCCAGATAGGGCAGAATTTCAGCGTCAAAATCACTGCCCAGCTGGCTGACCAGAACGCGCAGATCCTCTGCTGAAATACGCTCCAGGAAATCAGCTTTATCGGCTGGATGCAACGGGTCCATCAGCATTCGCAGACGCCGCCATTGCTCTGTTGTGATCGCATCACGGATGGCCGCCTCAACCTTCGGGGTCAGCCCATACATGGACGCGACCTCGTGTGCGCGGTTGTCGGCGCTGTCATCTTGAGGCTGTGGTGAGTTTGCTGTCTCCACCATCTCACGGCCTCCATATCCATGAAAAATCTGAAAAATAACCGGCAATCCGGCTCATTTCAGCATATCACAGAACAGGTCTAAAAACAAATCAGAGGACAACAGACCGCCTTGATCATATTATTTCAATTTTCAAAATTGAAATAATATTTCACATCTGCCTGACATAGCTGGCCACAGCGTCTGCCAGCTGATCTGTTGCCTGGTCGGGAATATCCTTATGCAGGACAAGACGGAAGGCTTGTTTTGCCGGGCTGATCACAATCCCCTTCTCAGCAAGGTAGGGTTTGAGGCCGGCACAGTGGGAACGGGGCAGATGCATATAGACCATATTGGTGTCGACCGTATCGATATCGACGTCAACCCCGTCTATCGAGGCCAGGTCGGCCGCCAGGCTGCGGGCGCGGGCGTGATCGTCCGCCAGCCGGTCAATATTGTGATCAAGCGCATGATGCCCAGCCGCCGCCAAAATACCCACCTGGCGCATACCGCCGCCCAGCATTTTGCGTAAGCGCCGGGCCTTGGCAATAAACCCCTCATCCCCAACCAGAACCGAGCCCACCGGGGCGCCCAGCCCTTTCGACAAGCATAAGGAGATACTGTCAAAACCGGCGGTAAAGGCACGCGCATCCGCATTAGAAGCAACAGCCGCGTTGATCAGGCGCGCGCCATCCAGATGACAACGCAGGTGATGACGCCGCGCAACCGCGCATAAATCGGACAGATGAGAAGCGGTCTGCACCCGCCCGTTCACAGTATTTTCAAGACACAACAGACGGGTGACAGGGTGATGAATATCATCAAGCTTAATGGCCTGTTCAATATCCTCAGCCGAAAGACGGCCGGCCGCATCCACCGGCAACGGACAGGGTACAACCCCGCCCAGAACGGCCGCTCCGCCCGCCTCATAATAAATTGTGTGATAGGTCTGACCGGACAGAAACTCTTCCCCGCGCGTGGCATGACAGAGGATGGCGATAAGATTGGATTGGGTGCCTGAAGACACAAAAAGGCCAGCCGGCTTGCCCAGCAAATCAGCAACACGTTCTTCCAGACTGGCGGCGGTTTCATCATCGCCGTAAACATCATCCCCGACCTTTGCCGCCGCCATCGCTGCGCGCATCGCCGCATCAGGCTGGGTGACGGTATCGCTGCGGAAATCAAACAAAGAGCCTGCAGACATAATCTATCCTGTAGCCGTGGGTTAAGAAGGTATAAACCAGATTTATTCTGTCCCAGATTTATTCTGCCCCAAATTTTATTCTGCCCCAAATTTTATTCTGCCGCAAAATTATTCTGCCGGGCAGCCAACACAGCCGTGATTATTACACACAAACACACAAACACCGTGAAGACGAAACACGGCGCGGATAAATAAAAATTGGCCTGCCCTCGAAGCTCAAGGGCAGGCCGCTTTTTAAAAAGGCCGGGAGGAGTGTTTAGGGGGGACAGTCACCCGGACTTTTTTAAAGTTGTTGGACTTAGCGGGAAAACTCAGGATAGGAGTCCATACCCAGCTCAGAGTTATCCAGACCGGCCATCTCGGCTTCTTCAGAGACCCGGATCCCCATCGTCTTGGCCAGGATAACCCAGGCCACCAGAGAAACGATGAAGGTAAACAGACCGACCACGACAATCCCTGTCAGCTGCGCCATCAGGTTCGCATCCGGGTTGGTGATGACCACCGCCAATGTGCCCCAGATACCCGCAATCAGGTGGACCGGGATCGCACCGACAACATCGTCAATCTTCAGCTTGTCCAGCAGCGGTACAGTGAACACCACAATCACGCCGCCAACCGCACCGATGAGAGTGGCTGTGCCCAGACCAGGGGTCAGAGGTTCAGCCGTGATGGACACCAGACCAGCCAATGCGCCGTTCAGGACCATGGTCAAATCAACCTTCTTATACAGAACTTGTGTCAGCATGAGCGCCGCGATAGCCCCGCCCGCCGCTGCTGCGTTGGTGTTGGCAAAGATACGGGAGACGTCTGCAACATCGCCGACAGTGCCCATAGCCAGCTGTGAGCCGCCATTAAAGCCGAACCAGCCAAGCCACAGAATGAACGTACCCAAAGTCGCCAGTGGCAGGTTTGCACCTGGCATCGGTGTTACCCGACCGTCCGGGCCATACTTACCGCGTCTTGCGCCCAACACAAATGCCCCGGCCAAAGCCGCCCAGCCGCCGACTGAGTGCACAACTGTTGACCCGGCAAAGTCAAGGAAGCCCAGCGCATCAAGGAAACCGCCGCCCCACTTCCAGCTCGCCTGGAACGGGTAAATCAGCGATGTCAGCACGAAAGTGAAAATCAGGAACGGCCACAGCTTAATCCGTTCAGCCAGCGTGCCGGAAACAATAGAGGCTGTCGCCGCACAGAACATCAACTGGAAGAAATAGTCAGAGGCTGTTGACGCATAAGCGATATCATCTGCGCCTTCAGCAGATACGCCTACCGCTTCCATAACCGCGATGGCCGGGAACAGGTTAGACAGAACCCCGTCAACCGCCCAGTCACCAAGCGGATACATCAGATTATAGCCGACCAGGTAATATCCTATTGCCGCAATGGAAAATAGCGCAATGTTCTTGGTCAGCTGTGTTGTGGTGTTTTTTGCCCGGACCAGACCAGCTTCAAGCATACAGAAGCCACAGGCCATGAACATAACCAGAAAGCCGCCGACCAAAAACAAAAGTGAATTGAGAATGAACACCCCGTGTTCCGGCATGGTTTGCGCGAATGCCGGTGTACTGAGGACAGACAGTCCTGCCACCAGGGGAGTGAGAATTTTACCTAAACGCATCATTGTAACGCTCCTTTAAACTTATTCAGATTGATCAGAGCGCGTCCGCGCCTGTTTCAGCGGTTCTAATCCGCATCGCATCTTCTAAAGACAGCACGAAGATTTTGCCGTCACCGATTTTCCCTGTACCTGCTGCTGTCTTAATGGCTGTGACCACGTCATCAGCGGCCTTTTTGTCGACAGCAATTTCGACCTTAACCTTCGGGATGAAATTCACGACATATTCGGCCCCGCGGTAAATCTCGCTTTTACCCTTCTGGCGGCCATAGCCCTGAACCTCGCTCACGGTCATGCCGGAGACACCTAAAACACCCAACGCTTCATGGACGGCGTCGAGCTTTCCTGGCTGGATGATTGCAATGATATATTTCATAGCGCCCTCATTTTCCTGTTGTTAGGAGGTTCTCTTCATCGGCGTCATGAATGCGGGAAGCACTTTTTAAGCGAGTGACGAGAACCTGACTGTCTTACTGTTAACAAAGCGCTGCGAAAAAATATTGTGCTGGTTTTTGTTCAATGCGATGCATTTTTTGCATCACCCGATATTGACCTGCCGCCAGTTGAGCTTATGTAAGGAACAGATGATGACAGGGACGCGCTCAGCTTTTCCACGACACGCCGTGAAGAAAACAGCGCACCGGTGATGAGGAGCAGATCAGATGCGCCATTTAACCCACTTACGCTATATTGATGTGGTGGCCCGGGAACGCTCTATCCGCAAAGCCTCTGAAAAGCTGAACATCACTTCCACCGCGCTGAACCGGCGTATTCTGGCACTTGAAGAGGAAGTTGGCACGCCGTTGTTTGAACGGCTGCCGTCCGGGGTCAGGCTGAACACAGCAGGAGAGTTGTTTATCCAGCATATCCGCAGCCAGATGACTGACCTGTCGCGCGTTCTCTCGCAGATATCTGATTTGTCAGGTGTGCGCCGCGGCCATGTCGCGATCAGTGGCGGGCCAGAAGTTCTGGCCTCCTTCCTGCCAAAACAGATTGCGCAATATCGCGAAGAGTTCGAGGCGGTGCAATTTGATGTGGTGCGCCACACCCCTGCCCAGTCCCTGGCCGCGCTGATGGATTTTGAGATTGATATGGGGTTTGTCTTTGATGCCGTGCTGCCCTCAGATGTTCATATCATTGCCTCTGTATCACAGCCTTTATATGCATTGATGCAGGACAGCCACCCTCTGGCCGAGAACAGCACGATTAAATTACAGGACTGTCTGGCCTGGCCAATTGTGTCGCCGCTGTCAGATGGCGGGTTAAAAACCATGCTGGAGGTTGGCCGCCTGCGCACAGCTTCTGATCTGCAAACCGTCATCCAAACCGATGAGACAGAGTTTGTTCTGGAATATGTGCGCAAAGAACAGGCCATCGGCTTTGCGATACCGCTCAGCTTTGAGGGCAGCATCCAAAGCCTGTCCGGCCTGAAGATGGTGGCAATTGATGAACATGACGTGCCCCCCGGGATTGTGCATCTGGTCCAGCGTAAAGGACGGGTTCTGTCCGTGGCGGCGGCCAAATTCATGGATCAGATGGTGCAGGCGCTGAACCAGCGCTTTCCTGAATCGACACGGTAAATCGACTGAACAGACAAAAAAAAGAGATGCGCGAACACATCTCTTTTTCGTGTTTCGTTTCGCCGGGCCACCCAGAGGCTTACGTTTTTAAACGTTTAACAGCAACAAGGCTGGCCACAAACAGAGTGCTACAGCTACAGGGGCTGCCCCATGCTGTTCACATACCTGTTTTTCTGATCTGTCCGGCTTGAAGTCACACTTGACATTTGATCACCTCCTTTGCTGCTGTTGACCCTAAATCTTTTGATCTGCAGATAATCTGCAGGATTTAAGCGTTGCGCGCGAGATGATGACTTGTCAATCCCCCACCTTTTTGCCTGCCACTCTGCAGAAAGACAAAGCAGACGCCCAGAGCCGCCCCCCTAGCGGGCGGGTTTGCGCTTGACCGGCTTGAAGCCGCCCTGCTTTGGCTTACCATATTTCTTATCGCCATATTTCTTATCGCCAAATTTCTTGTCACCTGATTTTTTGCGATCAGGCTTTTTGCGAATAGACAGGGTCTGCTCTGAGGAAGACTGTTCGGCCTTTTTGGGACCTGATTTAGGCGGGCCTGATTTATAGGGCTCTGATTTTGAGAATTTATCGCCGGATTTTGACCGCGGCTTATCAGACGGCTTGCCTTGTGTCTTTGATTTTTTATGCTCAGAGGCGCGGGCATCATCCTGCCACGGCTTTGTTTTTTTCGGGCCTGAGCGTTTTGGCCGATCTGCTTTATCATCGGGATGCCATCCGCGGGTGTCCCGCGGCCGGCGGCCGGATTGAAAGGGTTTCTTGCGATCGCGTCCTTTCTTTTCCCGGCCCTCCGGAACAACCGGACTTTTGATTTCCTGAACGGTGATATCATCGCTCAAGCGGCCATCATCTTTCAAGCGCGCAAGGAAGGCCTCAACAGCTGTATCGGCGATGCCAAAATGGCTTTCAGCGTGATGCAGATGAATATCACCCACATCAGACCGCTTCACACCGCCCCGTCCGGTTAACAAGGACAACAGCCCGCGCACATGCATATCCTGGGCCCTGCCCGCGGACAGGCTGAACCAGCGATAGGTCTTTGCGGCATGAGCCATATTCGGCTCACCTGCCTCCCCCAGCTCTTCCGGGGCCGCCATATCACGACGATGCTGGCGGATAAGCGCAAGAGCAAGCTGTTGCGGATTAAAGCCTTCAGTCAATTGGGCCAGCAGACGGGCTTCACCCTCATCAGGCTGGCTGGTCAGGTCCGGGTTCTGGAGAATACGTTCATCATCACGGCCCCTTATCGCATCCGCATCAGGCGCTTTGCCCCACTCTGCGGTAATACCGGCCATCTGCAACAATTTCTGGGCTTTACGGAAGCTATTGTCCGGCACAACGACAATGGCCGTGCCTTTGCGGCCCGCCCGCCCGGTTCGACCAGACCGATGCAACAAAACATCGGGGGTACGCGGCAGGTCAGCATGTATAACAAGGTCAAGATGAGGCAGGTCAATCCCCCGGGCGGCAACGTCTGTAGCAACACAAACCCGCGCACGCCCGTCCCGCATCGCCTGTATGGCCTGATTACGGGCAGCCTGGTTCAAATCACCGGACAGCCCGACAACAGACAAGCCGCGGTTCGCCAAGCGTGTTGAAAGATACGATACAGAGGCACGTGTGGCACAGAAAATCACCGCTTTTTTATCATCATGAAAACGCAGCAGATTGATAATCGCGTTCTGGCGATCAGACGCCCGCACAGAACAAGCCTGATAGGTGATATCTTTGTGCTGTTCTTCAGCAGAAATCGTCTCCACCCGCACAGCGTCATTCTGATACCGGCGAGCCAGCGCCGCAATCATGCGCGGCACAGTGGCCGAAAACATCAGCGTCCGGCGTTCCTCAGGGGCCGCCTGCAGCAGGGTTTCCAAATCCTCACGAAAGCCCATATCCAGCATTTCGTCTGCTTCATCAAGGATCACAGCCCGCAGATTATCGGGATGAAAGCTGTTTCTGTTCAGATGATCGACGAGCCGGCCCGGGGTGCCGATAAGAAGGTCAACACGGCCAGACAGCACGCGCCGTTCGGTGCGGATATCCATACCGCCAACAGCCGAGGCCAGAACCAGCCCCGTTTCGGCATACAGCCAGTCCAGTTCCGCCTTGACCTGGAGGGCAAGTTCACGTGTTGGGGTGATCACCAGCGCAGCAGGGCGCGAAGGCAGGTCAGATTCTGCATCATCACCAAGCAGCTGGTCAGCCATGCTGAGCCCGAACGCCACGGTCTTGCCCGAACCTGTCTGGGCGGAAACCAAAAGATCGCGCCCCTCACAGCCCTCAGCCAGAACCGCAGATTGAACATCTGTCATGGCGGAAAATCCGCGCTGATCCAAGGCTTCTGCCAGAAGCGGATGCGCGGCGTCAAATTGTGTCATTGAATTTGCCTTTGCTCATGTCCGGCCCGTCTCCTCAAAACACCTGCTTGCTGATCCACGGACATGCCTAATGTGACATGGTTGTAGCAGTGATTGCAGATTTGTAAAGCAAAACAGTCTGCCCCTCACCTCTGGACAAGGCTGATCCGCAAAGGCTAAGAAGAAACCGTGCTGAACTTTGATGCTATCGGCCGCGTTTATATTTGGATACTTGTTGTTCTGATCATGCCTGAAATATCTGCATTATCTCCTGGTTTGTCTTCTGCCCGTCATGTGCTGGTTATCCAGCCCCTGGTCGGCATCGGGGACATGATCTGGCACAAGCCCTGGATTGATGAGCTGGCCCGCACCCATAAGGTTACCCTGATGACCAAGCCAACGGTACAGGCAGAAGTCATATTTGAAGGCGCCCCGGCCAATTTTTCAGTGCTCAGGCTGGAGCGGTCCATTCGCGGCCGGCGCGGCCGGCATGACGGGCCCATTGGTTTTTTCCGGCTGGTCAGTGATATGCGCGCCACCGGAGCAGATACAGCGGTTATTCTGCACGCTTCGCCACGTTATGCGCTGGCCGCCCGTCTGGCGGGCATAACCTGGCGGCTGGGGTATGGGATTGGCCGCCAGAAGCGCCATCTGAACGCTGGCCATTACCTTGAGCTCGCCGCGCTGAAGATGCACGCCATTGACCGGGTGCGCCGCTTTGCAGAGCTGAACGGTTTTGGCGTGAAAGACCCGGTCTGGTCGGTACAGCCCCGCGGCCCGGCTCTGGCAGAGGCAAAACGCCTGCTGGCATCTTGGGGGCTGATGCCCGACAGACAGACAGGCCCCCAAACAGGCCGGCAAACTGATCCACAAAGAGCAGCACGGTTTTTGTGTATCGGCATCGGGTCAATGAACCCAGAGCGGCAATGGGGTGCAGCACGGTTTGCAGAGCTGATTACACAGCTTGCCCAACATCGACCTGATCTGTCCTGTCTTATTCTGGGCGGCCCGGGTGAACGGGAACTGGCTGAGCAGATTACCTCACGCCTGCAAAAAGACGGGCTGAGCGCGCCTGTATTCCTGGGAAAACTGGATGAAGCTGTCGGGCTGATGACCCTGTCAGGCGGCTATGTGGGCAATGATACCGGCCTGCTGAATTTCATGGTCTGTTGTGATAAGCCGGTTCTGGGCCTATTTTCCCACTCACCGCCGCTGACATACAGCCCCAATCTGCACAAAACAGAAGCTGTCAAAGATGATGAATTTGGTCAGCCCGAGATCATCCAGAAGATTACGCCCGTACATGTTCTGGACAAGATAAACAGCCTGTGGCCAGCCGCTGAGAAAATCACCTAAACGCCGCCTGTTCCACACAAGCCTTGTTATTGGTGAGGTCTGCCGTTATGGTCTGAGCCGGGTTTTGGCCAGATTGTGTGTGTCGTGGAACAATGAGAGTTACAGCGGATATGAGTAAAACTGACATGGATGTCCTGTTTGTCGGTAACGCGATTATGGATGTATTGAGTGCTTGTGATGAGACGTTTCTGACAGAGCATGACATTGAAAAAGGCGGCATGAACCTCATTGATGAGGAGCGCGCTTTATATCTGTATCAGGCCATGCCAGACAAAACCGAACAATCGGGTGGATCCGCTGCGAACAGCGCCTACGGCTTTGCCTGTCTGGGCGGCAAGGCCGGGTTTACAGGTCAGGTGGCCAGTGACAGCGTCGGCAACAGTTTCATCAGGGATCTGGAAGCAGGCGGGGTATCTTTTGCCGGCCGGCAGACAGATACCGGCCCTGCCACAGCACGGTCGATGATCCTGGTCACCCCGGACACAATCCGGTCCATGAATACCTATCTGGGCACCTCTTTATATCTGAACGCCAGCCATCTGCCGCCGGAAACCTCTGCCGAAATTATCTATTTAGAGGGCTATCTGTTTGACGCCCCTGAAGGGCCGGCCATTTTTGCCCGCGCGGCTGAAAGTGCCAGACAGAGTGATGCCCAACTGGCGGTATCGCTGTCTGATGCGTGGTGTGTGGACCGGCATCATGATGCCTTGTCTGCGTTTATTCAGGACCATGTATCGATCCTGTTCAGCAATGAAGCTGAAATACAGAGCCTGGGCAAAACAGATGTTCATAGCTCTGCTGAACGGGTCTCTGGCTGGGTTGATGAGCTGATTGTCACCAAAGGGGCAGACGGGGCCAGCATCTTTGCCGGCGAGGAGCAGGTCAGCGTACCGGCAATGCCGACAGGCCAAGTGGTTGACACCACCGGGGCAGGTGATTTGTTTGCTGCCGGTTATCTGTTCGGCCGGGTAACCGGAGCGTCCCTGATGCAATCTGCTGAACTGGCCAGCATGTGCGCCGGAGAGGTTATCTGCCATTTCGGCGCGCGCCCGGCGGAGGATTTATCTGCCTTTATTGCCGAAGCTGTCTAGAATTTCAGCTTTGCCCCAAGGCGCATATCGACAGCAGAACGGCCCCTGATACCGGCATAGTTATGGCTGTATTTGGCTGAAGAATACCAGTTCAGCCCCTTATCCGTGGCCGCCTGAAAGACGTGATAGAGATCAATTTGACGGGCCGGGTTTACCAACGACACTCGCTCATAAACAGATAAATAGCCGCCATCTGCCTGATAGCCCTTTGTGGTCGCTTGGGTTAACACCCCTGATGTGGTTGCCATAGGCAGGGCGAGACCGACCTGATGGCGACTGTTTCTGCCAGTGTTTGGGCGATAATCGAGCTGGAAGGTGACTTTGTCAGACATCACATCATCATAACCGATAACATCTGCATAGAGCGCATCTGCTGTGGTCTGCAGCAGGCTGTAGCGACTTTGCAGCTGCAGATTATCAGACAGAAACCGGTTTGTGCCCAGCTGGAGATAAGCGGTGCGTGAGGGACGGGCCAGCTGATACACGCCGGATAAGCCGGTGCCGAGCAGGCTGTTTTGTTCGACCAGCAGGCCAGCGGTTATATCTGTATGCACAAGTTCTGAGATCAGGTCAGTGGTGATCGCATATTCGGTGAAGTCATGGCCCGTATCGGTGGTTCCGCGAAGAAGATGCGCGCTGAGCCCGACCTCATCAGACAGCCGCCAAAAGGGTGACAGCTGGATAACATCCCTGCTCTGAGCAGAAATAAAAGAGGATGCCAATTGCGGAACATCGACCCGGCGGTCCAGCAAAAATGGCTCAGTTGTTTTATGACGGAGCAGGTCCAGCCCGGTGTTCTGGTTGACATAACTGAGCATCAGGCGGGCGGGCAGACCCTGGTCAGCGGGGCCATCAGACAATAACTGAAGGCGGGGTGACTGGTACAGAGTTTCTGGGGAGACAGGGACAAGCTGGTCCAGAAACGCCTGATTAGACGGACGCGGCTGGGCCGTATCTGTTATCGTCGGCTGCCAGGTATAAGCGCGGTTATACCCGTCCACCACGCCAAGGCTGAGATTAGCGATCTGCAGAGCCTGACCAAACACAATTGAAGGCTGGATCGCGGTATTGTCCAAGGTCGCACCGGCGGCGATACGGCCATTGGTCCCGGCAACAGATACCCCGCCCTGGGGTTGGCTAGCCGCGGACAGGTTAAGCAGACCTACACCATAGACGGTATCTGTGCCGCTGGCGCCCAGATCTGTTGCGGTGGACAACACCAGCGTGGTGAGCTGTTCAGGGGTTAAGTTGGGAAACTGTTCTTTCAGCAGGGCCAGACCGCCGGTCACATGCGGGGCCGCCATTGAGGTGCCTTGCAGGTTTTTATAGGAAACCGGCGGCGAGGTGGTGTTGTCATCCACATCGTAGGTTGAATAAATCGCCACACCGGGCGCAGCGATACAGAAATCCTTCGCATAACCGCACCCGTTGCTGAAGCTGGCGATCTGATTATTCTGATCCACTGCGACAACAGTCAGCCACTGGCCGGAGATATTGTCATCCACCACCGCATAAGACCCCCTGAAAGAGGGAATATCGTCATTCACAGAAGTGGCGGTATTGGCGGCATATTGAACAAAACTACTGGTCGCCGAGTCTGAATAGAGCTCAATCTGGCCGGTTTCGGTATTGAGGCCGTCATTGCCATTTGCAAACACAACAACAGTGTCATCAGTGGCGGTCTGCCAGGCTGAAAGTTCAGACGGGAACAGCCCGTAAATAGGCGAGACAACCCCGTTTATGGTCTGCGAGCCGGAAATATATTCAGAAGAATTGTTATCAGCGTAATTATAGTAGGGCCGCTTATAATAATAGGTTGACCCGTTATAGCTGAGCGTATCTGTTTTGGTTGACCCCCAGCTGTTGTTCATTACCGCGATACCGGAACCCGAACCGGCAGCAATGGCGTTAACCAGCTGTGAGGTGGTTACAAAAGACAAATCATTGCCAAAAATCTTCACTGGCTTGATGGTGACCTCAGGGGCAACACCATGCATGCCGGTGTTATCTTTAATCGCGCCAATCGTTCCGGCGACATGCGTACCATGAGACGAGACACAGCCATTGGTCGGGCAAGAGACATCACTGTCACCGTCAAACGCATCATAGGCAGTGGTCAGATTGCCCTGCAGGTCAGCATGATCGGTATCAAACGGCGAATCCAGTACCGCTACCGTCACCCCGTCACCAGTATAGCCCCGGGCATAAGCGGTTGAGGCATTGAGCGCGCCAAGCCCGTAATTGGCGTTGTATTCTGTTGTTTCCCAGACCGCGGTATCCAGATTTTCATTACCGCCACCAGACCCCCCACCAGAGCCAGAACCGCCAGCCCCGCCACCAGAACCCGCGGCCGTCTTTTTGGATGATCCGCCTGACGCGGCAACGGCGACCGCGCCTGCACCAGCCGCCACACTGGCCACCGTTGCTGTCGTGACCGCCCCGGCCGCCGCGCCGGCCGCAGCCCCCGCCCCAAATCCGCCGGCCGCACCCACCGCAGGCGGCGGCACGGGAACAGCTGGCGGAACCGGCAGTGGCGGGGCCGCGTTGAGCGGGCCTGAGCTAAGGCGGTGCAGCTGTTCAGACATCACCTGCAAAACCGCCAAGCGGGCATCTGCTGCCAAAGCTGAGGCCGTGTTCCTGCGCTTTTTGGCTGTCAGCCTGAGCTGATCGCGCCAACGACGCGACCGCGGCTCAGCCCATATCGTCTGGCTTGGGGTTTTTGTTGTCATGAAGCTGGCACGGCTGTCTGGCTGGCTGCGGTTCTGGCTGTGCATGTGCTCCGGCGGCGCGGCCAGTGTCAATTGGGCCAAAACACGCTGAAGGGTGCGGGCCGGCAGAGGAAGCCTTTGTTTCAATTCAGCCAGGCTGTTCACCTGAACGCTGATATCATCAGGAGCCGCCCATAACGCCTGCAGATGAGCCTGTTGAGGGCTGGTGCCAGATGCCGCCAGAAGCTGGTCCACTTCGGCAAACCAGCTGGGCGGGGCAAAGACGGGCTGACTGGCCCTGCCATCCTCAGCCTGTAGCGGGCTGACAAACAGCAGGGCACAAACACAAAACAGGCCCGCAAAACCAGCCTGAATTGGTCTCAGTTTATCACGCCACCGGCCCAACACCATTCCCACTCAACATCTTTAAACTCACACACCACATCTCAGGCGGGGACCTGAACAACGTCTCTCAACCCTTTAAAAAACCAGCCGCAAAAAACCGCTGTTCGGCTCACAGGTACAGTAACGACAAATTTTTGTGAAATTGCACCCCAAAACACCATGTAAACCCCAGAATTAGATCAAAATTCTGACGCGGCCAGCATCCTAGAGATGAGGCGCCAGATATCGCTGGCGTTTTTTGTCTGTCAATTGGCGCAGATCAACACAAACCAGACCATCAACACAATAATGAAACGCAGGGTCGACATTGAAGGCTGAGAACCGCACACCGCCTGGCTCGCACACCTCTGCATATTGTTTATACAAGGTCGGGATTTTCACCCCCAGATGGTCTAGCTGTTCGCGCAACCGCATAAAATCAGCCCCCTTATCGCGGCCGAGAATCAGCTGTTCAGCCAACTGGCTGTGATGCGGGCTGGGCCGAAAGGGCAGCAGGCCGCTGGCCAGCCGGTCAGGGTCAGGATAATGAAGCGCATAATACCGGACCAGCAACGTCTTCGCCAGTTCAGGCAGAGACGCAGACAAGGACACTGGCCCGAACAGATAACGCACCTCAGGGTGGCGGGCGACATAGGCGCCAATCCCCTGCCACAGATAATCAAGCGAACGTTTGCCCCAGAACTGCGGCTGAACAAAGGACCGGCCCAACTCCAGCCCGGCATCAAATACAGGCTGGGCTGTATCTTGATAGGCGAACAATGAGCTGGAATAGAGCTCTTTTTTATCCTTATCAGGCCAGGCCCATATCTCGCCAAGGCGATAGGCCCCGGCAATTTCCAGAAGATGATGATCCCATAACACAATGTGCCGGTAATAGCGGTCATATTTGTCTATATCGCGGCGCGCGCCGGTACCCTCACCGACAGCCCTGAAGGCTTCTTCACGAAGCCGGCCGATTTCTTCCAGGCTCACCGGTGCGCGCTCAGCAGACAGAAGCAGAATTGACTTGCCATCTGCGGTCTGGCCCAGATGTTCAGCCTCTTCCAGTTCACGCTTCAAGGCCTGACGGTCTTGCGGGTGGCTGATGCTTTTTTGGGTGACGATAACCGGCGGCTTATTCGTTTTGCGCAGGCTGTAGACATGACGCTGGACAAGCTTGACCTTATCAGGCCGGGATACAGACATTTTTTGCAGCTGGAGGCTGTCTATTTTCGGGCCGATACAAAACCGCAACCGTCCTGAAAACCCGGCCATTTCGCGGGGCAGACAGAGCATCGAGGCGGTCAGGCTGAACCGGGAGAGAAAATAAAACCGCGCTGAGTTGCGCGCCTTTATATAGACGGGCAGAACCGGCACCTGAAGCCGTTCAGCAAACCGCAAAAAACCACTGTTCCACTGGCGGTCGCGAATACCACGTGAAGTTGCCCTCGACACCTCTCCTGAGGGGAAAAAAATCACCGCCTGCCCGTCTGTCAGCGCCTGCTCTATTAATCGAATATCCTGCTTACGCGTGTCACCGGTCATGTTATCAACACCCAGAAACAGATCCGACAAGGGGTCGATCTGTTTTAAGAGCTGATTGGCGACAATCTTCACATCCCGCCGCACAGAGCCGATAAGATGCAACAGACCAAGCCCGTCCAGACCGCCCAGAGGATGGTTGGCGACAATGATTAACGGCCCTTTGACCGGAATGTTGCGGATATCGCGGTGCCTGATCTCATAGCTGAATTTCAGCTCATCAAACACTTCCTCAATAAAATCAAACCCGCGCCGATGGGCATTGTCGGCAAGAAACCGGTTGATATATGCTTCCCTTATCAGCAGGCGCAAGGCCCAGGCCAGACACATCTGCACCACAGACGGCCACCGGTTGAAGGGCGGATAATGAGCGGCAAGGGCCTGCTTGACGTCAATTGTGGCAGCAGGGCGAAGCGGTGTCTGTGAGGCATGTGAGGCGTGCGGGGCTGTCATAAAAACACCCTGCCCGGCCCGTCAGCCGTCCTTGCGTGTTGTCCAATATTCTTGCCCGTAATTCTGAAAAATTTCTTCACCATCAGAAATCGGCTTAAGGGCAGTGAAGCGGACAAACTGGATATCGTCATCATCAATTTCCCATTCCGCGTTCGGCGTATCGCTGTGATTATACATCATGCCATAGCCCAGAACGCATAAATAGTCCCCGGGCTGATCCGGGCTGGTGAACAGATAATCCTGCAGCCGATTGGCCTCAGCCAGATCATCATCATCAATCACGATATACGGGCATCTTTCAATGATTTCGCCTTTCGCTATCGCCCGGGTAGCAAAGACGCCCTGACCATGCACAGGTGACGTGCCAACCGTGATCGGAAAGCTAGACAAAAGAGATGACATTTTTATTACTCCAGTTGGGCTCAGGCAGTGACGGGCGTCTCTGGGATGTTGGCATTGGTCAGATGCCGCTTCCAGATATCATCAGGCAAAGCAGACGCAATCCGCATCAGCACATACACAAACAGCATGGCATAAATCATCCGGCCAACCAGAACGACAAACAAGCTCGGCCCGATAAGCATGACAACAGCCGTATCTTCAAACACAGAATGAGACAGATTAAGGAAGCTCAGCACGCCAAAAACATCTTTCTTCGGGATATTCCCGGACGACACCTCTTTAATCAGCAAACCGCCACCGAACCCCAGACCCAGCGTTACCCCGACAACCGCGATTGTGGCGGCCTGATCACCTACCCCCATAAACCGCAGAAACGGGTTCAGGGCCAGTTTGATAAGCCGTTCAACACCAATGACGCGCAGCCCTTCCAGAAAGAACAGCAGCACAATGATGACAAGTTGCACAAAAATCAGCGCCTTTACCTGCTCAACCGTCCAGTCGATCCAACCAACAGTGGCGGATAATTGCGGCAGACTTATCAGCGCCGCCCCAGACAGCATGCCCGTGGCTTCAAAAAAGACATTCAGCATGACACATAAAAGCAGGCCGCCGCCCACCCTTACAAAGATTGTCGCCCGCGCCCTTACACCGCTCTTTCTTGCGATCAACACCTCAACAGGCAGCGAATGGGCCAATAACATGAAGGTCGCCAGAATGGTCGATTGCGCGACTGTGAATTCAGACCCCACGCCGAGGTTTGAAAACACAATCAGTCCAGCATAAGGGTTTGTTAATATAGTGGTGGTCAGCACAATCGCCATTTCGGCAGGCAGGCCCATCAAGGTTGTCAACGGGGCCATCACCTGGTTCAGCAGCAAAACGACGCCCAGCTCTTCCAGAATCTTGACCAGAATCAAAGTGGGGATCATGATCTTGAACAGGGTGAGCGATACCTCAACGATATCTGTACATACTTTCTTTACATCGAACCGACCCTGCATCTGCTCCCCCCTTCTCTTTATCTGGCCTTATCATCCGGTCTTATTATCTGGCATAAACTCTGGCATATCCTCTGGACATCAGCCTGACAGTAACGCCTGATGAAAAGACGCCTGCTTAGCAATAGCGGCTGGGAGAAGATAAAGAAAGTCACAATTTTACACCGGGTTTTATTCACAAATGATCAAAAATTACGCAGCCTGATCATAATCGGTCCTTTAGCACTTGCCGAACCCCATTTCTAAACCTATTGTTAGTTCCATCGCAATGATTCCAAGTTTCGGAGGAAAACATGACAAAAATCAATCGTCGTTCTTTTGTGAAGGGCGCGGCTATTGGTGCAGTTGCTGCACCACTTGCCACACCTGCACTGGCACAAGAGCGTATCGAAATGGCTATCGTGGCAACATGGGGCCGTGACTTCCCAGGTCTGGGAACCGGTGCTCAGCGTTATGCACAGACCATTCAGGATCTGTCAGGCGGCCGCATCCAGGTCAGCTATTATGCTGCTGGTGAGCGTGTTGGCGCATTTGACAGCTTCGATGAAGTGGCTTCTGGCAACGCCCAGGGGTATCACGCTGCTGATTATTACTGGAAAGGCCGTCACCCAGGGTGGGGTTACTTCACAGCGGTTCCTTTCGGTCTGACCTATTCAGAAATGAACGCCTGGATTCGCCATGGCGGCGGTCAGGAGCTGTGGGACGAGCTGGCTGGTGAATTCGGCCTGAAATGTATCATGGCTGGGTCAACAGGCACACAGGCCGGTGGCTGGTTCAACAAAGAAATTAACTCAGCTGACGACTTCAACGGTCTGAAGATGCGTATCCCGGGTCTGGGCGGTGATGTTATTGGTAAGCTCGGTGGCTCACCAGTAACTGTTCCCGGCGGCCAGATTTATGAAAACCTGGTTTCTGGCGCAATTGACGCGACAGAATGGGTTGGCGCATGGAACGATGAGATCATGAAGTTCTATGAAGCCGCCAAGTTCTACTATACATCAGGTATGCATGAGCCAGGCTCAATGATCGCTGCGGGCTTCAACCAGAAGTTCTGGGCTGACCTGTCAGACACAGACAGAGCCATCATCTCAGCTGCTGCGACATCTGAGAATGAGCTGATGATGTCTGAGTACAATGGTAAGTCTGGTGCCGCGTTCAAGCGTCTGACAACAGACCACGGCGTTCAGGTCCGTTCATTCAACGATGATGTGTGGGATGCAATGGCTGAAGCTGCTGACGAAGTGTTTGAAGAAGCACGCGCTCATTCAGATCTGGCCAACCGGATCCATGAGAGCTTCATCAGTGCACGTTCCGAAATTGGCGGCTGGCTGGGTACATCAACAGGTGAATACCTGAACCAGCGTAACCGCATTTACGACGTGTAAATCGCTGATCTATTCAAGCTACGAGGTCTATGGGCCTCGTAGCTTTCTTTTTGTTTTTTTATGAGCCTGTAATGGTTAATCAGACATATCTCAGACATTCTTTGCATTATGTGGCGGTTGCGAGTGCGCTGGCCGGTGGTGCGTTTGCTGTAAATAATTTCCTTACCTATATTTTTGAGCTGCCCGGCCTGTATGGTTTTTTAAACCAGTTCGGCGCCGGGCTTGATTTTCCTGAACGAAGCTACTCAGGATTTGATTTAGTTTTAGGCGCATTACAAAGCCTGTTATATGTCGGCGCATTGGTCTGGCCGGCTTATATCATTTCGCGTCTGGACGGACGACCGCGCAATGCGGCTGGCATGAACGCCGGGGCAGAGATAATCGTGTCTGCCGCGTTCTGGTCAGTGATGCTTATCGGCATTGCAGATGCGGCAATTTCCTTTGTCAGAATTGAAAATATGCTGCCCGCCATTGTTGGTGATGATCTGGCCCTATCGCTGGGCAAACCGGCCTTCCGCGGGGTCTATGTGCATCTGCCGCTGATGGCGTTAGGGATAATTATTGCCCTTATCCGGCGCGGTATTGATTTTATCTGGCTGGCCAGCCTGATTGTGTTTGGCGAGTTGTTGATTGTGATCACCCGCTTCATTTTCTCTTACGAGCAGGCCTTCATGGGCGATCTGGTCCGGTTCTGGTATGCCGCTCTGTTCCTGTTTGCCAGCGCTTATACACTGGTGCATGACGGCCATGTGCGGGTGGACGTGCTGTATGCCGGCTTTTCTGGCCGCCGCAAAGCCCAGACCAACGTTTTTGGCTCTCTCATTCTGGGCCTGCCTTTGTGCTGGATCGTTCTCACCAGAGGTCTGTGGAACGAATCTTCCCCCTTCAATCTCGCCCTGCTGAACTTTGAAGTTACCCAGCAGGGGTTCGGGATGTATGTGAAATATCTGATGTCGGGTTTTCTTGTTGTGTTTGCCCTGTCTATGCTGTTCCAATTTGCCAGCTTCATGATTAATGAGCTGAACAAGCTGGAGCAAGACAGCGAGAACGAGCCTGAACCAGCATCACAGCCAGCATCACAAAAGGTAGCGTAATCGATGGAACTGTATTTTCTTCTTCTGTTGTTTTTGTTGATGATGGCCGCACTGGGCTTCGGTTTTCCCGTGGCGTTTGCTCTGCCCGGTTCAGCTATTCTGTCCATCGCTCTTGCCGCTATTACCGGCATCGCCTTATTCGGAGACCCGAAGGCCTTTTTCTATCAGGATGGGCCGATAGAATGGCTGTCGGCGGGGGTGATGAACTTCCGCGCCATTTATTATGATTTTGAACGCGATACGCTTATCGCGATTCCTTTGTTTATTTTCATGGGCATCATGCTGCAGCGCTCTCGTATTGCTGAGGATCTGTTGCTGACTATGGCGGGCCTGTTTGGCCCGGTTCCCGGCGGCTTGGGGATTTCAGTTGTATTTGTGGGCGCGCTTCTGGCCGCTACAACAGGGATTGTCGGTGCGACCGTGGTGGCAATGGGGCTTATCTCGCTGCCGTCTATGATGCGAAATAATTATTCCCCGTCTCTGGCGACAGGGACAATCTGCGCGTCTGGTACGCTGGGCCAGATTATTCCGCCGTCCATCGTGCTGATTATTCTGGCTGACCAGTTGGGCTCTGCCTCAGATCAGGCCTCTGCGATGCGGCAGTCATTGTATAAGAACGCCACTGGTGAGTTTACCATGCCATCTGCGTTTGATGTGACCTCCACATCAGCAGGTGATATGTTCTTAGGCGCGTTCCTGCCAGGAATTGTTCTGGTTCTGGTGTATTTTGCCTACATTCTGGTGACCGCGCTGGTGCGGCCGAAAATGGCCCCTGCGGTGCCAAACCCGGAAGGGTTTACCCGCCAGTTCCTGGGCCGTGTGATGGTCTCACTGGTGCCGCCGCTGGTGCTTATTTTTCTGGTGCTTGGCTCTATCATCATGGGGATTGCCACTGTGAACCAGGCCGGGGCCATCGGCGCTATCGGCGCAACCATTATGGCCGGCTACAAGCTGTATGAAGGGAAGAAGGGCGCGATTTACCCAGCCGCGCTTGCCATTGCGGCGGTATTCTTCATCTTCTTCTTGGTGGTGAATTTTGATCTGAATGTGAAGAACTTGGCCGTTACCCAAGCGCATACGCCTGTCGCGATGGCGGTTCTGGCCTCTGCCCTGCTGATTTTTGCTATCGGCTGGTCTACCTGGAGAACCTTCAAGGCTGAAAACACCCTGAATGAGGTGATGATCGAAACCGCCAAGACAACCTCTATGGTATTCATCATTCTGTTGGGTGCAGCGATGCTGACCGCGGCATTCCGCGGCTTTGGCGGTGAAGAATATGTACGTGACTTCCTGCAGGGCCTGCCGGGGGGCTTCTGGTCTCAGTTCATCGTGGTGATGGCGGTTATCTTCCTGCTGGGCTTCTTCCTCGATTTTATCGAAATTGCCGTGGTTGTGGTGCCGATTGTTGCGCCTATCCTGCTTGCTGACCCAAGCGCGAACATTACCGCCGTCTGGCTGGGTGTGATGATCGGGGTGAATATCCAGACCAGCTTCTTAACCCCGCCATTTGGGTTTGCGCTGTTCTATCTGCGCGGTGTGGCCTCTAGCGCCATTAAGACCATTTCGATTTACCGCGGTGTGGTCCCGTTCATTATCCTTCAGCTGACCGCCCTTGGCATTGTCGGCACCTTCCCGCCCCTGGTGAACTACCTGCCGAACCGGTTCTATCTGTCGTCGTTTAACGCGCCGCCACCAATGAACCCGCGTCTGACCTATTGTGTGGAAGAACATCTGTCGGTGGCGTTTGCCGAACAACAGCCACAAATCACAGCCGCACTTTCTGCGCTACAGGCAGCGGACCTGTCCAGCCTGCCGAAAAAGCTTAACAGCGACCTGTCCGGGGCAGTTGCGGCAGCCGGATCTGTTTATGACAGGCTTGCTGATGTTGCCATCGCCCAGGACGCGCTGGATACAGCCACGATTGACTATGCCGCCTTGCATACAAAAGTGCGCGAGATTGAACGTGATGTACGCAAGATTGACGGCAGGCTGAAGCGGCTGAAGTCAGAACGCCAGACCACAGATGATGTGGACGAGCATCAGCATATTGATGAAGAAATGGCGATATTGGGTGACGAGAGAGACGCGCTTCTGGCCTCAATTCCTGCGGAATGGGAAGATGTGGCTAAAGCCTATCAGGTTAACCTGAAAGACCTGACCACAGCCCAGCGCAAATACAGACGCGCAATGGATGATGGCTATAACGGCGTGTTGGATGCTGTGGCCATAATCCGTTCAGGCCAGGAATTTGAGCGTATCAAGCCTGAATTGGTGGCTTTGTATGAGAAGGTTGCTGACATGGATCCAAAACAAGCGGCCGATCTGGTTAAGGCTGAATCCGGCCCGCTGTTCAAGGATATCGCCGGGATAAATGCGGTGAAGTCACTGGTAAACAAAGCCCGCCGCGCCCTGAAAAAAGGCCAGACTGAAAAGGGTATGGAGCAATTTGATGAGGCCCTTGCCCAGCTGGATGATGAGCTGGCCTGGCGCAAGGCGGCGATGCCTGCGGTTGTGCCTGTTCTGATGCAGTTTGAAGAAGATGTGCGGATGACCATTGGCCTGCGCTCACAAGAACGTCTGCCTGATTATCTGGTGCCGCAGATTGCCCGGTGTCGGTCATCCCATCGCGATATCTCTTTGAACTTCTAAAGCGGCAGAGAGTTTGAAACAACAAAAGGGGCGCAAAGATTGTGCCCCTTTTTTATATCTGAATTATGATTACGCGGTCAGGGAAAAGCGGCGCAGGTCTTCAGGCTCACCGCGGCCCGCTTTGCGATCTACAGGGCTTTTTCTTAGTTAATAATCTTCGGCTTCACACAATTAAGTGTAATGCCCGACACGCCGTTCATACCCTGCAAGTACAGGTTTTGAAACATCAGATGCATCCTTGACAGCGTCTGTTCGCATTCTTCACTGGTGTGAAAGGACAGACCAACGCTGTATGTGCTGGTCACACCATAGCTGTTCTGCACGGTGGCGATCGCTTCTGTCTTGTAGGTGGAATGCTGGGCGTGTGCGCTGGCCCCTGCCATCAGGCAGATGATTAAGGCCAGTCCAGTTGCACGTGCACTTTTCACTTTACCTCACTTCGGGCGGATTAATCTCTGCCCTCTACCTTGATGGTAACGGTCAACGACAACTGTGCAAGGGTGTCATGACTCTTTTGTGAACAAAATGGGTAATGATGAAAAAATAATCAATTCTGATAGGATTCTGACATTGTCAAAGCCTTGCCCTCCCCCGCAAAACGACAGACAAGAGCCCCCTTCTGCTTGGGTCTTATCTTACTTTTCTGCAGAATTCTGGCCTGGTTTCTTTTCTGGTTTTGCGCCAGATTTTGGTTTTTTCTTCAGCGCATAGGGGTTTGGTCTAGACGCGTGTTGCACCAGAAACATGATCAAGAGCACACCGAACGCATAGACAAAAATAGCCAGAGGGGATTCCAGCATCGCCCGGTGCAAATCGTCATTCGCGCAGATAAAGGATTTCTTCCATTCAGACGCCTGGGCAGACGCCGAAATAATCTCGCATGTTGTTGTCTTATTATCCATAAATGAGCCCTTTGTTACAGTAATGTGGGCGCGCGCAACAGCGAGACCAGAAACATCAGGGTGAAATAGCCTGCATTGACCATCACCACAAAGCTGACAAACAACCTGATTTCAAACGGCAGTTCATCATCAAACAGTCTGGCAAAAAAGCCGAATGCCAGCAAGACCGCACATTCCACATACCAGAGCGTGAGGAACGCCGCGTTTATAATCAACAAGGTCTGCGGGCCAAGCCGGGCTGCCCCCACAGACGACAGAACCGCGACCGCCGTGCCCAGTACCGCCCCTGCCCCCAGCCGCTGCGAAAGGGCGGGCAGCAGCCGCGAGATGAGGGCCAGCGGCAGAAACCACACCCGTCGCCTCCCCTGGCGCAACGCCCCTTCAATGACAATAAAAGCCAACACGGCGTGGATAATGCCGATAACGATGAATTTAGAGAGGAATAAATCCTCGCTCTGGAAAGCGAAATAATCTGTCATTTCACCTGGCGCTTATGCCCTTCTGGCTTACCTTCATACAAACCCAAAAGGTGAACACTACCCGCCTCACCCTACAGCCCGTCCAGTCATAATACCTTTACGAGGAAACAGGCTAAGAAGATTGGGGATAATCAGAGCCTGATTGGCTGGACCCTCGCCTACCCTTTCAAATGCTCTTCGAGCAGATCAATAAAGCTTCGAACTTTGGCGGGCAGAAAGCGGCGATGCGGGTAGACCGCGTAAATACCGCGGTCCGGGGTCAATTTATAGTCTGGCAAACAACGCACCAACGCCCCGGAAGCCAGTTCATCTGCACAAGAGAAGCCAGGCAATACCGCAACCCCCACCCCCGCGAGACACGCCGCTTTCATCATGCCTGCACTGTTTGCATAAAGCTGTGGACGAAGGCTGACAGACGTAATGCGGCCATCAGGCCCTTCAAAACTGAGGCTGGCCCGTTCACCGGCAAGAGAATAGATAATCGCTGGCAGAGAGGTGAGCTCAGAGCTATCCTGTGGAAGGCTATGGCGGTCAAAAAAAGACGGGGCCGCGCACAGATATAAAGGACAATCGGCCAGACGCCGCGCGACCAGACCACTGTCTTCCAGCGCCCCGATGCGCACCACCAGATCATAGCCCTCTTCAACCAGATGAACACGCTTGTCATCAAAATCCACATCCACCACCACCTGGGGGTAGCGGGCGGCATATGCCGCAATGGGTTGATGCAAATAAAGTTCACCAAAGGACATCGGCACATTGATGCGCAACCGCCCTTGCGGCGTAGTCTGCCCCGCGGTCAGTTCATCCAGCAGTTCTGTTACATGATCCGCGTTCTGTGCCAACACTTCCGTCAACCTCAACGCCGCCTCTGTTGGCGTAACCGTGCGTGTGGTGCGATGGAACAGGCGCAGATTGAGCCTGTCTTCAAGCTGTCTTATCTGTTTGCTGACCGCCGCCCCCGAAATACCGAGGCTGGCCGCCGCCCGGGTAAAACTGCCCCGCCGGATGACCTCTGCCAGAATATCAAAACCAGATGTATAGAGCATTATTAATAACTTTTAGTTAAGTATTATTAAATTTTTAAAGTATTTAATAACTTCCAGCAAGTGTCTATTTACTGATCAGAACCATTGACGGGCCCTTTGGCCATACGGATACGGAGTAAAAGACCATGCAAAAAATTCACATCCTGCACACATCCCCGCGCACATCGTCCATCAGCCATGAACTGGCGGAGAACTTTGCCGAGAAACTGCGCACGACATTCGGTAACGTAGCGGTGAGCCGCCGCGATCTGGCCACAGCCGGACTTTCAAATCTGGACGCGGACGGGCTTGCGGTTCTGCGCTCAACAGTGGAGGGCCCGAGCCCCGCACAACAGGCTGTTCTGGCGTTATCTGATGAGATGATCGATGAGATTGAAGCTGCTGATCTGCTCCTCGTCTCTGCCCCAATGCATAACTTCACTCTGCCCGCCACTATGCGCACCTGGCTGGATTATATTACCCGGCCGGGACGCACATTCGGCTATTCAGAGGGCGGGCCAAAGGGGCTTCTGGCAGACAAGCCGGTCGTGGTTATCTCCTCCCGTGGTGGCCAGTATGGCACCGGGGCGGCAGATGCCCCAAACCCGTATGATTTTCAGTCTGGCTATCTGCGGCATATCTTTGGCTTCATCGGCCTGTCGCAGATTGAGATTATCGCTGCAAACGGCATGGATATGGGGGATGAGCCCCGCACGCAAGGTTTGGCAGAGGCCGCGGCACGGATTGACGAGGTGATTACCACACTGGCACATAACAACAAGCAAGCCGCCTAACCACAGCGCACAATAAGGAAGATACAAGCAAATGATTACCCATCATAAATTCGATCAACTTGGCGGGGCCAATCACGGTTGGCTAAACGCCAAGCACCATTTCAGCTTTGCCAATTATTACGATCCAAACAAGCTGAGCCATGGGGAACTACTGGTGATTAATGATGACCGAATTGCCCCGCATACCGGCTTTGATACCCATCCGCACCGCGATATGGAAATCATCACCTATGTCCGCAAAGGGGCGATTACCCATCAAGACAGCCATGGGAATAAGGGCCGCACATCTGCTGGCAATGTCCAGGTGATGAGCGCTGGCACTGGCCTGCAGCATTCAGAATACAATCTAGAGGATGAGGAAACAAACATCTATCAGATCTGGATATTGCCGAAAAGTCGCGGGATAAAGCCACGTTGGGCAACTGCAGAGTTTCCGCAAGAACCGGTGACAGATGGCCTGACACTGCTTGTTTCCGGTGACCAGACCGCGCCTTTGTCTATTCATCAGGATGCACAGATTTTTGCCGGCAGGCTGCAACAGAACACCAGGCTGGCCCATAGCGTTGCCGGCAAAGCTTATCTTCTGGTTTCAGACGGCGCTGTCAGGGTTAACGGCATTACCGGAACCAAGGGGGATGGCTTTGCCATTTCAGATGAAGACACTATCCATATAGAGGCAGAAGAGGATGCTGAAATTCTGGCAATAGATGTCCCAGGCAAAAGAGAGGCGCGGTAGGGTCTGCCAGACCACTATAAGCCACATATCCGGTGGATGTGGCCGCTCTGTTTTGTACCCGGCTGTCTTTGATGGGGGGTGTGATGATGCTAGCCAACGGCGATCACACCGCCCATACCGCCGGCGTGATGTTCCAGCATATGGCAGTGGAACAGCCACAGCCCGGGGTTATCCGCCACAAACACAAGATCGGCTGTTTCACCAGGGGCCATCAGGTAGGTATCGCGCAAGACCGGGCGTGCTGATGCCCCAAATTCTTTTGATGCGACCCAGAAATGATGGCCATGCAGATGCATGGTGTGCTGCCAACGGGTGTCATTGAACACGCGCAGAACGCTCACCTCGCCTATGTTCAGCTCAGCCAGAAGGTTTTCATAGCCGCCGACCTGGCCGTTAAAGGCCCAGAATTTCTGCTCATTCATCGCCAGATCACGCAAAGGCCGCTGCTCGCCCTCAAACAGAGCAGAGCTCAGGTTCCCCATCGCCCCGCCTTGCATGTGGATATCAATGACCTTTGCGTTGTTTGTATCCGGAAAGCTGTACCAGGGTTCAGCCGCAGGACGCAAAAGCGGCTGGCTATCTTCTGGCTGGCGGACAAACCGGGCAGCTTCAAAGCCGGGTGCACCGGTCACCTCATAAAGGCTGGTCATCGGCAGGGACGGCTCTATCAGCACATCTGCCCTCTGCGCCGGACCAAGCACAAGGGTTTCCACATCAAAAGGAGCACAGGGCGCGCCATCAAGGCTGACAATTCTGAGAGGCAGCTTGTCCGACAGCTCAAAAGACAGCACACGGGCATTGGCGGTGTTCAGCAGCCGCACACGTACTGGCCCCGCTTTTGGCAGGGCGATATCTGGCCGGCTCTGGCCGTTGATCGTCAGCCAGTTACCAAGACGCCCACCATGTGACCAGTCATGAAAACTGCCAAAGCTGGCCTCATCAAGGCGATAATCCTCATCCAGACGCCAGTCATCAGCGACAAGCAGGATATCGCGGCGGCTGTCCTGCGGGGGGCCGTCAGTGACAATCAAAGGGCCATACAGGCCGCGCGCAACCTGCTCAAACGTCCGGCTATGCGCGTGATACCAAAAGCTGCCCGCATCATTCAGCGGAAACCGATAGGTAAATCGCTCACCAGGCTCAATCGCCGCCTGGGTCAAGTTCGGCACGCCGTCCATTTCGTTCAGATTGCGTATACCATGCCAATGTATGGTGGTCGGCTGGTCAAGCTGGTTGACAAATTCAACCTCCAGACTATCGCCCTTTTGCGCGGTCAGGGTCGGACCGGGAGACTGGCCGTTATACAGCATCAAGGCAGAGCTTTTCTTATCCGGCCCGCCAAGGAAATGTTCAGTCGCCGCCGCAACCAGCTGATAACGGGTATGTCCTGCTGCCAGAGACGGTAGCGCAAAGGCCGCCATCACCGGCAGACCAGACAGGGCAGATATAAAGCCGCGGCGTGTGAGCATAGTCACCCCTTTTTGTTTCGATGGTGGTCAGTCCGCACGATAGCGCTGATGACAGGATTTACAGGTATCGGCCAGCTGTTTAGCCGCAGCGGCGGTCGCGGCTATATCGCCTGAACCAGCGGCCGTTATCAAACCAGAAGCCGCCTCGCCATGACGGGCTGCAGCCGCGCTGAAACCGCCGAAGTCTGTCCAGATGGCCGCGGCCGCCTCAGACGGGCTTTGGTTACTTCCGGCCGGAAAATAGTCAGGCATCTTCTCAGCCCAGACCTTAATCTGTTCTGCAAGAGGGACAACCGCCTGCACATCACCGCCCTTGGTGGCGGCAAAAATCTGTTTTAAGGCCTGCTGACTGGCTTTGAAATTATCCATCCTGTCTTTGACAATGCCAGTTGCCCCCTTGTGAGCAAGGGCAGAGGCGGAGAAGAGCAGGCAAAACCCCAGTAAAAACGTTGTGTATTTTTTCATATCAGTGACAGGCTTTCCCAAGAGCTTTTAAGCGCCAGTAATTATAGGGCAGAGGCGTGATGAACCCGGCAAACAACATGAACGGGATCACCCACCAGGTTAACACCGCCCCGCCCGTCAGCAGCACATCAGTGATATTCATCGCCGCTTCCATCGAAATCATCGAAATCAGCGACATGCCAATCGCGGTTTTAAACGCCAGCCTCAGAACCATCTGGCGCGACAGAATTATGGTTTCCAACAGGATAGACGTGATCAGACCATTGATAATCGCCAAGGTCATAATGCCCAGAACCGGAAACGGAATTTGACTGAACTGAAAGAACGCAATGGTACCGAAATCACCTATCGAACAGCCCAGCAAACACCAGGACGTGTTGTAAGATGCCCGCCGCCAGGTATGACGGCAAGACCAGCTGATATTCAGATGACCGGCAATCGTGCTCATGTTTGACCTCCATAATAATGCAGACTAAACTTTCCACCAAGGGGAAGGTAAAGGAGAAAGATAATGAATATCAGCAGCGCCGCCGCACAAGCCGGTCTGACCGTCAAAACCGTGCGTTATTATGACAGCATCGGTATGGTCAGCCCCTATCAGAACCCGCAGACAGGCTACCGCGATTATTCAGAAACTGATATTGCCAAGCTGCAGTTTGTGGGCACCGCCAGACGGTTTAATTTCAGCATAGAGGAATGCCGCGAGCTGTTATCCTTGTATGAGGACAAAAACAGATCATCAGAGACAGTAAAAGCCTTGACCGTGCAGAAAATCGCCGAGATAGAGGACCGGCTGGCTGAGTTGACCACGTTGCGTGATCAATTAGCCCATCTGGCCAATTCGTGCCATGGTGATAACCGCCCTGATTGCCCTATCCTGGACGCGCTGAGCAGCAAGCACGGCGCTTAACTGGTCGTTGTGATCGCTATCCCCAGCAACACCAGAACCAGAGACCCGCGCGCGGCCACCGGGATCAGTTTCATCACCATCTGATCAGGCGGAAGACCGGCCTTGCGGCGCGCCGTCAGATGATAGTTCAAAAAGGCAATTGCGCCCAAAAGGATGGTCGCGCCCAGCAGTTTCATATGAAAGGCCCAGCCCATCGAAAGTCCGCCATAGAGCTGATATCCGAGGGCTATGCCGGTTATCCAAAGCAGAATGATGGCAAACAGCCCCAACCGGGCCAATGTCATCATGGTGGCTTGTACCGGCGGGGCGGGCGGCTGGCCAGCGGCCAGATGGGCCTTTGCCAGCAGCCCGTTTGCAACCCCTAAGCCGCCAGCGAGAAACAATGCCAAATAATGAAAAAATTTTAACCCGACTATCAGTGTCATAACATCACCTTCTATCTGTCAGCAGAAACGCTGCCTGCGCCCAGCAACCGGGTCAGGGCAAGCAGCACAAAGCCATATAATGGACCTAAGAATAAGACAGCGAACTGGCCGCCCAGCCGCGATAAATCGGTGGCATCAAAGCTGGCGGCAATTAATACCAGCCCGACAAACAGTGCCACCCAGCCGGTTAGCATCGCCCCGCTCCCGAACGCGGCAAGACGCCGGCCTTCCCCCGCAGCCACCGCAAAACAAGCCGCCCCGGCCACGACCGCCACCAAGCTTATCGCATCAATGAATAGAGGCCCCTGGCCAGTTGAAGCAATAATCGCGCCCCATAACACGCAGAAAATTATCGCCGCACTATAGGCCATGACACCCCCCCACATTCTCAAAACAACAAGTCTACTTTATTTAGAGTATAGGCAGGGCCGGCCCAACTGCGCGACAAAAAACTACCAAATAGAATAAAAAAGGGGCAGCCCCTGTTCTGACCGTCCCCTTTTCCGTGAAGATTTTTATCCCCGTCCTACCAGCCGGTCTCATTGATGATTTTCTGTGCCGCCGGGCTGAGGCGGGCAATTTTGTTCAGAGACACCTCATCAATCTTGAAGCTGCCCCATGAGGCGACCTCATCACTGGGCCGGCTTGCCGGGTTGACCGGGTATTCATAATTCACCTCTGTATAGAGACGCTGGGCCTCTGCTGAGGTCAGCCATTCCAGAAATTTTCTTGCCTCGTCCTTATTCTTAGAGGATTTCAGCAACGCCCCGGCAGAAATATTGACATGCTGGCCGCGCCCGTCCTGATTGAAGAACAGCAGGTCAATGGCATCAGCCCACTGTTTCTGATCAGGTTCCTTTTCATTGAACTTCATCTTGCCCAAATAATAAGTGTTCATCAGCGCCACATCACATTCACCGGCAAAGATGGCTTTCGCCTGGGCCCGGTCATTACCTTGCGGTTTACGGGCCAGATTCCCGACCAGACCTTCTGTCCATTGTTTAGCCGCCGCTTCGCCGTGATAGGCTATAAGGGACGCAAGTAACGCCCGGTTATAAACATGGCTTCCCTTGCGGGTACACACCCGGCCCTTCCATTCAGGCCCGGCCAAATCCTCAATCGTCTGCAGCTTGGTCTTGTCAGCCCGTGTCTTGGACGCCGCGATAATACGTGCCCGAAGCGACAAAGCGGTCCAGCGATCGTCCGCATCACGCAAATGGACGGGCACATTTTCAGAAATCACAGCCGAGTTGAGAGGCGCCAGAAGCTCTGTTCCGGCCAGTTCGATCACCCGGCTGATATCGACAGTAAGAACAATATCAGCTTGAGAATTGCGGCCTTCTGACTGCAGCCTCTGGACCAGCCCTTTTGGCGCATACACAGTCTGAAAATCGGTGCCGGTCTTGGCCGTATAGGCATCAAGAATAGGTTTTAGCAAGACCGGTTGACGGTAGGTATAGATATTGAGCGTGCCAGCAACTACATGCGGTGAAACAAGCATAAAGAAAAGAACAGACGCAAACAGTCGTTTTAACATTGAAGACTCCCCAGAACAGGCCAGATTGAATCAGACCAAAACAATACAGGACTAATTTAGTCCCGATTTAGCCCGTTGTATTGCGAATAATTCTCATTTGCAAGAAAAAATGTCAGTTTTTCATATCTTGGAAGCGCGGCCTTCGCCGGGGTTTAGGCGGCGTTAGCCACCTCACTTGCAATGATATCGGCAATGATATCGCAATCATCCAGATCAAAAGTCAGCGGAATGCGCATATCGATGGTCTTGTCCAGCGCGGCATGAGTGGCGGGCAGATGCGGTATATCTTCTAAATAGGCCCAACTGTCATAGCGGCTGGTGAAGGCGGCCGGCGTATCTGCGCCGAACCATTTCAGCTCAACCCCGCGGCCAGCGCAATTGCGAAGAAACGCCAGAATCCGGTCCTTATCCAAGCTGTATGTTCTGAACTGAATAGATGAGCCAACGTAAAATTCAGCCTGACGGCGGGCTGGTATCTCTATGCCTTCAGCAGCCGATAAACGCGCATGAAGCCGGTCATAGAGCTGATTCCACCTGGCAATATTGCTGTCCAAATGCGGCAGTTGCGAGCGAATAAGAGCCGCCCGCAGATTATCCATCCGGCAGGAATAATTCGCTGTCTCCAGCTTGACCTGTTCAAACGCCTCATCAGGCGGCAAGGTGCCGTGGCGGTCATACAGCATATAAGAGCCGGAATGAATGATGGCCCGGGCGGCCGCCTCATCATCATCTGTGGTCAGAAACCCGCCCTCACCCGAATTCATATGTTTATAGGTCTGGGTGGAAAACGCCGCGACATCACCGAAATTACCGGACCGGATGCCCTTCCAGCTGGCCCCCATGGTGTGCGCGCAATCTTCGACCAGCTTCAGGTTATGTTTGTGTGTTATCGCCAGCAACGCATCCATATCGGCAATATGCCCACGCATATGAGAGAGCAGCAGCACTCGCGCCCCAGACCGGCGTGCCATCTCATCCAGATGGGTTAGGTCAATATGATAGTCCGGCGTAATTTCCACCAGAACCGGCTGCGCACCCAGATTGTGAATAGCCCCGGGCACAGGGGCCAGCGTGTAGGCATTGGCCAAAACTTTATCGCCCGGGCGCACCCCGCAAACCCGCAAACCCAGCTGAATTGCCTGGCCGCCTGAGGCCGTCGCCACGCAATATTTGACCCCCTGATAAGCGGCATAGTCACGCTCCAACAGGCTGGCCTCAGCCTCTTCACCGGCAGCCACATTATAGCGGTGCAGACGGCCCGTGCGCAAAATCTCAACAGCCCGGTCAATACCCTCTTCGGGGATTGGTTCCTGCTGGGTAAAGGGTTTGGTGAAGGTAAGCATGGCGGTATCCGCAGCAAAAAATTAAACATCGGTCACAGCCTTAGTCTAGGCCAGAGCAGGCAAACCACGCAAGCCAACAGAAAAGGCGGTAAACCCGGCTCAATCAAGAGGGGGCAAGAGGGGGCGTGCAGAGGAAAATTGGTGCGGCGAAAACGCCCTTAACGCTAAGTTACTTAAGTTCTTAGACTCTTGGCTGTAATCATTCATGGCCATAGCGCGGATGGACCAGTTTTTCTTTGGTCCTGAAGGCCCATTGTTTCCATAACCGCCAATACCCGGAATATACATAGCCCTTATTGAGGCGTTTCC
>CBFHLG010000012.1:0-71684 GCA_965656625.1 Puniceispirillaceae bacterium (SeqCode)
CTGGTCTTCTGAACCCGTTTGCATCGACCGGATTATCCTTGTCAGTTTGTTGTCCTCTTTGTGTCGCCTGCCCGTTTTTCGGGGGGGCTTTTTTTAAGGGGAATTTACAGATAAGCAGCGCTTCATTGGCGTGGGGCAGAGCAGCCCGCCCTCCGGTTCGCCGGAAAACCAAAAGCTGCTACCGGGGTGATGTCCCGGTGAGAATATCGTTTTGGCGCGGGGTGGAGCAGCCCGGTAGCTCGTCAGGCTCATAACCTGAAGGTCGCAGGTTCAAATCCTGCCCCCGCAACCAATTATTAATCTAAAAGAACAGTTTCAAACAGCCCACCGGGATTCTCGTCCTGTGTGGGCTTTTTTTATGGGACCCGTTTCTGTGTGGTGACGGCACATTGCCCGCAAGGGAACTATTTTTTCCTTCCCTGTGCACAAGCGGAAGATCACAATACTGCTGCTGTTTTTCGGCAGAGAATGTGTTTTCTTTTTGACAGGTGGGCAGAGTTCGTGTGTGGTTTATAATGAAGTGAAAAATATCGACTACAATGGGAGGAAAAAATGGGTATTTTCGATCGTGTACAAGGCGTTTCGCGCCGGGACTTCTTCAGAATTGCCGGAACATACGGCCTCAGCTCTACGTTGCTGGCGGCGGGCGGCCTTGGCGGGGCCTTAACGGCCTCAGGCTTGGCACAGGCGGCTGAGTCAACCTATAATCGGCGGCATTCAAAGTCGGCCAAATTTGAACTGAAGTTCGGGGCAGCCGGCTTTAACCAGACAAACCTTCTGATCGAACGGGCAGGTTGTCTTGAATTTGTGCGTGACCTTGAAGAGCGGACAGATGGTGAAATCCGGATTGAATTCATCGGGAACAACCAGATTTGTGGCCAGCTCTCCTGTGTGGAAAAAGCACAGCAGGGTATTGTGGACATCTATGCGGCTTCAACGCAGAACTCAGCTGGTGGCGCACCTTATCTTAACGTTCTGGATTATGCATATATGTTCAGATCGCGTGCTGACCAGTATCATTTCATGTATTCACCGGCGTCACAGCGCATTCTGCGTGACCCGTTTGAAAAAATGCATGGCCTGAAATTCTTATTTACGCATGCTGAACTGCGCGGAATCCAGCTTGGTCTGGCCTGGGAAGATAAAGATACTGTCACATCTGTTGAACAGCTTGCGGGCACGAAGAACCGTGTCACGGGCACACAGCTTGGCCGGATTGCCATGCAGGCCTTGAATCTGAACCCTGTGCCTGTGGCCTGGGAAGAAACACTTGATGGCCTGAAGCAGGGCCTGATCGATGGGGCTGAAACATGGGCATCTGCGGTGGCTTATGCGAACATGTCTCCGGTTGTCTCACAGTGTGTTGACTTGCGTTTCTTCTGCGGGACAGAGCATACAGCGATGGCTGCGGCCAGCTTTGATAAGCTTGGTGGTGAGCTTCAGGATGCTGTTATGGAAGCCTCTTATCTGACTCAGGTTCATGTTCAGGCGGCTAATGAAGCGGCCCTGGCCAACACTGTCGGCTTTACGCATCCTCATCAGGGTCCGGACACAATTTTTGCGAAAAACAACGTCCGGGTGGCTTCACTCACTGATGCGGAAATCCGCAAGGCGGAGGAAATGTGTTCACCTGAATTCCAGCCCCAGCTGTGGGAAGAATGGCGTGAGCGCATCAACGGCTGGGCCGGCGGCATTGATACCTATCAGGAAATCTATGACGAGGTTCGCACAAACCAGCATACGCTGGCTGAAAATGTTGAACCACGCCGGTGGTGGAAAGCCTAAGCCTTTCTGGCCTCTGAACATAAGGAGATCAGCCTCAGCGATGAGGCTGATCCCGTCCGTATTTGCTTTTTTTAAACCATCTCATGTTTCAAGGGCGAAAAGGATAGTCAGCTTTGTCTCTTTTCTCAGACCTTATTTTAATCTTGAAAAGTTTTATCGCGCAGGACCCCTGGGCCCTGAAGGCCGCGTTGCGCAGTGATGCGGCCTGGCTTCTGGGGATACTCCTTGCGCTGGGGTTCGGCGGGCTTATATGTTATGCCTACAGACGCTTTCACCTGCTTGAACGGAATTTAGAACGTGTGTTTATGGTGGTCAGCTATCTGTCGATTGCCCTGATTATTTTCTGGGGTGTGGTCGACCGCTTTATTTTCTCAAACCAGCAGCCCTGGTCAACGACTGTTCCGCCTCTGTTATTTATGGTTATGGCCTGGTTCGGGGCGACCTATAATGTCAGGCTTCGCTCGCATCTGAGCTTTACTGAATTCCGCAGCCGAATGGGGCGTAAAGCCCAGTTTGCCTGTTTATGCCTGGATAACCTGCTTTGGATGAGTTTTGCGATTATTGTCATCGTAACCACAACTAGGGCGGTGGTGTTATCAGCCTCCAATTTCCAGATCGTGCTGGGGACAGATAATGTCATGCAATGGTGGTTTTTATTGACTGCTCCTTTTGCGTTTATTTTGATGGCGGCCCGGGTTATTGAAAATTTCTATGAAGATTTGAGTGATTTCCGTAGCGGCGCACCGCTCATTAAACAGACGGTCATCGGGGGGGATTCGTAATGTCTGATGGAAGCCTGATTACGGTTATTTCGATTGGTGTCACGCTGTTATTCATGTTGGGCGTGCCTGTGTTTCTGGTGATCGCCACATGGGTGGTGGGCTGTTCTTTTGTTCTGGGGTTAACGCTGGATAATATGGGCGCAGAGCTTCTGAACGTCTTCAACAAGGGCTTTGCACTTTTGGCGATGCCGTTATTTATTCTGACCGGGGATCTGATTAATAAATCGGGCATTGCGCGCCGATTATCGGATTTCGCTTATGCCTGTCTTGGCTGGATACGGGGCGGGTTGGCGATGGCCTCTCTTGGGGCATGTGGTTTGTTTGCCGCGATCTCTGGGTCAAATTCAGCAACCACGGCCACAATCGGCTCCATGCTTCACCCGGAAATGGTGAAAGGTGGCTATGATGAACGGTTTTCGGCTGCAACCGCGGCGGCCGGCGGCACGGTTGGGATCATCATTCCCCCGTCTATCATTTTTATTGTTTATGGATTTCTGCTGAATCTGCCGATTTCTGATTTGTTTGTTGCCGGCATTCTTCCCGGCGCGCTGATGGTTATTGGCATGCAGCTGGCCTGTTGGGTGATTTGCCGCGCGAATGGCTGGGGCTATCTGATCCAGTTTCAGTTTAACCGCGCGCTGAAAACCGCTTTTGGCGCCTGGCTAGGTTTCTTTGCCATCGGCCTTGTGCTCTGGGGCATTTACACAGGTAAATTCTCACCGACTGAGGCGGCCGGGGTGACGGTCGGCTTTTGTATTATCGCTGGCATCGGCAGCTGGTTTGCAAACAAGCTCTTTAAGCTGGATATGAACCGCGACTGGCAGGACAAATCTTATCCTGAAATGCTGGTTGTTGAAGGCTTCAGGCTGAGAGACATTCCGGGCATTACCATGCGCTCTGCCCAGATTACAGGTGTGCTGGCGCCGCTTATTGCGATTTCGGTTGTGATGCAGCAGATTCTCTCGCTTCTGGGGGCGCAGGCGGTCATTACTGAATTCCTGACCGGCATGGGCGGCTATTATCCGGTCCTGTTTGCCGCTATGGCGATTGTCTTTGTGTCCGGCATGGTGCTTGAATCGCTGCCTGTGACCATCATTCTGGCGCCGATCTTGGCCCCGGTGGCGGCGAATGTGGGTGTTGACCCGATTCATTTCTCGGTGATTTTCCTTGTTGGGGCGTCTATCGGCTTTATCACCCCGCCTTATGGGCTCAATCTGTATGTTGCCTCCGGGGTGACAGGTGTGCCCTATTTCAGGCTTCTCAGATACACGGTTCCGTATCTGATTGCGCTGATTTCGGTGTGGGTTCTGGTTGCGCTTACCCCTGATCTGGCGCTGATAATGCTGCCGGACAGATAGGTCATCATATAAAGACAGGATGAGGTAGGCTATGCTTGCGGCGGTTGTCAGAAATTTTAAAGAAGAGTTAAGCCTGGAGACAGTTGCGGATCCGGCCTGCCCCGAAAACGGGGTTATTCTCGAAGTTCTGGCCTGCGGTGTGTGCCGGTCTGATTATCATGGCTGGACCGGCAATCACCCTCTTATCAAGAACGGTTCTGTGCTGGGTCATGAATATTGCGGCACGGTTGTTGAGGCCGGTCCACAGGCACAGCACAAAATCGGCGACAAGTTGATTGCGCCGTTTATTCTGGGGTGCGGCAATTGTCCGGCCTGCCAGTCTGGTAAATCAAATACCTGTGCTGACCAGATTGTCCCGGGCTTCAGCGCGCCCGGGGCTTACGCTGAATATGTGGCGGTTCCGTTTGATCATAATCTGGTTCATCTTCCCGCTGATATGTCACCTGCTCTTGCCGCTGGTTTGGGGTGCCGGGTGACAACTGCATGGCATGCGCTGACAGACAGGTCGGCTGTTTGCGCGGGGGAATGGGTGGCTATCCATGGCACTGGCGGTATTGGTCTGTCGGCGCTGTTGCTGGCAAAGATGCTGGGCGCCCGGGTTGTGGTTGTTGATGTGGTTGCCGAAAAGCTGGATAACGCGCGCTCTCTGGGGGCAGATGCGGCTGTTAACGCGGCCGAAACAGATGTTGCTGAAGCTATCCGTGACATAACCGGCGGCGGGGCAGATGTTTCAATTGAAGCGCTGGGGCATGAGGGGACAACAAATGCGTCTGTTGAGTGTCTGGCGATATCAGGGCGACATGTTCATGTCGGGATGCCCGGCGGCGATGGCATGATGAATATCAACCTCAGAGCTATCTATACCAAACAGCTTTCATTTTACGGCACCCGAGGCATGCCGTCATGGAAATACCCCTCTTTGCTGGCGATGATAGAGCGCGGGGACGTAGATCTCAGCCCCATGGTGGACAGAGAGATATCACTGCAAGACGCCAGTCAGGAATTGCGGATGATGTCAGGGGCAACCCCGCCCGGCACCGCCGTCATCACCAATTTTGCGGTATAAAGCAGCTGGTTCTGCAAGATAGGACAGCCAGATATCTGGCAGGCGGCTAGCTGCGTTTTGCCCACCAGGTGTTGTTCAACGGCGCCCCGCCTACAAAGGTCTGGCTGCCCAGCTGGTCCTGGATGCGCAGGCATTCATTCCATTTCACCATCCGTTCAGAGCGTTGAAAAGAGCCGACTTTCAGCTGGCCCGCGCCAAGGCCAACGGCCAGATGGCTGATGGAGGCATCTTCTGTCTCACCTGATCTGGCCGATACAATGGTTTGCCAGCCGGCTTTCTGTGCCACATCAAAGGTATGAACAGCCTCGGTTACCGTGCCGATTTGGTTGACCTTGATCAGCACCGCGTTGGCGGCCTTATCGGTAATGGCCTGGCTGACCAGCCCCGCGGTGGTGACCAGATAATCATCACCGATAATCTGTACCTCGCCACCAAACCGGGCTGTGAAGTCAACCATCCCGTCCTTGTCATCTTCGGCCAGCGGGTCCTCAATAGACGCAATCGGATAGGATCGCAGCCAGCCGCCGAACAGCTCAACAAGCGCCTCAGAGGATAAATGCCGGTCTTCCAGGGCCAGCCGATACCCCTCTCCATCGCGGAATTCTGAAGCGGCAATATCCAGCGAGATCACAACATTTTCACCCGGTATCTCGCCTGCTTTTTCAATCGCCAGAGTCAGCGTTTCCAGCGCTTCTTCATTACTGTCGAACAGCGGCCACCAGCCGCCTTCATCGGCGATGCCAGCGGCTTTGCCTTTGCTGGACATGATATCGCCGGCGGCGAAATAGACCTCACGGGTAATCTCCATAACCTCATCAAAGCTGGCGGCACCCGGCACCATCACCATAAAATCCTGAATATCCACGCGCCGGCCAGCATGTGCCCCGCCACCGAAAATCTGTATCTCAGGCAGCGGCAGGCTGGGGGTGGTGCCATACAGCCCGGCAACATGCTGCCAGACCGGCATATCCTGTGCCGCCGCGCCCGCATGAAGCGCTGCCAGAGACGTCGCCACCAGCGCATTGCCGCCCATATGGTCCTTCAGAACAGATCCATCAAGGTTCAGCAGCGCCTCATCAACGGCCTGTTGCTGTGCGGCGTCTATCCCGATAAGGGCGTCTGCAAGCGGGCCATTAATGTTGGCACAAGCCCGGCGCACATCCTTGCCGCCAAGTGCCGTACCGCCATCACGCAATTCAAGGGCTTCTCTTGTTCCGCGGGACGCGCCAGACGGGGCGATGGCGCGGCCTGTCTTGCCATCTTCAAGGCTGATTTCGGCCTCAACGGTGGGCACGCCGCGCGAATCCCACACCCGGCGCCCCCGGACAGATTTAATCTTACTCATTGTGATGCGTGTCTTTCTATCGTCTGAATAAAGAGGTCTAATGAGCGGGCTGGCGCAGCCAAAAAATGCAGCGCAATCTGCCTGACACGGGCTTGCTCAGCCGCGCTCAGATAGTCTACAGGAGACTTGCCATCAACACGAGCCAGCATCATCATCGGTAGCAGGGTCAGCAGGCGGCGTTCCAGAACCTCTGGGGCTTCCCAGCAGACATGGCCGCTGTAGGCCGCCCAGAAAGCTGGACAAAACGACAAATACCGCTGCAGGCACCCCGGTACATGCAGTGCTTTCAAGATAAAATGGTTCAGACAGAACGCCACATCAAAACAAGCATCGCCCATGGTTGCGCATTCCGCATCCAGCATATAGGGCCGGTCACCGCAGAACAGGATATTTTTCGGGCTGACATCACCATGAATTAACACCGCCTCAGCTTCATAAAGCTGATCGGCCATACGCTGGAACGCGGCGCTGTGTTCAGGGTAGCTGCGCGCGGTATGAACAAGGTAGGGCTCAATCCTGATGGCATAAAAATCATCCTGATTATAAAACCCGTCTCTGGAGAAGCTGGTGGTGGATGTATGGGCGTGAATCTTGCCGAGCAACTGGCCGATGGCCTCTGCCTGTTCTGCCTGGCCGCCGCCTGCCAGCAAAACAGATTTCAACAGATAGGTATCATCACCCTCCAGATACGACATCACAAAGCCGTTATGATGCGCGCTGTGGCCATAAAGGTCTATTGAGGCTTCTGGGGCAATCGCCGCCACCGTCTTCAACCAGCTATATTCAGCAAAATTGCGTTCTACCGGGGCGAACCAGTCAGCCTTGACACGCAATTTCGGCAACGCGAATTTCACACAATAGCTCGTCTCGCTGCCCGCCCCGCCAGCTGTTGTCACTTTGGCAATATCACTTGCCACACCGCCTGACAGCGGCTGTACAGACAGCGCCGCGCCGGCCTCTATCAGGCCAAGCTCTGCCAGTAACGCGCGGCATCTGTCGGTGAATTCTGCTGACATCTCCTCCCCCCATACAGCCTATACAAAAGAAGAGTAATTTTTTTGAAGCCGCTTCACAAATAAAATTAAGGGCAGCCCAGTCTTCGCGTTTATAAAGCGGCTGTTTAGTCTCTGGTTCATTCTAAATTGTCTGCCGCGTTGATTGCGTCTACCCTTAAAGGGGCAAAAGGGAGAGAAGGGATATTCTAGATGTCAAAACCCTGTATTATTTGTGTGGCCATTACCGGGTCCCTGCCGCGGAAACATATGAACCCGGCGGTGCCGATTTCAGTATCTGAACAGATAGAAAGCACGCACGCCGCCTTTGAGGCCGGGGCCAGCATCTGTCATGCGCATGTTCGTAATGAGGATGAAAGCCCGACAAGCGACCCGGATAAATTCGCCGCCCTGAAAGAGGGGCTTGAACAACATTGTCCGGGCCTGATTATCCAGTTTTCAACCGGCGGGCGTTCCGGGGCAGGGCGAGAGCGCGGTGGCATGCTGCCGCTTCGCCCGGATATGGCCTCTCTTACTGTGGGCTCGAACAATTTTCCGACCCGGGTTTATGAAAACCCGCCTGATCTGGTGGACTGGCTGGCAGAAGAAATGCTGAGCTATCAGATTAAGCCGGAGGTGGAAGCGTTCGATCTCTCGCATATTCATCAGGCTGCCCAGATGTTAAGCGATGGCCGCCTTGCCGGGCCGTTATATGTCCAGTTTGTGATGGGCGTGAAAAACGCGATGCCGGCTGACCGGAATGTGTTTGACTATTATGTGAAGACAATGGAAAGGCTGTTGCCCAACAGTGAATGGTGCGCAGCTGGTATTGGGCGTCACCAGCTGGAGGTCAATGAATGGTGTGTGGCCGCTGGCGGGCATGCCCGTACGGGCCTGGAAGATAATATTCGGCTGGACAAACAGACGCTGGCCCCGTCAAATGCAGCTTTGGTGAAGCGGGTGACAGATTTATGTGACCGGTATGAACGGCCTGTCGCCACCGCCCGGCAGGCGCGTGAAATGCTGGGGCTTTCCGTTTGATTAGACTATATTCGCAAAACAAGGAGATATCTTGATGAAGGCAATGGTGCTGACAGGACATGGCGGCCTGGACAAGCTGGTCTGGCATGAAGACTGGCCAACCCCTGCACCCGGCCCCGGTGAAGTGCTGGTCAAGGTGAAGGCTTGCGGGCTCAATAACACAGATGTTAACACCCGTGCAGGCTGGTATTCCAAAGCGGTTACTGAAGCCACCACGGGCGAGGGCTATGGTGATGTGCATGAAGAAGACCCGTCATGGGGCGGTCAGGCGCTAAGCTTCCCGCGGATACAGGGCGCGGATATCTGCGGCATTATTGAGGCTGTGGGCGCAGGCGTTGATACCGCCCGCATTGGTGAGCGGGTGATCACCGATAATTGGCTGCGTGACCCGGATGAGCCTGAAAACCTGAACAAGGCGCGCTATCTCGGCTCTGAGGCAGATGGCGGTTTTGCTGACTATACCGTGCTGCCGGCCCGCAATGCTTTGGCGGTAAATTCCGATTTTAGTGATGCCGAACTGGCCACCTTCAGCTGTTCATATTCCACCGCAGAAGGCATGCTGACCAGGGCGAATGTCGGCGAAGCGGATACGGTGTTTGTGCCTGGCGCGTCAGGCGGTGTGGGCGGGGCTGTGGTCCAACTGGCCAAATTACGCGGCGCGCGCGTCCTGGCCCTGACCACGCCGGATAAGGCCGAAGCGGTAAGGGGGCTCGGCGCGGATCGTGTTATTGACCGGACAACCGGAAATTTTGCGGCGCAAACCGCTGATGAAGCGATTAGCGTGGTTGCTGATGTGGTTGGCGGGCCGGACTGGCCGTCTTTTGTTGAGCTGTTGCAAAGAGGCGGGCGTTACACCTGTTCAGGGGCGATTGCCGGGCCGGTTGTCTCTTTTGATTTGCGCACCTTCTATTTGCGCGATCTGACCTTTACCGGCTCCACGATCATCAGCCCGCAGGTGATGCCGCGTCTGATCAGTTATATTGAGGCAAAGGCGGTCCGGCCGGTACTGGCGGCAAGCTATCCTCTGGCAGATTTGCACGCCGCCCAGTCTGCCTTTATTGATAAGGCTCATGTCGGCAATATCGTGGTCTGTCCCTAGGCGGACGGTCCTGCCCAGACGCTGTGGGGGATATAGACCTCACCTGTGCTGATAAGCCGGGCGGTCCGCATGATACCGGCGCGCACCACATCAATGCCGGGGCGGTCCGGGTTCAGCTCCAGCAACACATCCAAGTGGCCAGACGGGTGTTCAAGGCGCATCTGTTTGGCCAGCCCGTCTGGTATCTCGGCCAGATCATGAATGGCGCTGCGGGGATACAGCGCGGCGGTTGCCACGGATACCGCCGTCAGCACACCTAACGCCTGATGACAACTGTTCGGGATAAAGCTGCGGGTACATAAATGGCCGCCCGCGGCCGGGGCAGAGACCAGACACAGCTTGGGAATAACCTTATCATGAACATCACCAAGCCCCATTGCCTGGCCTGCCTGAAGGCGAATAGCCTCCAGTCTTTCACATAAATCCTGATTGCTGTTCAGCTCTTCTGGTGGTTCCTGTCCGCTCAGCCCGAATGCCTCAGCCCGCATCACCACCACCGGCATGCCGTTATCCACACAAGTGGCCTTTACACCGTCAAACTCATCACACATATAACCGGTGGGAATAACCCCGCCGCATATCGACCCGGCCAGATCATGATACAGACATAGAACCGGCGCGGCGCGGCCGTAAACGCCGTCTATCGCTTCTTCACCTTCATATGCGGGCAGGCCGTCTTCCAACGGAAACAACAGATCGCACCGCTTGCCGCTATTCACCATATTCACGGTTATCTCGGCCTCATCCCCGCTAAGCGTGATAAGCCCCGCTTCCAGCGCAAAGGCCCCGACACCAGCCAGAATATTGCCGCAATTCGGGGTGTCATCCAGCCTGTCCTCACCGACAATGGCCTGCACAAACTGGTAATCAAGGTCGACGCCATCGATATCAGATCTGCTTATAATCGCCAGCTTGGATGTCAGCGGGTCTGCCCCGCCCAGCCCGTCAATCTGGCGCGCATCGCCGCCTGCGCCCATCACCGCTTTCAGGACAGCATCGCGTGTCTGCGGATCGTCCGGCAGGTCCGCTTTATGCAGGTACACCCCTTTAGAACTGCCGCCTCTTATCTGCATATAGCCAAGCGCGGTTTGTCTTGTCATCGGCTTGCTCCGGTCTTTTCTTTTTCGGCTCTGGCTAATCCAGGGTTACGTCCCCCTTTGGGGTGTCCAGAACAAAGCTGAGGCCGGCCGGGCCTTGGCGAACAGTTGCCAGATGGTCAACCCCCAGCGCGGCCATTGCGGCGTTAAGGCTGGCCGGGTCTGGGTGCGACAGGCACACTTCTTTTAAGCTAACGCCGAGGTCCTGCTGGCCTGTGCTGGGGTGCGGGCCAGGTGACCATTCAATAAATGCCGGCAACAGCCCGCCTTCTGGCAGATGGCCGTCTTTCGGGACCGTCAGGCGCCATGATCTGTCGCCGCGCACAAAGGTCACAATCTCCCCCAACTCAACCGGGCTGCTTGCGACAAGCTCATCCAGCCGGTCTGTGCTGACCACCCAGCACAGCGCGCGGGGCCGGTCGTCTATCTTTTGTTGAGTCTCTGGAAAATCCAGCGTGAACCAGCGCGCCCGGCCCGGGTCAGGGGCGTCCGGGTCAATCGCGATCAGCTCAAAAAAGCTCTCATTGCCAGCCTGCATAACACAATTATGCGTGCTCATCAGGGTGTGTTTGCTGCCATCGGGAACCCTTACGCCCAGGCGTTCTTCAAGGGCGGCCACACCCTCATCTAGGCGGGATGTGCCAATAGCGAAATGATCGATTTTATGTGTCATCTGTTTTTTGTCCTGCTGGGGGGGGGATGTAAATGAAACTATAACTATAAATATAACTATAACGAGGCGGGAGAGGCATTATCGCTGTCTCAGCGGGCCCCGTCATCATGATGTTCAACCGGCCCCCCCTGTTTTATCCAGTCTGAAAATCCGTCTTTTAAGTGCGCGGCCTCAAACCCCATATCGGCAAGCGTGGCCACCGTCAGGGCTGAACGCCAGCCAGAGGCGCAATGAAACACATAGCGTTTTGCCGCATCACCGAACACCGGTTTGAAATAGGGGCTGTCCGGGTCTACCCAGAATTCTATCATCCCGCGCGGGGCATGATAACTGCCCGGGATAAAGCCTGTTTTCGCGCGCTCTCTTACATCGCGGATATCGACGATGACCAGTTCGGGGTCAGCCAATTGGCTGATCAAATCGGCTGTCTCTATCTCGGTAATGCGGGCCCGGGCCGCGCGGACCATCTCTTGTGAGGATACTGTTATCGTCTTCATCGTCTCTGTGCTTTGTTATGTTTCGCGCAACCGTTCGCGGTGCACGGTGTATAAACCTGAAGCAATAATGATCGCCGCGCCGGTAAATGTAAATATATCCGGAATATCTGAAAAGATGATAAAGCCGTAAATTGTGCCCCAGATCAAGATTGTATATTGGACCGGGGCGACCAGACCGGCATGGGCAATCTGCAGGGCTTTTATCACCATGAACTCGGCCAGCCCGGCCAGTAGCGCCATCACCACCAGCAGGATGTATTGCTGGCTGGTCTGCGGTGTTACCCACACATAAAACGCGGGCACCGACAACGCCAGCGAACTGGCCAGCGCGGTATAGGCAACCGTGGTATAGGCATTATCACTGCCGCTGAGCATGCGCGAGATAATCTGGCGACAGGCAAACAAGGTCGCTGCCATCAGGACCAGAAGCAAGGCCGGATGAAAGCTGGCAAAGCCCGGGCGGATCACGATCAGCGTGCCGATAAACCCGGCAATGATCGCGCTCCATCTGTGCAGGCCGACCTTCTCAGCCAGCAGCACTGCGCTGAACACAGTGACAATCAACGGCGCGATAAAGGTCACCGCGATCGCATCGGCCAACGCAACATAACTGATCGCCGTAATGAACAGCGCCGCAGACCCGGCGGCCAAAATGCCGCGTGCCAATTGCAGAACCGGATGGGTGGTGGCAAAAATCCGCACCCCGTAAAGCCCCATCAACAACAGCGTGCCGGCCACCAGGCCCAACTGGCGGATCCAGACAATCTGCAGAGGGTGCAGCGTGTCGGTCAGAAATTTTGCCAGCGTGTCCACTGCAGAGAATAAGAACATCCCCGCAGCCATATAAAACAACCCCTTCAGATTATCAGAACGGGTCGGCTGGCTTATCTGCTGTGACCATGGACGTTTCGACTTGGAAATGGACTTATACCCCACTGACCGGCGGCCGCCTGATTGCGGTCTGAACAAATATCTGCATTGCGGCTGCCTCTTCACTGTTCCTGTTTACTGAAGGCTGGTCAATGCAAATATGGCGTCACGCCGTGCTCCAGATGTTCCGTTTTCAGTGAATTTACGGGGGTGACTTTAGCGGCAATCAGATTATCTAAAAAAGGCACCGGCAAAGGACAGGTTTTGATAGGATGGCAACGACAACAAAAAGCCCTGTGCATCTGGTCTGGTTCAAACGCGATTTGCGGGTTCAGGATCACGCCCCGTTGCGGGCCGCCGCCGCCACCGGCCATGCTGTGCTGCCGCTCTATATTGTTGAGCCGGACTACTGGGCTCAGCCCTTTGCCTCGCGCCGCCAATGGGCCTTTATTCATGACTGTCTTCAGGGGCTGCGCACCGAAACCGCCCGCCTTGGCCAGCCGCTTATTGTGCGGACAGGCACGGTCACAGATGTGCTCTCCTCGCTGGCAGCAGAACTTGGTCTGGCGGTCATTCACACCCACCAGGAAACCGGCAACAGCTGGACCTACAGCCGTGATCTGGCGGTGGCGGACTGGTGCCAGGCCCACGGGGTTGGGCTGGTTGACTATCCGTTTAACGGCATCGTAAGGGGTCTTGGCAACAGAGACAAATGGTCTGGCCTGCGCGCCCGCCGCATGGCCGGTCCGGCGCTTGCGCCGCCCTTGCGCCTGCGCGCTGTTGACGGGCTTGACCCGGGGCCGATACCAGCAAAGACAGACCAGCTGTTTAGCCCGCATAGGCCGGCAGAAGAGCAAGGAAGGGGTGTGCAGCCTGGCGGGCGGCAGGCCGGCCTTGCGCTTCTGGATAGTTTTCTGGCGGTACGCGCGCGCACCTACCAGCGCGGCATGTCCTCTCCGCAGACCGCAACACAAGTCTGCTCGCGCCTGTCCCCGCATCTCAGCTGGGGCAGCTTGTCTGTGCGCGAGGTTGAACAGGCGCTCAGCGCCCGGCGGGCAGAGCTTGCTGGTGATAAAAGCGCGTCGGCCAAAGCCTTTAAACGCAGCCTGTCCAGCTTTTCCTCCCGGCTGGTCTGGCGCTGTCATTTCATGCAGAAGCTGGAAGATCAGCCTGACCTGGACCGGTTCTGCATGCATCAGGCGTTTGAAGGCCTGCGTGAGCCTTATCACAATGAAGCGTTTCTTGAGGCCTTCTGTACCGGCCGAACCGGTTATCCGTTTATCGATGCCTGTATGCGCTCTCTGGTGCAGACCGGCTGGCTCAATTTTCGGATGCGCGCAATGCTGGTCAGCTTTGCGGCCTATCATCTGTGGCTGGACTGGCGCCGGTTCGGCCCGCATCTGGCCCGCCAGTTTACCGATTATGAACCTGGCATTCACTACAGCCAGCTGCAGATGCAGTCCGGTGTGACCGGCATCAACACGCTGCGGATTTATAACCCGGTTAAACAATCTTATGATCAGGACCCGGATGGCACCTTCATCCGGAAATGGGTGCCTGAACTCGCCGAGGTCAGCCGCCACTGGATTCATGAACCACATAAACTGCCCCGCGACCTGCTCAGCCAGACCGGCGTCCAGCCTGGCCAGGATTATCCCTATCCTGTGGTCGAAAATGAAGCGGCGATGAAGCTGGCCCGCACCCGGATGACGGTGGCGCGAAAGGCTGACGGGTTTGCCGCTATCGCCCGCCAGGTTTATACGCGCCTTGGCAGTCGCAACCGGCCTGTATCGCGCCGCCCCCGCCCCGCCGATACCCAGCTCTCGCTGTTTGACAGATAGCCTATTCTTTTTTGGTCAGCAGGAAATTGCCGATATCATAAATCGCCAGCGCGATCTCGGACTCGAGCGGGAAAGACAATACCCCCATCACCGAATAGCCCAGCAGCAGCGGCACAATATAAAACCTGATCATATAAAAAAACCAGGCCACATAAAGCGGATGCAGCTTGTCCAGCAGGAAGCCGGGCGTCACTGGTCTGAACAGGAAAATCACGGGATTGGTGAATTTAACAAAGACTTTCATGAAGAAAAAATCAGAAGATTCATGCATGAAAATGGACATGCCGAAACGGCCGATCAGGGTCCACATGATCATGCCCAGCAGATAATCGATAATGATGATGAACAAAGGAAATTGCGCGCTCATGTCTGCTGTCTCTTTTAGGGGCTCAACCGGTTTTTCTTAAGGCCAGCTGGTTTTGTTTAAGTGAAAGAATGTTTGTCTGTTTTGTCAAGAAAACGGAGCAGGGTGACCCGCTCCGTTCTAAATTGGTTTGATGCGGATTCAGCCAAGGCTGCTCGGCTGAACCGCTTGTCATCTGACAAGGCGTTAGGACACGACAGTCTTGCCGCTTGGTACGCGGATTTCTTCGACCATCTTCTGTGTTTCTGCATCAGGCTCTTCAGTCATCAGGCTGACAACAACCATCAGAACCAAGCTGACAGGCATACCGATCATACCGAACCGCAGACCGTCAATGCCGGCCCATGGGGCCATGCCAGCAAACTGAACCATATACAGATACCAGGTACCTGCACCAAAGCCGCCGATCATGCCGGCAACAGCGCCAGCACGGTTAGCCCGCTTCCACCAGACCCCAAGGACCAGCGGGAAGAACAGACCTGAATTGGCGAAACAGAAGGCCCAGGCAACCGCGCCCAGAATTCCTGTCAGCTTCATTGAGGCCACAAAGGCACCTGCCGCACCGATCACCAGCAACAGAACACGAGCCACGATAAGACGTGTCTTTGTATCTGCTTTCGGGTCGATGATCTTGTAGTACAGATCGTGTGACAGAGCGTTCGCAATCGCCAGCAGCAGACCGTCAGCAGTTGACATCGCCGCCGCCAGACCACCAGCAGCAACCAGACCTGAAATCACATACGGCAGACCGGCCATTTCCGGTGTTGCCAGCACAACGATATCGCCGCGCATGAAGAATTCATTGATCTGGACGATACCATCGCCGTTACCGTCAACCACCTTCAGGAAGCCAACATTACTCCACTGCTGAATCCACTCCAGGCTTGAAACCTCGGCAACAGACTTGCCGATGATGCTTGTGGCAACCGTCGGGTCAAGCAGAGACAGCTTAGTGAATGTTGCCAGTGCAGGTGCTGTCAGATACAGAAGGCAGATGAACAGCAGTGAATAGCCAACAGACTGACGGGCAGCCTTTACTGAAGACGTTGTGAAGTAACGCATCAACACGTGTGGCAGAGACGCTGTACCCGCCATCATACACAGCACGAGTGTGAAGAACTTCCATTTCGCCATCAGCGAATCACTGGCGTCATTAATGCCCACTTTCAGCGCGGCCAGCTTGCCTGCTTCAGCCTGAGCTTCAGCAGTTGGCAGCAATGTGCCTACACCCAACAGAGCTTCCAGTTCCTGAACGCGTTCAACCGCGCCGAACTGGGCAAAGTGAGGGATAAGACCATAGCCGAGCTTGTTTGACATCCAGAACACAGGGATCAGGTAAGCGATGATCAGCACGATATACTGGGCAACCTGTGTCCAGGTCACCGCCCGCATACCGCCAAGCATTGAGCAGAACAAGATACCGGCAAGACCGATCCAGACGCCAAGCTCAAACGGGATTTGCAGGGCCCGTGCGGCCACTGTTCCTGTACCGTTAATCTGGGCAGTCACATAAGTGAATGAGGCTACCACCAGAATGATCACCGCACACAAGCGGGCAAGGTTGCCGCCGTAACGTGTACCGATGAAGTCAGGCACGGTGTAACAGCCGAACTTACGCAAATAAGGGGCAATCAGAGATGCCACCAGCACGTAACCGCCTGTCCAGCCGACCAGGAACGCCATATACGGATAACCTTTGAGGTAAATCCCCCCGGCCATCGCGATAAAAGACGCCCCTGACATCCAGTCAGCAGCTGTCGCCATACCATTATAAACAGCAGGAACCTCACGCCCAGCCACATAATACTGGCTGGATTCCATGGTCCGGGACAAAATCCCGATCAAGGCGTAGATACCCACAGTGAAAGCCACAAAAAGCCAACCGATAACAGTGTTTGACACACCGGCAGCTTCAAGAATGGCCATCAGAATTACAAAACCCAGGAAACCTAATGTGTATAACCCATACACGCGGCCCAGATTTTGGATAAAACCACCATCTAGTTTTAACATTTATGCCTCCTACTCTTCGCCGAAGCCAAATTCTTCATCGATTTGGTTCTGACGGCTGGCAAACCAAAACACCAGTACAGCAAAGGCTATCTGTGAGCCCATGCCCGCCATGAAGTAGGCCCCTGGAAAGGCGTCTGAGTTCAGACCTTCCCCGAACCAATGGATGACAAATGACACAACCGCCCAAATTACCAGAGTGGTAAAGGTAAGCGATTTGGTCTTTGCCCAATGCTCATCTTGTTTTGAAGACATAGTTCCCCCTCAAAAACTTGTTGCTACAATTCTAAAGAGGGCATGTAATAGTACAGGTGCACCCGCCGGTTGCCGGCTGGCACATCATTGCGTCTTTACAATTTCCCCCCTAAAGACGATGCGTTATCATATGATGAAAAACTTTGTTAGTCAAAAAAACATTAAATTCGGGGCGCGCTGTGCTGAAAGACATCTTCATAACACTAAGAAACAAGCTGGGTCTGGCCCCGCGTCCGGTGCTAAACTCGCTGTCGGCGCTGATTGATTTTACCGAAAGGCAGGCCGCCTATGTCAGCCAGATGACCTTGTTCGGCTATATCAAAACGCGGGCCGGGACCAGCTGGCCCAAACTGTTTGAAGATGACACTTATCTGATTTCCCTGCGCACCGCCCGGTCACATTTTTTCGCTGCTTGTGTGTCTGATCTGGCCTTGTTTTTCGCTGCCCGCCTGTTTGTCGGGGCGCGCCTGTCGCCGGCCCAGGCTGAAGTCCTGGCGCTGCAGATTGCCGAAGCTGTGCTGCTGGACCGCCAGCAGGATGATATTGACCCGGCTGCCTTTGCTGATGTGGTGCACATAACCCGTCAGAGGGCTGGTGAGATGGCCTGGGAAGAAGCGGCGACAACCGCGATGGCGTTTGCCTCTAGCGCTGAGGCCTTCATGAAATGGGCGCCGGTCACAGATGAGTTCAAGGCTCTTGATGAGGAGATTATGCGCAACTCGCTGCATTTGCGCTGGATAGGGATCCGCCGTGATATCAAAGAAACCTTGAATGTTGAGGCCCTCAAGGATGAGCTTCAGGGGCTGACAGACAGATGACGCTGATAAAAGGGTTTATGGGGCACAAAACAGATGGGGTTAAAAAAAGAGCGGGGAGACAGGTCTGATGGGTGAAACCTGGCGTTTGGGTGTTGATATTGGCGGAACCTTTACCGATGTGGTGCTGGAAGGCAGCCGCGGGACCCGCGCGTCAACCAAGGTTCTGACCACCTATGATGCGCCTGAACAGGCGATTGTCACCGGCCTGCATGAGGTCTGTGCTGCCGCGTCTGTCCGGCCGGACCAGATCAGCCAGATAATTCACGGCACCACTCTCGCCACCAACGCGCTGATCGAACGCCGCGGGGCCAAAACCGCCCTTATCACCACCAAAGGCTTTCGTGATGTCATTGAAATGCGCACCGAAAGCCGGTTTGAACAATATGATCTGAATCTGAAGCTGCCTGACCCGTTGCTTGCCCGTAACCGCCGGTATGTCATTGAAGAACGCGTTGATGCCAGGGGCAATATCCTTATCCCCCTGCAACATGCGGCTGTTGAGGCGCTGGCAGAACGTCTTGCCGAAGCGCGGTATGAAAGTATTGCGGTCGGGCTGTTGCATGCCTATGCCAATGACGCGCACGAAAAGATGATAAAACAGGTGTTGGCTGCCCGCCTGCCGGATGTGATGGTCTCGCTCTCTTCTGAGGTATCACCGCAGATGCGCGAATATGAACGCTTCAACACCACCATCGCCAATGCCTATATCAAGCCGCTGATGAAAAGCTATCTGGGGCGTCTGAAGGGCCGTCTGGAAGCTGAAGGGGCGTGCTGTCCTGTGTTTCTGATGCATTCCGGCGGCGGTATCATCAGCCTTGAAAACGCGGCTGAATTTCCGGTCAGGCTGGTTGAATCCGGACCGGCGGGCGGGGCTGTGTTTGCTGCTCATATCGCCGCTGCTCATGGCCTGGACAAGGTGTTATCCTTTGATATGGGCGGCACCACCGCAAAGATATGTCTGGTTAAAAACCAGACCCCGAAGACCGCGCGCACCTTTGAGGTTGCCCGGACCTACCGGTTTAAAAAGGGCTCTGGCATGCCCATTTCCATACCGGTCATTGATATGGTTGAAATAGGGGCTGGCGGCGGTTCGCTTGCGCATGTGGACGCGCTTGGCCAGATCAGGGTCGGGCCGGAAAGCGCTGGCTCAGAACCGGGCCCGGCCTGTTATGGGCGCGGCGGGGTCACCCCGGCGGTTACCGATGCAGATTTGCTGCTGGGTAAGTTGGATCCGGCCGCGTTTGCGGGCGGCACAATCGCGCTTTATCCGGACCGGTCGGCAGACGCGTTGCATCAGCATATCGGCGATAGGCTGCAGATGGAGGCTATTGAAGCGGCCTGGGGTGTGGCGGAAATGGTGGATGAAAACATGGCCAACGCGGCCCGTGTTCATGCGGTTGAAAATGGTGAGGATTTATCTGAATACACGATGATCGCCTTTGGTGGGGCGGCCCCTCTTCATGCCGCGCGCTTATGCGAAAAACTGGATGTGAAACGTTGTCTTGTCCCGCAAGGCGCAGGGGTTGGCTCGGCTATTGGGTTTCTGCGCGCCCCGTTCAGCTTTGAGGCCAATAGCTCTGTGTTTATGCGGCTGTCTGCCTTTGATGCCGATAAGATAAAACAACTCTTCGCCGACATGGAAGCTGAAGCCTCAGCCTTTGTGCGCGGTTGTGACAAGGATGCCGAGATCAAAACAGACTATAAGGTCTATATGCGGTATGCGGGCCAGGGCTGGGAAATTCCTGTACCGCTTTCGGCCGCAGAAAGCCGCCAGCCGGACAGCGCTGTCTTTAAGGCCTCCTTTGAGCGGGAATATGAACAACTCTTCGCCAGAACGGTTGCCGGCATGGAGATAGAAATTACGGTCTGGTCAGTCAATGCCTATACTGAACGCCCCGCCCCGGACCGCATTACCCCGCCCGATGACCAGACCCCTATCCCCGGTGATAAGCCTGCGCGCCCGTTATTTGACCCGTCTGTGGCCGGTTTTGTGGCGGCGGCGGTTGTGCCGCGTGACGGGCTTGCTGCGGGCGGCTTTGTGTCTGGTCCGGCCCTTATAACAGAAGCAGAAACCACTATCATTATCCCGTCCAGCCGTGAGGCGCTGGCCTATCCGGACGGCACCATAGATATGTTTGAAAAAGGGTAAGGCTGATGACTAAAGTCTCTCAAGTCGCCTTTCAGGTGATGTGGAACAGGCTGATCTCGGTGGTTGAGGAACAGGCACAAGCTCTGGTCAGAACCGCCTTTTCAACCTCAGTGCGTGAGGCGGGCGATCTGTCTGCCGGGGTGTATAACGATGCTGGCGAGATGCTGGCTCAGGCGGTGACCGGAACCCCTGGCCATGTGAACGCAATGGCTGATGCGGTCGGTCATTTCATTGCCAAAATCGGCCAGGACAACATGACAGACGGTGATGTGTATATCACCAACTGCCCCTGGCAGGGGACCGGCCATCTGCATGATATCACGATTGTCACGCCCTCATTTCGGGACGGCCGTCTGGTGGGGTTTTTTGCCTGTACCGCGCATATTGTTGATATTGGCGGGCGCGGGTTTGGGGCAGATGCGAACTCTGTTTATGAAGAAGGCTTGTTTATCCCTATCATGAAGCTGGCCGATGAAGGCCGGTTTGATGAAACCCTGCTGACCATGATACGGGCCAATGTGCGCGAACCAGACCAGCTGGTTGGTGATATTTATGCGCTGGCCACCTGTAATGAAATTGGCCATCGCCGCCTGATGGATATGATGACAGAATTTTCTCTGGAGACGCTGTCGGCGGTGTCTGAATTTATTTTGTCGCGTTCACACAAAGCCACGCTGGATAGGATTAACGCGCTGGATCCCGGCACCGCAACCGGGCATATGCGCATTGACGGCTATTCTGCGCCGGTTGATTTGCATGTCCGCCTGTCGATCGAAAAAGACCGGGTGCTGTGTGACTGGGCCGGCACCTCCCGTGTGGATAAGAAGGGCATCAATGTGCCGCTGGTCTATACCAAGGCCTATGCCTGTTATGCACTGAAATGTGCCATTGCCCCTGATATCCCGAACAACGCCGCCTCGCTGGCCCCGTTTGAGGTTACCGCGCCGGAAAATTCGATTGTGCATGCGCTTCATCCGGCCCCTGTCGCGCTGCGCCATGTCATCGGCCATTTTGTGCCGGATACGGTTTATGACGCGCTGGACAAGCTGTTGCCGGAACTGGTCCCGGCCGAAGGGGCGGGTTGTTTATGTAATTTTCAGGTCAGCCTGCGGCCCCGTACCGATAGTGACACGCCGCCTGAAGACGCTGTGCGGGCAGAGGTTCTGACCTTTAATTCGGGCGGGTCTGGTGCACGCCCGGGTCTGGATGGCATGAACGCGACCGCGTTTCCGTCTGGCGTGATGACGATGCCGGTTGAGGCCACCGAACAGGTCGGCCCGGTGATTATCTGGCGCAAAGAGCTGCGCGCGGACAGTGGCGGGGCAGGCCGGTATCGCGGCGGCCTGGGCCAGTATATGGAGGTGGGTGCACAGGACGGGCATGAATTTGACCTGTCGGCCATGTTTGACCGGGTGCATCATCCGGCTAGAGGGCGGCGCGGCGGCCAGGCCGGGGCCCCGACAACCATTGCCCGGGATGATGGCAGCGCGATGCAGGGCAAGGGCAAACAGTTTGTTGCCCCCGGCCGCACTGTACAGATGGCGTTTCCCGGCGGCGGCGGATATGGCAATCCTGGCGATCGCCCCAAGGATGAGGTCAGACGGGATCTGGCTTGCGGCTATATTGAGCCGGAAACAGCCGCCCGTATCTATGGTCTGAGCCCGGCCGATATCGATGATGTGTTGCGCCGCGCCGCCAACGGTGAGGATATCTGAGCCCTGCAGTCTTCTGGGTTCAGCCGGCGGCCTGCTGCCTGTCCTGCTGGATAAGATCAGCGGCCTTTTCGCCGATCATAATCGCCGGCGCATTGGTGTTTCCTGACACGATAGACGGCATCACAGAAGCATCAGCCACCCGCAGGTTTTCAATCCCATAAACCTTCAGGCGTGGGTCAACCACAGCCCGGTCATCTATGCCCATCCGGCAGGTGCTGGTCGGATGATAGATTGTTTGTGCAAACTGGCGCGCCACTTCCAGATGATCCTCATCTGTCACCATTTCATTGACGATGGTGTGTTCACGCACCACAAACGGCTTCAAGGCTGGTTGCTCGGCCATTGCCCTTGCAAAGCGCACCGCCCGAATTGCACAGAGCTGGTCTGCGGTCGCGCTCAGATAATTGGGCACAATACGCGGATACACATCCGGGTCCGGCGCGCAGATATGAATATGGCCGCGGCTTTCCGGGCGAAGCTGGCACACCGATGATGTAAAGCCCGAAAACGGATGCATCACAAGACCCGGTTTATCCGCGCTCAAAGGCTGGAAATGAAACTGAATGTCTGGCGTGTCCAGCTCTGGCAGTGAACGGGCGAAAATGGCCACCTGGCTGGCGCCCATGCTCATCGGGCCGGACCGGCCAAACGCATATTGCATCCCGATTTTCAGCTTACCAAAGCGGCTGTTGATCATATCGTTCAACGTCGGCACATTGGTTTCAAACACCAGCCTGATTTGCAGATGGTCCTGCAGGGCTTCACCCACACCGGCCAGCTCATGACGCACCCCAACACCGGCGTTTTGCAGCACGTCTGGCTGGCCGATACCGGACAGCTCTAAAATCTGCGGGCTGCCGATGGCCCCTGCAGATAAGATAACCTCGCCGCCAGGCCGCAGATGGGCGGTGCGCGCCACCCCCTTCTGGTTAAACGCGGCCCCGATGACTTGTCTGGGGTTATCAGCGTCAAACAACAACCTGCTGGTCTGGGCAAAGGTGGCGATGGTCAGGTTCTGGCGGCGGCGTATTGGTTTCAGGAAGGCTTTTGCTGAGGAACAGCGCAGGCCATGCTTTGCGGTCTGGTCAAAATAGGCCACCCCTTCTTGCACCGGGCCGTTATAATCATCTGTACGGGGTACGCCCATTTCCACAGCCGCCTCAATAAAGGCTTCGGCTATCTGGCTTTTGGTTCTGATTTTTGAGACCGCCAGCCCGCCATCTGCGCCGTGATACTCCGTGCTCCCTGGCTCATAGGATTCAGACCGTTTGAACAGCGGCAGCACATCTTCATAAGACCAACCGGTGTTCCCGGCCTGGGCCCAGTTGTCATAATCTTCTGCCTGCCCGCGCACATATAACAGCCCGTTGATGGATGACGATCCGCCCAGGCCCTTGCCGCGCGGCCAGTCCAGCTTTCTGTCTTTCAGGCCGGCCTCAGGTTCGGTTTTATAACACCAGTCTGTTTTCGGGTTATGCAGGGTTTTAAAATAACCGACCGGAATATGGATCCAGGGGTTGTTGTCCGGCCCGCCGGCTTCCAACAGCAATATGCGTAAGCAGGGGTCTGCAGACAGCCGGTTGGCCAGCACACAGCCCGCCGATCCGGCACCGACGATGATATAATCATACGCCTCTGTCATGATGCCCCCCTTTTTTACCGCCTCAGCTTATCTGTCTTATCTGGCCGACACCGCCAGCGTTGAGGATAAATCTGCCTCATTCTGGGGGGGCTGTAAAGCAGGCGGGGGGAGGGGTTAGCGGCGCTTCTCGCCTTCATCGGCCAGCAGGGCGGCAAACCGGTACAGCCCATGCACAAATTTGGAATAGGGCATAATCAGGAAAAACGCATAAACCGCGCCTAAATGGACAGCCAGCGTCAGGCCCATCCAGCTGGTTTCCCTGACCGCCAGTAACACCAATCCGGTGAAGCTGACCAGAAACAGAATCGCGATAAAGGCATAATCCATACCGTAGCTGCGCAGCGACTTCACCGCGCTCGCCATGCGCTGTTTCTCATAGAACAGGCCGGCGGTTCCGATGCACAAAATTATCCCGCCAACAGTGCCCAGCAACACTGGCGGCTCAAGATAGCCATAAGGGGCTTCACGGCCCAGAACATAGTGATAGGCGGTGGCCAGCGAGGTAGCGGCAAAACACATCATAAACCCATAAAAAGTCGCATGATGATAATATTGGCGTGCCCGGCTGTTGGTCTCATCCGGCCCGGGGCAGCCTGCACCCTTGCCGGTATGCTCGCCGCCCAGATGACGCAGGCTCGCCATAGCCGAAAATGCCCCGCGCAAGGCCGCCAGACCGCCCCATCTGGCCCCGGTATGGCGCCAGTAGCGGCGCCAGCCTTGAACCATCGCCAGTGCCGAAAACGCGGTGATAAAGCCGGGAATACCAGCCATCACATAATGCGGCATCAATACATAAAACGCGCCTTCCCCTAAATGGACGCCCCAGAACAGCTGCGGCGAGATCATCGCCAGCATTACCCCTGTGACCAGCGCCAGTCCCAGCATCAGCACAAGGACCACGATCAGGCCATTGCGGCGGAACAGCCCGGCCAGCGGGCCTGGCCAGGCATAGGCGATGTAGCTGTCTTCACGCAACGTCGCCAGGGCCTGCGGGACGTTCACGCCAAACTCATGCGGCGGCGCATATTGGCAGGCATGATAACACGCCCCGCAATGATGACACAGATTGGCAAGATAGGCGGTATCCGCCTCGCTGAACAGGCGGCGGCGTTCCATCGCCGGAAACACCGCACAAAACCCTTCACAATAACGGCAGGCGTTACAGATTTGCATCACCCGCGCGACCTCATCAGAAGCCGCTTTATCAACAAGATTTACAAGATTAACGGTTTCGGCCACGGGCGGCCTCCTGTCCGGCTATGCGGCCAAACACGCCGCCGATTGTCATTCCAATTCCGGCCAGATACCCCTGTCCCAGAATATTGCCGGCCATAATCTCGCCAGAAGCAAACAGGTTTGCAGACGGCCGGCCATCCGCCATCAGAATACGGGCCTGCTCATTCACCGCCACCCCCATATAGGTAAAGGTAATTCCCGGCTTTAAAGGATAGCCATAAAAAGGCGGCTTGTTGATAGGCGCGGCCCAGTTGGTTTTCTCAGGTATCTGCCCGGATGTGGCTTTGCCATCCAGAACAGACGGGTCAATTGGTCCGCTCGGACAGGCGGCATTAAAGCTGTCAACCGCGCGGCGGGTGCGTGCTGGGTCCAGGCCCAGCTTTTCGGCAAGCCCTTCGATGGTCTCATCGCTAATCGGTGTGAACACAGACGGCATGAACCGCTCTACCCCTGCACTGTCAACCAGCGCAAAGGCGGTCTGGTCAGGCTGGCCTGCCACCAGACGGCCCCAGATGGCATATCGTTTCGGCCAGAAATCTTCACCCTCATCATAGAACCGTTCAGCATGCTTGTTCAGCACAATCGAAAACGGCACAGCATCGATGCGGCTGGCAATACCGCCGTCGAATTTCGGCGCTCTGGCATCAATCGCGACCGCGTGACACTGGTCCAGATCGCCAACCGGCTGCACTCCTGCATCCAACAGGCTGCGCAGAACCGTACCGGTATTATAAGGGGTGCCTCTGACCAGGAAGTTCCTCGCGGCCTCTCCCCAGCCTTCTGCCAGCCAGTCCAAATTGGCTTCAAACCCGCCAGCAGAAAAAATCACCTGACGGGCCTCTATCGTATAGCTGGTCTGGTCTGTGCTGACGCGCACGCCCTCACAAAACCCGTCGTCTATCATGATCGTCTCCACCCTGGTCTCATAGACAAGGCGGATGCCAATGCGCTCAGCATAAGAACAGAGATGGTTTAACAGGGCACGTCCGCCGCCCAGGAAGAACGCATTGGTCCGGCCCAGATTGAGCGTACCGCTTAACGCTGGCTGAAACCGGACCCCGCGCTGGGCCAGCCATTCCGGCAAGTCAGCAGACCCTTTCAGCGCAATTTCGGCCAGCTTTTGATTGGTGACACCGTTTGTGACCCGCATCAGGTCATCGAAATATTCCTCAAACGAATACCGGTCTGTCAGCACATCTGTCGGCTCTTCATGCATTGCCCGTAAATTGCGGGTATGACGGGTGTTGCCGCCGCGCATATCCCGCGGCGCGGCCTCGACCACCATGACCGAACAGCCCGCCTCGGCGGCGGCTATCGCGGCACATAAACCGGCGTTGCCTGCCCCGATGACCAGCACATCATAAGCGTTGTGGTTGTGATCTTGCTTTTTTGTATACATTTGTATACACGTATAAAAATGTCTGAGCAATCTGTCAACATTTCTGCGCCGAGGACCGGCGCGCCGGGCGGGACTGGCCAGCACAGCCGGTTAGCGCAGCTTGACTGGGACCGTCTGCGGGCTGAGGTATTTGCGCAGACCGCCGGGCCGGTGACCAGCTCAAAACGGATAGCTGAGTTGATCATCGCGGCAATACGAAAGGCCTGGCTTCTGCCGGGCCGGCGTTTGCGTGAAACCGAACTGGCCGCCGCGCTGGGTGCGTCCCGCACCCCTTTGCGAGAGGCGTTACACGGTCTGAAACAACAGGGCATTTTAGAGGCAGATGCTGATGGCGGGCTGCGGGTGCGCCTGCTCAGCTGGCGCGATGTTACCGAATTTTATGAACTGCGCGGCACGCTGGAAGGGCTGGCGGCGCGGCTGGCGGCGCGCAATGCCTCTGCTGCTGAACGTGAGGTTATTGCCGGGCTCAAGGCAAAAGAACAACAGCTGATGGCTGACGGGGCCCCGGCACAGGATCTGGCCCGGCTGAACCATGCCTTCCATCAGGCAATAGTGAACGGGGCCCGCAACGCGTTTCTGCAGGACAGTCTGACCCAGCAGAACCAGATATTGATCCTGTTGGGCCCAACGGCCTATCGTCTTGCTGAACGGCGGCTTGAAATTTCGGCTGAACATGGCACGGTATGTGCCGCCATTCTGGCCCGCGATGAGGTGGCCGCGGCCACCGCGATGCAGGCTCATCTTCACGCTGCCCTGACTGCCCGTCTGGCGGTATTATCTGAACATGTCTCTGCAAAGGATGATTGATGTCCATGGTTAAAACTGTGTTGCGGGATATTGTGAATATCGCTGTCACCTCTGCTGTTGCGCTGGGCACAGGCTGGTTGTTTGAGGCTGCCGGTGCGCCTGCGCCCTATCTTATGGGCAGCCTGTTCGGGGTGTGGGTCATCGGCGGGGTGCTGCGCCCGCTACAGCCCTATCTGGGGATTGCCAGATGGCTTCATGTGCCGGTTGTGATGGGCCTTGCCGTGCTGATAGGGGCCAGCTTCCGGCCTGACCTTATCGCCCATCTGGACAGCTGGGCCGTGACCCTGGCGGCGATGCTGGTCACCACTGCGCTGGCAACACTGGCCGGGATGGTCTGGCTGGTCCGCATCAGACGCTATCCGGTCACCGAGGCGTTTCTGGGCTCTGTGCCGGGCGGTCAGGCGGAAATCTTAATGATCGCGCGCGATCATACCGACAAAGATTACGTGGTGGCGCTGTTTCACCTGGTGCGGGTGGTGTTGGTGTTTTTCTCTACCCCTTTGCTGCTGGCCTTCACCCAAGGCCAGGCCGCGGTTGATACCTCAAATATTGTGCTGCGCCAAATGCCGGCGCTGGCGTCGCTGCCCGCCTCTACTTTGGTTGTGTTCGGGTTGACCGCGCTGGCCGGGTATGCCGGGGCGCGGCTTGTGCGCCTGCCGATGCCGCATTTGCTGGGTCCGCTCAGCCTCAGCCTTGTGTTGCATGTCTCCGGTGTTTTGGATGTGCCGCGGATTGCTGAATTCGTGATCCTGGCGCAGGTGTTAATCGGCGGGGCGGTCGGGGCCCGGCTGGCCAAAGTCCCGTTTGCTGAGGTGTTCGGCTATGTGTTTGATGCGGTGGTCAGCGCGGTTATTCTGCTGGCGGTCTATGCTCTGGCTACGGTGGGGCTGAATCTGCTGTTCGGGCTGGATTTGATCCGGCTGTGGCTGGCTTTTGTGCCGGGCGGCCTGTATGAGGTTACGTTGCTGGCGTTGCTGTTTGGTTTTGACGTTGCTTTTGTGGCGGTGCATCATACCATCAGGATTGTGTTCATCATTTTGTCTCTGCCGGTGGTGATCCCCTGGCTGACCAGGGTGATGAAGGCGGCTGACTGACGTTCAGCAACACAAGCGGCCCGCGGTGCGCGTTTTGGGGGGAGCAGGTGCCGCAAGGCGTCTTTTTTGAAGATATGTCGTTTGATGTTGTTGCCGATATAATCCAGATCATTTTTGCCGATATCGTGCTGTCTGGTGATAATGCGCTGGTTATTGGCATGGCCGCGGCGGGGCTGTCGGTAAAGCTGCGCAAACGTGCGATTTTCATTGGTCTGGCGCTGGCCGCTGGCTTGCGTATCTTGTTTGCTGTTACCGCGAGCTATCTTCTGGCGATTAAGGGCATTTTGCTTATCGGGGCTGTGCTTCTGGCCTGGGTCTGCTGGCGGTTTTATCATGATCTGAAAGCGTTCAATGACCCGTCTGTGCTGGATATCCCGGATGGTGATGGGCAAACCACACCAGAGGGCTCATCAGGGGCAGGGGCTGATGACACCAAATTCAGCCGGGCCTTGTTCACCATTTTGATGGCGGATGTGTCGATGTCGATTGACAACATCGTGGCGGTCGCGGCGATTGCGCGGGATAACACAACCTTACTGGTATTTGGCCTTGCGCTGGCAATAGCCTTCATGGCGTTTTTTGCCTCCTTTATCATGCGCGTTATGCTGACATACAGATGGCTGTCCTGGCTGGGACTTTTATTACTGGTTTATCTGACCATGATAATGTTACATGACGGTCTTGTTGATGTGGGAATCATCAGTAGCGTTTTTGTTTGATTGTTTTATTATGGATAGCGCCTGACGACAGAGGGGACAGATAAAATGACCATTACTTACCTGAAAAAAGCCGATAAAACACCGCAGACCGGAACGGACGAAACACAAGCGATTGTGCGCGAAATGCTGGCCCGTATTGAGGCCGAGGGTGAGGCGGCGGTCCGCGCCTATGCTGAAAAGCTGGATGGCTTTACCGGTGAGGTGATTGTCTCTAAAGCCCAGATCGAAGCAGCCGCAGACAAAGTCTCTGACCAGCTCAAAGCTGATATCCAGTTTTCCTATGACCGGGTGACAAAATTTGCTGAAGCCCAGAGGCAGTCGGTCGCTGAATTTGAAACTGAATTATCGCCGGGCCTGTGGGCGGGCCAGAAGCTTATTCCCATTGAAACGGCGGGCTGTTATGTGCCGGGCGGGCGCTATGCGCATGTGGCCTCTGCGATTATGTCGGTGGCCACGGCCAAGGTTGCTGGTGTTAAAAACATCATTGCCTGTTCTGCCCCGAACGGGAATGACGGCCCGCATCCGGCGATTTTATATGCCATGCATCTCAGCGGTGCGGATACCATCTTATCGCTGGGCGGTGTGCAGGCGATTGCCAGCATGGCGTTTGGTCTGTTTACCGGCAAACCGGCCCGGATTCTGGTGGGCCCGGGGAACCGCTTTGTGGCAGAAGCAAAACGGATGCTGTATGGCCGTGTTGGCATTGATATGTTTGCCGGTCCCACGGAAATAGCGATCATCGCTGATGACACCGCCGATCCGCAGATTGTGGCAGAAGATCTGGTCAGCCAGGCAGAACATGGCCCGGATTCGCCAGCCTGGCTGTTTACCACGTCGCGCGCGCTGGCTGAAGAGGTGATGGACCTTATGCCCGGGCTGATTGACGCCCTGCCGGAAACCGCCCGTAACGCGGCCACCGCGGCCTGGCGCGATTATGGTGAGGTTGTGGTGTGTGACACAAAGGAAGAGATGGCAGAGGTCTCGGACGACTACGCGGCCGAACATCTTCAGGTCCATACCGCCGCGGATGGCTGGTTCACAGATCGGCTGAAAAATTACGGCTCGCTGTTTGTGGGCGAAGAAACCACTGTTGCTTATGGCGATAAATGTTCAGGCACCAACCATATTCTGCCCACCAAAGGTGCGGCCCATTATACCGGTGGGCTGTCGGTTCATAAATACATGAAAATCGTCACCACCCAGCGGATGACACGCGAAGCCAACCGCGAGGTTGCCCCGGCCTCAGCCCGTATTTCGCGGCTTGAGGGGATGGAAGCTCATGCCCGGTCATCTGATGTGCGGTTGCGGAAATATTTCCCGAATGAGAATTTCTGAACGCGCGTCCCGAGAATGCACCAGTTAAAAACCAGCCTGAAAGGAGACGGATATGAAAGCTGTTGTGTATACCGGCGATCATCGCGCAGAGCTCAGGGAGGCTGACGCGCCTGTCGCGCAGGCGGGTCAGACCGTGGTGGATTTGGCGTTTTGCGGGATTTGCGGGTCTGATATGCATGCCTGGCATGGCAAGGATGAACGGCGCAGACCGCCTCTTATTCTCGGGCATGAGGCGGTTGGCCGGGCCACAGACGGGCCTCTGGCCGGCCAGCTGGTCGCGATTAACCCGTTGATGCGCTGCGGGACGTGTGCGGCCTGCACCAGCGGTAATGAACATCTCTGCCCGTCTCGTGAGCTGGTTGGCATGCGGGTCCCCGGCGCGTTCGCTGAGGCGGTTGCGGTGGATACCGCCAATCTGGTTGTATTGCCGGAAGACGCTGACCTTGCGGATATGGCGTTGGCCGAACCGCTGGCGTGTGCGCTGCATACGGTGCATCTGGCTCAGGCCGCGCTTTCCGGCCCTGATTGTAAACCCTCGTCTGCTGCCCCGTCGGGTTCTTTTTCGAAAGCGCGCCTGCTGGTTCTTGGCGGCGGGGCTATTGGCCTGTTATGTGCCTTGTCGGCCCAGCATTATGGTTGTGCGGAAATTCTGATAGCCGAAACCAATCCGACCCGGCGCAGCGTTCTGGAGACGGTCACAAACGCGACAAGCTATAACCCGCTGGAAGCGGTGCCTGATGCGGCCCGCAATTGTGATATCATCATTGATGCGGTGGGGTCTGCGGCCACCCGCAAAGCCTCATCAGAGCTTTGCCGGCCTGGCGGGGTGATTGTGCATATCGGCCTGCAGGATAATCTGGACGGGCTGGATACACGCCGGCTAACGCTACAGGAAATCACCTTTCAGGGCAGCTATTGTTACCGTGACAGCGATTTTCGTCTGGCGGTTGACCTGCTTCTCAGCAAGGCCATCACCGGGGCAGGCTGGACCCAGGTGCGCGCGCTGGAAGATGGCCCGCAGGCCTTTGTGGATATTGATGAAGGTCGGGCCGGGCCAAAGATTATTCTGCAGACGAGAGCGCCGGACAGCACAAGCTGATTGTCTGCACCGTAAAAACAGGATAGATTTTTTTAAATTGAGCATTGTAAGGCTGCATCAGCAGAGTTGGTCAGCCCTGCGCCGCAAAAAAGAGAAAGGCCTGATATAGATCATGGATACTGTTATGCCTGCGCCGCAAAACGCCCTGTCTGCTGACCAGATTGACCAGTACTGGCGCGATGGTTTTTTATTTCCGCTTGATGTGATGACACCGGCAGAAGCCAGCCAGTGGCGCGGCCAGCTGGAAGACATGGAACAGACCTGGGGTGATGTGAAACTGCCCCGCGCGCTGAACACGTATAAGCGGGTGAATTCACAATGTGTGATGCCGTTTGCCTACCAGATGGCCACGTCGCCGAAGGTGCTGGATATTGTGGAAGGCATCCTTGGCCCGAATATCCTGATTTACGCGGCTGAGTTTTTTATCAAAGAGCCAAACTCACCACAGATTGTCTCCATGCATCAGGACCTCACCTACTGGGGGCTGGGCGCGACCGAAAATCTGGTCACCGCCTGGATTGCGCTGTCACCGGCAACGCCTGAAAGCGGCTGTATGCAGTTCGCCGCCGGTTCGCACAAAAACGCCATCCTGCCGCATCATGACAGCTTTGCTGACAATAATTTATTGTCTCGTGGCCAGGAGGTGCAGGCCGATATTGCCGAAGCTGACCGGACCGATATCATCCTGCAGCCTGGCCAGATGTCATTGCATCACGGGCTGACCATACATGGTTCAGGCCCGAACAGCTCAGATGACCGGCGTATCGGCTTTGTGGTGCGCTACATCAACCCGAATGTGATGCAGGAAGTCGCCGAAGATGATTACGCCATGGTCGTGCGCGGGGCGGATGTGAACCGTAATTTCATCAATTACGCGCCGCCGTCAGGGCTGTTTGCTGAACGTGACTTAAAGCTCTATGAAGATATGCGCGAGGCCCAGCGTCAGGCCATGATGAAGGGCGCGACCGGTAAATCGCATCTCTACTCATAACCGTATCTGACAGGCCGGTGACCCCCGGCGATACCTTGTCTGCCTGCTGACCAATTTTATTGGCTTTTGTGGATTTTTTTCGCTATTTATCACCGTCCGGGTGTCCTGTGCCCGGCGGGGCTGGTTTGAACAGCGGTAAGGGTCTTTTTGGTGAACACAGATATCTATGGCATTGAGGACTGGGGCGACGGCTTGTTGCGGATTCTGGATAACGGCCATATCGGCCTTTGTCATCCAGACCGGCCAGAGGCTGAACCGACTGATCTGCTCACCCTGGTCCAGAATCTGAGCCAGCGGGGTATTGCCACTCCTGTTCTGATCCGGGTTACCGATTTTCTGAAACGCCGGATTGAAGAGATTAATCTCAGCTTTGCTGATGCTATTGCGGAGATGGACTATAAAGGCAGCTATCAGGGGGTGTTCCCGGTCAAAGTCAACCAGCAGGCAGAGGTTATCGAACGCATTGCCGATTATGGCAGGCCGTATAGTTTCGGCTTTGAGGTCGGCTCAAAGGCTGAACTGCTGATCGCATTGTCCCTCGACCTGCCGGCAGACGCCGCGATTATCTGCAACGGCATCAAAGACAGTGAATTTCTGAATCTGGCGGTCTCCTCTTTGAAGCTCGGCTTCAATATCTTCATTGTGCTGGAAAGCCCGCGCGAACTGGACTTGGTTCTGGATGTGGTCAAACAGACAGATGTGCGCCCCCAGCTGGGGGTGCGGATCAAGCTGACCAATACGGTCAGTGGTAATTGGGCAGAATCAAGCGGCGACAGATCAACGTTCGGGCTGACCATCGCCCAGATTATGGATGTTATCGATACCTTGCGCGCCGAAGGCTATCTTGATTGTCTGTGTCTGCAGCATTCGCATCTGGGCAGCCAGGTCCCCAATATCATTGAGATCAGAAAATCGGTTCAGGAAGCCTGCCAGTTCTTTGCCGAATTACGGCGTGAGGGCGTGCCGCTTCGCTATCTTGATCTGGGCGGCGGCCTTGGCATTGACTACACAGGCGAGAAAACCGCCTCAGCCAATTCCATCAACTACAGCCTGCGCGAATATTGCCTGAACATTATTGAGACGGTCAAAGACATGATGGACAGCAATGAGGTGGACCATCCTGTCATCATCACTGAAAGCGGGCGGGCGTGTGTGGCACAATCCTCACTGCTGATTTTCAATGTGCTGGAGGCAACCCATTTTGACAGTGAGGTAGAGATAACCGCTCAGGAAGATGACCATCCCCATCTTCTGAAGATGCTGGAAATCCAGAGCTATCTGACCCGTGATCGGGTGCAGGAATGCTGGAACGATCTGAAATATTACCGTGATGAGATTCGCGCGCTGTTCCGCCGCAATCAGGTCTCTCTGGCGGTTACCGCGCGGGCAGAGCGGGCCTATCTGTATCTGATCATGAAGATAAAACAGGTCTTACGTGACCCTGAAGCGATGACCGAGGATATGAAACAGGCGCTGGTTCAGGTCGCCGATATCTATCACTGTAACTTCAGCCTGTTCCAGAGCCTGCCGGATGTGTGGGCGATTGACCAGATACATCCTCTGGCCCCTCTGCAACGCTTGAATGAGCAGCCAGAGCGTGTCGCCATCCTCAGCGACATTACCTGCGATTCAGATGGCAAGATTGACAAATTTGTGCTGGGCGACGGCGTGTCTGACACCCTGCCGGTGCATGATCTGAAAACAGATGAAGATTACTTTCTGGGCGTGTTTTTCATCGGCGCGTACCAGGAAACGCTTGGCGATTTGCATAATTTGTTTGGAGATACCAATGTGGTCACTATCGGGCTGAGCGAGGATGGCGGGTTTGAAATTCTGAAAGAACAGGACGGGGATACCATTTTTGAGGTTCTGTCCTATGTTGAATATGAGCCAAAACGGCTGTTATCGTCGTTTAAGGCGATTGTCGAAACAGCGGTGAAAAAAGGCAAGGTGAGCCCGGCTGACAGACGCCAGATGATCAAGGCCTATACAGACAGTCTGAACGGCTATACCTATTTCGAACATTCCGATCACTAAACCACTTAGAGCCGTAAGACATAAACCCCAAACCCCAAACAAAAGATAAGGGCTGAAGGACCAAAAACATCATGACCAGGATTCTTGTCATTGGCGCCGGCGGCGTCGGTTCAGTTGCAACCCATAAAATGGCGATGCTGCCAGAGGTGTTCACAGACATTACCCTGGCCAGCCGCCGCGAATTCAAATGTAGCGATATTGCGGCCTCGGTGAAGACCAGGACCGGGACCACCATTAAAACAGCTGAACTGGACGCTGATGACAGCGCCGCAACCGCACGCCTTATTGAAAAAACCGGGGCTGAACTTGTGGTTAATCTGGCACTGCCCTATCAGGATTTGACCATCATGGATGCCTGTCTGGCGGCGGGGGCACATTATCTGGACACCGCCAATTATGAGCCGGTTGATGAGGCCAAATTTGAATATCACTGGCAGTGGGCCTATCAGGATAAATTCGCTGAAGCCGGGCTGATGGCCCTGTTGGGGTCTGGCTTTGACCCGGGCGTGACCAATGTCTTTACCGCCTACACCAAAAAACACCTCATAGGGCAAATGAAAACGCTGGATATTCTGGATTGTAACGGCGGCGATCACGGTCAGCATTTCGCCACCAATTTCAACCCTGAGATCAATATCCGTGAGGTGACCGCCCCCGCCCGTCACTGGGAAGACGGCGGCTGGATAGAAACACCGGCCCTGTCAGTTAAACAAAGCTTTGACTTCCCGGAAGTTGGCGCGCGCAACATGTATCTGATGTATCATGAAGAGCTGGAATCGCTGTCCACACACTTCCCAGAGCTGGAACGGGCCCGGTTCTGGATGACCTTTGGTGAGGCGTATCTTACTCATCTTGACGTGCTGCAGAATGTCGGCCTCACCTCAATTGAACCGATCAGTTATGAAGGCCGGGAAATCGTGCCGCTTCAGTTTTTGAAAGCGGTTCTGCCTGACCCGGGCGATCTGGGTAAGACCACAACTGGCAAGACCTGTATCGGCACCATTATCACTGGCCAGCAGGCGGGCGAGGAACGCACCGCCTATGTGTATAATGTCTGCGATCATGAAGCCTGTTATGCCGAGGTTGGCTCTCAGGCGGTCAGCTATACCACCGGGGTGCCGGCGATGATCGGCGCGGCGATGATGGCCACCGGCACATGGTCTGGCAAGGGCGTGTTCAATATGGAACAGTTTGACCCGGACCCGTTTATGGCGATGCTGAACGACCATGGTCTGCCCTGGCAGGTGAAAACTCTGGATAAAGCGCTTATGTTCTAGGCCGTGAGGGCATTGTAAATGGTGATGCAGACCAAAACAGCTGGCCCGGGCGCGTTTCTTAAGCTTGATCTGAACGCTGTTCCCAGCCCGTGTTTTGTTATTGATCTTGCCCGGCTGGAAGATAATCTGCGGCTGTTAAGACAGGTTGCGGACCAGTCTGGCGCGCAGATTCTGACCGCGCTGAAGGCGTTTTCGATGTGGTCGACAGCCCCGCTTGTCAGCCGCTATCTGTCCGGGGCCTGTTGTTCCGGGCTGCATGAAGCCCGGCTGGCCCGCACCCATTATGTCCGCGCACCAGCTGAGGGGCTTGTGTCTTGTTTTGCCCCGGCCTATAAGCCGGCGGAGATGGCTGAACTGGCCAGGCTTTGCGATCATATCATTTTTAACAGCCCGCAGCAGATAGACAGGTTTGCGTCCCTTGCCAGCTCTGAAGGGGCGGAAATTGGCCTGCGCGTAAACCCGGGCCTGCCCTTGGGCGAGGTTGAAAAATATGACCCCAGCGCGCCGCGCTCACGCCTTGGCACACCGTTATCCCAGATAGACGACCATCATCTTGAGGCGGTCTCCGGGCTTCATCTGCACAGCCTGTGTGAACAGGGTTTTGCCGAACTTCAGCAGCTGATAGAGGTGATTACCCCGCTTCTGGACCGGGCCAAAGGACGGCTGTCCTGGCTTAATCTGGGCGGCGGGCATATGATAACTGCCCCTGACTATGACCGCGCAGCTTTGGTTAACGGCCTTGCGGATCTGAAACAGGCTTATCAGCTGGATATTTATCTTGAACCCGGGACCGCTATTGCCTTTGATGCCGGTGTTCTTGTGGGTGAGGTTCTGGACCTGATGGAGAATGACGGGCCGGTTGCCATTCTGGATATTTCGGCAACCTGCCATATGCCGGATGTGCTGGAAGCGCCCTATCGGCCAGGCCTGCTGGCTGAGGCCGAACAAGGCCCTGTTGTGCGGTTAGGCGGGCCAAGCTGCCTTGCGGGGGATGTTATAGGTGATTACCGGTTTGCCAGTTTGCCGGCCCCCGGCCAGCGGCTTGCCTTTCTTGATCAGGCCCATTATTCGATGGTCAAAACCACCACTTTCAACGGCGTGCACCTGCCGGCCCTTGCCTTGTGGGACAGCCGCACAGGCGATCTGAATATGGTTCGTGAATTCGGTTATTCCGATTTTGAGAGCAGATTATCATGACTTCACTATCCGCAACGACCGCCGCACAATTCCTGGGCGAAGAGCTGTCAGCAGCCGAAAATGACGCGGCCACCGCCTTGTTTGAAGTGATCCCTTGCGGGCTGGAAAAAACCGTATCTTATGGCAGCGGGACCGCGGCGGGTCCGGCCGCCATCATCGCCGCCAGCCATCAGCTCGAACGGCTGATAGACGGGGATGAGCCCTGCCGTCACGGCCTGTATACCCAGCCCCAGATAGATACCGCTGCCCCGATCGAAAAGGTGTTGGACAGCCTTCGTGAACGGGTTGCGGCCTGTGTTGCCCGCGGTCATATTCCGGTCACCCTTGGCGGTGAGCACAGCCTGACTTATGGCGCGGTGATGGGCCTGAAAAACAGCCTTCAGGCGCCGTTTGGCATTCTGCAGATAGACGCGCATGCCGACCTGCGCACCGCTTATCAGGGCGAGCCGCATTCACATGCCAGCGTGATGCAGCTTTGTTGTGAAGCGGGCATACCCCTTTATCAGCTTGGGGTGAGGGCGCTCTGCACAGAGGAGGTTGAGGCCCGGACCCGCTATGGGGTGGGCTTCCGTGATGCAGCAGAACTGGTCAGACAAAACACAGCCTCTATTGACCTGCCCGATGGGTTTCCAGACCAAATCTATATCAGCTTTGATCTGGACGGTCTGGACCCGTCCATCCTGCCGGCTACCGGCACGCCTGTACCAGGTGGTCTGGGCTTTTATCAGGCAGTTGATCTGGTCAGCTCGGCCTGTGCCGGTCGCCGGATTGTGGGCATGGATGTGGTTGAACTGGCCCCGTCACCGGCGCAGCCAGCATCTGACTTTACCGCCGCGCTCATCACCTATCATCTGATTTCTGCTGCGGTTCGTGACCGCCGCCCCCTTGGTAAACCCTAATCTGGGAGCTCGGCGATTTTCTGCTGCAGAAGCTGGGCCAGCTCACTGTCTTCAGGCATCGCCGCCAACAGTTTTGCCCAACTGTCCCGGGCCCGCTTAACATCGCCCTGACTGGCTGCGAAATGACCTCTGAAAAACAGCCATTGCGGGTTGGTGGTGGCCGCAGGCGGCAACTGGTCCAACAGCGCGCTGATACGCGCGGCATAACGCTCACTTCGGCCTGACTGCAGAATGACCTCAGCCAGATGAATCACCAGCCCCTCATCAGACATATCCCGCGCGGCGGCCGCAAACAGCGCGTCTATCTGCTCTGGCACCCGGCCCAGAACCGCATAGGATCTGGCCAGCCGTAACCAGCCGTCACGGTCATCAGGTTCATTTGCCAGACGTGCCGCCAGCCCGGCAACCATCTGTTCTATCATCTCGCGCTGCTCGCCTTCGGGCAGGTCGGCTCTATCGGCGCCCTCAGGGTTGTTTTGAGGGTTGTTTTGCGGGTTGGCCTGCTGTGTGGCGGCAAAATCCGGCAGCACCAGATTGCCGTCATCTGCGGCGCGCCGGATACTGTCTTCCAGCCGGGCCAGCCAGGGCGCATCTGCAGATGAACGTTCATAAAGATACATCCATCTGTCTATCGCCAGCTGAAACTTTTCATCCTGATAGGCCGCCAGCCCGTCCAGAAACAGCGCCCGCGGCTCATCAGGGGTCTCTGCCAGGATTTCGGCGATCAGCTGGCGGGCCGGAACCGTGACCTGTCCACCGGCGGCCCGGCTCATTGCCTCAGCCAGCAGTGCTTTTATTTCCGGGGCGCCGGATGACAGCTTCAGCGCTGTCTGCAGCGCGTCAATTTCGGCCGCCGCATCACCGCGTCTGGCGGCGATAAGGGCCAGCCGCAACCAGGCTTCCATAGCCTCTGGCGCGGCGGTAACAGCGTCTTGTGCGGCGGCAAACGCTTCGTCTAACTGCTGTGTTTCGGCGGCGATAACAGCGCGGCGTTGCTGCAGCTCATCTGCCCGCTCACGAAGCGGCTGGTCCGGCAGGTCGGGCCGGCCATAAAGCCCGTATAACAGCCCCGCCGCCGCCAGCATCACAAGCCCCGCCCCGATGATATAAGAGGCCGGCAGGCTGGTGCGCGGCGGCATTGCCCCGTCCAGAGCCGGATCAGCCGTATCGGGAAGGTTATCTGTATCACCGGCATCAGCCTGAACAGGGCCCGGCCGGCGCAGCGTGAGGGCGATAATCATCGCCCCGCCCAGCACGATCAAAACCGGGGCCAGCCATAACAGCCAGGTTTGCTGAGACACTGGCGGCTTCAACAACACATAATCACCATAGGTGTTCTGAACCTTGTCCAGAATCTCTGCATCACTTGCCCCGGTCTGCAACAGCGCGCGGACCTCACGGCGCAAATCCTTGGCCAGCTCTGCATCTGAATCATCTATCGACTGGTTTTGGCAGACCAGGCAGCGCAGCTGTTTTGACAGCCCCCGTGCCCGCTCCTCCAGCACAGGGTCATCCAGCTTTTCTTCAGCCGTCAGCGCGCGCGCTGGTCCCGGCATCAGGCTGACAAGGCACAGCACGACCAGCCCCAGACAGACCAGCTGGCGCAAACCCACTGACAGGCGGTCTGCCGGCCTCATTCTGCTGTCGCGATGGCCGGCAGGATCAGCTGCTCCATCACCCTTTTGTCAAGCGGGCCGGCATGGCGCAGGATAATCCTGCCCTGCCGGTCAATCAGATAGGTTTCAGGCACCCCATATAAGCCCCAGGCCAGCCCGGCCCGGCCGTCAAAATCAACCCCGACCTGGCGAAACGGGTTGCCATATTGCTGCAAGAAGGCGGTGGTGTCTTCTGGCTTGTCCTTATACGCGATGCCGATTATGGGCACGTCCTGGCTCAGCTCTTCCAAGGTGGGGGCCTCGGCCCGGCAGGGCGCACACCAGCTGGCAAAAAAATTCACCGCCACCACCTCGCCGGACAACGCGGTAAAATCAACAAAGGCAGACGGGTCAGACAACAACGCCATCTGCGTCTGCGGCGGCGGCTTGCCGATAAGAACAGACGGCAATTGGGTGATGTCACGCGTACCGGACAGGGTGGCAAACAGCGCCGCACCGGATATGCCCAACAGCACAAGAAAACCGATAAGCGGCAGCAGAAACGATAACCGCGCCCCTGGCCTTTTGCGTGGCTCAGCCATAGCTCACCCCTCTGTTTGCGGGCGGATACGCGGGCGGGTGATAATCGCGACCAGCGCCCCAAGGGCCATGAAAATCGTGCCCAGCCAGATCAGACTGACCAGCGGCTTATGATACAGCCGCAGGGTATAGCCCTGTTCGGCGTCACCATCACCCAGCACCATATAATCATCACCGCTAAGGCGGGTGCGTATCGCTGCTTCTGTGGTGGTTTGGCGGGCTGCCGGATAAAACCGTTTTTCAGGATACATGAAGCTGATATGGCCCGCCTCGTCGCGAAGCTCAATAACAGCGGTTTCGGTCTGATAATTCGGGCCCTGACGCGCTTCAACACCGATGAAGGTGGCTTGCCGTCCGGCCAGCATAATGGTCTCACCTGGTTTGGCTCTTGTGATCACTTCTGTCTGGAACAGCCCTTCACCCAGCGCCCCGGCCAGAAACACAACCATACCGAAATGCGCAATCCACATCCCCCAGACCGGCCCCTGAATGGCCCGCAGCCGCGCCTGAACAGAGCCCTTTTGGCGGGGCTTCAGCCGGGCTGTGATATCACCGGCGATGGATAAAGCCAGCCAGCCGACCAGCGCCAGCCCGGCCAGCGCGGTTGGTGACAGATCGGCCAGGAAGGCCAGCCCGCCTGCCGCCGCCAGCCCGGCCCCCGCGCCGCCGGCCAGCACCGCCGAACCTGCTGATGGCAGCACCCCGGCCCGCCAGACCAACAATGGCCCAACCGCCATACAAACCACCAGAACCGCCATTACCGGGGTGAAGGTCGCGTCAAAATAAGGCGGGCCTACAGTGATGCGTGCGCCGGTTGCCACCTCCAGCCCCAACGGATAGAAGGTGCCGATAAGCACAATCAGGGTCGCCGTGGTCAGCAGAAAATTATTCGCAATCAGGCCGCTCTCCCGGCTGAGAAGGCGGGCTTGTCCTGCACGGCTGAGCTGGGGGCCGCGCCAGGCAAATAACACCAGCGGAATACCAATAGACACCAAAAGAATGCCCAGGATAAACACGCCTCTGGCCGGATCGCTGGCAAAGCTGTGTACTGAGGTCAACAGGCCGGACCGGACAATGAAGGTGCCCACCAAGGACAGCGAAAACGCCATGATCGCCAGCAGAATAGTCCAGCTTTTCAGCTGTTCTGTCTTTTCCACAACTAAAATGGAATGCAACAGCGCGGTTGCCGCCAGCCACGGCATCAGCGAGGCATTTTCAACTGGATCCCAGAACCACCAGCCGCCCCAGCCCAGCTCATAATAAGCCCACCAACTGCCCAAGGCTATCCCCAGCGTAAGCGCACACCAGGCCGCAGACACCCACGGCCGCATTGCCCGCGCCCAGACCTTGTCTACCTGTCCGCCAATCAGACCGGCCACAGCAAAGGAAAACGCCATCGACAGCCCAACATAGCCCAGATAGAGCATCGGCGGATGCAACGCCAGGCCGATATCCTGCAGAATCGGGTTCAGCCCGCGCCCGTCAACCGGGGCCGGGTCAAGACGCTCAAACGGATTAGAGGTAAACAGGCTGAACGCCAGAAAGGCAGTCGTCACAATACCCTGAACCGCCAGCACGCGCCCCTTCAATACCGCCGTCATCTGCTGCCGGCTCAGGCTGAGCACAGCACTGAACAGCACCAGGATCACAATCCATAACAGCAATGAGCCTTCATGATTTCCCCAGGTACCAGAGATTTTATAAATCAGCGGCTTGGCCGAATGGGAATGGCTGGCCACCAGCGCCACCGAAAAATCGGACACCACAAATGACCAGACCAAACCGGCAAAGGCGGCCAGCACGCCGCCCGCCGCAACCAGCGCAAACAGGCCCGCGGACGCCATCATAAAAGGGGCGATGCCGTTTTTGCCTCTGGCCACACCTGCCGCGCCAACCAGGGGCAGAACCGCCTGACAGGCGCTGGCAATAAGGGCAATAAATAGGGCGAAATGAGACAGCTCGGCTATCATTGCGCGGCCTCTCCCTGCCAGACGCCTTTTTCCTTCAGGCTCTCGGCCACTTCACGCGGCATGTAATTTTCATCATGCTTGGCCAGCACGCTTGTCGCCTTGAACACATCACCGTCAAACAGGCCTTGGGCGATGATGCCCTGGCCTTCACGGAACAGGTCAGGCAGCGCGCCGTCATAAACCACGCTGACACGCCCCTCGCCATCACCGATATCAAATTTGGCGCTCAGCCCGTCGATGACAACTGAACCGTCCTCAACCAGCCCGCCGACACGAAGCTGGCGGCCGGTCTTCTGCGCTTCGGTCAGCTCAGACGGCGAATAAAACAGCACGATATTCTCTTGCAACGCAGACAGCACGAGCCACACCGCCCCAGATAACAGCATAGCCAGAACCGCGAATATCGCCAGTCGTTTTGATTTTCCTGTCACCCCCCGAAAAACCCTCTTCGTCCTAAATCCGGCCGTCAGCCGCTGTGAAACCTGTTTGTCCAGTCCTGCAACAGGGTGCGGGCGGATGCATTGTTCGGCTGAAGATGGTCATCATGGCCTTCTTCTTTTGCTGTTAATTCTACTACATAACCGTTCGGGTCACGGAAATAGATTGAAGAAATAAATCCATGATCTGAAATGCCTCTGGTGGGAATGCCCTGCTGCTTGCCTTTTTCGAACATGGCCTTCAGGTCCTCTTGGGTGACCTCCAGCGCCAGATGCAGATCGTAATCATGCTGCTGGACAAATTCGAACGGCTGATCAGGGGCTTCAAAGAACGCAATAAAAGAGCCGTCATCCAACTGGTAAAAACTGTGTAGCACAGAGGCATCGCGCCCTGTCTTTGTTTCCTTGATTTCCAGCGCGCCCGCCAGTGTCAGGCCCAGAAATTCCTCATAAAACGCGCGTGTTTCTTCTGAATTCCGGCATCTGAACGCCGCGTGATGTAAGCCTTTTATCATTTCAATCCTCACTGTCTGGATACTCCCTGCCTTAAATAAGCGGAAATCCCGAAATTTCAACATGAAGATGTCCCAGAAAATGCTCCAGAAAATGTTTCGGCAAACAGGGAGTTGTCTTCGCGGCTGTCAGGCGGCATGCTATCCGTCAGCTGTGTGATGTCCGGGATAAAGAAAAACACCCGGGATTAAAGAAAATGAAGGAGGGGTTTGCTGATGGCGGAGATGCGTGTCCGGCGCAGCCTGTTGTTTGTTCCCGCGAACCGGCCGCACCTATTTGCCAAGGCCCTGGCGGGCCCTGCCGATATGGTCTGTCTTGAACTTGAAGACGGGGTTGGTCCGGATCAAAAGACAGCGGCTCGTGCTCATATGCGCCGCTTTTTTGACTCAAAACATGAGGGGGCAGATGGCGGTGAACGCAGGGCTGCAGATGGAAATGCAGAACTCCTGGTGCGCATCAATCATCCGGCGACTGAAGAGGGCAAGGCCGATATTGACGCTATCTTGTCCGCCAACACCCACCCCTCTGGCATCATGATCCCCAAAATCAGCTCAGCAGAAGAGCTGCACAAGGTTGACGCGCAATTGACCGCCGGCGGGTTTGACGGCCGTTTATTTATCCTTATTGAAACCACCTTAGGCCTGGAAGGGTGTTTTGATATTCTGCGCGCCTCTGCCCGTCTGGAGATGGTGCTGTTCGGCGGCGTTGATCTGGCAACCGAATTACGCTGCACGCCAGGGTGGGAGCCGCTTTTATATGCCCGCCAGCGGCTTGTTCATGCTGCCGCCTCAACAGGCATTGATATCATGGATATGCCCTATCTGAATATCAGCGATACAGACGGCCTGCTGGCTGAGGCCCGCGCCGCCGCCGCTATCGGCTTTACCGGCAAGGCTGCCATCCACCCGGCCCAACTGGCCGCCATTCATCAGGCCTTCACCCCGGCAGAAGACCAAATCAGCTATGCGCAAAAAATTGTCGCCGCTTACCAGGCCTCGGCAACCGGGGTGACCGTGCTGGACGGCCGTCTGATCGAAAAGCCTGTGGTAGACAGGATGCAGCGCCTTCTCGCCCTCGCCAGGGCAGCGGGGAAAACAGGCTAGCCCGGCGTTAACAAAAAAAAGGGGCTTATTCGCCGGTAAAGTTTGGCGCGCGCTTCTCATTAAAGGCGTCCACCCCTTCACGCCTGTCTGTAGTGGGGATACAGCGGTTATAAGCTTCAATTTCAAACGCCAGCCCATCAGCAAGTGACATCTGCAGGCCGCGCGAAATCGCCTGTTTGGCCTGCCGTATCGCTACCGGCCCATTGGCGGCAATCTGGCGGGCTGTCACCAGGCTGTGGTCCCGCAGGCAGTCCGGCTCCAGCACATCCATCACCAGCCCCCATTTCAGGGCCTCTTCTGCGCTGAACACGCGGCCGGTCAGGATAAGCTCCTTTGCGCGTCTCTCGCCGACCGCTCTGGCCAGGTTCTGGGTCCCGCCGGCGCCCGGAATAATGCCCAGCTTCACCTCTGTCTGGGCAAATCTGGCGGTGCGGGCAGCATAGACAAAATCGGCCATTGCGGCCAGCTCGCACCCGCCGCCATAAGCGGCCCCGTTGACCGCGGCGATAACCGGAACCGGACAGCCCATTACCGCGCGCACCATCCGCTCATAAACCAGATGCTGGGCACACCAGGCCGCATCGCTCATGCCGTGGCGTTCTTTTAAATCACCACCGGCACAAAACGCTTTGCGGCCACTGCCGGTCAGGATGATGACGCGGGGCCCCTTGCTGTCCATCACCGCCATCGACAAAGCTTCGAACAGTGTGGTCAGCTCTTCTGCCATCACCGTATTGAAGGCGTTTGCCGCTTCTGGCCGGTTCATTTCAATTATCAGGATATGCGGCTCTGGCTGGCTCACCAGTAAGGTTTGAAAATCTGTTTCCATCATCTGTCCCTTTGGGTTAAGTCAGCACGGCGTCTTGCCTGCAGGCTTAATTGATGATTAAGATTTTAAAGGGCTTGTCAAGAACAGCCCCGCCGCAGGGATGATGAGGATACCAAAACAAGAGATGGTCACAGGGTTGCATAAGGAGCTGGACGGGGTCACGGTGGTGTCTATTGAACAGGCGGTTGCTGCGCCCTATTGCGGGCTGTTGCTGGCAGATGCTGGCGCGCGGGTGATTAAAATCGAACGTCCTGAAGGTGATTTTGCGCGCGGCTATGATAAGGGCGCGGATGGGCAGAGTTCTATTTTTGTCTGGCTGAACCGCGGCAAGGAATCCTTATGCCTTGACCTGAGCGATGAGGCGGATTTCGCGCTTCTGGGCCGTATTCTGAACACAGCTGATGTGCTGATCAGCAATCTTTCGCCTGGCGCGATGGACCGGCGCGGGCTTACAGGTGAGGCTTTGCGCACAACCAACCCCGGCCTGATTACGGCCAGAATATCGGGCTATGGGTCTTCAGGGCCGGCGGCCCGTAAAAAGGCTTATGACTTTCTGGTACAGGGCGAAAGCGGTGTGGTCGCGGTGACCGGTACACAAGACAACCCGGCCCGTGTCGGCGTGTCGTTAACTGATTTATCCACTGGCCTGACCGCCTTTTCAGCTATCCTGCGGGCCTTGCATCAGCGCCACCGCACCGGCCTTGGCCTTGACCTTGAAGTGACCATGTTTGATGTGATGGCCGACTGGATGAATATGGCTTTGTGCGGGTATCGCTATTTCGGCGGCGCGCCTGGGCGGACCGGCCTGACCCATGGCTTTGTTGCCCCTTATGGTGCGTTTCAAACCGGTGACGGCAAACAGGTGTTGCTTTCTATTCAGAATGACCGCGAATGGGCTGATTTCTGCACCGCTATCCTGCAGCGCCCAGAGCTGGCCGATGATCCGTTATACCGGCATAACACCGACCGCTATGCAAACCGTGAGGAGATGACCGCGATTATAAATGCCGCCTTTGCCGATTATGATAAGGACCAGCTGCTCTCAATGCTGGAAGACACCCGCATTGCCTGTGCCAGCCTGAACAGTGTGGAAGAGGTCTCTGCCCATCGGTTTCTGCAGAACCGGACTGTCCGCATGGGTGAGGCGGTTATCGATATCGCTGATTTGCCAGTTCGCCGCCAGGGCGGGTCTGTCGAAAGGGCCCCTTTGCTGGGCGAGCACAGCCAGAAAATCAGACAGGAATTCTCATGACCTACGCGCTTTCCCATCAAGAGATAAGAGATGGTATCAGTAAGCTGTGCCGCGACTTTTCAGGTGATTACTGGCAGGCTTGTGACAAGGATGATGCCTATCCGGCCGCCTTTGTTGAGAGGCTGACAAATGAAGGCTATCTTGCCGCCCTCATTCCAGAGGCTTATGGCGGGCTGGGCCTGCCCTTGTCTGCGGGCGGGGCTATTTTGGAAGAAATTCACCGCTCCGGCGGCAACGCGGCGGCCTGCCATGCCCAGATGTACACGATGGGCACCTTGTTGCGGCATGGCAGTGAGGCGCAGAAACAGGCCTGGCTGCCCAAAATCGCTTCTGGTGAGCTGCGCCTGCAGGCCTTCGGCGTTACCGAGCCGACCAGCGGGACCGATACATCTGCATTGAAAACAACCGCGCGCAAACAGAACGGCCACTACATTGTCAACGGCCAGAAGCTGTGGACCTCACGGGCGGAATATTCGGACCTGATGATCCTTCTGGCCCGCACCAGCGAGGTCCCTGAAGGCGGCAAGAAAACAGATGGTCTGTCTGTGTTTTTGGTAGATATGCGTGAGGTTTTGGGCAGTTCGCTGACCATCCGCCCGGTTGCTACCATGATGAACCATTCCACTACCCAGCTGTTTTTTGATGATATGCCGGTTCCGGCGGAAAACCTTATTGGCGAAGAAGGCAAAGGCTTCCGGTATATTCTGTCTGGCATGAATGCTGAGCGCATGCTGATAGCGGCTGAATGTATTGGGGATGCAAAATGGTTTATCGAACAGGCCCGCGATTACGGCTGTGAGCGTGAGGTGTTCGGCCGGCCTATCGCCCAGAACCAGGGTATCCAGTTTCCTATTGCAAGGGCCTATTCTTCGATGCGTTCAGCAGAGCTGATGCTGGATAAGGCCTTTGCGCTTTATGAGCAGGGCCAGAACCCGGGCGAAGAAGCCAATCTGGCCAAGCTACAGGCCGCAGACGCGTCCTGGCAGGCCGCTGAAGCCTGTATCCAGACCTTTGGCGGGTTCGGTTTTGCCACCGAATATAATGTTGAGCGCAAATACAGAGAAGCCCGGCTTTATCAGGTCGCACCGATTTCCACCAACCTCATCCTCAGCTATCTGGCCGAACATGTTCTGAAGATGCCGCGCTCCTACTAACGCTGGCGGTCTCCTTAACGGGCCTCTTCGGTGATTGCGGGCGGCGGCGTTTTTTGCCAGACTGAACAGCCCCACCCGGTAAACAGGCGGGGCAAGAGGGAACTGGACGTGAGATAAAGGGGGGCTGACCCATGACAGATTGTGAGAGCTATGCGCTGACCGAATGGGGCCAGCCGTTTGAGCGGCGTACATCAGAGCTTCCCGCGCTTCCGGATAAAGGTGTTGTGGTCAAGGTGACCGCGGCCGGGCTTTGTCATTCTGATCTGCATATTAAAAAGGGGTTTATGGATCTGGGCGAGCGCGGCAAGCTCACCTTTACCCAGCGCGGGGCCAAACTGCCGCTGACCCTTGGTCATGAAATCGCCGGTGTGGTCGAACAAATCGGGACCGGCGTTACCGGGGTGAAGCCAGGCCAGTGCGTGGTGGTGTTCCCGTGGATTGGCTGCCGGACTTGTCTTGCTTGTGAAGAAGATCGCGAAAGTGACTGCGCGGCAATGCGCATAATCGGCATCCACCGCGATGGCGGCTTTGCCAGCCATGTTGTGGTTGAGGATGAAAAATTCCTGGTTGATATTGACGGGCTCGACCCGGCGATTGTCGCGCCTTACGCCTGTTCCGGCATTACCGTTTATAACGGCCTGTTGAAAGCCGGGCTGACCAGGCCAACTGAATGGCTGGCTGTGCTGGGGGCAGGCGGGCTGGGTTTAAACGCGATAGCAATCGCCAGAGCGATGGGGTTTGCGAATATTATCGCGGTTGATATTGATGATGAAAAGCTGATGTCTGCCCGCGAGATGGGTGCGGATAAAACGCTGAACTCAGCCTCAGGAGAGGCGGCTGCAGACGCGCTGATGGCCGCTACAGATAATCAGCTGTTTGCGGTTCTGGATACGTTCGGCAGTGAGCAGACCGGCACCCTTGCTGTCAGCGCGCTTGCTAAGGCCGGCCGTTATGTGGTGGTTGGCCAGCATGGCGGTGATTTTAAACTGCCGCAGATATGGTTGCCGCAGAAAGCGATGACGGTTCGCGGCAGCCATGTCGGCAACAGTGGCCATCTGCGCACCCTTATTGAGATGTACCGCGAGGGCAAGCTGAAGCCTATTCCAGTGGAAACGCGGCCCCTGTCTGCGGTTAATCAGGCGATAGCTGAACTGGAGGCAGGCCAGGTCACCGGGCGGATAGTGTTTGACCCGCGTGCCGGGGTGTGACGGTCTGAACGGCAAGTTTCTTTTTAAGATTTAGGACAGATTTTTTTGGTGGAGGACAACAGATGAAACAGTATCAGCATTATATCGGCGGGACCTGGACCGACCCGGAGAGCGGCGAATGGTTTGACACCGAAAACCCCTATTCAGGAGAGGTATGGGCCAAAATTGCCAGAGGCAACGCAGCTGACGTAAACAAGGCTGTTGCGGCCGCAAAACAGGCTTTTGAGGGTGGCTGGGGGGCTTCGCGGCCAACTGATCGCGGCAAGCTGCTGTGCCGTCTGGCGGATATCATTGAGCGCGAGGCAGACCGGCTTGGCCGGCTGGAAGTGCGCGATAATGGCAAGCTGCTGGCGGAAATGGGCAGCCAGACAAAATATATCGGCGAATGGTACCGGTATTTCGGCGGTCTGGCAGATAAAATCGAAGGCACGGTAATCCCGACTGACAAGCCGAACATGTTTAACTTTACCCGGTATGAGCCGTTCGGTGTTGTCGGGCTGATAACGCCCTGGAATTCGCCCTTGCTGCTGGTTGCTTACAAGCTGGCCCCGGCGCTCGCAGCCGGTAATACGGCGGTGATTAAACCATCTGAATTTACATCTGCCTCAACGCTGGAATTCATGGATTTAATCGCTGAAGCCGGGTTTCCTGACGGTGTGGTCAATGTGGTCACCGGGTTCGGGGCAGAAGCGGGCGGCCCTTTGGTTGACCATCCGGATGTGGCCAAAATCGCCTTTACCGGGTCTGATGTGTCGGGCCAGAAAATCTATGAACAGGGCGCCAAGAAACTGATCCCCGTCACCTTAGAGCTTGGCGGCAAATCGCCTAATATCGTGTTTGAAGATGCTGACCGTGACGCTGCGGTAATGGGCGCGATTTCCGGCATTTTTGCGGCCACTGGCCAGACCTGTATCGCCGGGTCACGCCTGCTGGTCCAGCGCTCAATTCATGATGAATTTGTGGCCCGCCTGGTTGAGGTGGCCAAGACCGCCAAGATAGGCGATCCGATGTCGCTTGATACCCATGTCGGGCCGGTCACCACCCCGCCGCAGTTTCAAAAGGTGATGGAGTATCTGGATATCGCCAAGGCTGAAGGGGCCACGTGTATTCTGGGCGGCGGGGCCTATACCGGCGAGGGGGCAAAGGGCCGCCAGTTTGTTGAACCGACCATTTTCACCGGCGTTTCCAATGATATGCGTATTGCCCAGGAAGAGGTGTTTGGCCCAGTGCTGTCGGTGATTCCGTTTGACGATGAAGAAGACGCGCTGCGGATAGGCAATGATATCAATTTTGGTCTTGCGGCCGGGGTCTGGACCTCTGATATCGGCCGCGCGATCCGCATGTCAGAGCGTCTGCGCGCTGGTACGGTCTGGGTCAACACCTACCGCGTGGTCAGCTATATGACCCCGTTCGGCGGCTATAAGCGCAGCGGGCTGGGCCGCGAAAACGGCCAGCAGGCGATCATGGCTTACCTGCAGCAAAAATCGGTTTGGATCGCCACACAGACCAGCGCCGCAAACCCGTTCATCATGAAATAGGGAAACACGCAAATGCCACTGACCAGCTCACATTGGGGGACCTATAACGCGGTTGTAAAAGACGGCAGGCTGGTCGATATGGTGCCGTTTTCTGAAGATGCGGACCCGTCTGCTATTGGCAAGGGGCTGGTCACCGCGCTGGATGCCCCGACCCGCATTACCGCCCCAATGGTTCGCTCTGGCTGGCTGGACGGGCGATCTGGCCGCCGCGGTTCAGACAGCTTTGTTGAGGTTTCCTGGGAGACCGCCTTGTCTCTGGTCGCTGATGAGCTGACCAGGGTTCGCGCTGAGGCGGGCAATCAGGCGATTTATGCAGGCTGTTATGGCTGGGCCAGCGCGGGCCGTTTTCATCACGCCCAGAGCCAGATTCACCGCTTTATGAATTGCATTGGCGGTTATGTGAAATCAGTCAACACCTACAGCTTTGCCGCCGCTGAGGTGATTATCCCGCATGTGCTGGGTGAGTTCAGAGGCTTTATCTATGATCAGACCAGCTGGCAGTCGATACGCGATGAGGGCGAGCTGTTTGTTGGTTTTGGCGGCCTGCCGCTGAAGAACGCTCAGATTAATCAGGGCGGCACCGGCGGGCATGTGCAGAAAGGCTTTGTTGCCGCCGCGCATCAGGCCGGGGTTGAATTTGTGAATATCTCGCCGCTGGCAACTGATATGCCGGCAGATATAGCCGCCGACTGGCTGCCGGTGCGTCCCAATACCGACACCGCCCTGATGCTGGGCTTATGTCATACCCTGCTTGAAGAGGGCCTTTATGATGCCGATTTCCTGAACCGGTGTTGTGTTGGCTTTGATCTGTTTGCTGTCTATTTGCGCGGTACAGAAGATGGCATCCCGAAGACCGCTTCATGGGCGGCTGAAATCTGCGGCCTGCCTGCAGATGATATCAGCTCTCTTGCCCGGCGTATGGCATCAAAACGGACCATGATTTCGCTAAGCTGGTCACTGACCCGCCAGGCCTGTGGCGAGCAGCCGATGTGGGCCGGTATTGTGCTGGCGGCGATGCTGGGCCAGATTGGCCTGCCTGGTGGCGGCGTTGGTATCGGCTATTCGGCGGTAAACCGGGTTGGCTATGATCTGCACCGGCTGTCGCTGGCATCTGTGCCGCAGGGGATAAACCCGGTAAAGGACTTTATCCCGGTTGCCCGCATCGCTGATATGCTGCTGCAGCCCGGCACCGAATTTGACTATAATGGCGGGCGCTACCGCTATCCGGATATTCAGCTGGTCTACTGGGCTGGCGGCAATCCGTTTCATCATCATCAGGACCTTGCCCGCCTTATCGATGCCTGGCAGATTCCGCAGACCGTCATCAGCCATGAATGGTGTTGGAACGGGCTTGCCCGCCACAGCGATATTGTGTTGCCTGTCACCACGCCGGTTGAGCGCACCGATATTGCAATGACCCCGCTTGACCCGTATCTGGTGTCGATGGAACAGGCGGTTGCCCCGGTTGGCCAGGCCCGGGACGATTATGATATTTTTTCTGACCTCAGCCGTAAGATGGGGGTTGAAGAGGCGTTTACCGAAGGCCGTACATCAGAAGACTGGCAACGCTGGCTTTATGAGGTCAGCCAGCAGCGCTTATCAAAATCAGGGCTTGAGCTGCCAGCCTATGACCAGTTCCGTGCGAAAGGCTGGCATAAGCTGCCTTTACCGGCGGCCCCCAATATCATGTTCGCGGGCTTCCGGCATGATCCCGCCGCCCAGCCGCTGAAAACCCCATCGGGAAAGATTGAGATATATTCTGAAACGGTGGCCAGCTTTGCCTATGATGACTGCCCGGGCCATCCGGTCTGGCAGGCGCCGCCAGAATGGCTGGGCTCAACCCACACAAATCATAAAGCCTATCCGCTTCACCTGCTCTCCAACCAGCCGCGTACCAAACTGCACAGCCAGCTTGACCAGGGCTCAGTTGCCGCCGCCGCCAAAATCAAGGGCCGTGAAGAAGCCGTTCTGCATCCCGATGACGCGGCCGCCAGGGGCATTGAAGAAGGACAGATTATCCGGCTGTTCAATGACCGCGGCGCGATTTATGCCGGTGTGCGCATCACAGACCAGATCAAGCCGGGTGTGGTGATGGTGCCGACCGGGGCCTGGCTTGACCCGGACAAGGATAACCCGGCCTTGTGCAAGCATGGCAATCCGAACATGCTGGCCCCTGACCGGCCCACATCAAAGCTGGCCCAGGGGCCGGCCGCTCATTCCTGTCTTGTTCAGGCAGAAGCGGTTGACCAGGACAGCCTACCTGAAGTGACCGCCTTTACACCGCCGCCGATTATCCGCGACAAGGCCTATTGAGGGCGGGCTGTTCAGGCGGGCTGTGAAGGCCGGCTGTTCAGGCGCGCGCCCTGAAAGATTTGCCTTAGAAGGTTTCTTCTCGTTTGCGCACCACCGCCGACAGGGTTTCATTATAGGGCGCGCTCAGCCCGGCTTCTGCGCTCACCACCGGAACCATACCGTTAATCGCGTCAATTTCTGAGGCTCGGCCGGCCAGATGATCCAGCCGCATGGACGGGCTTGCCTCTGGCATTACGGCTGCAAATTTCAGCGCATAGGCATCGGCATCCTCAAACGAAAAGCGGATACCCTTGGCCCGGCCTGCCTGATACGCTTCGCGCATACAGCCCAGCGCAATCTCACGTCTGGCCGGATGGCTGACCAGCTCACCAATGGTACAGTCAAACACCGTACAGGGCGCGCTCAGGAACACATTGCAGATATATTTCTCCCAGATAAGCTGGTGGATATCAGCAAAGCCGTTGGCGGTAAAACCGGCCTCGCGCCAGACGCTCTCCAACCGGTTCAGCCGGTCGGTCAGGCCGCCGCCCATCTCGCCGATACGGATTTGCCGCATCGCGTTATGATGGGCATGCCCGGCCCCTTTCATTGATGCCCCGAACCCTTCGGCAACACCTAGCAGCACATTTTTGGTGTCGATGAATTTTGCGATCCGCTCCCCCGCGCCCAGCCCGTTCTGGATGGTCAGGATAAGGCTGTCATCGCGCATGGTTTTGGCGACCGCCTGCGCGGCTGAACCGACCCCGTCTGCTTTGGTGGCGATGACATATAAATCGCACGCCCCGGCCTCGTCCAGATTTGTGGTCGCCTTCAGGCCGGTTATGGTGCGGTTGCCGCTGGCCCCGTCCAGCCTCAGACCGGTTTTGTTGATCTGCTCGATATGCTCTGCCCAGCTGTCCACAGCCCAGATCTCATGACCGGCTTCTGCCAGCACGCCGGCATAAACAGACCCCATCGCCCCGGTGCCGATAATCGCGATTTTCATGAAACGCCCCCCCTTTTTTATATCCCTTGTGATGACCCTGTCTTTTTTGCTTTGGGTTGGTTCAGTTTAGGCCTGCCCCGGCAGATGTCAAAACCGTGATGCTTGGTTTTTATCTCTTGACCTGCTTGCGGGCATTGGGTGTGATTTAGACTGATTGCGTGCAAGGGGGGTAGGCCAGCTATGGCAGACAGGTATGACTATATCATTATCGGGGCCGGGTCAGCGGGGTGTGTGCTGGCCAACCGTCTGTCGGCAAATCCAAAACATAAAGTCTGCCTGTTAGAGGCGGGCCCGCCGGATCGCAGCCCGTTTATCCATATTCCGGCCGGGTTTGTGAAAACGCTGAAAGACCCGGCGGTGAACTGGCTGTTTGAAACCGAACCCAGCTGGGGCACAAACGGGCGGTCTATTGCCGCCGCCCGGGGCAAGACGCTTGGCGGCTCAAGCTCAATTAACGGGCTTGTGTTCAACCGCGGTCAGGCGATGGATTTTGACAGCTGGGCCCAGCGCGGCAATCGCGGCTGGGGCTATGCCGATATTCTGCCCTACTATAAACGCTTTGAAACCCGGCTGGGCAGCGGTGAGGCATCCGCCGAGAGCGCAGATGATCCAAGGGTTGATCCGCTTTATCGCGGCCGCTCAGGGGAACAGGTGATAACCGACCTTGCCTGGCGGCATCCGCTTTGTGATGCCTTTGTTCAGGCTGCTCTTGATATGGGCATGCCGCTGAACCAGGATTATAACGGCCGCACCCAGGAAGGGGTCAGCTATGTCCAGCGCACATCGCGCGGGCGGCTGCGGTTCAGCGCGGCAAAGGCGTTTCTAAACCCGGCTAAAGCGCGCAAGAACCTGCATATCATCACAGATGCTCATACCACCGCCCTTCAGATCGAAAATGGCCGCGCCACTGGCGTTACCTTCAGCAAAGGCGGGCGGCATGGGCTGGAGACGCAGATTTTCGCCAGCAAGGAGGTTATCCTGTCTGCCGGTGTGGTCGGCTCGCCTCATCTTCTTGAGCTGTCTGGTATTGGCGATGGTGACCGGCTGGCCGGGCTTGGCATTGATGTTCTTCATCATCTGCCTGGCGTGGGCCGGAATTTGCGTGATCATTATGCGCCGCGCTTTACGGGCCGGGCAAAGAATATCCGCACCATTAATGAGCTGACCCGCGGCCCGCGGCTGCTGGGCGAGATAGGCAAGTACCTCATTGGCAAGCCGTCAATTCTGGGGCTTGGCCCGACCTTGGTCTATTGTTTCTGGCATTCAGACCCCGCCATCCGCAATCATGATCTGCAGCTGACCTTTGCCCCGGCCAGCTATAAAGAGGGCGTGCAGTCCGAAATTGACACCGCGCCCGGCTTTACCGTTGCGGCCTGGCAACAACGGCCTGAATCGCTGGGCTACATTCACGCCAGAAGCGCAGATCCCTATGATAAGCCGGTTATTCAGCCGAACTATCTGGATGCTGAAGAAGATCGGCGGGTGGTTGTGGCCGGCATGAAACTGGCCCGCCAGCTCATGCATTCCGAGGCGTTGGCGGGCTTCCTTGATCATGAGGTCTATCCCGGGGTGCACCGGCAGTCAGATGAAGAACTGCTGCAAATAGCCCGCGAACGCGGCACCACCACCTATCATATGATGGGCACCTGCCGGATGGCCCCTGATACTGATCCTACCGCCGTGGTTGATGATACGCTGCGGGTTCACGGCCTTGACGGGCTGCGGGTCATTGATGCCTCTATCATGCCGACCATGCTGTCGGCCAACCTCAATGCCGGGGCTATGCTGATCGGCGAAAAAGGGTCTGATCTGGTGTTGGGTAACCCGCCGCTTGACCCGGCCCCGATCCCCCCAGCCGAATAACCCCCAGCCGAATAACGTTTAGCCGAATGACGTTTAGCCGAATAACGTTTAGACAGAAGCCAGCCGCCGTTCAGGCAGGCCGGCGATGTCCATTTCCAGCGCAAACACCGCCCCTGCCAGCGGCTGGTCCGCCCGTTCCTGTGCGCTCAGCCCCTCACTGGCTGAGGTGACATACAGGGTCTTCATATCAGGCCCGCCAAAGGCCGGGCAGGTCACTTGTGTTGCCGGCAGGCGGGCGGCCCTGATAAAGGCGCCGTCAGGGTCATAACAGGCGATTCGGCCGGCCCCCCATTGTGCGTTCCACAGACAGCCCTCTGCATCGATTACCGCCCCGTCCGGGTTCAGCCTATCTGCTGATAAATCGGCAAACAGGCGCGGCACGTCAACAGGCTGGCCGGTGGCCGGATCAAGGGCCACCTGCATAATTTTCTGCTTCGGGGTGTCACAGAAATAAGCAGTTGCGCCGTCTGGTGAAAAACAGGTGGCGTTGGGGATAGAGACATCAGCAAACAGCCGCTGATAAGCCCGGTTCTGCAGGTCCGCGGGGCTGATGGAATAGACCGCCCCAGCCCCGGCCTCCAGCTTGCGGCCCATGGTCCCGAACCAGATCGTCCCGCCCGGCGCGACACGGCTGTCATTTGCCCGTGTTGCCGGATTATCCTGTTCTATAGGGATAATCAGCTCACGCGTGCCGGTTTCTGGGGCCAGGCTGAACAGCCCGCTTGCCCCGGCCACCAGCAGCTGATTTGTGTCTGTCAGGAACGCGGCCGATACCGGCTCACCAAAACCGAAAGTTTTGAGGGCAGCTGTCTGCCCGTCACCGACAAACAGCGTCTGGCCGATAATATCACACCAGATAAGACAGCCTGTCCGCTCATCCCAGACCGGCCCTTCACCCAGCTCGTTCCTCACTTCAAACGCGACATCCCATTCCACAACACACCTCTGTCTTTTGCGGCGTTAAATTCTGAATTGATTATCAGCGGGTTTTTCCCTTATGGTCAACGCAAACAAATAGCGGTCATCACGAAACAGGAAAGCATTTCTGCTGTGAGGGTATTTTGTGAAGGCCCGGACATAAATTAGATAAGGCAGGCGAGCATGGCTATTGAAGCATCCTATCCGTCACTGAAACATAAAACCGTTCTTATCACCGGCGGCGGCTCCGGCATTGGCGAAGCGCTGACACGGGCCTTTATCGCACAAGGGGCCCGGGTCGGGTTTCTTGATTATGACAAAGACGCATCAGAAGCGCTGCTGGCTGATATCAACAGCCCTGACCTGCATTTTGAATATTGTGATTTGCGCGATATTGACGCGCTGCAGACCGCGGTAAAGGCTGTATCAGCAAAGCTGGGCCCGGTGCGGGTTCTGGTCAATAATGCGGCCCGTGATGACCGGCACACACTGGCCAGCGTCACCTCAGACTATTTTGATGAACGTATTGCCACCAACCTGAAACACCAGCTGTTTGCGGCCCAGGCGGTGGCGGCTGAAATGGCGGCGGCGGGCGGCGGTTCAATTATCAATATGGGCTCAACCAGCTGGCTTGTCGGCCAGGGCGGGATGCCGTGTTACACCACCGCGAAATCGGCGGTACAGGGGCTGACCCGCGGTCTTGCCCGTGACCTTGGCCCGGATAACATCCGGGTGAACTCTGTCATTCCCGGCTGGATCATGACCCAGCGTCAGATTGATATGTGGCTTACAGAAGAAAGCGAGAAAGAGCTGATGCACCGGCAATGTGTAAAGCGCAAGCTGGTGCCTGAAGACATCGCCCGTTTCGTGCTGTTTATGGCGTCTGATGAGGCCGGGGCCTGTTCCAACCAGAGCTATATTGTGGATGGGGGCTGGGTCTAACCCACCTCCACCCACGCCGCTGTTTCTGCAGACCGGTCAACCGCATCCATTACCTTCTCGATAACCAGCCCGTCGGCAAAGCTGGGCCAGACCGCGGTGCCGTCCTCAATTGAAGATAACAGCTCATGCAGCTCACAGATTTTCACATCCATATAGCCCAGGCTGTGTCCGCCATTCGGCAGGAAGGCTGAATAGGGCTCATGCATCGGGCCGGTCAGGATGGTGCGGAACCCGTCTGTTGCCGGATTGTCCTGACGGGTGAACAGCTTCAGCTCATTCAGCCGTTCCTGATCATATAAGATGGTGCCTTCTGTGCCATGGATTTCCCAGCGCAGACCACATTTCCGCCCCCAGGTCACCCGGCTGGCCCCGATATGGCCTTTGACCCCGTTTTCAAAATGAACCAGCGCAGAGACCATATCATCATTATCCACCGGCTTGGTCTGGCCCGGCGCTTGGCTGTCGGCCCGCTCTTCATGCACAATTGCATAATCACCGACCACACGTCTGATGGTTGACCCGGTCAGGAAATGCGCCACTGAAATGACATGCGACAGCACATCCCCGTTTGCCCCTGTACCGGACTGCGCGCGGGACATGCGCCAGGACCACGGCCTTGTGCCATCAGCCTCATTATCCACATCATAGCGACAGAAAAAACCGGATACACGGCCGATAGCGCCATCCTCGATCAGGCGGCGGGCATGTGTAACAGCCGGGTTTTTTGTGTAGTTATAGCCAATGATGGTGTGCCCGTCAGAGGCGGCGGCGGCTTCTGCCATAGCGGCGGAATCAGCCAGGCTGGTCGACATCGGCTTCTCGCACCAGACATGCTTGCCGGCCTGCAGCGCGGCAATCGCGATCTCAGCATGGGTGTCATTCGGGGTGCAGATGGACACCAGCTCGACCTTGTCATCCTCAACCACTTTGCGCCAGTCATCACTGTAGCGCGAAAAACCTAAATCGGTGGCACGCTGGCTGGCCCGCTCAGGACTTAAGTCACAAACGATTTCCAGGCGCGGGCGCAGCCCTGTTCCAAACACAGATGCCGACGCGCTATACGCAATCGAATGGGCCTTGCCCATGAAGCCTGTACCGATGACACCGACGCCAATTGATTTATCCTGAACCGGAGATGACATTGCCTTAAAGCCTTTCTTCTTGACCCTTTTCTGCCTTTGTTATGGCGAAGGTTTGACCAGCTTGGCAAGATGGAAAAACCCCTGCACGCGTTAATTTTAAAAAACTGTTCTAAGGCGGGTGAAATTTTTAGATTTGATTGTTTACATTTGGCTGAGAATCAGAATTAATGATCGCTAATCGAAAAGAGGCAATTCATTTTGTGGAGGATAACATGAAGAAGCTCATTTTTGCGCTGACCGCTGCTGTAACCATGGTTGCTGGTGCGGCTCAGGCAGAACGTTATGTCATGGTCACACATGGCGAAGGTAAAGACCCTTTCTGGCCAGTGGTTCAAAAGGGCGGTGAAGACGCTGCTCGTGCCATCGGGGCTGATTTTGAATATATTTTCAACCCGTCAGGTGACATGGGCGATATGGCCAAGTCAATCACTGCTGCTGCGGCAACACAGCCAGATGGTATCGTTGTGTCTCTGCCCGATCCGGACGCGCTGGGTCAGGCCATTAAGGACGCGGTTGCCGCGGGTATTCCTGTGATCACAATGAACTCAGGTCTGGAATCATCAAAAGAGGTCGGCGCTCTGATGCATGTTGGTCAGCCTGAATTTCTGGCAGGTCAGTCTGCTGGTGAGCGGGCCAAGGCTGAAGGCGCAACCAAGGGCCTCTGCTTTATTCAGGAAGCCTACAACACGGCGTTGAATGACCGCTGTAACGGCTATGGCGAATCTGTGCCGATCAAACTGGTCGACAGCTCAAATGACCCGGCAACAATCCCGACACGGGCGGCGGCTGGTCTGCAGGCCAACCCTGACATCGACGCTGTTCTGTCTGTAGGTCCACATGTTTGTGTGGGTGTTCAGCAGGCTATTGACGAGCTGGGTATGTCTGTTCACCACTCCTGCTTCGACTTGAGCCCGCCTGTTATGGACATGATCAATGCAGGCAAGGTTCAGTACACAATCGACCAGCAGCAGCGTCTGCAGGGCTATATGCCTGTCGTCGTTCTGCATCTGTATAACAATGGTGCAGGTCTGCTGCCAGGGGCAAACATCCCATCTGGCCCAGGCTTCGTTGACAAGTCAAACGCGTCATCTGTTGCTGCTCTGGCAGGTGTAGACAGATAAGCGCATTACAAAACTGCTGAGTGGGTGGCGCATCTTGCTACCCACTCTTTTTATTTAAGGGGGAACGTCTGCTATGTCCGCAGCAACGCGACAGGAATCCGACAGACATGAAAGTAAAGGCCGGTTTTCAGCGCTCTTCAGCCGCCCTGAAATTGGCCCTATCGGGGTTATGCTCCTGCTGTTTGGCATGCTGGGGTATTTTTCCATTCCGGCGGGTGAATTTTCGCTGAACCCGTTTGCCGGGGAAGGCTTTAACGCGCTGGGGATCAGAAACAATCTGCGGGTGATCTCACAGCTTGGCATTATCGCGCTTGGCGCGGGCCTGCTGATTATCGCGGGTGAATTTGATCTGTCCATTGGCTCTATGATCGGGTTTGCCGGGGCCTGCATGGCGATGATCCTGCGCTGGGGCTTTTCGATTATTATTCCCTACCTGTCTTTTGAAGGCGGGGTTCATATTGAATTTTTTACACTTATCCATATTGCTGATGTCTCGCCCTTGGGGGCGATTGCCATCACCATGTGTTTCACGCTGTTCTTTGGCTGGCTGCAGGGCTATATCGTGGTCCGTTCTGGCCTGCCGTCTTTCATTGTCACGCTGGGCGGGCTGTTTTTCCTGCGCGGCCTGACCGAAGTGTCCCTGCGGTCGTTTAATCACCGCCCGGATCAGGTCAAAGGCGCGACAACAGTCACTGAAATTCCGGATATCAAGAGCATTATTAATCTGCCTGGCCATGGCGAGATTGAACGCGAAGCGGCAAAGGCTCTGCCGGAAACCGATCTGATGGCGATTGCCAATGCGCTTCCCGCTGACAAGATCGCCAGCATTACCGACCGTCTTCAATATACCTACCAGCGTATTGCTGATGCCAAGACAGAGATTATTGCCTCAAAAGGGGTGAAGCCTCTGGAACGGGCGCTTGAAAACGCGATCAATTCCGGCAATGACAGCATGGTCGCCACCATTCAGGATAAAATCGCCACCTTCAAGGTGACCCCTGTTGCCCCCAAGAGCGTTACCGATATTGATGTGGCCAGGGCCTATATCGATTCCATTGTCACAGCGCGGCCCGTGGCGAATTTCTTCGGCGGCGATATCTTAGAGCCTGTGTTTGACTGGCTGTATTATCCGATTGACTGGAACACCAATAATTTCGGCAACCAGTTTGCGCCGGGTTTGTATTCCTGCGTGATGATCTGGGTTATTTTGTCTTTGCTCTGTTATGTCGTGCTCAGCCGGACCCAGGCCGGTAACTGGATTTATTCGACCGGGGGGAATCTGAACGCGGCCAAGGCAAACGGTGTCCCCACTGACAAGGTGAAGATATCATTATTTATGTTCTCAGCCTTTTGTGCGACCATTTTTGCCACCTGCCAGGTGTTTGAGGTCAATACGGCGGACGCCGCGAAAGGGAACTTAAAAGAGCTGGAGGCGATAGCGGCTGCGGTTATTGGCGGCATTGTGATGACCGGCGGTTTCGGGACCATCTTGGGGATTATTGTCGGGGCGTTTATTTTTGGCATCGCCAAGGAGGCGTTTTTCTACATACCCGGCATTGACGGCTCGTTCTACCGGGTGTTCTTGGGCCTTGTGATCATCGCCTCAGCCTTGCTGAATGAAAACATCCGCAAACGGATTATGGGGACGATATGATATGAGCGATACACAGCCACTTATTGAAACCACAGGACTGGTCAAGAAATTCGGCTCTTTCACCGCGTTGAACGGGGTGTCTTTGAAGGTTTTTCCGGGGGAGGTTCATGCCCTGCTTGGGGATAACGGGGCGGGTAAATCCACCTTGATCAAAATCCTCTCTGGCGTGTTTCCGGCGACTGAAGGCCAGATTTTTGTCGAAGGCCAGCCGGTCAATTTTGCCTCACCGCGCACCGCCACAGACGCCGGTATTGGCACGGTGTACCAGGATCTGGCCCTGAACCCGCTGACTTCGGTAACCCGGAACTTCTTTCTGGGGCGTGAGCTGACCAGGTTCAACTCGCCGTTCGGCCTGTTGAAGATGGATGAGATGCACCAGATCGCCATTGCTGAGATGGCGAAAATCGGGATTAATATCGCCGATCCTGAACAGGCTGTCGGGACCATGTCAGGCGGCCAGCGGCAGACATTGGCGATTGCCCGGGCGATTTATTTCGGGGCCAAGGTTCTGATTCTAGATGAGCCGACCTCGGCCTTGGGCCAGAAACAGCAGATGGAGGTTTTGAAAACCATCCGCCGGGTTCAGGAGCTGGGCAATATCGCGATTATTCTCATCACTCATAATGAGATTCACGCCCGTCTTATTGCTGACCGCTTTACCTTCCTCAGCCTTGGTGAGGTCATTGGCGAGGGGACCGCAAAGGACCTTGAAGGCGATGATATCAAGCGGCTGATGGCTGGCGGGGCGGAAATTGGCGATCTGGCCAAGGAACTGGCGATCTCCTAAGACTGTTTTTTTTCTTGTGGACGTAAAAGATGACCCAGCCTGCTTCTGATTTAGATGTAATCTGTATCGGCCGGTCATCTGTTGATCTCTATGGCACGCAGGTTGGCGGCCGGCTTGAGGATATGGCCGGTTTTGATAAATATGTCGGCGGCAGCCCCACCAATATTTCCATCGGCGCGGCCCGTCTTGGCCTGAACGCGGCTCTCATTACGCGGGTGGGCAATGAACATATGGGCCGCTTCATCAAAGAACAGCTGGTGCGTGAAGGTGTGGATATCTCGCATCTGATCACCGATCCGGAACGCCTTACCGCTCTGGTGTTGCTGGGCATTCGCAACGCTGAACAGTTTCCGTTGATTTTTGTGCGCGAAAACTGTGCTGACATGGCCCTTCATAAAGAAGAGATTGATCCTGGTTTTATCGCCTCGGCAAAGGCTGTGGTGGTAACCGGCACACATTTCAGCACACCGCAGGTGGCCGCCGCCTCGAGCTATGCCATGCAGGTGGCCAGAGATGCTGGCCGCAAGGTGGTGTTTGATATTGATTACCGCCCTAACCTGTGGGCCCTTGGCGGGCATGGTGACGGGGAAGAACGGTTCCGCGAATCCGCCTTTGTGACTTCGCACCTGCAGCAAATCCTGCCGTTGTGCGATCTGGTTGTGGGTACCGAAGAAGAATGGCATATCGCCGGTGGCAGCACAGATACGCTGGCCGCTCTGCGCGCTGCCCGAACGCTCAGCCAGGCGACGTTTGTGTGTAAACGCGGGGCGATGGGCTGTGTGGTGTTTGAAGGCGATATCGCTGGTTGGGAGTCGGGCATTTCTGCGCCTGTCCGCGAGATAGAGGTCTATAACGTGCTGGGCGCAGGGGATGGGTTCATGGCTGGGTTCCTGCGTGGCTGGCTGCGGGGTGAGGGGGTGGAAGTGGCTGCCCGCTATGCCAACACCTGCGGTGCGCTGGCGGTCTCACGTCATGGCTGTGCGCCCTCCTACCCTTCCTACAGGGAACTGCGTCATCTCATCGATAACGGCAGTGATCACTTCGCCTTACGCAAAGACAAGGTTCTGAACCAGCTGCACTGGTCGACCCTGCGCCGTGTCCGCCATCATAAGCTGTTCGCCTTTGCCTTTGATCACCGGGTTCAGTTTGACCAGTTGGCGGCGCGCACTGGCCAGGATAAAGCGGCTATCAGCCGGTTTAAAATGCTTGCCTATCAGGCGGCAGAGGCGGTTGCCGCAAGCTGTGACGGGGTCGGCCTTTTGGTGGATGATGAGCAGGGCCAGAAGGCGTTACATAAAGCAGCTGACAGCGGGATGTGGACAGGCCGCCCGGTGGAAGCCTCTGGTGTTTATCCGCTGGCTCTGAACATCGGCCCTGATATCGGCACGCATCTGGCAGAATGGCCGGTCACCCAGACGGTCAAGCTGTTGCTGCCCTACCGGATGGATGATCCAGAAGACAGGCGGGCTGAACATGACCAGTTGCTGCTGCGTCTGTATGATGCCTGCCGGACCGCGGGCAGAGAGCTGTTGGTTGAGATTATCACATCTCATTCCGGCCATCCGGTCGCGCCAGATCAAATCCCTGAGATTATGGCCCATATTTACCGGCTGGGTGTGTATCCGGACTGGTGGAAGCTGGAGCCTGTGGACGGGGCCGCCTTCTGGCAGGCCTGCGGCGATCTGGTCAGGGCGAATGACCCCTACATCCAGGGGATTATCGTCTTGGGCAAACAGATGCCGGCTGACCAGCTCAGCCAGATGTTCGCCGCCGCCAAGAGCGATGATATGGTAAAGGGTTTTGCGATTGGCCGGACCATTTTCTGGGGCCCTGCAGAAGACTGGTTTGCGGGCCGGATTGATGATAAACAAGCGGTTCAGGTGATGGCAGACGCGTTCAGGGCGTTAATCGAGGCCTGGCACGCCGCCGAACAGGCTGGGATATAAAGGCTGAAAGGCTGGTTGCCGCCCCGCCACACCGCGGCAAACACCGTTTCAGATAAAGGGGAACAGGACAGATGAAAACGCTTCGATTGACAATGGCACAGGCGCTGGTCCGGTATCTGGCGGCGCAGAAAATCAGACAATTTGACGGTACTGCTGAAGCCGCCTTTGCGGGTGTGTGGGCGATTTTCGGGCATGGCAATGTGGCTGGTCTGGGCGAAGCGCTCTATGCCGAAAAAGACCGGCTGCCGACCTTCCGTGGTCATAATGAACAAAGCATGGCCCATGCCGCGATTGCCTATGCCAAACAGAAAAACCGCCGCCGTCTGATGGCGGTGACCTCGTCTATCGGGCCGGGCGCAACCAATATGGTGACCGCGGCCGCTCTTGCTCATGTGAACCGGCTGCCGGTTCTGCTGCTGCCCGGCGATGTGTTTGCCGACAGACGCCCTGATCCGGTCTTGCAGCAGGTTGAAGATTTCAGCGATGGCACAGTGTCTGCCAATGATTGTTTCCGGCCGGTGACCCGTTATTTTGATCGCATCACCCGGCCTGAACAACTGCTGAAAGCGCTGCCCAAGACAATGTCGGTTTTCACTGATCCGGCACTGTGCGGGCCGGTCTGCCTCAGCCTGTGCCAGGATGTTCAAGCCGAAGCCTATGACTTCCCGGCGGCCTTTTTTGATGTGCAGATATGGGAAGTCGCGCGCCCGCGCAGTGATGCAGATATGCTGGCAGCGGCTATTGAAAAGCTGGCGGCGGCAAAGCGGCCTCTGCTTGTTGCCGGCGGCGGGATACGCTATTCAGGCGCACAACAGGCCTTGGCAGGCTTTGCGGCCCGTACAGGTATTCCGGTGGCGCTGACACAAGCGGGGAAATCGGCTCTGCCGGATGCGCATGCCCAGGTGGTCGGCTCTCTGGGGGTAACCGGGGCCAGCGCGGCCAACACACTTGCGTCATCTGCGGATTTGATTTTGTCTGTTGGCAGCCGCCTGCAGGATTTCACCACCGGATCAAATTCGCTGTTTTCTGGCGAGATAATCAGCATCAATGTCCAGCCCCATGATGCCATCAAACAAGGCGCATGGGCACTTATCGGTGATGCACGGGAAACCCTGCAGGCCGTTGATGAGGCGTTACCCGCTTTTGCGGTCGATGCAGGCTATGCTGATGAAATTAAAACCCTGCAACAGGCCTGGTCAGACGATGTGCGCGCGGTAACCGCGGCCCCGTCCACGGGCAACCAGCTGCCCAGCGATGCTCAGGTTATCGGGGCGGTGAACCGGGCTATGCCGGCAGACGCGATTGTGGTCGGTGCGGCCGGCTCAATGCCGGGTGAGCTGCATAAATTATGGCAGACCGGCCAGACTGACGGCTATCATATGGAATATGGTTTTTCCTGCATGGGCTATGAGGTGGCCGCTGGTATCGGGGTGAATATGGCCTGTCCTGAACGCCCGAATGTGGTGTTCGCAGGGGACGGCTCTTATCTGATGATGAACTCTGAACTGGCCACCGCGGTGATGATGGGCATGTCCATGACCCTTGTGATCACTGATAATCGCGGCTTTGGCTGTATCAACCGTCTGCAAGCGGCAACCGGCGGGGCCCCGTTCAACAATCTGCTCAGCGATTCAGTTCATGAACAACTGCCCGATATCGACTATGCGGCCCATGCCGCCTCTATGGGCGCAACAGCTGTGAAGGTGGCCGGCATTGATGAACTTGAAGCGGCGGTGACACGGGCTGTGGCGGCAAAAGGCGTGCAGGTTGTTGTTATCGATACAGACCCGGGCCCCTCAACCGCGGCCGGCGGAAGTTGGTGGGATGTGGCGGTGCCGGCGATCTCAGATCGCGAGGGCATGGCCGCTATCCGTACCTCTTATGAAGCCGGGCGCCAGACCCAGAAAATGGGCCAGAAATGAGACCCGTTATAAACCGGCCAATAAACCAGTCCTGAAAATAAAAAACCCCAAACAGGAAAGCGAGCCCCAGATGTCTGATCTGCTGATAAAACCGAATACCGGCCCATCTTGTGTGCATGAGATCACACCGGCCCGTGCGGGCTGGCGTTATGTCGGGTTTGGTGTGCATGATCTGGCCGCGGGCACAACCCTCAGCGATACAGGCGGCGATCAGGAAATCTGCCTTGTTCTGCTGACCGGGTCTGCCCGGTTTAGCGCAAACGGCCAGGATTTTGGCCAGGTTGAAGGGCGGGCATCTGTGTTTGACCGCACCCCGCCTTACGCGCTGTATGTGCCGCGCCGGACCAGCTGGTCTGTGACCGCCGAAGGTGAGGCGGAAATCGCGGTTTGCCGGGCCCCGGGCCTCAGCGATGATAATGCCCCGCGTCTTATCACCCCGGACCAGATGCCGCTGGAACAGCGCGGGTCAGGGACCAATACGCGCTTTGTGTGCAATATCCTGCCCGAAACTGAACCGGCGGACAGCCTGTTGGTGGTTGAGGTGATCACCCCGTCCGGGCATTGGTCCTCCTATCCGCCGCATAAGCATGATACAGATAATCTGCCGCATGAAAGCCTGCTCGAAGAAACCTATTATCACCGGGTGAACCCCCCGCAGGGCTATGTTCTGCACCGGGTTTATGATGATGACCGCACCCTGGATGAGGTGATGGCCGCCACAGACCGATCTGTTGTTCTGGTGCCAAGGGGGTATCATCCGGTTGGCGCGCCGCATGGGTATGAAAGCTATTATCTGAATGTCATGGCCGGCCCGAAGCGGGTCTGGAAGTTTCATAATGACCCGGATCATGAATGGATTATGACCAGCTGATCCGGCCTGTTCTCACCCCTCCTCTGTTTAAATCAAGAAAGAGTAACCGATGAAATTACGTTTGGGGATGTCTCCTATCTCATGGACCAATGATGATCTGCCGCAGCTTGGCGGCGATACCAGCCTGGAGACCTGTCTTATCGAAACCCGCCAGGCCGGTTTTACCGGCACAGAAACAGGCGGCAAATTCCCCAAAGAGGCTGACGCGCTGTCGGCGGTCTTGGCGGGCCATGATCTCGCCCTTGTTTCGGGCTGGTATTCCGGCACGCTGATTAACAACGCGCTTGAAGCAGAACTTGACCAAATCGCGGACCAGCTGGCGTTGTTCAAACAGTGCGGTGCGGCGGTAATTGTTTATGGTGAGACTTATGAGACCGTTCAGAACCGCCAGGAACGCCCGCTGAACAGCCGCCCCAAGCTGGCTGATTTTGATATTGCCGCCTATGGCCGCCGCTTAACACAGCTGGCTGAACATTGTGCTGATGAAGGTGTGCCGCTGACGTTCCATCATCACATGGGCACAGCGGTTGAAACCGAAGCAGAGCTGGACCAGCTGATGGCCCATACGGGCGAGGCGGTTAACCTGCTGCTGGATACCGGCCATCTTGTGTTTGCGGGCGGCGATAATCTGCGTGTGATCAAAAACCATGGCAAGCGCATCAATCATGTTCATACCAAGGATATCCGGGCCGATGTTCTGGCCGCGGTCAATAAGGATAAACAGAGCTTCCTTGACTGTGTGCTGGACGGCGTGTTCACGGTTCCGGGCGATGGGCTGATTGACTATGACCCGATTATGGCCAGCTTATTTGACACCGGCTATGAAGGCTGGGTGATTATCGAAGCTGAACAGGACCCGGCAAAGGCCAATCCTCTTATCTATGCGAAAAAGGGCTATCAGGCTCTTGACGCCGCGCTCAGCAAAGCCGGCTATCAAATCGCTCAAAATCAAACTACCGGGACGTAAGCTAATGGCTGAACTGCTGTGTTTGGGGGAACCGATGCTGGAATTCAACCAGCAGCCAGATGGCCGGTATTTGCAAGGCTTTGGCGGGGATACCTCAAACTGTGCGATATCGGCGGCCCGCCAGGGCGCATCGGTTGGCTGTCTGACCCATTTAGGTGCGGACAGGTTTGGTGATGACATCCTGCGGCTCTGGGCAGAGGAGGGGATTGAGACCGCCGCTGTGCGGGTTGTTGAGACCGCGCCGACCGGGATTTATTTTGTCACCCATTCTGCGGCTGGTCATGAGTTCACCTATCGGCGTGAGGGCAGCGCGGCCAGCTTGATGAGCCGGGCTGATCTGCGTGAAGAACCAGCCTCTTCTGCTTTGGCCGCCTGCCGGATACTGCATCTCTCCGGAATTTCGCAAGGCGTGTCTGAAATTGCCGCTGATGCTGGTTTTGCCGCTATTGAACAGGTTCGCAGCAGGGGGGCGCGCATCAGCTATGATCCCAATCTGCGTCTGAAATTATGGCCGTTGGATAAGGCCCGCTCGGTGATCCATGATGCTATGGCGATGTGCCATATCGCGCTGCCCGGCCTTGATGATGCACAGCTTCTGACCGGTCATGATCAGCCGGACGATATCGCGGATTTCTATCTTGCTCTGGGCGCGGAAATTGTGGCCCTGACGCTGGGCCGGAACGGGGTGCTTATCGCCACCCCCGACCAGCGCCTCACAGTACCGTCGTTCCCTGTTGAGGCGGTTGACGCGACCGCGGCCGGGGATACGTTTGACGGGGCTTTTCTGGCTGAACTTCTGGCGGGACGGCCCCCGTTTGACGCGGCCCGTTATGCCAATGCCGCCGCCGCCCTGTCTACCCAAGGTTATGGCGCGGTTGCTCCTATTCCGCTGCGGACACAGGTTGAAGCGTTTCTGGCCGGCTAGATAACCGCCCGTTCCAGCAGCGGCTCGTTATCCAGGATGCGCTGATACGAAAAACAGCTTAAATCCAGGCTTTGGTAGGCGCCATGCGTAATCCATTCGGCAAGGCCGCGCCCGACCGCCGGGGATTGTTGCAGGCCATGACCTGAAAATCCGTTCGCGAAGATGAAATTACCCAGCTCTGGATGCGGGCCCAAAATCGCGTTGTGATCAAGCGTGTTATAGGCATAATGACCGGCCCAGGATGAGGTGACTTTAAGGGCTTCAAACTGGGGGATGCGGGTGGCGATCAACGGCCAGACATGCTCCTGCCAGATATCCTGATCTTCATCAAAATCATCAAACGCAACCGCCGGGTCCACATGCGGCGGGCTGCCGGCCATATAATCGGTCTTGCCATATTGGCGCATATGAATACCAGACGGCTCAATGGTCAGCGGCAAGGGCCGGTCCAGCGGCTGTTCGGCAGAAAAAATCCAGGTATATCGCTTGCGCGGTTCCACCGGCAGCGACAGCCCCGCCAGGCCAGCCAGATGCGCGGCCCGCGGCCCGGCCGCGTTCACCACCATGCCGCAGGAGATAGTCTGCCCAGAGGCCAGCGTCACCGCTTCAACTGCCTGTCCGCCAGGTGACAGGGTCAGCCCGACAACCTCATTCTGGATATAGTCTGCCCCGGCTTTGCGGGCGTGGCGGCGCCACCATTCAAACATGGTACTGCCTTCAAAATAGCCTTCATCAACCAGGTTATGACTGCCGAGGATAATGTCATCGACGTTGTAAAACGGGTAATCGGCCTTAATTTCGGCTGCGCTCATCAATTTGGTGCCGGCCCCTAATGAGGCCTGCAGCTTCTGATTGGCGCGCAACTGTTCGGCAAACCCCTCATTATCGGCCAGATACATATAACCGAACGCGTCCAGCGCCAGGTTTGGGGTCTCCTCATCCCCGCCCATATAGTGGCGGAAGTTTTTCACATATTCAGCTGTGAACTGGGAAATTTTGATGTTGATCTCGGTTGAGAATTGCTGGCGCACACATGAATTGGTGCGCGAGGTAGAGGCAAATTCGTAACTCGGGTCGCGTTCAACCACCAGAATGCTGCCGTTAAAATCAGACTGCTGAGATAAAAACCAGGCGATGGATGAACCGACAATGGCCCCGCCGACAATCACCACATCATAGCTCTGTGCGCCCGGGTCACGCGGGTAGTGCTGCGCTGACATCTCTTATCCCCCTTTGAATGAATACCCATTTTAATCACTCCACTGCGATCACTGAAATCGGCCCCTCATCTCCGCCTCTTGTGATCTTTTTTTGTGATCTCTCTGGTGTGATCCCTCCGGTGTGATCCCTCTGGTGAAATATTGTCGCACACACCAGAAGACAGCACGAAAAAAATTGTCTCGCGGGCCTGTTCTGTGCTAATCGCGATGCACAGGAAGGCCCGTTGCATCAGTTATGATTTGATAGTTGCATTGCCGACCAGACTTATCAAGCCGGAGTTTTTTCACTGTTATGTGTAGCCCCTCTCTTGTATTCGCCCGCCGCCTTTTATCTGCCGTTGCTCTGGCGGGTTTATGGTGTGGGGCCAGCCCGTCCTTTGCGTCTTGTGTTGATGACGGGCTTCATATAGCGCATCCCCAAATTCGTGCGACGGCCCCGAACGCGCCGGTTTCTGCCGGCTATCTGCAACTGACCAACCAGACCGGCCAGACCCAGACGCTCATCAGTGCCTCTGCCCCGTTTGCCGGCCGGACAGAACTGCATGACATGAAACATGAAGATGGCGTGATGAAGATGCAGGAAATTGAGGGGGGGCTGGTGCTGCCGGACGGGCTGACGGTCAGGCTGATGCCCAAGGGCCGCCATCTGATGTTCATGGGGCTTGACCGGCAACTCCGCAGTGATGAGCGGTTCGACATCACCCTGACCTTCGCGCCTTGTGGTGAGGTTACGCTGCCGTTCGAGGTGGTGAAGACCCCTCATCAAAATCACACCAAAGCTGCCCATTAACCCCTGACCCTTACCAGCAAAGCGGCCCTGCCATGCTCCAGTCAAGACGTTCTGTTCTGTTTCTTTTCCTCGGCTTTGCGGCGGTGTTGGTGCTGGCGTTTGCGGTCTCTGAATATCTGGCCCGCAAATGGGTGCCGCGCGCACAAACCGGGTTTGAAATTGGCGCGCCGTTTACACTGACGGATCATACCGGCCAGACGGTAACCGAAGATATCTTTATCGGCCAGGCTTCGGCGGTGTTTTTCGGCTTTACCCATTGCCCGGAAATTTGCCCGACCACATTGAACGACTTGGCCACCGCCCGCGACCAGCTTGGCCCGGCAAAAGATGATCTGCAGATTGTCTTCATCACCCTTGACCCGGCCCGCGACACAGTCGCTGTGCTGAAGGACTTCATCCCCTATTTTGGGGCGGATATCACCGGCATCACCGGCCCAGAGGCAGGGGTTCTGGGGCTGGCCAAAGCCTGGGGCATTTTCTGGGAACGTATCGATACATCGGCGGGCGGCTACACGCTTGACCATACCGCGACCGTGTTCTTATTGAACGGCCAGGGCCGGATGACCGGCACAATCGATATTGCCGAACCTGCAGATATTGTTGAAGCCAAGCTGAAAAAGCTTGTTGCCCGGCTCTAGCTCAGCATGCTCATATCCGGGCGTGCAGACCAGACCTCATAGTCGCGTTCTATCGCTCTGGCGGCCCGCAACAACATCGCTTCTGAAAACGGTTTGCCAACCAGCTGCACCGATAAGGGCAGGCCGTTGCTGTCAAATCCTATGGGCAGACACACCGCCGGCAGACCCAGAAAATTCACCGGCCGCGTGTTGTGTCCGATCCGCTGCATCAACGGCGCGGCTTCGGGGTTGGCGCCCACATCACTGTCTGTGATGGTCGGCAGCATAAACGGCCAGACCGGGGTCATGAACATATCCACACGCTCAAATAGCTCTGCCAGTGTGCGGGCAATGAAATCGGCCCGCGCGGCCTGCAATTGCTGATAGGCCTCATCTGAGGTAAACGCCCCGGTCAGGATGCGCATCAGGGTCTGGTCGTTCAACATCTCCGGCCGATCTAAAAGAGTCTGTTTGTGAAGCCGTGCCGCTTCGGTGGCTATAAGCAGCACGTTCAGCGGGTTGGTTGCTTCAATACCGTCAATTTTCACATCACAGCAGATCGCGCCCAATCTGGCACAACGCTCAAAACAGGCGGCCACCGGGTCGGCCACCTCGGTATCACTGCCGGTCAGGAAATACCGTTCAGCCAGCCCGATTTTCAGCCCGTCAAGCCCGTCCTCCAGCCCGCTCAGATAATCGTCTTTTGCGGTGACAAGGCTTTCCTTATCGGCGCTGTCATAGCCGGTCAGCACGGAAAACACTCTTGCGCCGTCTTTTACAGACCGGCTGAGCGGGCCGACTGTATCCAGCGAAGTGGACAGTGCGAATACGCCCGCGCGTGACACCAGCCCTTGTGTGGGTTTAATCCCGACCAGCCCGCAGGCCGCCGCGGGTAGCCGGATTGACCCGCCTGTATCGCTGCCCAGCGCGGCAGGCACAATTCCGGCGGCCACAACCGCGCCTGACCCTGATGAGCTGCCGCCACAGATGTAAGCAGGGTTCCAGGGGTTTTT
>CBFHLG010000013.1:0-71200 GCA_965656625.1 Puniceispirillaceae bacterium (SeqCode)
ATTTATAACCCGCATCACACCAAAGGTGATGGCAAGGCCAATCGCGGCCAAAAAATAAATCGAGGCCAAGCTGAGCCCGTCAAGGGCAAGGTCAAGCAGTTTGAACACCATTACCTGGCTGTTGATGCCGGCCAGAACGTCTCTGGCGGCCCTTGTCACCTGTGCAGAGGGGTTATCATAAACAGCGTAAAACACATGGTTTGAAACAGCTGCTTGCTTCTGCGCTTCACTGATGCGCGGCGGCACCCCTTTACTGGCAACAAGCCTGTCATAGGCCTCATCGCGGGCCTGTTCTGTGTTTAAGGAGACCAGCGGTATATCGCCGATAAATCCCTTTTCGGCCAGCCCCACCAGGCTTTCATTCCGCATATCTGCAGAGACGGCCGCAGGAGCATAGCCCTTATCCACAAGCATTTTATAGGCGTCATCAAGGCTCAGCTCAGGCTGGCTGCCGGACATGATCACAGGCTTTCCTGCTGTCCCGTCGGACCGCTTTATGGTCCGGCCAGGAGTGATGAGGCGTGCAATATTTACCCCGTCGGACAAGTTCTTTGCCACGTCAACCCGGCTGGTCAGTAGCGGATTTAACGCGGCCCGGGCTTCCAGCGACAGATTGTCTTTCAGGCTGTAGATCGCCGCCTCAACCTCTGCCTCATCTGTGCCATGGGCGATAACGCCGTAAATATAGACCTGCTCCAGGCGCAGTTTCAGGTCGGCATCAGGCTCTGCTGCAATCGCCGCTTTTAAGGGGCGCAGATGGACAGGCTGAATATCACGGCTCAAGGCTTGCAGCCCTTCATACCGGACCTCAATAGTACCGCTGGCCAGTTGCACAGGCACCAGCGCGCTGGCAATCTTCGCCCGCACACCGCTATTCGGTTTAATCTGTTTCACCGTCTTAGCCGGCATCAGCCCAAGCGACTGTTTGCTGACCGCATCAATGACCGAGACGATTTTTTTGCCTGCATCATCTTTGCCGGCAGGTTCAGCTATCACAAATCGGCCATCAGCTTTGATATAATAAAGGGTTTTGTCTTTCCAGTTCTGCATGAACTCAGCAGCGAGCTGGCCGCCAAAATCCTGAATTTCAGCCAACACAGGGTCTACCGTCTTGGACGAGCTTTTCTGGATCAGTTTCGCATTGCGGCCAAGCAGCTCTTCAAGCGTAGATGAGGAGAAGGCGGGCTGGGCTGAAAACGAGACAAAAAGCGGAAGGAGGAGGAGGAGCAGTAATCTTGTCATGGTTCAAAATCCTGCCGGAGACATATCATGAGAGACTGTCTCCGGCGGTATCTATTCATCAATTGAGCGTGGGGGGAGGATAAGCGGGCTGGGGGGAGGAACACCCAGCCCGCTGCTCTTTGTTAATAGATGGATTTGATCTGAACGCAGGTCTTCGTTTCAGTGTTGTACATACCGCAACCAAGGCCTTTCCAGTCTGAGACCAGAACTTTTGATTCTGGCAGGAAGTCTGTCCAGGCATCACCAGGGACTTCGGTTGTCTGGCTGATGATATCGAATTGACCATCTGCCTGAATTTCACCGATCAGGACCGGCTTCGACAGGTGGTGGTTCGGCAGCATTTCAGCCATACCGCCAGTCAAGTTCGGGAAGGTTTGACCATACATGGCATCCCGGACCTTATCCACGTCTGTTGTACCGGCCTCGGCGACCGCCTGTACCCACATGTTAAACCCGATATAATGGGCTTCCATCGGGTCGTTTGTTACCCGCTCTTCACCCATTTGGGCTTTCCAGGCAGCAATGAACTCTGCGTTGGCATCTGTTTCAGCTGACTGGAAATAATTCCAGGCGGCCAGGTGACCAACAAGGTTTGTTGTATCCAGACCGGACAGCTCTTCTTCACCCACAGAAAATGCAACCACGGGGATGTCATCAGCAGACACGCCTGCGGCGGCCAGCTCTTTATAGAAGCCGACATTAGCGTCACCATTGATGGTTGAAATCACACCGACCTTTTTGCCATCTGCGCCGAGCGCAACAACATCGGCCACAATTTTAGACCAGTCTGAATGGCCAAACGGTGTGTAATTCACGAAAATATCAGATTCGGGAATCCCCTTGTCTTTCAGATATTGTTCAAGAATTTTGTTTGTGGTCCGGGGATAGACATAGTCGGTTCCCAACAGGGCGAATTTCTCAACACCAAGCTCTTCAAGATAATAATCTGTTGCTGGGATAGCCTGCTGGTTCGGGGCGGCGCCTGTGTAAAACACGTTCTTGGAGCTTTCTTCACCTTCATATTGCACAGGGTAGAAAAGCAAACCGTTCAGCTCTTCAACAACCGGCAATACAGATTTACGTGACACAGATGTCCAGTTACCGAACATCACATCTACGTCGTGCACGGTAAGCAGCTCGCGCGCTTTTTCAGCAAATAATGGCCAATCAGAGGCCGGGTCAACCACAACAGGGACCAGCTTTTCACCAAGCAGACCCCCTTTTGCGTTCTGCTGTTCAATCAGCATCAGCATGGTGTCTTTCAGCGTGGTTTCGGAAATGGCCATAGTGCCGGACAGGGAATGCAGCACACCAACTTTAATATCAGCTACAGCCTGGCTGGCTACAGCACACATCATTGCGCTTGCTAACAGTAACTTCTTCATAACTCTCTCACTTTCTTCGAACAGAAGTTGAACATTAATGTTCCATTGCGCACTCGGGGGGAGGACAAAACTGAGGAACATCTAAACCGTACAATCTGGCATGAGTATGAATACTGCTGAAAATAATGAAGGGTGATGCAAATAACGCATCACCCCCTTATCAAGCTGCAATAATGTAGCGCCCGCGCCTTATATAAAGAGCAGGCTAGTGGCTAGCCGTAAGGCGCCCTCAAACCTGTTTTTTCAGCACATTGTTGCGGCATTCCCACTGGTATCGCGCCCAGTTTCGCCGTTCCATGCGTGAATTATAGCGGCCTCGCTCCATCGCGGCGGCCATCATACAGGCGTCTTGATTCGCATAGACCTGTTCACGTTCAAACTCGTGACACATGGTCTGGCCTTCCAAAGTCACACAAGTGACCAGTACAAGCAAAAACATGACGTCCTCCCCCAAAGCACCATGCCATGCACAAGTGTAGTCACAAAACTGTAATCTTGGCAAATCCGGGGGTGATGTAGCCGCCATCAGCGGGCAGTCTTCGACAACAAGGGTAATTTGAAAAGCGGTGGCGGAGGGAGGGGGATTCGAACCCCCGAGGGGCTTTCACCCCAACACGCTTTCCAGGCGTGCGCCTTAAACCGCTCGGCCATCCCTCCAGATGCTTCAGATGCTATACACCGGGTCTGCCGCACTATAGCGGGGCACAGGCAAACATGCAATTCCCTTAGGCGTTTCTGCGGATCAGTTCATGGTTGCAAATTTGTCTGACTTTCGACATGATTTTGGCCATGGGACGTTTATTGTTTAAACTTTTGGCAGTTGTATTCCTGCTTTTGGGCGGCTTGGTGATGTTCGGTGACATCACTGACGATAATGCGGCATCGGTTATGCTGGGCCAGTATCTTTATGAGCGTGCGCCCTCCTCACTGCAAATCGCAGAAGCGGTGATAGACCGCTATATTGACCCATGCAGCCTGATTGTGGCGTTGGGCTGCTCGCCCTTTTTGTGGCACCCGCTGATATCTGGGTTGTTGCAATGGCCTGCAGCGATTGTATTTCTGGTGATCGGCGTGCTGTTCTGGCTTATCTCACGCCTGTTTGCCGGCCTCAAAGGCAAGCGGCACAGACAATATCACCGTGAAGGCCGCCAGCCCTGATAAAGCGGGACACTTCGGTTAATTATCGCCCATCTTCAAGGCTTCCAGGAACGCGTTCTGCGGGATATCCACGCGGCCGAACTGGCGCATGCGCTTCTTGCCCTCTTTCTGTTTTTCCAGAAGTTTGCGTTTCCGGCTGACATCCCCGCCATAACATTTTGCCGTCACATCCTTGCGCAGAGCCGAGATGGTTTCCCGTGCAATGACTTTACCGCCAATGGCCGCCTGCAGAGCGATTTTAAACATCTGGCGAGGAATCAGGTCTTTCAAGCGGGCACAGATGGCCCGGCCCCGATATTCTGCCTGCTCGCGGTGCACGATCATCGCCAGCGCATCCACCGGGTCGCTATTGACCAGAATAGACACCTTGACCAGATCGCCGGAAATATACTCATCCATCTGATAATCAAAGCTGGCATACCCGCGGGTCACCGATTTCAGCCGGTCATAAAAATCAAACACCACCTCGTTCAGAGGCAGACGATAAACCACCATCGCCCGGCTACCGGCATAGGTTAAGTCTATCTGCTCACCGCGGCGTTCAACACATAATGACAACACCTGCCCCAAATATTCATCAGGGGTCATGATAGTGGCTTTAATCCAAGGCTCTTCTATCGACTGGATCCGAGTGACCTCTGGCATATCGGCCGGATTATGCATGTTTATCTTGCTGCCATCTGTCATCGTCAGTTGGTACACAACAGACGGCGCGGTTGAGATCAGATCAAGATTGAACTCGCGGCTCAGCCGTTCACGGATAACCTCCATATGCAACAGGCCCAGAAAACCGCAACGAAAGCCAAAGCCCAGAGCCGCAGAGGTTTCCGCCTCAAACGAGAACGAGCTGTCATTCAAGGACAGTTTTTCAAGCGCCTCACGCAGGCCCGAGAAATCCGCCGCATCAATCGGAAACAGCCCGCAGAATACAACCGGCACAGACGGCTTAAAACCGTCAAGCGGTTCGGCACAAGGGCGTCTATCATCAGTGATGGTGTCACCGACCTTCGCATCAGAAACGGTCTTCACACCGGCATTGATAAAGCCGATCTCACCCGGACCCAGCTGGTCAACTGCCGTCGGTTTCGGGCCAAACACCCCGACCCGTTCAACGGTATGCACGGCCCCGCTGGCCATCATGCGGATCTTCATGCCCTTTTTGATGATGCCGTCCCGCACCCGTATCAAGGTCATCACACCCAGATAAGGGTCGTACCAGCTGTCCACAAGCAAGGCTTTCAGCGGCGAGGCGTCTGCCCCGGTCGGCGGTGGCAATTCCGTGACAATTGCTTCTAAAACCTCTTCAATGCCGATGCCCGTCTTGGCGGAAACCGCTATGGCGTTATCCGCTGGCAGGCCAATAACATCTTCGATTTGGGCCTTGACCCGATCAGGTTCGGCAGCCGGCAGGTCCATCTTGTTCAGAACCGTGACCATATCATGATCAGCATCAAGGGCCTGATAGACATTGGCCAGCGTCTGCGCCTCTACCCCTTGCGAGGCGTCAACAACTAACAGCGACCCTTCACAAGCCGACAAAGAACGCGACACCTCATAGCCAAAATCAACATGACCGGGCGTATCCATCAGGTTCAGAACATAGTCCTCGCCTGACTTTGCTTTGTAGCTGAGACGCACAGTCTGGGCCTTGATGGTAATGCCGCGTTCACGTTCAATGTCCATATTGTCGAGAACCTGTTCGGACATCTCGCGCTCGCTCAACCCGCCGCAGACCTGAATAAGACGATCTGCAAGGGTAGATTTGCCGTGATCGATATGCGCAACAATCGAGAAATTTCTGATTTTGGATAAGTCAGTCATGAAAAGATATCTAGCGCACTTCTGACGCGCTTTCCAGCATAACAATCATGATTTTCCGCCCTTCAGCCGATAAATTCAGGAAAGCCCGTCAAACCGGCAAACCCTTGACCCGATTGCCGATCATGGTACAACATCTACTCTTGATATGATGTTGCGGAAACCGGACCTGATATGACTCAGATGAACCCTGCAAAATACAGCGCTTATCCGCCTGTTAACCTGCCTGACAGAAGCTGGCCGAACCAGGTGATCACCTCGGCCCCGGTATGGTGTTCTGTTGATCTGCGTGACGGCAACCAGGCCCTGATAGAGCCGATGGACAGCCTGCGCAAAATGCGCATGTTCAAAACCCTTGTCGGCATGGGTTTCACAGAAATTGAAGTTGGGTTTCCGTCTGCCTCAGACACAGACTTCAATTTCCTGCGCGAGCTTATCGATGGCGGCCATGTCCCTGCGAATGTGACGATACAGGTGCTCACCCAGGCCAGAGAACATCTTATCGACAGAACCATTGAATCGCTGCAGGGCGCCCCAAGTGCCATTTTGCATCTGTATAACTCCACCTCTACCCTGCAACGGCGGGTGGTGTTTAAATCTGACCGCGACGGGGTAAAACAGATCGCAATAGACGGCGCGAAAATGGTGGCCGACCGGATCAGCAAGCTGGGGTCGTCAACAGCGCTTCGCCTGCAATATTCACCAGAGAGCTTTACCGGCACAGAGCTTGATTACGCGCTGGAAGTGTGTGAGGCGGTGATGGATATCTGGCAGCCTACGCCGGAGAACAAAACCATCATCAACCTGCCCGCGACCGTTGAGATGTCGACACCCAACATCTATGCCGATCAGATCGAATGGATGCACCGGAACTTTTCCCGGCGGGACAGCATGATTTTATCTTTGCACCCTCATAATGACCGGGGTTGCGGGGTTGCGGCAACTGAACTGGGGCTGATGGCCGGAGCAGATCGGGTGGAAGGCACCCTGTTTGGCAATGGTGAGCGGACCGGCAATGTGGATATCATTACGCTGGGGCTGAACCTGTTTACACAAGGTGTTGACCCGAAACTGGATATCTCTGACATCACCACACTGGTCGAAACAGCCGAGTTTTGTAACCAGTTGCCTGTCCATCAGCGCCACCCCTATGCGGGCCAGCTGGTCCATACCGCTTTTTCCGGCTCTCATCAGGACGCCATCCGCAAAGGGATGGACGCTATCCAGAACGCCAATGATGACAAATGGGAAGTGCCCTATCTGCCGATTGACCCGGCCGATATCGGCTGCACCTATGAAGCCATTATCCGGGTAAATTCACAATCTGGTAAGGCCGGGTCCGCTTGGTTGTTGGAAACAGAACATCATGTGCGTCTGCCGCGCGGGATGGAAGTAGAGTTCAGCCAGACCGTCCAGAAACAGGCTGATGTCAGCGGCCGTGAAATCACAGCAGAGATGATCTGGGAAATCTACAGCGCAGAATATCTGAATGTGGATGAGCCCTTCAACCTGATTTCAGTTGAAACTCAGCCGGCCTCACTGGCCTCAGAAAAAGAACGCATCACCGCTGTTATTCGCCACAAGGGCGAGGAGAGCACCATTTCGGCAACCGGAAACGGGCCGATCTCTGCCATGGTGAATGCGTTGCGGGATAATTTTGAGCTGGATTTCACGCTGGCGGATTTCGGCCAGAACACGCGGTCATCTACATCAAAAGCCGAAGCCGCGGCCTATGTTGAGCTGAAAGCCGGTAGGGATGGCCGCTCGGTCTACGGGGCGGGGATTAATACATCCATCACCCTGGCCCCGCTTTACGCACTGGTCTCCGCGATTAACCGGTTATAATCTGCCGTAAAGGGCGCGGTTCAGGCGCCGCGCAGAACGCCGCCGCAGTTTTTCGCAACTGTCGCCGCGATTTGCTCTGACAGGGAAGACAAATCCGCCTCGCTGAAGGTAGCGTCTTTCGGCTGCAGCGTAACAGCAAGAGCGACAGATTTCTTGCCCTCTTCAATGCCTTTGCCCTGGTAGATGTCAAACACAGATATGTCTGTGACCACATCGCGGGCTGCCCGACGTACCGAATCTACCAACGCCTGAGCCGAGATGCTGTTATCAACGATGAACGCAAAATCGCGGGTCACGGGCTGCAATGAAGACAGCTTCAGCAACGGTTTGGCAGGCCCCTTCTGGCGCGGCAGCGGAATAGCGTCCAGCCACAACTCAAAGCCGACAACACCTGCAGGCAAGTCGAACTCATCACAAATGCGCGGGTGAAGTTCACCAAAGACGCCCATTTCGGTTTTGCCCAGCGTCAGCCGGCCAGATCGGCCAGGGTGCATCCAGTCTGGTGTATCTAGTGAAACCATCAGGTTTTCGCAACGCACGCCAAGACAACCCAAAACTGCCAGCAGGTCTGCCTTGGCATCAAAGGTATCAACAGCTCGGCCGGCCTGCTGCCAGTCTTTGGTCTGTGCTGCCCCTACACGGAGGCCGCCAACCGCTGTTCTCTGGCCGGTCTCAGATGGGTCAAGGAAGACAGGGCCAACCTCAAACAAACAAACATCAGACAGGGCCCGGTTCAAATTGCGGGCCGCCGCAGATAACAAGTTCGGCAGCACAGACGGCCGCATCATGCTGAGGTCTGTGCTGATGGGGTTTGCTACCCCTAACGCCTCATCACCGCCGCCAAACAGGCGCGCTTCTTCGGGCCGCAGGAAAGAGAAGGTCACCGCCTCTGTCAGGCCGCGCCCGGCCAACAGGCGGCGCAACAACACCGCCCGCACCTGTTCAGCCGAAAACGCTGGACGGGCAATGTAATTGTCCCGCGGCAGGGGCGTCATTTCAAGATTATCATAACCGTGGATGCGAATAACTTCCTCGACCAGGTCAGCCGGGCCATCAATATCATTACGCCAAGACGGCACCTCTACCTGCCACAGCTCAGCTGCGCTGCGGTTAACCACAAAACCCAGATCGGTCAGGATCTCAGCCTGCCGGTCATCAGAACAGGAAATACCGGTCAGGGCCTTTGTGCGCGCAGGCGGGAAGGCCACCATCTGCGGGTCTCTGTCCGCAGAACCGGTCACAACCAGGTGGCTGAACCGGCCGCCGCAGACAGACTGGAACAAACGGGCGATATAACCGGCCATCTGCACCGGCGAGGCCGCATCAAGACCGCGTTCAAAGCGATAGCGCGCATCTGAATGGATGTTCAACTGGCGCCCGGTACTGGCCACATTGATCGGGTCAAATATGGCCACTTCTAAGAACATACGGGTCGTGGTCTCGCTGACCCCGGTACGTTCACCGCCCATAATACCGGCAATATCATCAGGGCCATTCTGATCCCCGATAACCAGCATATCCGGCCCGCAGCTATAGGTCTTTTCGTTGAGCGCGAGAATTTCCTCACCCTCTTTGGCAAACCGTAACACCAGCTTATCACCGGCAACCTTGTCTGCATCATAAGCATGCAACGGGCGGCCCAGATCAAGCATCACATAATTAGTGATATCCACAAGTGAAGAGATAGGCCGCTGGCCCACTGCCGTCAGCCGCGCTGCCATCCAGTCAGGGGACGGGCCGTTCGATACGCCTTCAAACAGGCGACCGGAAATAAGCGGCACAAGCCCAGCCACTTCATCGTCTATTTGCCAGGTCAACGGAGAGGCAAACTCACCTTCAGCAGGCGCGAAATCGATCACTTTCAGCTGGCCAAAACCGGCTGCTGCCAGGTCACGGGCAACACCGCGCACACCCAGACAATCACCTCTGTTCGGGGTAATCGCAATTTCTATAACCGGATCAACAAGACCCGCAAATTTGGTCTCAGCAAAGCCGGCAAAACCGGTGCCGACAACCGCGTCTTCTGGCAACTCGGCAATGCCCTCATGATCTTCACCAAGGCCCAGCTCAGACAAAGAACACAACATGCCTTGTGAAGTCTGGCCCCGAATTTTACCTTGCTTGATGGTGATGTCAGGGCCGGGAACATGGGTGCCAACAGGGGCAAGCACGGTGCGCAGACCCGCCCGCGCGTTCGGCGCGCCACATACGATCTGCAACTCTCCCTCGCCCGTATTTACACGGCAGACCCGCAGCCGGTCAGCATCGGGATGCTGTTTGGCTTCAAGGATTTCAACTACACGAAACGGGGCCAGCGCGGCAAGCGGATTATGAAGGTCTTCAACCTCCAGCCCCAGCATCGGCAGAGCCTCACAAATCTCATCAAGGGATTTGTCTGTATCGAGATGATCACACAGCCAGGAGAAGGTAAATTTCATCACGCCTCTCCTGTGCCAAGACCAGTATGCAGACCAGGAACATCAACCGGCATAAAGCCATAATGTTTCAACCAGCGCAAATCGCTGTCATAAAAGGTGCGCAAATCCGGAATGCCATATTTCAGCATGGCGAGGCGTTCAACGCCCATACCAAAGGCAAAGCCCTGAACCTTGTCCGGGTCCAGACCGCAATTTTCCAGCACACGCGGATTGACCATGCCAGAGCCAAGAATTTCAAGCCAGTCATCACCAGCACCAATTTCCAAACCGCCACCAGACCGGCGGCAACCAATATCCACCTCAGCAGACGGTTCGGTAAACGGGAAAAAGCTGGGCCGGAACCGGACGGGCAAATCCTGTACCCCAAAAAAGGCACGGCAGAAATCGATCAGACAGCCCTTCAGATGCCCCATGTGAATGCCTTCCCCGATCACAAGGCCCTCACATTGATGAAACATCGGGCTGTGAGTGGCGTCATGATCAGAACGATAGGTCCGCCCAGGCACGATAATGCGGATAGGCGGCGGCGTGTTCAGCATGGTGCGTATCTGAACAGGTGAGGTGTGAGTGCGCAATACAGGCCGCGCCCCTGTCTCATCAGGATTCAGATAAAAGGTGTCATGTTCCTGGCGGGCAGGGTGTTCGGGCGGAATGTTCAGCGCGGTGAAATTATAGAAATCAGATTCGATATCCGGGCCTTCTGCGATCGAAAAACCCATATCCGCGAAAATAGCCGAAATTTCCTCAATCGTGCGCGACAGAGGATGAGTCCGTCCCCTAGTCTCAGCGCGAGCCGGCAGCGAAACATCAATGGTTTCACTGGCCAGCTTGTCCGCAAGGGCGGCATGCTGAAGGCCGGCCTGACGAGCGGCCAGGGCAGAGGCCACTTCCTCTTTTAAGACGTTGAGGGCTTGGCCAGCGGCTTTGCGCTCTTCCGGCGCAAGGCTGCCCAATGCTTTCAGCTGGGTGGAAATACGGCCCTTTTTGCCCAACGCATCAAGCCGCACGGTTTCCAGTTTATCGAGCGTTTCAGCAGCGTCGATAGCCGCCATTAGGTCTGCTTTAAGCTGGGCTGTGTCTGTCATCACCTGCCTGCACTACTCAAGAAAAATGATGCCTGCGACCGGCACTGGCACAACAGAGGCAGAGCCGGTGCAGACGGACAGCCCTTAGCTGGCCTGCTTTGAGCGCTCAACCAGCGTGGCAAAGGCCTGTGGCTGGTGTACGGCGAGGTCAGCAAGCATCTTGCGATCCACCTCAATGCCAGCCTTGGCCAGCCCGCCCATCAGCGCAGAATAGGTCATGCCGTGCACACGCGCAGCAGCGTTAATCCGCTGAATCCACAAGGCCCGGAATTCGCGTTTGCGTACGCGCCGGTCCCGGTAAGCGTATTGGCGGGCCTTATCAACAGCCTGCTTTGCGGTTTTGAAGGTGTTCTTGCGCCGGCCATAATAGCCTTTGGCAGCTTTGATAACTTTGTTGTGACGGGCGTGTGCAGTCACGCCGCGGCTTACTCGTGCCATGTCTCGTTCTCCTTAAGGTCTATCAGGCGTAAGGCAGGAATTTGCGGACGATGCGTGCATCTGCTTCATGCAGGATCATTGTACCGCGCGCCTGGCGCTTCATTTTCTGGGAACGGCGACGAAGATTGTGGCTGAGAAAAGCTGCTGAGCCGCTAATCTTACCACTGGCTGTCACGCGGAAGCGTTTTTTTGCTCCGCTTTTTGTTTTCATCTTGGGCATTTTGACCTCTTTTCTGTTTTGCGGGTTGCAGCATCACACTGCGATACCCTTTTATCGTCTTGTGCCGGCTGGGCAGCCCTTGATAGGCCCAGACGCGACATCTCAAACTTCCGTATCGGAAGCGGTGTTATAATGGGTTCGCTGCCAAAAATCAACCAATTATCACCTCACCTGCCCGTTCAGGCGGCAAAGCCAGAGATTTGGCTACCGTGGAGCCAAAACCATAATCATCTGCCGCCCTTCCATCTTCGGGTGTGATTCGATTTTTGCCTCTTCTTCAATATCCTCACGCACACGCTGCAGCAATTGGCTGCCCAGCTCAACATGAGCCATCTCACGTCCCCGGAACCGCAACGTGATTTTCACCTTGTCACCGGCTTCAAGGAATTTGCGCACAGCCCGCATCTTCACATCATAATCATGACTGTCGATATTGGGACGCAGCTTGATTTCCTTGACCTCAATCACCTTTTGCTTTTTACGCGCTTCAGAGGCACGCTTCTGGGCCTGGTATTTGTACTTGCCATAATCCAGAATTTTGACAACCGGCGGTTCCGCGTTTGGTTGCAGCTCAACAAGGTCCAGACCAAATTCATCTGCCTTGCGCAGCGCATCATCAATCTTCAGAATCCCCATCTGTTCGCCTTCAGGGTCAATACAGCGGACGGTTGCTGAACGGATTTCTGTATTGATACGCGGACCGTCAGAGGCGGGCGGCGTATCGTTGCGTGGACGTGCTATGAAACTCTCCTTTAGCTGTTATCAGTTAGCTGTTTTCAGTCCTTATCGCCCGGCCTTCAGACAAATCAGCCACTTTGGCCGCATTTGTCCGCAGAACGAGCGGTTATGGTCGTTGTAGATAGTCTGTTTTACCAAAAACTTCAAGTTTTTGCGCGCTTCAGGTCAGGGGCCAGCGCCTCATCAGCCAACATCGCCATGGCTTCATCAAGGCTGATGATTTCCTGCTTGTCCGATCCTAAGCGCCGTAAAGCCACTGTTCCGGCTTCAGCCTCACGCCCGCCAACAGCCAGAATAAAGGGCACTTTTGCGGTTGAATGTTCGCGAATCTTATAGCCAATTTTCTCATTCCGCGCGTCCAGTTCGGCCCGCAGACCCGCCGCCGCCGCCGCGGCATGCACCAGCTTGGCATAGTCATTTGCGCTGTCTGTAATCGGCGCAATAACCGCCTGGACCGGGGACAGCCAGACCGGCATCCGGCCTGAATATTGTTCAATAAGAATCCCGATCCAGCGTTCAAGCGAGCCCAAGATCGCGCGGTGCAGCATCACCGGCCGACGCCGCGCACCATCTTCGGCGACATATTCTGCATCAAGGCGTTCAGGCAGCACAAAATCAACCTGCAGCGTGCCGCACTGCCAGTCACGGCCGATAGCATCGCGCAGAACAAATTCCAGCTTCGGGCCATAAAACGCGCCCTCACCCGGGTTCAGAACCGTTTCAAGGCCAGCCGCTTCGGTTGCATCCCGTAATGCGGCCTCTGCCTTATCCCAGGTGCTGTCATCACCAGCCCGTACCTCTGGCCGGTCAGAGAATTTCACCCGGATATCCTCAAACCCGAAATCAGCATAGATATCCTGAAGCAGGTTACAGAAGGCCACTGATTCTGAATTGATCTGATCTTCAGTACAGAAGATATGAGCGTCATCCTGGGTGAACGCGCGCACCCGCATAATGCCATGCAAGGCCCCGGAGGGCTCATTTCTGTGACAAGAGCCGAACTCAGCCATCCGCAACGGCAGGTCGCGATAGGATTTCACCCCCTGACGATAGATCTGGACATGGCCTGGACAGTTCATCGGCTTCAGGGCCAGAGTCCGATCTTCTGTGGTTTCGGCCGTAAACATATTGTCACCGAATTTATCCCAGTGGCCAGAAGCTTCCCACAGGCTGCGGTCAACAAGCTGCGGGGTTTTCACCTCGCTGTAACTAGCCTCATCCAGACGGCGGCGCATATACATCTCAATCTCGCGATAGAGAATCCAGCCCTTGGCATGCCAGAACACAGACCCGGCCGCCTCTTCCTGAAGATGGAAGAAATCCAGCTGGCGGCCCAGCTTGCGGTGATCGCGCTTTTCGGCCTCTTCCAGCATGGTCAGATACTGCGCCAACTCCTTTTCAGTTAGCCAGGCCGTGCCATAAATCCGCTGCAACATAGGCCGGTTTGAATCGCCGCGCCAATACGCTCCGGCAACCTTCATCAGCTTGAACGCATGACCCGCCCGGCCCGTTGACGCCAGGTGCGGGCCGCGGCACAGATCAATAAACTGGCCTTGGGTATAATAAGAGACAGTTTCGTCCTGCGGGATAGCTTCTACCAGCTCAACTTTGAACGGCTCGTTCTTTTCCCGGTAGAAGGCGACCGCCTCATCTCTGGTCCAGACCGCCCGTTCAATCAGCTCATCCCGGTCCACGATTTCATGCATCCGGGCTTCGATAGCCTCCAGATCATCTGTAGTGAACGGCTGTTCACGGTGAAAATCATAATAAAAGCCGTTTTCAATCGCCGGGCCGATCGTCACTTGTGTGTCCGGATACAGCTCAAGAACGGCTTCAGCCATGATATGAGCACAGTCATGACGCACCAGCTCCAGCGCAGCGTCTGTATTTTTGGCCGTGATAATCTGCACATCACTGTCATCATCAATAGCCCGGGTCAGGTCCCAATCCGCCCCGTTAACCACAGCCGCCATCGCTGCCTTGGCCAGACCAGGGCCAATATCACTGGCAATCTGAGCCGGGGTCACCGCCGCATCATACTGGCGTTCTGATCCGTCAGGGAGTGAAATCGTAGGCATAGTCTTCAGTCCTGTTGTTCATGCTTAACGCGTTGCCTGCCGGGCTATCCAGCCCTGTCTTGCAACAGATTATCGTAAATTTCCATTGTTTTTTGACACATTTTCTCTTTCGAGAAGAATTTGGTGATATGCGCACGCGCCCGTTTCGCCAGACGGGCCCGGTCTGCCTCAGATAAATCAAGAGCTGAGGCCAGCGCGCGCGTCAGATCATCAACATCGCCCGGGGTGGCCAGCCAGCCGGTCTTGCCGTCCAACACAGATTCAACAGCCCCGCCATGATTAAAGGCAACCACCGGCCGGCCCATCGCGCCCGCTTCCACCGCCACCCGGCCAAAGGGTTCCGGGATAGTTGACGGCATCGCGATAACATCTGCCAACATAAAAGCAGCTGGCATATCATCACTGCCGGTGGCAATCCGCAGGCGGCCGTCAAGACCTGTTTTACGGGCTAACTGTTCCAGACCGGCCACAAACCGCGCCTGCCCATCACCCGCGCCAAGCAGCAACAACGTAACATCATGCCGGTTCAGGGCAGCAACCGCGCGGATAATAACCTCATGACCTTTCCAGCTGGTTGGCCGTGCCGGCAACATCACCACCCGGCCATCTTCAGGCAGCTTCAGCCTCTCAGCCTCGCGGATAATGCGCTGCTGGGTCACGCTGGCGGGATCAAATATAGCTGTATCCACACCGCGGTGAATAACGCTAACCTCGTCAGCTGATTTGTGCTGAGCGTAATGTGAAGCAATTATCGATTTGATAAACTCGGATATCGCGATCACCGCATCAGCTTTCAGCATCTTCCGGTTATAGAGATGTTTAAACGCATTTTTAGGCGCGAATTTACTGTGAATAGTCGATACCGTCGCCATCGACAGACGGGCGGCAACCGGCAGGGCTATCCAGGCTGGCGCGCGAGAGCGGACATGCACGATATCAGCCCCCTCAGCCCGCAGAATCTGCGACAGCTTTGATCTGATTAACGGCCATTTAAACGGGTTTTTGGAATGCACCGGCAGGCGGTGAACCGTTGCCCCCATCCTGGTCAGCTGGGATTCAAGCAGGCCGCCATTGCTGATCACCACAGCCTTATAGCCGCGATCAATGAGGGCTCTGGCGATTTCAACTGTGCCGCGTTCAACCCCGCCTCTGTTCAGGGCGGGCAGGATCTGAACAATAACCGGACGGGTAATGGAATGTTGTTTGGGCATAAAATTCTTAATGATGAACGTGCAAAATGATACAACGATACAGGTAACCTGTCAGCCCCGCTTTGGCAACGACCTAATTCTCTATTCTATAATGCGGGGCCGCAGGGGACACCCCGTGCTGACAAAAAAGGACAAGATCTCTGATGCAAAATACCGGCCATACAGACAACACAGCCTATCTCAGTTGCCCTGACGGCACAAAACGCGCCTATCTGCGTCATGAGGGCCGCGACGGCGTGCCCGGGCTCGTGTTTCTGGCCGGCCATGGTTCAGACATGTTCGGCACCAAAGCCGAAATATTGCATCAACTGGCGGTGGCGGCGGATATCCCGTTTCTGCGGTTTGATTATTTCGGGCATGGCCTGTCTGACGGGGCCTTTCTGGACGGCACAATTTCGGCCTGGGTTGAAGATTGTGTGCTGATGCTTGACCAGTTAACCAGCGGGCCGCAAATTCTGGTCGGATCATCGCTTGGCGGGTGGCTGATGATACGGGCTGCTCAGAAACGCCCGGAACGTGTGGCCGGGCTGGTTGGTATCGCCGCCGCGCCGGATTTCACCGAAACCCTGATATGGGACGCGCTGACAGAACAACAAAAACAACAGATGCAGGCGTGCGGGCAAATCGCTCTGCCCAACCCCTACGCACCTGAGGACGTCATCTATCCTTATCATCTGGTCACAGACGGGCGCGATAATCTGGTTCTGGACAAGCCTATCGGACTGGATATCCCTGTGGTTCTGCTACAGGGTATGGCCGATCATGAGGTGCCCTGGCAGACCGCCCTCAGCATTGCCGAGAGGTGGCAGACAGAACAGGTGCAAGTGATTTTGGACAAAGCCGCTGGCCACCGGTTTTCTGAAGACAGCCAGATAGAGCAGATATGTTCAGCTGTGCGCGGGCTGTATGATAAGATAGCAGCGGCACCGCAAAGGGAACGGGTCTAAAAATCCAGCTCGCTATAGTGAGCCGCTGGCGGCATGCCGACCAGAATATCAGATAATAACGGCCGGAAGCTGGGCCGGCTTTTCAGCTTCATGTACCACATCTTGGCTTCTTGGCAGCGGTCCCAATCGATATCACCAAAATAATCAAGTACAGACAGATGCGCGGCCGCCACCAAATCAGCCAGCGACATGTTGGCCCCGGCCAGCCAGGCATTCTGCGCCGCCAGCCAGTCAATATAACCCAGATGTATCTGTGCATTGGCCAGCGCCGCGCGCATAACTGTTGAGGACGCCGGCTGGCCAGAATCAAATCTCTTGATAATCCGCTCACGGATTAGGGGGCGGGACACTTCAAGGGTGAATTTGGTTTCAAACCAGTCGATCAGCCGCCTGACTTCTGCGCGTTCACCGGCTGTCTTGGGCATCAACTCGCTGTTCTCGACAATTTCTTCCAGCCATTCACTTATGACCCGCGCGCCGCAAACCACACCCAGATTTTCATCTTCCAGAACCGGCACATCGCCAGCCGGATTCAGGGCTAAAAACTCTTCATCCCGCAGCCAGGGAATTTGCGTGCGCAAGCTTATATCCAGCTCATATTCACCGCACTGCAAACGGATAAACCGGCTGGAGGGGGATAGGGGGTAATGATGCAGAACCGCCATGTCTCAGCCCTCCGCCATCCGGTCTGTCATCGACAGAACAGCAATCGGCCCATCTGGCAGACTATCCAGCCCTGTCTGTGTCAGAGCGCGTATCTGCAGGACGTTGGGCGCAATATCGCCTGGCCAGATAAACTGGCCATCTGCGGTATGGGTAAAGCCAAATTTAGGATAATAATCAGGATCACCTGAAACCAGCACAAAATCCCACCGGTTTTGTTGCTGGGCCCGTCTGATCCCGTCTATCACCAGAGCGCGGCCAAATCCCTGACCATGCAGTTCTGGCTGCACCGCGAGCGGGCCCAACAACAGTTGCGGGCGACCACAAACCAGCACTTCCCAGAAACGCAGGCTGCCACAGATTTTATTGCTCTTAGACGCCACCAGACACAAGGCGTCGACAGGCGGACCCGGCCGCAAATGCCATACTGCGCGCCGGCTACGCACCGAACCAAACGCCGCCGTCATCAAGCTGGCGACATCCACTTGATCTGTGTCTGCCTGAAGTCTGATATCCACCCGCGATACCCCCCGTTGTCAGGCTTAAGGGTATAGCCTATGCGGTCTGGCTTGACAATTCAGCTTCTGCGATTGGATGCGATAAGGTCGACAGAATTTCGGTCGGCACAACATGCCAGAACTGGTTCACTTCTGTATCCCAGTCATTCAGCAGACGTTTTGCCAGTGCAGAATCGGTTTCTCGGGCATGGCGCGTAACAAGGCTGTGCAGTTCTGCCTGCCAGTGGCCTTCATTCACACGTCTGATCTGCAAGGTTTCCGGATTCACATTTGACAGGAACTGATCGTCCGGGTCGTATATGAACGCCATTCCGCCGGTCATGCCCGCACCGAAATTATCCCCTGTTGAGCCCAGAATAACAACCACGCCGCCAGTCATATATTCGCACCCGTTAGAGCCGCAGCCTTCAACCACCGCCGTCGCCCCAGAGTTGCGCACACACAACCGTTCACCTGCCTGACCATTAGCCAGCAGCACACCGGATGTCGCGCCATACATAACTGTATTGCCGATGATGGTGTTTTTCTCTGCGGCAAAGCGGGCGGACGGGCCAGGGCGAACCGTGATCATCCCGCCAGACAGACCTTTGCCCACATAATCGTTTGCATCGCCGACCACATCAAGCCGCAGCCCCTGGACCGCAAAGGCACCCAGTGACTGGCCAGCAGAGCCACGCAGATTGGCGGTGATCTGGCCTTCGCGCAGACCGGTCATACCAAACCGGCGCACAATATGAGAAGACAGCCTGGTGCCAATGGCCCGTGCTGTATTCTCAATATTATAGGCCAGCTGCATCTTGCCGCCGCTTTCCAGCGCGTTGCGGGCATCCTTTATCATCAGCGCATCAAGCGTGTCAGCCACCTCAACACGCCCCTCAGCACCGCTGTAGCCAGATGCGCCTTCGCCGTCAGCCTGAACCAGAATGGGGTTCAAATCGAGATCATCAAGCGCCGCATCACCGCGTGAAACCTGTTTCAACAGATCAGTCCGGCCGATCACTTGTCTCAGGCTGGTAAACCCGAGAGATGCCAGAATTTCGCGGACTTCCTCAGCCACATGGGTAAACAGCTGAACCACCTTTTCAGGCGTGCCTTCAAATTTTGCCCGCAGATCATCACGCTGTGTGCAGACCCCGACAGGACAGGTGTTGGAATGACATTGGCGCACCATGATACAGCCCATGGCCACCAATGAAGAGGTGCCAATACCATATTCATCTGCCCCCAGCATCGCCGCCATGACAATATCGCGGCCTGTTTTCAAGCCGCCGTCTGTACGCAACACAACCTTGTCACGCAGACCATTCATGGTTAGCACCTGATGCACTTCGGACAGGCCCATTTCCCACGGCATGCCAGCATGTTTAATCGAGGATTGCGGGCTGGCCCCGGTACCGCCGCCATGTCCGGAGATCAAGATGGTATCGGCCTTTGCCTTGGCCACACCAGCCGCGATAGTCCCGATGCCGGTTGAGGCGACAAGCTTCACACAAACACGGGCTTCAGGATTGATCTGTTTCAGATCGTAAATCAGCTGGGCTAAATCTTCGATAGAGTAGATATCATGATGAGGCGGCGGTGATATCAGGGTCACACCAGGTGTTGAATGGCGCAGCTTGGCGATCAGGCTGTTTACCTTGATCCCGGGCAGCTGGCCGCCCTCACCAGGCTTAGCGCCTTGGGCCACCTTAATTTCCAGCTCTTCACAATGGTTCAGATATTCAGCCGTGACCCCAAACCGGCCAGAAGCAACCTGTTTGATCGCACTGGACGGGTTATCACCGTTTTCACGTAACCGGAAGCGGGCCGGGTCTTCACCGCCCTCACCTGAATCTGACTTCGCCCCAATACGATTCATGGCGATAGACAGGGTTTCATGGGCCTCAGGGCTCAACGCACCAAGCGAAATGCCCGGCGAGACCAGCCGTTTGCGGATATTGGTGATGCTTTCCACAGAATCCACATCCAACTGCGGGTTTTTAAATTCGAAATCCAACAAATCACGCAGATTAACCGGCCCCTGGCGGGAGACCAGCTCAACATATTTTTTCCAACTGGCATAAGACCCGGTATCACAGGCATGTTGCATAGCATGGATGATCTGGCCATCAAACGCGTGACGTTCACCCGATTTCCGATACCGGAACAGCCCGCCAACAGGCAGATAGGACAGGTTATCCACATAAGCTGTCTTATGCAGAGCCGTCAGCCGCGACTGAATCCCGATGAGGCCAAGCCCAGAAATCCGAGATGACATTGGCGGGAAAAACTCCGCTACCAACGCCCGCGACAAACCAAGGGCTTCAAAATTATAGCCACCGCGATAGGACGCAATGACCGAAATGCCCATCTTTGACATGATTTTCAAAAGGCCGTCTTCAATGGCTTTGCGGTAATTGGCAACGGCATCAGCCAGACTAAGCCCGTCAAGCAGGCCTTTTTCCATCCGCTCTGCAATGGTCCATTCAGCCGCATAGGCATTGATGGTGGTTGCCCCGACACCGATAAGAACAGCAAAATGATGCACATCAAGACATTCACCAGAGGCCACATTCACCGACGCAAAGGTGCGTAATTGATGCTTGACCAGATGTGAGTGAACCGCACCGGTTGCCAGAATCATCGGCAAAGGCACATTATCTTTTGAGGCGGTCCGGTCTGTCAGCATCACATGCTCACAGCCGCCGCGCACAGCCTGTTCGGCTTCTGCCCTGATCCGGTCAAGGGCGACGCGCATGCCATCCGGACCAGAGGAGGCGGGGAAGCTGCAGTCAATTTCCACCGCCTTATCGCCCAGATGGTGCTTTAGCGCATGCCATTCAGAATTGGTCACCACAGGCGATTTCAGCACCAGATGTTCACATTGCTCCGGGCTTTCATCCAGAATATTACCCAGATTGCCGAGCCGTGTGCGCAAGGTCATGACATGGCGTTCACGAAGGCTGTCAATCGGCGGGTTCGTCACTTGCGAGAAATTCTGGCGGAAGAAATGATGCAGGCCGCGATACCGGCCAGACAACACCGCCAAGGGCGCATCATCACCCATGGAGCCAACCGCTTCTTTGCCGGTCGCGGCCATAGGCGCCAGGATCAGTTCCATATCTTCCATCGACCAGCCAGACATCAACTGGCGGCGACGGCGGGTATCCTCATCTGGACGGTCTTCTGCGGCCGGCTTGGCTTCTGCCAGAAGGCTGTCCATCGGCTTTGCCCGGCTGGTCCATTTCGCCCAGTCCTGACGGCCGGCCAGCTCTGCCTTTAATTCAGCATCATACACAATCCGGCCTTCAGCCAGGTTGACACCGATCATCTCGCCTGGGCCCAACCGGCCCCGTTCGGTGATATGGGCTTCATCAATATGCACCATACCGGTTTCTGAGCCTGCGATCATCAGGCCATCATCGGTAAGGGTAAAGCGCATCGGGCGCAGACCATTACGGTCCATCCCGCCAATGACCCAGTCACCAGACACCGCCGCAATAGCGGCTGGCCCGTCCCAGGGTTCCATCACAGAATTACAATAGGCATACAGCTTGGCCAGCTCATTATCTGCACTGACATCTGCTGCCTGCGGGATCATCATGGTCTTGACCATCGGCAGGTCTCTGCCTGCCTGAAGCAGCAATTCAAATACAGAATCAAGGGCAGCTGAATCAGAGCTGCCTTTGGCAATCACAGGCTTAATATCTTCAACCGCTCCTTCAAAAACGGCTGTGTCCATCCTGTCTTCATGACAAGACATCCAGTTCATATTCCCTCTGACGGTGTTGATCTCGCCATTATGGGCCAGCACCCGGAAAGGCTGCGCCAGACGCCAGGTTGGAAAGGTGTTGGTCGAATACCGCTGGTGATAAACAGCGAAGTTTGACACAAACAGCTCATCCAGCAGGTCAGGATAAAAGGCGGTCACCTGTTCGGCCAGGAACATGCCTTTATAGATAATAGACCGGGTCGACAGCGAACAGATGTAGAAATCAGTGACCAGTTCCGCCAGAACCGCTTTTTCAATCCGCCGCCGAATCAGATAAAGTTGGCGCTCAGCTTCCTGTTCAGACAGGTCCTGTGGCATGGAGAACATAATCTGTTCAATTTCAGGACGGGTCGCCATCGCCTTTTCGCCAAGCGCGGCGATATCCACCGGCACCTGTCTCCAGCCATAGATGAAATGGCCCATATTCAGGATTTCCTGTTCCACAATACAGCGACAGGTTTCCTGGGCGCCCAAATCGTTACGCGGCAAAAAGACCATGCCGACAGCCAGACGCCCGCCATCATCTTCATGGCCGGTTCGGGCAATGTGTTTAATAAAGAAGTCGCGCGGGATCGCCAGATGGATGCCAGCCCCATCGCCGGTCATACCGTCTGCATCAACCGCACCGCGATGCCAGATAGACTGCAACGCTTCAATCGCGGCATTGACCACAGAGCGGCGGGCAGACCCGTCCACAGAAGCGACAAACCCAACCCCGCAGGCATCATGTTCCTGTTCTGGCTGCCATACACCGGCGTCCTGCAGCTTTTTCTCGTCCGCTTTACGCTTGTTCAACCAGTCAGCTGACCCGAATGAGGATGTCTGTGTCATGATATATCTTCCTTAGTCTAATAAGGCTTAACCAGCGGCGCGGGTTTCACCGCGCTGCACCGCCTGAATATATTTGTCCATCTGCTCAGCCGCATCACGGCCGTCTCGGATACCCCACACCACAAGCGAGGCGCCGCGCACAATATCGCCAGCGGCAAACACGCCTTCAGCCGAGGTCATCATGGTCTTCCAGTCTATCTGGACCGTGCCCCATTTGCTGACCCCTAATTCAGGCTGATCAAACAAGGTCGGCAGATTTTCAGGGTCAAACCCGAGCGCCTTGATAACCAGATCAGCATCCACATCGAAGTCTGAATTTTCGATAATTTGCGGCACCTGGCGGCCGGTTTCATCAGGCTGGCCCAGATGGATACGGCGGGCCCGCACGGCCCGAACAGTCCCATCGCCTAACAACGCGTGCGGGGCAGACAACCACTGAAAATTCACACCTTCTTCTTCGGCGTTTTCAACCTCACGCTGGCTGCCTGGCATATTCGCCTTGTCGCGGCGATACAGACAGGTTACCGATTTAGCTTTCTGGCGGATGGCGGTCCGCACGCAATCCATCGCCGTATCACCGCCGCCGATAACCACCACATTCTTGTCTTCAGCGTTCAAAACACCGCTGTCAAAGGCGGCAACCTCATCACCCAGTGATTTACGGTTACTGGCGGTCAGGAAATCAAGCGCAGGCACAACCCCGTCAAGACCGATGCCAGGGACCTGAATATCGCGGGCTTTATAAACGCCGGTCGCAATCAGCACAGCGTCATGTTTAGCGCGCAAATCAGCAAAGGTGATGTCGCGGCCAATTTCGCAGTTCAGAACAAAATCAATGCCGCCCGCGCTCAGCAGTTCCGCCCGCCGCAACACGACATCCTTTTCCAGCTTGAAGCCGGGAATGCCATAGATTAACAACCCGCCAACCCGGTCATAGCGGTCATACACTGTTACCTTGTAGCCTTTGCGGCGCAGCACATCTGCAGCCGCCAGACCGGCCGGACCCGCGCCGATTATCCCAGCAGACAAACCGTTTTCCTCTGTTACCGCAATCGGCTTGACCCAGCCTTCTTCAAAGGCGGTTTCGGTGATATGTTTTTCGACCGCGCCGATGGTGACAGATTCGAACCCCTTTTCAATGACGCAATTGCCTTCACAAAGGCGATCCTGCGGGCAAATCCGGCCACAAATCTCAGGGAAGGTGTTGGTTGCAGACGACAGCTCATATGCTTCTTGCAGGCGGTTTTCCGCCGTTAACATTAACCAGTCGGGAATGTTGTTATGAAGCGGGCAGTTGACCTGGCAGAACGGTACCCCGCATTGCGAACAACGGCTGGCCTGCTCTTCTGCACTGGCGACATTGAAATCAGAATAAATCTCATCAAAATCAGCAACACGGTCCTGGGCTTTACGCTTTGCAGGCATCTCTTTTGCCTGACTGACGAACTGCAACATTTTGCCTGACATGGGGCCTCTCCGTTTTGGTCTGCCGCGTTTGGGCGGCTCACTCCCGGTTAAACTGGGTCAACAAGTATTACCTATTTTGAAAAAAATTGCAAGATCTATTTCCCTGACCATGAAGATACTGACCCTGATTTCTGGTATTTAGGTCCGAAACGGTCCCAAATACCAGAGGCTGCTGATCAAAATTTACCCAGAGAAGCAGACTGACGGCGTGACAGACCCGGCAGTTGCTGGCAGGATAGCCCGGCCATGTCATTATCTGATCTGAGAGCACAACAGCCATGACAACCCTGTCAGTTCTGAGCATTTTTCTGGTGTCTATCATTCAGGGCATCACTGAATTTCTGCCGATATCCTCCTCCGGGCATCTGATTCTGCTGCCTGTGGTGACCGGGCTGGCGGATCAGGGCCAGACCGCGGATGTGGCCGCGCATTTGGGCACATTGGCGGCGGTGATGCTGTATCTTCGGCGCGATTTGTTCGCCATGGCCACAAGCCTGCTAGCTGTGGGCCCTCCAGACAAAGGCGCGCGCCGACTCGCCGGGCTGCTGATCCTGGCCAGCCTGCCGGTGATCGCTATGGGTCTGGTTGTGGAACTGGCCGCACCATCCGTGCTGCGGCTGGCCCTGACGGTGGCGGCGGCCAATGTTGTGTTTGCGCTCTGGTTGTTTTGGGCAGACCGTCAGCCTGTCCGGCATATGCTGCACAAAGACGGTACCGATTTTGACTGGTCTGGTCTGAGTGTCCGTCAGGCCGTCTTTATTGGCGCCGCCCAGATTTTTGCACTTATCCCCGGGGCATCGCGCAGCGGGGTGACAATGACTATGGCCCGCCAGCTGGGTCTGGACAGGCTGTCAGCGGCGCGGTTTTCCCTGTTATTATCGCTGCCGGTTATTGGCGGCGCGGCGGCGCTGAAGCTGGCCGGCCTGTTCAGTGCGCAAACATCTGCAGACCCTGCCGCCCTGGCGGCGATCACCGGGCTGTCCTTTTTGTTCGCCCTTGCAGCAATCCGCTGGATGATGGGCTGGCTGGCCCGGGCCAGCTTCACCCTGTTTGTGGTCTACCGGCTGGGTCTGGGCGTGGTTCTGTTCGGGCTTATCTTCGGCGGCATCATCAGCTGATACGCCGGCTTCGCCAAGGCTTATTTGGAAAACCGGCCGCCCGGGCGAAATGGCATCAGGTAGCCAGGCACCACCCCTTCAATTGCGGTTGGCGCAACCCCCAGATCAGTCAGGCCCGGGGCTGATTTCCGGCAAATATTATCCACCTTCAGCAATTTCAACTGGTCAAGCGTCAAAGGCGGGTTGGGCAGCATACCGGCAAAGGCGGCGGGTAGGCTGGCCACAGCAAAGGGAATCGGCAGCAACAAACGGCGGCGCCCGACACACTCCAGGGTAAATCGCATCAGCTCGGCAAAGCTGTAGGTTTGCGGCCCACCAAGCTGGTAAATCTGGCCACGGGCCTCATCCATGTTAAGCGCGGCCAGCGCTGCGTCCGCCACATCGCCTACATAGACAGGCTGCATCAGGCTGGTCCCGCCACCAATAAGGGGCAGGGCCGGGGCAATCATCGCCATCTGGCCAAAGCGGTTGAAGAAATTATCTCCAGGCCCGAAAATAATAGACGGCTGCAGGATGGTTGCCTCAGGGAACTGGCGCAGCAACGCGCGCTCACCTTCTGCTTTGGTGCGGGCATATACAGATGGCGATTTCAAATCCGCACCAAGGGCCGAAATATGGAGAACAGACCTTGTGCCGGTCTCGCCTGCCATCCGGGCAATGCGGCCAGGCAAGTCTGCCTGCAATGCAGAAAAGGTCTGCCGGCCGGATGGGGCCAGAATCCCGACCAGATTAATCACAATATCCGCAGGTGCGATAACCGATAGCAGATCATCATCGCTCAAAGCGTTGCCCGGGACCGCGGTCAACTGGCCAATCGCACCGCCTGTCTTCAGCCGCTTTGCCCGCTCAGCGTTACGGGCCAGCACAATAACACGCGCCCCGGCAGAGAGCAGTTTTTCAGCCAAAGCCCGGCCAACAAAGCCTGTGCCGCCGATCAAGGTTACGGTTTTACCTGATAAATCTGTCATCACCCCACGGGCTCCCCTTCAGATTGCCTGCACAGCCCTGTCATAACAGGATCAGGCCAGACAGAAAAGCCCCATCCGCCAGGCTTTGTCAGCACCCCAATTTTGCCCTTCAAAAAAGATTGACAGAGGGCCGCGAATGACTATTGTGGGCGAACGCAAGGCAGGATTTGTCCGCTTGCGATGACGCCCCTTTATGCCCAGGTGGCGGAATTGGTAGACGCGCTGGCTTCAGGTGCCAGTGGCCATTATGGCCGTGGAAGTTCGAGTCTTCTCCTGGGCACCATTTTATATGTATCACCTGATATAACCAATTGGATTGCTTCACTTTATGTGTCTGCAGGGCGATTGGTGTGAGACAAGATGGGAAACAACTATTTCGCATTGAAATCCCCACACAAGCTAACAAATACCAGCATCTCATTGTGATATCACAGGGTTCCTGCTTTGAGCTGTCAATGCCCTTGGGGAATGTGCAGCATAAAGTTTAATGAAAATGAAATTTTACTGTAATGTTTGCTGATGACTGTAGTGACTTCACCATAGGAGTTTACTATGTCTATCCAAAATAAATTAAAAACCGCAATAGTTTCATCCAGCATCATGTTTTCTGCTATCTATTCTGCAGCTGCATTAGAGATGCATGAGACTGGAAGTTTCAAAATTGGCGAGGGTGAGGGTTATGCAGAAATGCTGCGATACCACCCAAAATCCAAAAGCCTGATGGTAACAGCATCAGAAACCGGCACCATTGAGAGGCTCTCAATCCGGTCAGTCACCAACATATCGAAAATGGACGCTCTGGATTTGTCCGGTGGAGATGTGACAGCAGTCGCAGTCCATGGGGATATGGTCGCAGCCTCAATCAAAGGTGACGCTGCTGATGCCGCTGGCATGGTTAAATTGTTTGACGCAAGCGGTAAAGAAATTGCCAGTTTTACAACTGGCCCGCTTCCAGACAACCTAGCCTTCTCGCCAGATGGTCGGTATCTTCTGACCGCAAATGAGGGTGAGCCTTCAGATGATTACACTATTGACCCTGAGGGCAGTTTCACTCTGATTGATCTAGGGTCTGGAACGTCCAATGCTAAAGTCACTCAGATAAGCCTAACTAACGTTTCTACTCCCATCGGAGGCAGAATAGTTAAGCCAGGTTCCAGCTTTGCAGCCGATGCTGAGCCGGAATATGTTGCGTTTGATGCGAATAGCAAGACTGCCTATGTGACCCTGCAGGAAAATAATTCCGTCGCTGTCATTGATATAGATAATGCTAAAGTCGCGTCTGTTGTTGGGTTAGGTGTGAAGAATGTGTCACGCACAAGCCACGATATGTCAAACAAGGATAACGGTATCAATATGAAGCGGTGGCCGGTTCTGATGATGTACCAGCCTGACGCCATCGCCACATATCAGGTCAACGGCGCAACTTATCTTGTCACTGCAAATGAAGGTGATGCAAAGGATTATGACGGGTTTTCAGAGGAAACGCGTGTTGCAAAATTAACACTTGATAAAACGATGTTCCCGAATGCAGACACACTCCAAAAACCTGAACATCTTGGTCGGCTAAAAACCACAACCACAATGGGCGACACAGATGGTGATGGAGACCATGACATGATTTATGCCTATGGTGGTCGGTCATTCTCTATTTGGGGCTCAGATGGAACTTTGATTTTTGATAGCGGCAATGCATTTGAAAACATCATTGCAAGCCGCTCGCCTGAAGTGTTCAACGCTAATGGTGGAAAGTCGGAATTTGACGACCGTTCAGATGACAAAGGCCCAGAACCTGAAGCTCTTGCTTTGGGTGAAATTGACGGCAGGACATATGCCTTTATCGGTATGGAGAGAAATAATGCGATTTTCGCTTATGACATCACCCTTCCCTCAGACCCACATATGGTTGGATATATGATGCCGTCTGATATGCATAATTCACCAGAAGGGCTTGAATTTATCGCTGCCAAAGACAGCCCATCGGGCAAGCCTCTTCTTGCAGTTGCATATGAGATGACAGGCACTGTCGCATTATATGAAGTAAAATAATAACAAAATGAATTTGGGTCAGGGTGGTTTTTCTGCCCTGACTCAATCTCATATTTTTAGCCTTTCATTAGAAACCAATCTCTTAACTCCCCCCTCCATCACACATCCCAACAACATAATGCCTCCCAATACCCCACTTGTGATGCAGGTTGCATGATATGTAATCATGTTAAATGTATAGATAAGTGAAGCGGGTAAAGGAAAGTGTGCTGAAGACCGCCACGGTTTGGCCGCCTTACTTATTTCCGATCTGCATCGGCAGGCCGAATTCTGTCTGGCAGATTTCAGCCAAGCGGCGGATACCGGCATCGATCGTGGCGGCATCAGGATAGCCGAAACACAGCCGCATATGCTGGCGGGCATCAGGGGCTGCAGACCATTCAACACCTGGATTAATCGCCACCCCTTGCGCCCCGGCCACCTCAGCCAGACGGGTCGTATCCACATTTTCGGGCAGTTTTACCCAGATAAAAATGCCGCCTGCGGGCCGGACATAGTCGGCCGCAGACCCAAAATACTGATCAAAGGCGGTGCAAATCGCGTCTGCCTTTCCGGCCAAATGGGCGGCCAGTTTTTCCACATGAGCATCGAACTGACCATCGCAGAATTCGGCCAGAACCATCTGTTCCAATGCGCCTGAACCGGCATCTGTCTTATAGCTGAGCGCGCGGTGCAGGAAGGCCGGACTGGCAACCAGATACCCAACCCGCAAGGCCGGTGCAATGGTCTTCGAAAATGACCCGCAATAGATAACCCGGCCGGTATCGTCCAGCGCATGAAGGGCCGGTGGACGGGCACCATCAAAGGTCAGATCAGCATAACAATCATCTTCAAACACAGGCAGGTCATAACGTTCTGCCAGCGCCAATAACCCGCGCCGCCGATCTTCCGGCATCACCGTTCCAGTCGGGTTCTGGACTGTCGGAATGGTGTAGATATAGCGCGGTGTGATGCCTTTGGCCTTCAGCCCGGCCAGAGTGTCCTCCAGCGCGTCAATACGCATGCCTTCAGCATCTGTCGGTACGCTGGCAAAATTTACATCCAGACGGTTAAAACGGGTGTATACCCCGCCATAATTTGACGCTTCTATTACCACCGTATCGCCCGGGCGCAGCAAGGTCTGGTTCACCAGATCAAGAGCCTGGAGCGAGCCGGAGACCAGCAGAATGTTATCAACATCGACCATCATTGCGGCCCTGTGGTGCAGGCTGCTGGCCAGAAACTGGCGCAGGCCCAGATACCCAAGCGGCCCATCACCCAGCCCATAGGCCGCCAGACGCTGGCCATGCTGGGCCATCACTGTTGCAACGCACTCTTTCAGCGCGTCAACCGGTATCAGGCCGGGATCATTATGACCGCCGACAAAATTATAGCGCGGGAAACCGGTCCAGCGCGCGGCGGCAGGAAGAGCGTCATCTGGCAGGCTGGTCGCAAAATCAAACATACTTATCTCTCCCCCTTAGCTATTTTCCCCCTCGCCCGTTCTGTTTTTACAGAGGCAAGCCGGTCAACTGATGACCTGCACCACGCAGGCGGCTGGCCAGATGCGCAATATGGGCCGGGCCCACCTCACAACAGCCGCCGATAATGGTTGCCCCCGCCTCAACCCATGAGCAGGCAAAATCGGCATAGGCCTCTGGGCCCAGATCAGCGCGCGCCTCAAGGCTGGCCACAGTCCCACCAGGCTTCAGCGCCTCAATAGAGGTAAAGCCATTGGCATAACCGCCATAAGGAACCGGAAGGCCCGCCAGCACCGGCATCGCCGCGCTGACCGCCTCTGGCACAGAACAATTCACCATCAGGCCATCCGGGCCAAGCGCCAGCAACTGGGCAAGTGCGTCTTCAAGGGCCTCACCAGACCGTAGCGTGTTTGTGCCATCATCAGAAAGGGTGAGCCCAACAAAGCCAACCTTGCCAGCCTCCTTCACCGCGGTCAGGGCGGCGCAGGCTTCGGTGATATTGGACATGGTCTCAATCAGGAACAGATCAACCGCCGGGGCCTGCAGGCTGACCAGCTGGCGATAATCGGTAAGCGAGGCGTCAAAATCCATGCTGACCTCAGCCACATAAGAGCCCACCAGAGGCGGCAGGCAGCCGGCAAGCTGCAGCCCGTCATCACCGGCCTCATCAATAGCGGCGCGGGCCAGCCCAAGTGCCGTCTGATGGATAGCGCCTATCTGGCTGACATCACCATCCCGGCGCAACCGCGGCGGCGATGCGGTATAATTATTGGCGGTGATGACACGCGCCCCGGCGGCGATAAAGTCACGATGCACTGAACTGACAACCTCAGGTTCATCATACATCACCTTTACCGACCAGAGGGGGTGCGGATTGGCCTTTGCCCGGGTCTGAATTTCCTGACCCAGCCCGCCATCCAAAAAAGAGATATCAGCCATCTTTGTGATCCTGTTTATCTGATGAAACCTGATGAACCTCTATCACATTGCCATCTGGATCATAGAAGAAAATCTGATGCCAACCAGCCACCGCCCTGTCCCCCCAGTCAGAATAGGGCACGCCCTGGCTGTCCAGATGAGCCATGAAGGCCTTGATATCATCGGTACGGTAAGCGATATGGCCACGCGCCACAGGGTTCACAATATGACCGGTGCGAAAACCAGCCTGCAGGTCCTGGGCGGCCAGATGCATCTGGATGTGACCATCGGTTACAAAAGACACATCACCTGCATAGCCCTTTTTCTTTTCCAGCACAGGCAGACCATTTGTCTCTGTCGCCAGCCCGATAACATCACGGTAGAATTTATCCATTTCCTCAACCTGCTGGGTAGACAGGTTAATATGATGCAAGGTCAGTTTCATGTTCGTCTTTCTCCGCAACTCATCCAGCGCCGTTCTCAACGCTAGCCCGAACCAGATGAAAACGCCAACCCCTGACGGACAGCCGGGCCGATTTTATCTTGCTCTGGGCCCGTTCTGGTTTTAGGTTTTTGTCTCACCCTTTTACCATTAAGGCTTGGTCAGTTAACTATGAACGCCCAGCAATTAAGCCAGTTTTTGCAAGACCAGTTCCCACAGGTCGCTGACGCGTTTGATGTGAGCATGAGCGCAACAGGCGACCTGCGTGTCGTAATGCCCATCAGAGATCAGCATCTGCGCCCTGGCCAGACCGTATCCGGGCCATCCATGTTTGCGCTGGCCGATGTCACTTTCTATCTGGCGATCTTGCAAAAGATTGGCCCGGAAGCGTTGAGCGTCACCACCAGCGCGACCATTAATTTTATGCGAAAACCCGGCACAGAGCCGCTGATAGGCGTACCGCGTATTCATAAGCTGGGGCGGCGGTTGGTGGTTGGTGATGTACTGATCTATTCCGCCTCTGATACCGGGTTAGAAAAGCCTGTGGCCTCTGCCAGCCTGACCTATTCTATCCCGCCGAAACAGGAGACAAGCTGATGAGCCGAAAAACCGCGCTGATTACAGGGGCCGCCCGCGGTATCGGGCTGGCCACCGCCCGTCTGATGAACCAGAACGGCTATCTGATTGCCATGGTCGATCGGGACGAAGCAGAATTACACAAGGTTGCCGGTGAAGTTAACGGTGAGGTTAACCGGGCCAAGGCCTTTGTCTGTGATGTGGCAGATCCCGATGCGGTTACCGAAATGGTGAGCGCGGTCACCGGCTGGTCAGGCCAGATTGACGTGGTGGTGAATAATGCCGGCGTAGCTGATTTCGGGCCAATTGAAGAGACCGATTTTGAGCGCTGGCGGCGGGTAATGGCCACCAATTTAGACGGCGTGTTTCTCGTCTCTCAGGCCTGTATTCCAGCATTGAAGCAGACCCGCGGCGCGCTGGTGAATATTGCCTCAATTTCGGGCTTACGGGCCTCAACCCTTCGGGTGGCTTACGGCACATCCAAAGCGGCGGTGATCCAGCTTACCCTGCAACAGGCAGCAGAGCTTGGCGAATATGGGATACGGGCAAATTGTGTCTGCCCCGGGCCGGTGCGAACCAAACTGGCGATGGCGGTGCATACACAAGATATCATCGATGCCTATCATGACGCGATACCGCTGAACCGGTATGGCAGCGAGGCAGAGATAGCAGAAGCAATTGCCTTTCTGGCCTCAGATAAAGCCAGCTATGTCACTGGCCAGATACTGGCTGCAGATGGCGGGTTTGAAGCGACCGGTGTTGGCCTGCCTGCCTTGCGGAAATAACCAAAAACAAGACAGACAGGCAGGTTTTGGCGGGCGTCTGTTTTACGCGAACTCTACCCCGTTTGCGGTCATCGGCAGCATAGTCACCCTCTGGCCATAGACCGCCAGCGCGTTGGCCAGAGCCGGGCCGGCAGGCGGCGTCCCCGGTTCACCCACACCTGTCGGCTGGTCTGTTGAGGCCACGATATGCACATCAATCTGGCCAATATCGCCAATGCGCAAGGGCTCATAATCAGGGAAATTATACTGGTCAACCTCACCAGCGGTGAAGCTGATCTCATCCCGCATGATATGGCCGATGCCGTACCCGATGCCACTTTCCATCTGCGCTGTGATCACATCAGGGTTGACCGGCACACCGCAATCAACCGCACAGGTTACCTTGTCTATGCGGATCACCCCGTCATCAGAGCGCGAGGTTTCAACCACTTCGGCAACATAGGTCCCGAACGATTTATGCGCAGCAATCCCGCGGGCGATACCGCTGCCAGCCGGGCTGGCCCAACCGGCTTTTTCGGCCGCCAGTTCAAGCACCCCGCGCAGACGGCGCTGGTCAGCCCCATTCCCGTGCAAATGCGCCAGACGCAAGGCCAGCGGGTCCTGGCCAGACGCGGCGGCGACCGCTCTTATTCGTATCTGTGGCCGGCCTGTTCTGGCGGACGCGTAAGCCTCTGTGCGTGATTTAATGCTGGACAAGGCTTTGCTTGTGCCGGCTTAATGGCGCATGACTGTTAGGATTTCTTCCGCTTCGCCCCAGATATTGGCTGTGTTTTGGATGCTGCTTGCCTGTTTTGCGCTGTCGATGATTGCGGCGATCGGGCGACACGCGGCTCTGGCTGGTTTGCACCCGTTTCAGACTGTGTTTCTGCGATTGCTCATCGCCCTGATAACGCTGTTGCCGTTTGTTCTTCGTGCTGGGTTGGACCGGCTGCGAACACCGCAATTCAAACTGCATGTTATCCGTTCTCTAAACGGTATCTGCGCGATGTGGCTGTGGTTTTTTGCTGTTGCTTATATTCCCATTGATGAGCAGACCGCGCTCAGCTTCCTTGCCCCTATCTTCACCACCATCGGGGCCCTGTTGTTTCTGGGTGAGGTTGTCAGGCTGCGCCGTATCACCGCGATTATGATCAGCCTGTGCGGGGCGCTGATTATTGTTCGGCCGGGCTTTGCTGAATTTAACCTCGGCCATGGTCTGGCGCTGACCTCAGCGCTGGCGATGGGGGTGACGATGTTGTTGATCAAATCTTTGACTGCCCGTGATTCGGCACTCACGATTGTGTTTTTCTCCAATCTTCTGATGACCCCGATGGCGTTGCTGCCAGCGATTTATGTCTGGGCCTGGCCTGACCCCGGGCTGTGGCTGTGGCTGTTGGGGTTTGGGCCGTGTGCGGCAATAGGCCATTTCGCGCTGGCGAGGGCCTATGGTCTGGCAGATGCCTCATTTGTGTCCGCGATTGATTATGCCCGGCTGCCCTTTGCCGCGCTTATCGGCTGGATTTTATTTTCTGAGCTCAGCGATGTCTGGACATGGGTCGGGGCCAGTATTATTTTTGGCGCGACCTTATATATTGCGCGGCGAGAACTGATGCTCTCAAAACAGCCGCCTGCAGCAGATAACGATGTGAAAGGATAAAGGGCGATGGATATCGTTGCTGATATTGGCGGCACCAATGCGCGTTTTGCCTGTTATCAGGCAGAGACCAACGGGCCAGGGGCAGGCACCCTTTCGCATAATGACCGCTATGCCTGTGCCACTTTTCCCAGCATGGCTGACGCGCTGGCCAGCTATTGCGATGCCCATCAGATCAAACCAGACAGAATGTCACTTGCTGTTGCCGGACCGGTTGACGGACCGGATGTCACCTTCACCAATAACAGCTGGTCCTTTGTAAAGAACGATATCAAAACCCAGTTCGGGCTGTCGTCTTTGACCGTGGTCAACGATTTTACCGCGCAGGCGTTGGTGCCGCCCTACCTTGGCGAACAGGCGGTGACAACAATCCGTTCAGGAACGCGCTATCCCAATACACCGCTGCTGGTGCTGGGCGCCGGCACCGGGCTGGGCTTTGCCGCTGTACTGCCGATGGCGGGCGGCTGGTGTCCGCTGGAAACCGAGGGCGGCAACAGCCTGCTGGCCTTGCGCGGTGATGACCCGGTCGGCCTCGCTGCCTTTCTGCGCGCAAAAGAAGACGTGGTTTCCTTTGAAAGCTGTCTGTCTGGCCGCGGGCTGGAATATCTCTATCAATTTCTGGCTCGGGACAAGCCCGCCCTGACCGCAAAACAAATCGCCGAATCGGCCCCGCAAAATGCAGACGCCCGTGAAGCCATCATCCTGTTCTTCAATGTTCTGGCCAACTTCATTGCCAATGGTATTCTCAGCACCGGGGCCCGGCAAGGGGTCTATATCTCAGGCGGCATTGCCCCGAAGCTGAAAGCCTATCTGCCGCAGAGTCAGTTTTTGGACAGGCTGGCCGCACATGGGGCCTATTCAGACTATGTCGGCCAGGTTCCGGTCTATCTTGTCGAACAGGAAGAAGCTGAACAGGCTGGCCTGCTGGGGGCTGGTTTGGCCCTGACAAACCCGTATCTGGCGCACAGGCGGATTTGAGCCCGGCTTGACAAATGCGGCGCTGCGTTTCATTTTTTTAAAGGTGATGACAATGGATATGACAGCTGAATTTACAGATGATATTGCGGCCCGCCTGCGCCAGCATGGCCTGCGCCCGACGCGTCAGCGTATCCGTCTGGCCAGCCTGTTGCTGGATGGGCAGGACCGTCATGTCAGCCCAGATGATGTCTATGATAAACTGAAGCGCAGCCCGGACAAGATGTCCCGCGGGACTGTCTATAACACGCTGCGGCAATTCTGTGATGCCGGCCTGGTGAGCGAGGTGCATGGCGGCGGCGACACGCTGGTCTATGACACCAACCTGCATGAACATCATCATTTTCTGAATGTGGATACAGGCGAGTTGACCGATATTCACACCGGCTCTGTACAGTTGGGCCAACTGCCCGAACTGCCTGACGGCTATGTGCTGGACGCGGTCGAACTGACCATCCGCATTCGCAAATCCGGCTCGTGAAAAACTGCACCCACCCAGTTTAGATTGAATTCAAACAAGGTTGACTTTCCCAGGTTGGCTGCTTAGATGATCAGAGCGGCGATAGACACTGATCACAAGCTGTGATCACATCTGTATGCTGCCCAATTTTTAAGCCACAATAACCACCAGAACATCATAAGGAGCCAAGTAAATGGATGACGCAAAATGTCCGGTCATGCATGGAGCATTGACCAAGAATAAAGGGACAGGCACATCAAATAAAGAATGGTGGCCTAACCAGCTGAACCTGAGCATCCTTCATCAGCATGATAAGAAGTCAAACCCAAACGATGAGGGCTTTAATTATAGTGAAGCGTTCAAGGGTCTTGACTATCAGGCGCTGAAACAAGACCTGCACGCCCTGATGACAGACACACAAGACTGGTGGCCGGCTGATTATGGTCATTATGGCCCGTTTTTCATCCGCATGACCTGGCACGCTGCCGGCACTTACCGCACAGGTGATGGCCGTGGCGGCGGTGGCACCGGTGCACAGCGCTTTGCCCCGCTGAACTCATGGCCAGATAACGGCAACCTGGACAAGGCCCGGCGTCTGCTATGGCCTGTGAAACAGAAATACGGCAATGCGATTTCCTGGGCCGATCTGTTGATCCTGGCTGGTAATGTGGCGATTGAATCAATGGGCGGCAAGACTTTCGGGTTTGGCGGCGGCCGTGATGATATCTGGGCTCCTGAAGAAGACATCTATTGGGGGGCGGAAACAGCCTGGCTGGATGACGGACGTTATGAAAGCACGCGCCAGTCTCTGGCCAACCCTCTGGCCGCTGTGCAGATGGGTCTGATTTATGTGAACCCGGAAGGCCCGAACGGGAATCCTGACCCGCTGCTGAGCGCACAGGATATCCGTGAGACTTTTGGCCGGATGGCAATGAATGATGAAGAAACTGTAGCGCTGGTCGCCGGTGGTCATACCTTTGGTAAGGCCCATGGTGCGGGCGATCCCGAACTGGTCGGGGCAGAACCGGAAGGTGCGCCGATGCATCAGATGGGCTTTGGCTGGGCCAACAGCCACGGCACAGGCAAAGGCCGCGATACCACAACAAGCGGTATTGAAGGGCCATGGACTGCCAATCCGACCAAATGGGATAATGGCTATTTTGACCTGCTGTTCAAATATGACTGGCAACTGACCAAAAGCCCGGCTGGTGCGCATATCTGGCATCCGGTTGATATTGCCGAAGATGACATGGCCCCAGAGGTTGATGATGCTTCTGTGAAGGTTACACCAATGATGACCACCGCTGATATGGCGCTGATCAAAGACCCGGCCTATCGCGCGGTCTCCGAACGGTTCCATCAGAACCCTGATGAGTTCGCTGATGCCTTCGCCCGGGCCTGGTTTAAGCTGTTGCACCGGGATATGGGGCCGAAATGCCGCTATCTGGGCCCTGAGGTTCCAGAAGAAGAGCTGATTTGGCAGGATCCGGTTCCAGCCGGCAGCACAAGCTATGATGTAGCCGCTGTGAAGGCGGCGATTAAGGCCAGCGGGCTGAGCGTTCAGGACATGGTGGAAACCGCCTGGGCTTCTGCCTCAACCTTCCGCGGGTCTGACATGCGCGGCGGGGCAAATGGGGCGCGTATCCGTCTGGCCCCGCAAAGGGACTGGGAAGCAAACAAGCCGGACCAGCTGGCCCGGGTGCTTGGTATCCTTGAGCCGATTGCAGCAGAACATGGTGCCAGCGTTGCTGATGTGATTGTTTTGGCTGGCACCGTCGCGATTGAGGCGGCGAGCGGCATGGATGTGCCGTTCCTGCCTGGCCGCGGTGACGCCAGTGAAGAACAGACAGATGCAGACTCATTTGCCGTGCTTGAGCCGGTTGCCGATGGGTTCCGCAACTATCAGAAAACAGACTTCACCACATCACCTGAAGAGATGCTGCTGGACAAAGCCCAGCTTCTGGGCCTGACCGCCCCTGAGATGACGGTTCTGGTTGGCGGGCTGCGCTCGCTTGGCATCAGCGCTTCTGGTGACGGGGTCTGGGGCGCATCTGACAAGCTGTCAAATGGCTGGTTCACAACGCTGCTGGATATGGGTGTTGAATGGAAGCCGGCCGGGGCCAATAAATATGAAGCCTTTGACCGCAAGACAGGCGCGTCTGTTCGCACAGCCAGCCGTGTTGATCTGGTGTTCGGGTCAAACTCGCAGCTGCGGGCGCTGGCCGAAATTTATGCCCAGAACGACAATCAGGGTAAATTCACCCGCGATTTTATCAACGCCTGGGTTAAGGTGATGAACGCTGACCGGTTTGATGCTGAATAAGCCGGTCTGAGCGCAGGCAAATACTTTTTGTAAAGAAGGGGCAGGTCTGCCCCTTCTTTTTTTATACTCTTAAAATACACAAGCAAAGGCGCGGCTGTCCTGATACAGACATTTCTGCTATGAAGGGAGAGCGGCAAATGAATAAGCCAGATGAGCCCCTGTGAGACAGACATGAACAAGATTACCGATTTTTTTCGTACCCGCCGATCTGTGGTGATCCGGAATTTGAATAACACACCTCTGCCGCAAGCTGATCTGGACCTGATTATTGAGTGCGGCCTGCGTGTGCCTGACCATGCGATGCTGGCACCGTGGCGCTTATCTGTAATCCTGCCTGAACAGGGCCGCCATTTAGCCGAGACGGTTCTGGTGCCGGAGTTCAAAGCCCTGAACCCAGATGCCACCGAGGCGATGCTGGCGTTTGAGGCGGCCCGCTTTACCCGGACCGGGGCGGTTATCGCGGTCCTGTCCTGCCCGCAGGAACACCCCAAAATCCCGATCTGGGAAATGCAACTGTCTGCCGGTGCGGTCTGTCAGAACCTGTTGAGCACAGCCCTTGCCCTTGGCTATGGCGCCCAATGGGTTACCGAATGGTATACCTATAATGATAAAGTGGTGCGCGCCCTGGGCGGCACCCCGGAAACAGACAGAATTGCCGGTTTTGTCTATATTGGCATGAAAAATGAAGACCCCACTGAACGACGCAGACCTGACAAGCAGGATGTGGTCAGCTATTATACCCCCGCGTCACGGGCCTAGCCCGCCGCTCAGTCCTTTTGCCGCAAGCAGGAAGAACAGATGTCAGTCTTTTTACATAAACATGACTTGCCAGACGGCCTGTCCTTTGGCCCTGCTGTTGCCATTGATACCGAGACGATGGGCCTGAACCTGCAGCGCGACCGTTTGTGTCTGGTGCAATTGTCTGCCGGCGATGGTGAAGCGCATCTGGTGCAAATCGCTGCTGACAAACAGCCCAGCCCGAATCTGGCCCGCCTGCTGGCTGATGAGGGGTGCGAGAAACTGTTCCATTTTGGACGTTTTGATATCGCCATGCTGAAACATCATATTGGGCCGATGGCAGGCCCGATATTCTGTACCAAAATCGCCTCAAAGCTGTGCCGGACCTACACCGACAGGCACGGCCTGTCTGATTTATGCCGCGAGCTTCTTGGGCTCGAAATCTCTAAACAGCAGCAATCTTCTGACTGGGGAGCAGATGTACTGAGCCGGGCACAGCAGGATTATGCGGCCGGCGATGTTTTGTACCTGCATCAGTTGAAAGACAAGTTAAGCGGGATGCTGGTGCGCAGCGGCAGGCTGGAGATGGCAGAGGCCTGTTTTGCCTTTCTGGCGACCCGAACCGATCTGGACCTGGCCGGGTTTGACGGGCTGGACATCTTCCATCACTAAGCGCCTGAGCCCCCTAACGAGCCGGAAAAGGATAACAGCGTGACAGACAACAACAGGCCATCACCACCGTTATTTGCCAGGGGTGCAGCCCCGTCACCGGCGCAAAACGGCGGCGCGAACGGCCGCGGCAAACAACGCTTGTCTGTCAGCCTTATTCTGTTGCTGGCCAGCCTGACTGTCGGCGGGGTTACCGTTTGGTGGAGCGGGTTTTATGCCGAAACAGAAAATATCGCCATCAGCCTGGAGACTGTCAGCAAGACACCGTCTGATCAGCTACAGATGACCGGGGCACGCTATTCCGGGGTGACCGCCACAGGCCTGAAGTTCAATATCGAAGCCGATAAGGTTATTGAGATGTCAGACAAGGCAGGGCTGGTGCATCTGTTCAAGCCGGATGGCTGGTTCGAATCAGATAAGGACGGTAAGACCACCCTGCTTTCTGAAGAGGCTGTTTACAATTCGCAAGCAGCGACACTGGATATGACAGGCAATGTCCTGATCCACCAAAAACAACAGGATATGGTTCTGAAAAGCCAGCAGATGACAGCCCGTATTGACAGTGGCGATCTGAAAACAGACCTGCCTGTCAGCCTGACCGGGCCAACTATTCAGCTGACATCTGAAGGTATGGAATCACAGAACAGAGGAGAGGTGATTCTGTTCAAAGGGCAGACACAAGCCCGCCTGACGCAGAGCACACAAAACGGGGACAAGTAGAAATGATGAGAGTTACATTTGCGGCAGCAGAACACAGCAAACCCTGGCGCGCCACGGCCGCCGCTGCCCTTATCTGCCTGGCGACCCTTACAGGCGCCCCGGTCGCCGGGCTTGCCGATGAGATGATTGTCAATGCGGATAACAGTCTGGAGTGGAACCAGAAGGAGGCGTTTTATCATGCCTCTGGTAATGCGGAGGCCCTGCAGGGCAATCAGGAGATCAAAGCTGATTCGCTGAAAGCCTTTTATGACCCGAAGACAGATGCGCGAACGATTACTCGGATTATCGCGAACGGGGATGTCAGCTTTCAAGATGAGGCGCATAACGGCCGCGGCCAACTGCTGGATTATGATGTGGCCAGCTTAACCTATCTCCTGGAAGGCCCGGACGCGGCTATCTCTGGTCCGGATGGTGCAGGCAGCGCAGGTCAGAAAATCCTGTTCAAACGGGCAGACCAGATTGTCGAACTGGTCAAGGATGCCGAGATTAAGCTGAAAGACGGCCGCTATCTGTCAGGCCAGACCATCATCATCTATCTGGATGATACCGATAATATCGACCGGATCACCGCCGCAGGACAGGTGACCATTATTCAGGCCAACGGCAGCACCGCCACCTCAAACGAAGCTGATTACGACCGGGCCGGCAATAAGGCCATCTTAACAGGCAATGTGGTGGTCAAGGACGGCGATACCGAACTGGCCGGTGACCGCGCCGAGGTGGATTTCACGTCTGGGATCAGTAAGATGCTGTCAAATAAATCAGGTGGACGCGTATCAGGACGTTTTACACGGCTGCAAGAATAGGCTATTGTGGGCCATTGCTTTTTTGCCCCCCACAATACGATGTTCGGGACACCGTCGTGACTGATTATTCCACACCGCCTTTTTCATCTGCCGGCCCGTCTCTGTTTGATGACGATCAGAGCCGCGAAAATTTGCGCGTAGTTGCTGAGAACAAGGGTCTGCAGGCTCGGGGTCTGGGCAAATATTTTGGCCAGAAACGTGTGGTCCGCAATGTATCGCTTGGTATCAGGCGCGGTGAGGCTGTTGGCCTGCTCGGACCGAACGGGGCGGGCAAGACAACCACATTTTACATGCTGACCGGCCTTATTCCGTGTGATGAGGGCGCGATTTATCTGGACGGGCTTGATGTCACAGATATGCCGCTGTTTCAGCGCGCCCGCATGGGCGTTGGCTACCTGCCGCAGGAATCGAGCATTTTCAGAGGGCTGAGCGTTGAAAAAAATATCCGCTCTGTGCTGGAAATTACCGAATCCAACCCCGACACAAGAGACGCGATGTTAGAAGAACTGCTGGCCGAATTCAGCATTGGTCATCTGCGCAACACACCGTCTGTCAATCTTTCCGGCGGTGAGCGCAGACGCCTTGAAATCGCCCGGGCCCTGGCCGCCAGACCTGCGTTTTTGCTGCTGGATGAACCTTTGGCGGGTATTGATCCGATTGCGCTGGCCGATATCCGCGATCTTATAGCCCAGTTAAAGGAACATGGTCTGGGGGTATTGATCACTGACCATAACGTCCGCGAAATGCTGGGCATTATCGAACGGGCCTATATCATCCATGATGGCGCCGTGCTGATGGAAGGCACACCTGAAGAGGTGGTTAAGCATTCTGGCGTTCGTGAGGTCTATCTGGGGGAGCGGTTCTCTATCTGAGCCCGGCATAAACAACCCACAGGCCAGCCTGCAGGATTAGCAGGGTAAATCAAACATATGTGGAAACCGTTTTCGGTGAAGGTGGTGGAGCCAATCGGGATCGAACCGACGACCTCTACAATGCCATTGTAGCGCTCTCCCAGCTGAGCTATGGCCCCTTAACCATGCCACCTTGTCACAGAGTTCTGGTGTTTTACCGACAACAGGCTGCAGATGCAAGCAAAATATACCGGCTTTCCGACCACTTATCAGAGGTCGTCTTCGTCCTCATCTGAAGCGGCACCATCATCGACACCCAGCTCATCATCCAGCACATCGATAAGCTCTGCCCCAGTGGCCTCAGCCTCGTCTTCATCATCATCTGAAGCGATGGGCACCAGCTCATCTTCAGTGGACAACACCTCATCTTCACTTTCAAATTCATCATCTGATTTTTCGATCAGATCATCGTCAGCCACAACAGCGTCAGCCTTGGACGGCGCTTTTTCAGCCTCATCCTTAGCAGCCACACGGCCGCGTCTGCTTTTCAGTAAAGTTTCAGGGTCGAATTCAGTGCCGCAGGACGGGCATACTGCCGGTGATTTCTTCAAATCATAGAATTTTATTCCGCAGGAGGCACAACGCTGCTTGCGTCCGAGGGTTGCATGGGCCATGAGCAAAACCTATTTACATGTAAAAACCGTTGTGTTCTGCGCCGATTAAACGGAATTCGCCGCCCCTGTCAAAAGAATTTTTCGCTCTGAATGATTTTTTCACAGGAAAAAGCAGATTAACGCTTTGATCGGTCCTGTAAAGATAGTATTACAGCCTCGTCAAATACGCGCGCCGACAACATCAGGTAACAATACCCATGAACGGAACAGAGCCGTTGCCACGTTCACAACATACACCATCGCCAGATGATCAGATCCCGGGTAAGCAGACACTGGTGTCATCAGCAACCAGCGGTCTGAACGGCCGTATGGACGTCCCTGGCGATAAATCCATTTCTCACCGCTCGCTTATTCTGGCGGGTATGGCGATTGGCCAGACCCGCATTTCAGGCCTGTTGCGTGGTGAAGATGTGCTGTCCACACTGTCTGCCATGCGCCAGCTGGGCGTGCCGATTACCGATAACACCGATTCAGGTGTGATTTGTGTTGACGGGGTGGGCACAGGCGGTTGTATCAGCCCTGAAGACCCGCTTGATCTGGGCAATGCTGGTACCGGGGTCAGGCTGATTATGGGCGCGGTTGCCGGACAGCCGATAACAGCGACCTTCACCGGTGATGCATCATTGTCTGCACGGCCGATGAAACGGATTACAGACCCGCTCGCCCAGATGGGCGCCCAAATAGGCTATCTGCCCGAAAATGAAGATAAAGGCCTGCTGCCTGTGACTATAACAGGCGCGCGCCCGGTATTGCCGCTGGCCTATGCGCCTCGTGTCGCCTCAGCACAGATTAAATCAGCGATTATGCTGGCCGGTCTGAACGCCAGAGGGAACACAGTGGTTACTGAGCCCCACATCTCGCGGGATCATTCAGAGAGCATGTTGCGGCATTTCGGGGTTGATGTTCAGCAGGAAATATTACCTGATGGCCGTCATCAGGTAACCCTGGCCGGCGAAGCCACCTTAACCGCAAAAGATATTCTGGTCCCGCGTGACCCGTCATCTGCTGCCTTTGCCATGGTGGCGGCCCTGATAACACCGGACAGTGACATTATCCTGCCGGCTGTTGGCCTTAACCCCCAGCGTACCGGTCTTATTACCACCCTGATTGAGATGGGCGCCGATATCACCATTACTGATGAGCGCACAGAAGGCGGTGAGCCTGTCGGCGATATTGCTGTGCGCTCCAGCCAGCTGACCGGTATTGAGGTTCCTGCCGAACGGGCAGCGTCAATGATAGATGAATATCCGATTTTGTCTGTCGCCGCTGCCTGCGCAAAAGGGCGCACCTTCATGCCAGGCGTGGCCGAATTACGGGTAAAAGAAACCGACAGAATCGCGGTGATGGCAGAAGGGCTGAGAGCCTGCGGGGTGTCTGTTACAGAAACACCTGACAGCCTGACGGTTGAGGGCATGCCGGCAATTGCAGGCGGGGCAACCATCGCCTCGCAACATGACCACCGCATCGCGATGTCCTTTCTTGTTCTTGGCATGGTTAGCCAGACACCTGTTACCGTTGTTGACACAGCAACGATCGCCACCAGTTTCCCGGAATTTGCCGGTTTGATGAACAGCGTGGGTGCAGATATTCATGCACCAGAACCGCAAGGATAGATAAGTCTATAAAACAACATCGAGCTTAACCAGAAGGCAGCAGAGCCCTAAAAAAGGGCCGTTGCCAAACAGAGGTATGATACATGATTATTGCCATTGACGGCACAGCCGCCTCAGGCAAAGGCACATTGGGCCGAACCTTGGCCATGCGGCTGGACCTTGATTATCTGGATACAGGAAAGCTGTATCGTGCGGTCGGCTATGCGGCGCTCGCATCGGGGCTGGAACTGGGGTCTGCCAACCCGGAAGAGGTTGAGGCTATTGCCAGCAATCTTGATCTGTCCCAGCCGTTCGGGGCTGAGCTGCGCACCACGGATGTTGGTGAGGCCGCCTCCACAGTTGCCGCCCTTGCCGAGGTCAGGCAAGCCTTATTGCGCAAACAGCGTGATTTTGCCGAACACCCGCCACATGGCAAAGGGGCTGTTCTTGACGGGCGCGATATCGGCACGGTTGTGCTGCCAGACGCTGATGCGAAATTCTATGTTGATGCAGCAGCAGATATTCGCGCCAACAGACGCCATCTGGAACTGGTCGCCGCCGGTGAGGCGATAGAGTTTTCAGAAGTGCTGTCAGATCTGATTAAAAGAGACTGCCGTGATAAAAACCGCACAGTCGCCCCTTTAATTGCCGCTGATGATGCGTTTTTTATTGACTCTTCAACAAAGAATGCAGAAGAAGTGTTGGAACTTGCGTTGTCCTGCCTGCAGGATGCCAAGCTGGTATGACGGGCCTTTGCCTCTGAACAGAGACCTGTCTTTTTGAAAACAATTAACGCTGGGTTATACGTCGCGTCAGACACACCCTTTAAAATAGCATGCTAAGGCCTTATACCCGCGCATGACTTCAGAGCTATTTTCCCTGTTTCCAGCACAGGGACGCAGATGAAAAAAGCCTGTTACAACGATAGGCTCATCTCACCCGGTCATGGCGACCAGACTGACGCTCTCACGGAGAAAACATTTGTCTAATTCAACAGCCACAGAAGCGACTATGGAAAATTTTGCCGATCTTCTGGCCGAAAGCTTTGCTGAGGACACCGCCATTGAGGGCAGTGTCGTCAAAGGTCAGGTTGTCGATGTCACTGATGATTATGTGACCATCGATGTCGGCCTGAAATCAGAAGGGCGCGTGCCACTGCGTGAATTCGCTGCCCCTGGTCAAGACGCTGAAATCAAAACTGGTGACAGCGTTGAAGTTTATGTTGAGCGTATGGAAGACCGCGATGGTGCGGCAATGCTCAGCCGGGAAAAGGCCCGCCGCGAGGAAGCCTGGATTCTGCTGGAAAATGCCTTTGAAGCCCAGGAACGGGTTACCGGCGTTATCTTTGGCCGGGTCAAAGGCGGCTTTACGGTTGATCTGTCCGGGGCCACCGCGTTCCTGCCAGGCAGCCAGGTGGATATCCGCCCAATTCACGACATTGGCCCATTGATGGGTACACCGCAGCCGTTCCAGATTCTGAAAATTGACAGACGCCGCGGCAACATTGTTGTCTCCAGACGTGCGGTTCTGGAAGAATCACGCGCTGAAGCTCGCTCTGAGCTGGTCTCTAACCTGCAAGAAGGTCAGGTACTGCAGGGTGTGGTTAAAAACATCACTGATTACGGCGCGTTTGTTGATCTGGGCGGTGTTGACGGGCTGTTGCATGTCACCGACATTGCCTGGAAGCGGATCAACCATCCATCAGAAGCCCTTCAGGTTGGTCAGACTGTTGATGTTCAGGTCATCCGGTTCAATGCTGAAACCCAGCGGATTTCATTGGGCATGAAGCAACTGCTGTCTGATCCATGGTCTGACGCGGCTGATAAATTTGTGATCGGCTCTAAGCTGACCGGCCGGGTCACCAACATCACCGACTATGGCGCATTTGTTGAGCTGGATGAAGGTGTTGAAGGTCTGGTGCACGTCTCTGAGATGAGCTGGACAAAGAAGAATGTTCATCCAGGCAAGATCGTATCTACCAGCCAGCAAATCGAAGTTATGGTTCTGGATGTTGATCTGGTTAAGCGCCGGATTTCACTGGGTCTGAAACAGTGCACAGCCAACCCATGGGAAGAGTTCAAGGACACCTTCCAGGCTGGTGCTGAAATCGAAGGTGAGATCAGAAACATCACTGAGTTCGGTATTTTTGTTGGTCTGACTGAAGAGATTGACGGCCTTGTACATATGTCTGACATCTCTTGGGAAGAGACAGGTGAAGCGGCTCTGGAAGGCTACAACAAAGGCGACAAGATCAAAGCTAAGATCCTGGAAATCGACCTTGAAAAAGAGCGTATCTCTCTGGGCATCAAGCAGCTGAGCGATGATCCTTATGCTGGCGAGATTGACAAGGTGAAGAAGGGCACAGTTGTGACCTGTACCATCACCGCGGTCACAGATGGCGGCCTTGAAGTTCGGGTTGGTGATAACCTGCCTGGCTTTATTCGCAAGTCCGATCTGTCACGCGAACGCAGCGAGCAGAGAACAGAACGGTTTGCTGTTGATGAGAAAATCGATGCGATGGTCACACAGTTCGACAAGAAGTCACGCAACCTGACCTTGTCCATCAAGGCCCGTGAAATCGATGAAGAAAAGCGGGCGATGGCCGATTACGGCTCATCAGACAGCGGGGCCAGCCTGGGTGACATCCTGGGCGCAGCGCTGGCGAAAAAAGAGGATGACACAACCTCTGGCTCTGACAGCTAAGCCTGTTGGCATAAGTCGGCCATAACCGGCCAATCATATCAACGCCCCGTCTGGCCTGTGCCGGCGGGGCGTTCATTTTATGCAATAACAGACAGATAGCTTGACGATGGCTTCAGAAACGGTCATGCTTTGACGAGGTTACAGGATTTATAAGGTGAGCGCGCATGACTAAATCTGAGTTGATCGCCCGTCTGGCAGAGCAAAACCCCTCCCTGTACCACCGTGATCTTGAACATCTGGTGAACACCGTCTTTGAGACGATTACACAGGCTCTGGAAAATGGTGACCGCGTAGAACTCAGAGGGTTCGGTGCGTTTTCGGTTCGTGAACGCAAAGCCAGAATGGGTCGTAACCCGCGCACTGGCGAGGCGGTGAATGTCGATGCAAAGCGTATGCCCTTTTTCAAAATGGGAAAAGGCATGCGCGAACGGCTAAACAAGTAAACAGGTCTGCTCTGCCAAATTGTTAAGGAGCGTTATGATGCGCTTCATCTCCCGTCTCGGCTGGATTGCTTTATTGAGTCTCACGGTTGTCTTTCTGGCCGGATTCGTTACCACAAATAATACCCAGATTACGGTTCTGTTCTGGCCCGCCCGCCTGGTCGCTGAAGGCGAGGTGTGGATGTTTGTGCTCGGCGCGTTCGGGGCCGGGACAGTTGCCGGCGCGTTGATTTTCTGGCTACACTGCCTCAGCCTGCGAGCCCGCCTCTGGTCAAAGGCCCGGCGGATTGCTGAGCTGGAATCCCAGATCGAAAAATCGGTACAAAGTGAGGATGACAACCGCCTGCCTGACCGTTATGGTCAGTCTGTCTGAGCCGTGGCGCGCTATCCGGCCAGACAAGCACAAACTTGTTCACACAATGAAATGCGCCGCCTCTATCGGTTATGAGCCAGTTGAGACATGACAGCAGCTGTTAAAATCTGCGGTATCCGCAGCCTGGATATCTACCACCATTGCGCTGAGCTGGGTGTTGACTGGGTTGGCTTCGTGTTTTTTGCCGCCTCACCGCGGCATCTGTCGCTGGCTGAAGCCCGCGATTTGGCGGCTCAGGCCGATCGCGAGATTGACCCGCACCGGCGTCCGCGCCGTGTGGTTTTATGTGTTGATGCCAGCGATGATGAGCTGGCCGATTTCATTGCCGCCGCGCGCCCGGATATGCTGCAACTTCATGGCAGCGAGACCGCCGTGCGCGTCCGTGAAATCAAGGCAAAATTCTCCCTGCCGGTGATGCCGGTCATCAAGGTGGCCAGCCAGGCAGATGTTGAACAGGCGGCTGGGTTTGCAGATTGTGCAGACTGGGTGTTGTTTGACGCCGCCCCGCATGCCGCCGAAGACACAGACGGGCCCGCCCTGCCCGGTGGTATGGGCCAATCTTTTGACTGGCGGTATCTGGCAGAGGTGAAGCTGCCGGTGCCGTTCATGCTGGCCGGCGGGCTGATAGCTGATAATGTTGCTGAGGCGGTCAGCCTCACCAATGCGCCTTGTGTTGATGTTTCCTCCGGGGTGGAAAAAAACCGCGGTGAAAAGAGCAAATCGGCTATCTCTGCCTTTGTGAAAGCGGCAAAATTCGGGTAAGGTGACGCTCGGCGGTACCGGCAACCGGATTTCGCGCCCGAAAAGGCGCCACAGACAATAGAGAGACGACATGGGCGAAACTGCACCCAATTCATATAAAACCCTGCCAGATGAAGCTGGCCGTTTTGGCATTCATGGCGGCCGGTTTGTTGCTGAAACGCTGATGCCTCTGATTCTTGAGGTGGAAAAGGCCTATTACACCGCCAAGTCAGACCCCAGCTTTGAATCAGAATTGCTGTATTATCAGAAACATTATATCGGTCGTCCCTCGCCGCTGTATTTTGCGTCTCGCCTGACCGAACATTTCGGCGGGGCAAAGCTGTATCTTAAACGCGATGAGCTGAACCACACCGGCGCGCATAAGATCAATAATGTGCTGGGCCAGGCGCTGCTAGCAAAACGGATGGGCAAAACCAAGATAATTGCTGAAACCGGCGCCGGCCAGCATGGCGTGGCCACCGCCACCGCCTGCGCGCTGTTCAATCTGGAGTGTGAAGTGTTCATGGGCGCAGAAGATGTGCGCCGGCAAAAGCCAAATGTTGATCGGATGCGCTTGCTGGGCGCGAAAGTCCACCCGGTCACGTCCGGCACGTCTACCTTGAAAGACGCAATGAATGAAGCGCTTCGCTATTGGGTCGCCAACCCGGAAACCCATTTCTATATCATCGGCACAGTGGCCGGCCCGCATCCCTACCCAGAGATGGTGCGTGATTTCCAGTCTGTTATCGGCAATGAAACCAAAGAGCAAATAGCCGAGGCTGAAGGACGCCTGCCAGATGCCCTTATCGCTTGTATTGGCGGCGGGTCAAACGCGATGGGCCTGTTCCACCCGTTTCTGGATGATGAGGATGTGGACATCTATGGTGTGGAAGCGGCCGGACATGGCATTGACACAGGCGAACATGCCGCCAGCCTGACCGGCGGCCGCCCGGGCGTATTGCATGGCAACAGAACTTATCTTCTGCAGACAGATGAAGGCCAGATCAAAGACGCCCACTCGATTTCAGCCGGACTTGATTACCCGGGCATCGGCCCTGAACATGCCTGGCTTCATGATATTGGCCGGGTCAATTATGTCAGCGCGACAGATGAAGACGCCCTGCAGATGTTCCATTTGTGTTCACGCTTGGAGGGGATTATTCCGGCTCTGGAACCCTCACATGCGCTCGCTTTCGCCTCAACCTTCCTGCCCACGCTCAGCAAAGACAAGGTTGTCGTACTGAATATGTGCGGGCGCGGAGATAAAGATTTGGAAGCCGTGCTGCCGATGCTGGACGCCCGGGGTATGTTGTAAGGTCGCAAAGAACAGGACTTTTTAGAACATGAGCAATCGTATTTCACAGTGTTTTGAGCGCGCCAAACTAGATGACCGGGCGGTTCTGGGGATTTTTGTTTCTGCCGGCGATCCATCCGAACAGGCCTCTGCTGCCATTTTGGACAGTCTGGTTGAAAACGGAGCCGATTTCATTGAACTGGGCATGCCGTTTTCTGACCCGATGGCCGATGGCCCGGCGATTCAGGCCGCCAGCCTGCGCGCTATTAAACAAGGCATGACCCTGCAAGGCACGTTGGATATGGCGGCGGCGTTTCGAGCCCGTCACCCGGACACGCCGCTTATCCTGATGGGCTATTACAACCCGATTTATATGTATGGGACAGACGCCTTTATCGCCGCCGCGCTGAAGGCTGGGGTGGACGGGCTTATCATTGTTGACCTGCCACCAGAAGAAGATGGTGAGCTATGTGACGATGCGCGCACCGCGGGCCTTGATTTCATCCGTCTGGTGACCCCGACAACTCTGGGTGACCGCCTGCCGGTGGTATTGGAAAAGGCCGGCGGCTTCGTGTATTATGTAGCGATCGCCGGTATCACCGGAACCAAGAGCGCGGCAACAGATACAATTGAAGCTGCGTTCAAGCGGATACGTCAGGAAACAAACCTTCCGGCGGTCACCGGCTTTGGCATCAGAACAGCAGAACAAGCTGGTGAGGTTGCCAAAATAGCAGATGGTGTTGTGGTTGGCTCTGCTGTGGTCTCTATCATTGAGCAGGCCTGTGCCGACAAAACACCAGATACAGATGAGCTGGCCGCCGCCGTTGGCAGCTATTGCCGCAGCTTGTCAGAAGCCATGAAGCGGTCATAATAGACCCACAGCAGACCGACGATAAATGAGGGCAAAGACATGAACTGGATTACAAATTCTGTATTGCCGAAGATCAAGGCTCTGGTGCAGTCAAATGACGTACCGGATAATTTATGGGTGAAATGTCCATCTTGTAACCAGATGCTGTTTCATCAGGATTATGAACAGGCCTTTCATTGCTGTTCAACATGCGGACACCACGCCCCGCTGCCACCAGCATTGCGCTTCAAGCTTTTATTTGATGCCGACAGCTATCAGCAGATAGATGTTGAAGTGTCAGCAGATGACCCGTTAAAGTTCAAGGACAGCAAGCGGTATCCGGACCGGCTGAAGGCCACCCGCTCAAAGACAGGCACACAAGATGCGATAGCGGTGGCGATGGGCACAGTCCAAGGCATCAAAACGGTTGTGGCCGCCTTTGATTTCAGATTTATGGGCGGGTCAATGGGCCGGACTGTCGGGGACGGGCTGCTGAAGGCTGCGCAAACTGCTGTCGCTGAAGGCGCTGCGCTGATTGTTGTGCCGTCATCAGGCGGCGCGCGGATGCAGGAAGGCATTTTATCGCTGATGCAATTGCCGCGGTCTATCATTGCTGTGGATCAGTTGAAAGCCGCTGGCCTGCCCTATATCGTGCTGCTGACCCATCCGACTACAGGCGGCGTCACGGCCTCATTTGCGATGCTGGGGGATATTCAGCTGGCTGAACCAGGCGCGATTATCGGCTTTGCCGGCCGGCGGGTTATTGAAGAGACAGTGCGCGAAAAGCTGCCTGATGATTTCCAGACGGCCGAATATCTGCAAGATCATGGCATGATCGATATGGTTATTCCGCGCAGTGAACAGCGTGAAAAGCTGGGCTCTGTTCTGGCCATGCTGATGAACAGACCCGCCGCGCACGCCATCTGAAGCGCCCTCAGAAGCTTTCCGCCTTTATGATGCCTGTTCAGCCTGACCACACCGCAACTCTGCTGGACAGACTAACAAAGCTGCATCCAAAGCTGATCGATTTAGGCCTGGAGCGAACCATCCAGCTCAGTGAGGCCTGCGGCGCGCCTCATAGACACCTGCCGCCTGTCATCCATATTGCCGGTACCAATGGGAAAGGGTCTGTTTCTGCTTTCCTGCGCAGCATGGCCGAAGCGGCCGGCCTGTCTGTGCATGTCTATAACTCGCCTCACTTATGCCGCTTTAATGAGCGTATACGCCTGAACGGCCATCTGATTTCAGATGCTGAGCTGGTTGACGTGTTGAGCGAGATCGAAAAGGTCAATGCCGGTCACCCGATTACCTTTTTTGAATCCACCACTGTGGCCGCATTTCTGGCCTTTGCGCGGCATCCGGCGGATCTTCTCATCCTGGAGACCGGTCTTGGCGGGCTGTTTGATTCAACCAACATTATTGATGAGACCGCCTGCAGTGTCATTACCCCTATTGCCTTTGACCATGAACAGTTTCTGGGCCGGGATATTGCCACCATTGCCCGCCAGAAGGCTGGCATTATGCGCACCGGCAAGCCTTCTGTCTGGGCGGCACAGGACACGCTGGCCCGGGCAGAACTCAGGCGCTGTGCAGACCAGCTCGGGAGTGAGGTATATGAGCAGGGCACAGATTTTCATATTACCAGAACTGAGGCAGGCGGGCTTATCCTGAAGACCGGGGGGCAGCAGATCAGCACGCCGCCGCTTAGCCTGCATGGCGCGCATCAGACCCAGAACGCCGCGCTGGCGCTGATGGCCCTTAAGGCCAGCCAGCTGGTCCCTGATCTGGACAAAGCGGCCGCCGGCGCCAGCACAGCAATCTGGCCCGCCCGTGTCCAGCGATTGCCAGAGGGTGAGTTAACCCGGCGTGCAGGCCGGCCTATTTGGCTGGACGGGGCGCATAATGTGCATGGGGCAGAAGCACTAAAGGCCAGCCTTAGTGAGCTTGATAAGCGCAAATGGACGGTTATTTTTGGCGCGCTGAACACACGGCCAGCAGATGAATTTCTGTCTGTGATCAAGCCAGTGGCGGACCGCGTTCATTGTGTAACCATCCCGGATCAGCCCGCCGCATTAACCGCGGATGAACTGGCCAGCCTTGCTGGAAAAGTGGGTCTGAAGGCCGCTACATCCCCAAGTCTTCAGGCTGCCTGCACAGCCATTGCCGAACAAGGGGCCAAACAAGGGGGCGATGATGACAGGCCGGTGGTTATTTGCGGCTCGCTCTATCTGGCAGGTGAGGTTCTGCGCGCAAACAACACCCTGCCTGACTGAGGGTCAAAGGTTATCTGATACCCACTGCTCAAGTGCTGATTTTGGCATCGCGCCGATTTTCTCGGCCACCATCTCGCCATTCTTGAAGATCAACAGCGTGGGAATACCCCGCACATTATAGGCCTGAGGTGTTTCAGGGTTTTCGTCAATGTTCAGCTTGGCAATTGTGATCTGGCCAGCGTGAGAGTCGGCAATTTCTTCCAGAGCCGGGCCAATCGCCTTGCAGGGACCACACCATTCAGCCCAGAAATCAACCAGAACAGGCTTGTCTGCTCCAAGAACATCGGTCTGAAAATCGGCATCTGTTGTCTTGATTGTCGGCATGAATCCCTCGCTCCTCTGTATCTGAACGCTGTACTGAAACAGCCCTGCTGGCAGTGTACGAACTGGCGCCCTCCAAATCAAGATGATTAACAGGGCAGAGGCTATTCAGGGCGCGTCAGAAGTTCAGCAAGGGCAGCCTGGCGCTGGTCAGTGGTGATACAGGAAATCTCAACCGTCTGAGTCCAGACCAGCCAGCATATAACGGTTTTTTCAGGATAAATCTGGCTCAGGATATCACCATAAACCGCCATCTGGCGGACATATCTGTTCGGGATAGCCTGCTGGTCCGGTGGCGGTGTGCCGGTCTTGAAATCGGCCAGCAGAACCTCATTTTCACCCACCATCAGCCGGTCCACCTGCCCTTGCACAATCCGGTCCCCAACGGTGCCAGACAAAGCCGCCTCTGCCAGCGCATCAGGGCTGAACAAGCCGGCCAGTCTCGGGTCGCTCATCACCGCTATGGCCTGGTCAACAAGCTGGCTGGTTAGCACAGCAGACCGGACATGCTGGCGCAGGGCCACAGGCACCCCCGCCGCAAGAGAGGCGGCAATTTTCTCTGCTGCATCAGGCCATAAATCCGGGCTCATCGCGGGCAGAACCTCAAAGAGCTTATGAACAAACTGGCCACGCAATAATGCAGCCTTGCGGTCATCTGCGGTAAACAGAACCGCCTGATCAGCCGCGCCCAAATCGGACGGCACCAGGGGATAGGCCGGGGTGGGTTCAGCTGCGGGCATACTATCATACCAGGCCGGCGGCTGAAGCCCGGCGCTTATATCTGTGGCCGGTTTTTTATCTGCAGCAGTATCATCCTCGCCTGATGTAGCCAGACGCCAGACCCCGTCTTGTGTCCGCACAGTCCCATCGCAAGTTTCGATTTGGCGACTGAGAAGATGGTACCAGCTTTCCTCCAGCATGCGTTGCCGCGGCTTTTCCCAGCCGGAAATGAACAAGGCCTGGCGGGCACGGGTCAAGGCCACATATAACAGGCGGAAATCTTCTTCCTGTCTAACCTGCTTGTTGTCTTGTTTTAACTGGTCAATCAGCTCCAGCGGAGCAGCCTGACCAGATGGCCAGTACAGACCTGAAGCCCCCTGCACCAGACTGTCTGAAGGCTGGGTTGATCGCAGCATATCCGGCAGATACACAATCGGGGCTTCAAGGCCTTTCGCGCCATGCACGCTCATCACCCGTATCTGGCCGCCCTCATGCATATCCATATCGCGTTTGATCTCGCTGCCGCCCTGCCGGAAGAAAGTTAAAAAATGACTGAGGCCAGCCTGGCCTTGCTGGCCATGTTCACGGGCCTGAAGCAGAAAGGCGTTCAGACTATCATCAACAGCCGGGCCAAGCCGCCGGTGAAACGCCTGCCGCCCGCCCTCGGTTAACACCACACTGAAAAATTCAAACACCGGCAATTGATCAGCAAGGCCCAGCCACCGGTTCAGCTTTTCCGCCGCGCCGCTGAACCGGGCTGAAGTGGCAGCGGCCTTGTCCACCGCCTCAAACAGGCTGGCCTTCCCCCGACCCACAGCCAGCGCAAACAGCTCATCCTCATCAAGGCCGATAAGCGGGGATTTCAGCAGACAGGCCAGTTGTAAATCATCTTCCGGCAGCAGGCACACATCACCCAAGGCCAGCAAATCAAGGATTTCAATCTGATTGTTCAGAACAATCCGATCTGCCCCGGCAACAGGAATATTTGCCCGTTCCAGTTCAGCCCGCAATAGCGCAAAAAAACTATCCCGCCGACGCAGCAAGATAAGAATATCCTGTGGCCAGATAGGGCGGCCGAACAGCTCGGCCTCTGCCCCGTCAAGAAGCCCCTTGATATGCGCCACAACATTCTTTGCATGACGGGTATCGCTGTCTTCCTCCTCCAGCAGGTCAGGTGCATCAAACATCGGCAAATCAGCTTTCGTGGTGCCTGTGCTGACCGGCCAGACTTCAACCAAACCAGCCATGCCGGTGCGGAACACATCATGGTTCTGATAATCAGACCGGCCAAGGCCCCTGACCTCATCGGCTGTCATAACGCTGTCAACAAAATGAAGCACCGCCTGGCTGGAGCGGAAAGACAGGGTGAAGTCGATCACATCAAAGGGTTTTCCGACCGCAGCCGCCCTGGCCGCCAGCCGGGTTTGCGACTCAGCGAAGGTCTGCGGGTTCGCGCCCTGAAAGCTGTAAATCGATTGTTTAAAATCCCCGACCGCAAATACGGTGCGCTCACCTGCCTCCTCATCCCCATCAAAGAAGGGCTCGGTCAGTTTGTTCAGCAAGGACCATTGTGCCGGGCTGGTATCCTGAGCTTCATCGATCAGCAGGTGATTAATGCCCTGATCGAGCTTCCAGCGCACCCAGGCCATCATCTGTTCCTGCCCTAACAGCTGTTCGGTGAAAAATATCAGGTCTTCATAATCAAGCAGCCCGGCGGACAGCTTATGCGCCTGAAACTGGCGAAAGACAGCTACACTGGCCCTTGCAAGAGACAGGCTGAGCTGGACACAGCGTTCGGCCGATTTCAGCTGATAATAGCCATCAAGCTGACCTGCCAACTGGCCCTGCAAGCGGTCACAATCTGGGTCATATTCATCAACCTTCTTATCTGTCATCCGCTTCAGGCGAGCCCCGGTGGCAGTGGTGAACAGGGCTGCCAGACTGTTTAGATCTGGCTTGAGTTGTTCATCGTTCTCCTCCAGCCAGCTTTGCAACCGCTGGCCCCGGCCAGCCTGAACATTGCCGCCGCGCAGCAGGGCTGCAGCAATCTTTTTCAGTGGCATCTGTCTTATTTGTTCAGTCAGTTCTTGCTCGGCCGCCTCCAGATCCACCGGCGGGTCAACATCAAGATCGGCTCTTAATTTTGCTTCATAGCCAGACAGGCCCAGCGGGTCATCAGCCAGATGATGAAGCTGTCGCCGGTTCCGCATATGGCTTTTTATATGCTTGATGGCTTGTGTCTCGTCGGTCTGCTGGGTGATAACGGCCAGTGCCTCAGCCAGCTTTACATCCTGAATGCGGCCAGCCTCCTCCAGCAGGCTGAAAAAACAGTCCGTCAGCAACCGCTCACTCTCCAACTCGCTCAGCAGCTGAAAATCAGGCGGTACATTGGCTTCAACCGGAAAGCGTTTCAGCACCGCCTGGCAAAAGGAATGAACTGTTTCAATACGCGGCCCGTTTTCATGATCAAGGATATGGGCAAACAGGCTACGGGCTGTTTTGATCTGTGCTTGCGTGGGACGCCGCTCCCCCAGCTTTCGCATCTCTTCGATCAGATCAACCTGCTCGCAAATCGCCCAGGCAGAAAGCCGTTCATACAATCGGCTTGTCATTTCTGTGGCGGCCGCCTTGGTGTAGGTCACACATAAGATTGTGTCTGGGGCCACCCCGCTCAACAAAAGCCGCAACACCCGCATGGTCAGAACCTGGGTTTTACCGGTTCCGGCGTTGGCCGACACGAACACAGACCGTTCAGGGTCAGAGGCCGCTATCTGCAACAAAGTCGCCTTATTACCGGATTGCTGGTCAACAATGGGCTCAGTCATCATCCACCTCTTGTGGCCGCCATTCGCGTACCCGAGAGAGATGCCGATAATCAGAATAGGCCGGTCTGTCATGAGGGCTGGGCTCTGGCAGGTAGGGCTGGTCTGCATCATCATATTTGCAGATCAAATCGGTTAAGTACTGGCGATCCTGTTGAGCATCAAAGCCAGCTGGAAGCACTGCGGTAATGCGAGCGGCCCTTTCCCAACCGCCGGACAACTGCCAGTATTCCAAGGCCCTGAACCCTTGTGGTTTGTCCTCTTCAGCACGGGCAAAGCCACCGGCCTCGGCAATCACAGCCTCAATCAGAAGCTGGGTCGCGCGCCGGTTTGCCACCTTTGCCTTGCTGGGTACAGCCCCTGTTTTATAGTCGATAATGCTGAGCGCGCCGTCTTTGTGAATATCCAGCCTGTCGGCGGTTGCGGTAACAATGACAGGGCCATGCGGGGCTTCAAGGCTGATCTGGCCCTTTTGTTCAGAAAGCGTTTTGACCAGTTCGGTGCGGAGGCCGTGTTCATGTTCGATGAACCAGTCCGCAATGAGGCGAAACCGCGCCAGCCAGAACGCCTTAATCGGCGGATGCCAGAAATAGGGCGCAAAGGTTTCTTCACCAAGTCGGTACAGCGTCTCTGTCGCGTCTTCTGGCAGGGGGCCTGACGCAAACTGTTCGGTGAATGCAGCCAAGGCTTTATGCGTTAAGGTGCCCCGCAGCGCCGCATCAGGCCGCCTGTCAACCGGCTGCAATGGCTTGAGGTTCAGGATTTTCTTTGCGTAGATAAAGTAAGGGTCCGCTATCCAGCTATCGAATTCTGTTGCCGAAAACTGGCGCGGCCGCACCGCAATTTCCGGCCGGGGGGCTGGCATTTCAATTGGCGTAACAGGCTGGTTAAGATGCTGACGCAACGCCGCCGCGACATCATCTGGCACGCCACTGTCCAGCGTCTCAGACAATTTAGCAGCGGCCACTACGGCCTTCAGCCGCTCCAGCCACCGGCTTGGTGTAGTCGGGCTGTCATCTGACCGCCGGGCCCGCGTGATGGTGACCTGTGATGTGCAGACCTGCATCAAAAAATCATGCGCTGACAGGCCGACACGCCAACGCCTGTCAGGCAGCTTCAGCGCCGCCCGGATAGGCTGATTGGTCCAGGGATCAAAATCTTGTGCTGGCGGCCAGCTGCCCTCATTCACGCCGGCAAGGATGATATGATCAGCAGTCTGCATACGCGCTTCAACCGTACCCAGAATAGCCAGGCGCGGGTGCGAGCGCCACACCGATCGAACAATCTGCTGGCCAGCCAGAACATGAAACAGACCTGCATAATCTTTGGTTTGCACCGCAAAGCTGTTGCCTGAGGCGGCCAGCTCACCCAGCAGGTGGGCCGCCACCTTGCCATCATCACGGCTCCACAGCGCTTCAACAGCCTGGTTTTCGATATCAGTTTGCGCCAGCTGTTCGGCCGCCTTGCCATGGGCCTCTGCCAGACTGTCCAGTGTTGCAGTTGCAGTGGCAAACGCCTCTATCAACGGGGACAGAGGCTGCAGGATATTTTCCTCATAGAATTGTTGTAACGTGCGCAACGCCGGATCAGCGCCCAGCATTGCCTGAATGCCGTCCCTGTCGCTCTGCTGCAGATACCCCCTTAAGACCTGCCTCTCCAGCTGCCGGCCCAATTGTCTGAACTGTGCAGACGCCAGTCCGCCGCTGGCCAACGGGTGTTTGATGAGCGCCAGAAGAGCCTGTGCAGACCCGTCCTGCTGAGCCCATTCAGCTATTAGCTGCAGATAATGTCCTGTGCGGGTCAGAGGCAAAGCTGTGCCCGCGCTGTCATCCACATCAAGACCCCATTTCAACAACGCCGCCCTTACCTGACGGGCAAGCTGTCTGTCCGGGGTGACCAGCATCGCGGTCTGTCGGTCTGTTTCCAGGGTTTTGCGCATCAGACAGGCGATAATATCAGCCTCATGATGGGTGTCATCTGCCTCAATCAGGCGTAAGCCGGACAAGGTGCTGGCGGTAATCTCTGGATGATCACGCCCAATTTGCCGCCAGCGGTCGGTTTGCTCGGCCGGCAGAAATACCTGCCTCATCAGCGCGGCACGGGCTATTTCTGCTGGCTGGCGCTCGCAAACTGGCCAGAGCGGCACCTCCTCTGGCCCCAGCTCAAGTTTAGAAAATGTTGTGAACAGCTGATGCAGAGGATGGCCAACATCCCCCAGAATGCCGTTCAGATCATTCTTATCCACTGCCTGACCATCATGACCGGGAAACACCAAAACCCCTGCAGGCAACTGGCGAATAGCACGCATTATTTCAATGGTTTTCGGCAGGCTGCCCGTTGAACCTGCCAGAATAACCGGGGTCTGCGGCGGCTGGTCTGCCCAGTGTTGCACCTGCCTGTCCAGCATCGCCAGGCGGCGGGCAGACGGGTCCATCACCCCTCGCTCGCGGGTTATCTCCGGCCAGTTCTGGAGGATGATACGCAGGAAGGTCAGAATATCGGCCCAATGCCGGGCAAATTCAGACGGGATTACAGCCTCGTCAAGATCATCAAGGCTGCCGCCAGACTGATAGACCTGATCTAAGAACCGGGCAAGACTGGCCGCCAGCCTGAAGGACTGTGCCGGCGACAATAGCTGCCCGCCCACAGGACGGCTTTGGATCAGGCGGGCCAGAACGATATGCCTGTCGGTCATGCTGGCAGAGGGCGGCAGGTCGGCCAACTCATCAGCTGTTAACTGCAAAGAGAGAAACTCTGCGTCAAGCTCATCCACATCACCAATTGGCTGCATCTCCGGCAAAAATAACGCACGGCCGCCGGATTGTTGAATAAAGGCTGTTTTCAGGGCCTGTGCGGCCCGGCGCGAGGGCAGCAGAATTTTGATTTTTGCCAGCTCTTCAGGGCGCTGGACAACCGCCAGAATGCCGCTCGCCAGATCTTGTGCAAAAGGCCGGCCCGCCGGAATCGTAAAAATGCCGGGTCGGGTTAACTCAGCAAATGAAGGTGAGGGCTGAATATCGCAAACCATACCCGGCAGTATAGTCCAGTTTCCCCCCTTCAGACAGCCTAAAACAAACCTTTGCTGGCAAAGGCGTCATGCCTCAGCCGTCAGGCAAAGAAATCTGTCTTGAACGCGGTGAGGATAGCAGGGGCCGCCGCCAACGCCGCTACACGGCTACCCTCTTCAGGCCCCATTGCTAAATCGACAATCACCTGATCAGGGGGAAGTAACTGTGTTATTTTATCTGGCCATTCGATCAGACAGCAGCAGTCAAAAAATGCCTCTTCAACCCCTAGGGCCAGCGCCTCATCTGCTGTTTCAAGGCGGTATAAATCCATATGCCACACCTCAAAACCGGCCGTTGCCTGATAGGGCTGAACCAGAGTGAAGGTCGGGCTGGGGATATCATCTTGCGGGCCGCAAGACGCCTCAATCATCGCCCGGGCCAGCTCAGATTTACCCGCCCCTAATGGACCGGACAGGCTAAATACGCGGCCAGGCGCAACAAAGCGGGACAAGGCCGTGGCAAAATGCTTTGTTGCGGCAAGATCAGGAAGCGTAAGGGCGAGGCTGTCGAGCATATTCAAACCTGTCGGTTAAGAGGGTTGACGCTGAACACAGCCGCCGCCCGTGCGCCCTTAATACCTGTACTGTTCTGTCTTGAACGGTCCCTGCTGGCCGACACCGATATAATCGGCCTGCTCTTCACGCAGAGTGGTCAGGGTGGCGCCGACCTTCTCCAGATGCAGGGCCGCCACCTTTTCATCCAGATGCCGCGGCAATGTATAGACCGTGTTGTTATAGTCGGCATGGCTAGCCCACAACTCAATCTGGGCCAGAACCTGGTTGGTAAAGGATGCGGACATTACAAATGACGGGTGGCCTGTCGCACAGCCCAGATTAACCAGACGCCCTTTGGCCAGCAGGATCATCCGCTTGCCATCTGGAAATTCGACTTCATCAACCTGCGGTTTGACTTCACGCCAGGTCATATTTGACAGCGAGGAGACCTGAATTTCATTGTCGAAATGACCAATGTTACAGACAATCGCGCGATCTTTCATCTCGCGCATGTGATCAAGCGTGATGACATCCTTATTACCGGTCGCGGTAACAAAGATATCCGCTTTCTGAGCGGCCTGTTCCATGGTCACGACCTCATAGCCTTCCATCGCAGCCTGAAGCGCACAAATCGGGTCAATTTCAGTAACCATCACACGGGCCCCGCCCTGACGAAGAGACGCCGCAGAGCCTTTGCCCACATCGCCATAACCGCAAACCACAGCAACCTTGCCCGCAAGCATCACATCTGTTGCCCGCCGGATCCCGTCAACCAGAGATTCGCGGCAACCATACAGATTATCAAATTTCGATTTGGTAACAGAGTCGTTCACATTAATGGCCGGGAACGGCAGTTGGCCTTTTTCGGCCATCTGATACAGCCTCAAGACGCCTGTTGTGGTTTCCTCAGACACGCCCAAGATGGCGTCTTTCTGCCGGGTGAACCAGCCCGGGCTAGTGGCGTGACGCTTATGCAGCTGGGCCTTAAGGTACTCTTCTTCTTCTGATGCGGGTTGGGCCAGCACATCTTCACCTTCCTCAAGGCGCGCACCGAGCAGAATATACATCGTCGCATCGCCGCCATCATCCAGGATAAGGTTGGCAGGGTCACCATCGGACCAGTCAAAAATCTTATCAACATAGGCCCAGTAATCTTCCAAGGTTTCGCCTTTGACCGCAAACACCGGAATGCCAGCCTCAGCGATTGCTGCGGCAGCCTGATCCTGAGTTGAGAAGATGTTACAGGACGACCAGCGCAACTCTGCCCCCAGTTCAGCCAGTGTCTCAATAAGAACCGCGGTTTGAATGGTCATATGCAGACAGCCGGCTATACGCGCGCCTTTTAAGGGCTGTTTACCTTTATATTCATCACGCAACGCCATCAGGCCTGGCATTTCATTTTCAGCGATCGATATTTCACGACGGCCCCATTCAGCCAGCCCGGCATCGGCAATTACGTAATCCTGACTCATTTTCATACTCCGCGGTAAATCTGTTTTTAGGTGTAAATAAAACCTTTGCGACTGTGCCTAGCAAAATTCATGCAAAATAGCAAAATCTAACGTATTTCGCGGTGAAACACTGACACCGGAATTGGCAATGTCTCTGCCCATCTGGCAAACCATTCAGCCGCGACCACTGAACGATGTTTGCCGCCAGTACAGCCGAACGCAATGGTCAGATGCGGCCTGCCGTCACCTGTCTGGGTCGGCAGTGTATTCTCTATCATGTCTGTCAGCTTATCCATAAAGGGTTTGAACCTTGGGTCGGCCTCAACAAACGTCTTTACCTCCTGGTCCCTGCCTGTCTTCGCCCTGAGCTCAAACTGCCAGTGCGGGTTATCAAGGAAGCGCATGTCAAAAACATAATCGGCTGATTCAGGCAGGCCCTTTTTATAGGAAAAGCTTTGCGCGGTGATCAAAACCTTGTCTTCATCACTGAGGCCAAGACGGGAGAGCAGTTCACGCCGGAAATCGGCGGGCGCGCGTCCGGTACTGTCCATATGGATATCAGCCAGATGCGAGACCGCCGCCAGAGATTTTCTGTCTAGCTCTATGGCCTGCTCCAGACTATCTGTCTGTTCGGCCATCGGGTGCCGCCGCCTGGTGGCCTTATAGCGGCGCAGCAATTCTTCGGTTGTGGCTTCTATCAGGACCAGCTGACAACGGTCCTGCATGGAGGATTTCAAATTGGTGACCAGCCTGACAATCGTCTCCGGCTCAAACCCGGCGGTGCGCAAATCAACACCTATCGCAAGCTTTGTTTTTTCTGTCTCCACTGACAGGGCCACAAGCTGGTCCACCAATGCCAGCGGCAGATTATCAACAGCTGTGAACTCTGCATCTTCAAGAATATCAAGAGCGGTTGAATGGCCTGAACCAGACTGGCCGATAACAATAACCAGTTGCACCGCCTGATCAGCAGCAGAGTGACTCTCAGCGCCGTCGGCGCGGGTCTCATCATCATGGGGCAAAGATGTCATGCCCATAATCTAGCAAACTTATCGCTAGCGGGCCAGTGGCAGACGAAGCGTAAACACCGCCCCGCCTTCAGGCCGGTTGGCCGCCGTCAGGCTGCCGCCATGGGCATTGGCGATTTGCCGGGCAATAGACAGACCCAGACCGGAATGCTGGCCAAACCCTTCGTCAGCTGGCCGTTCTGTGTAGAACCGTTGGAAAATCTTCTCTTCTTTTCCTTCTGGCAGGCCTTTGCCACAGTCAGCTATACGAATAACAGCAAAACCTTTTTCGCGTTTCAGCTCTACTTCAATCGGCTCATCACCTTTATGGAAGGTCATCGCATTGGCAATCAGATTATCAAGAATCTGGATAATCCGCGTGGTGTGAATAGCTGCGCGCACCGGCCGCTTCGGGCCTGTGAAGGACAGGCTTTGCAGGCCGTGACGTTCTTTAAAAACAGTTGACCAGTTTGTCAGCAGCTCAAGGATATCGTGAACCTCAGCAGGCTGAAGCGACAATTCAGCATCCACACGGCTGGCCTGAGAGATGTCTGAAATAAGCCGGTCCAGACGCTGTACATCAGCTAAGATGATATCCATCAGCTTGCGCTGCTGTTCTGGATTATCAATGCGGGAAACCGTTTCCACAGCCGAGCGCAGAGAGGTCAACGGGTTTTTGATCTCATGCGCCACATCAGCCGCAAACCCTGCTGTTGCCTGTATCCGGCGTTGCAATTCTGCGGTCATATCGACAAGAGCCTGCGAGAGCTGGCCGATTTCATCTCTTCGCTCCGGCAGGCCTCTCAGCGGGGCGGTTGTATCGGCGGTCTGTCTCAGCTTGTCTGCTGAGGCCGCCAGAAACACAATCGGCCGGGTGATGGAACGGGCCAGATACAGACCCAGAAGGATGGTGACCAGCAAAATGCCGGCAAACAATTGAACAAAAGCCCATTGCACATTTTCAATTTCACGTTCGATTGTGCCGCCTGTACTGGTCATCAACAATGCGCCTTTGACAATCCGCAAATCCTGTATCGGCAGGCTGACCGAAAGGACCAGCTGGCCCCGCGGATTGCGCCACATGCTGCGCATCACTTCACCGGCCAGGGCCCGCTGAACATCAGGAAAACCCTCTGCGTGCCGCAGGCCGCGCATATTCATCACCGGGGCAGGCGATCTGTTGCTGATCAAATCTGCCAGCCCGTTCATCATCTGCACAATTTCGATTCGGACCTGTTCCTGCAGCGGTTCTGGGGCCCGTTTCTTGATCCTGATCCGGCTGCGTGAGGCGCCGCGTTTATTGGTATCGGCCATGATTTGCCCGGATGGCTGGAACACGCGCGCCCGAAGCTGTGTGCCATACCCAACCAGAGGCAGCAGATGGCGCATGGTCTGCGGGGCCAGTCCCCTCACGCCAAAGGGACGCTCGCGGGTATCTTCAAGAGCCAGTGAGCGGGCCAGAATCCGGCCCTGGCGCTCAAGCGCGTCAAATTCCGCCTGCACCAGAACAGACCGGTACTGGTCAATGGAAAACAGGCCAATGAAAAACAGCGCCAGGGGAAACAGCATAATCGCCAGAATCCGCGCAGATAACGGGCTTATGAAGGACGGCCAGAACCGGAATTTTTCTGCCACAACAAAGCGTCTCCTGCCTGCCCATCAGAGAAGGGATAAGGTCATGGTTCAGCAGCCTGCAGCCCCGCCCAGCGGCAGACCGGCCAGGCTGCTCTCAGTCTGCCTTATATTTATACCCAATTCCGTACAGTGTCTCAATTCTGTCAAATTCTGGATCGGAGACCCTGAATTTCCGCCTGATGCGTTTGATGTGACTGTCGATTGTTCTGTCTTCCAGAAACACTGCATCGCCATAGGCCGCATCCATAAGCTGGTCCCGGTTTTTGACATGCCCGGGCCGCATGGCCAGCGCCTGAAGCAACAGGAACTCTGTCACTGTCAGCTTCACTTCACGGCCTTTCCATGAACAAAGATGCTTATCAGGGTCCAGCACCAGATCCCCTTGTGAGACCACAGACGCCGGTGAGGCTTCACTGTCTTCCAGCCCGACGCGCCGCAACACGGCTTTAATTCTGGCCAGCAGAAGACGCTGGGAAAACGGCTTGGTGATATAATCATCTGCGCCCATGCCCAGGCCTAAGGCTTCGTCAAGCTCATCATCTTTACTGGTCAGGAAAATCACCGGCACAGAAGAACGTTGGCGTAGCTTATTCAGTAATTCTGTGCCGTCCATACGCGGCATTTTGATATCCAGAACAGCCAAGGCAGGAGGCTTGCGCAAGAGCCCGCTTAACGCCTGTTCACTGTCGAAATAGGTGTCAACTTCATACCCCTCTGCCTCCAGCATCAGGGCAACAGAGGTTAGGATATTTTGGTCATCATCCACCAATGCCAGTCTGGTTGCCATGCCGTCCTCTTTGCTTCGTCTGTCGTCTGTGTTGTTTTCCATCTGCCTTAATAAGCCTGTTCTTATCGCTCAAACTGAGGCCGTTAAAAGGCAAAAATAAGGCACCTAAACTGGGGCTACGCTCTTCTAAGACAGACGCCAACCGGCAACAAGCCGGGTGTCTAATGAGCCTCAGACCAGCTGTCAGCAATGCCGGCTTCGGCTATCAGCGGAACCTTCAGCGCGCACACAGGTTCAGCCGCCTGTTCCATAACAGCCGTAATCACAGACACCGCCTGTTCCGCCTGACCTTCAGGCACTTCAAAGATCAGCTCATCATGAACCTGAAGCAGCATCACCGCATCAAGGCTCTCTGCTTCTAGAGCGGCCGGCAGACGGCACATCGCCCGTTTGATGATATCAGCCGCGCTGCCCTGTATAGGGGCATTGATGGCCTGGCGTTCGGCAAAGCCGCGCATGGCCGGGGTCTTTTCACCAATTTGCGGGATATGAATACGCCTTCCGAACAGGGTTTCCACAAACTGGTGTTCATGGGCAAATTGTTTGGCGTCATCCATATAGGATTTAATCCCCGGGAAGCGTTCAAGATAGGCCTTTATGTAATCTCTTGCCTCACCCTGCGGCACTGAGAGCTGGCGGGCCAGACCAAAGCCTGAAATGCCATAGATAATCCCGAAATTAATTGCCTTCGCCCGCCGCCTTGTTTCAGCATCCATAGTCTCCAATGGAATCCCAAACACTTCTGCTGCGGTCTGGGCGTGAATATCAACGCCTTGTCTGAACGCTTCGATCATACTGGCTTCATCGGCAACATGGGCAACAAGGCGCAATTCTATTTGGCTGTAATCAGCAGAAATAAGCTTACACCCCGGCCGGGCCACAAAGGCGGTTCTGATCTGACGGCCCTCAGCGGTCCGGATGGGGATATTCTGCAGGTTTGGATCAGAAGAGGACAGCCTGCCTGTTGACGCCCCAACCATGGAAAAAGAGGTGTGAACCCGCCCGGTGCGCGCATTTACCGATTTAGTCAGCGCGTCGGTATAGGTTGATTTCAGCTTGGCCAATTGCCTGTAATCCAGCACAGATTTCGCGATATCAACACCGTTTGCGGCCAAATCTTCTAAAATATCTGCGCCTGTTGAATACGCCCCTGTCTTTGATTTCTTGCCCCCTTCAATACCCAGCTTGTCAAACAGGATTTCACCCAGCTGTTTTGGAGACGCCACGTTAAACGCCTCGCCGGCTTGGCGGTGAATGTCGGCTTCCAAATCGGCTATGCGGATCGCAAAATCAGCTGACAGCCGTTTCAAAATGGTCTGGTCAACCGCGATACCGGCGGCCTCCATCTGCGCCAGAACCGGTATCAAAGGCCGTTCAAGCCGTTCATAAACATGGGCCATGCCTTCACGGGCCAGACGCGGCTTCAGCATCATCCACAACCGAAGCGTGATATCAGCATCTTCGGCGGCGTAGGCACAAGCCTGCTCCGGGTCAACCTCAGCAAAGGAAATCTGTTTTGCCCCTTTGCCGCACACCTCCTCATATTTGATGGTGGTATGCTGGAGCAGGTTTGACGCCAGATGATCAAGACCATGACGGTCAGTGCGGCCCGCATCCAATACATAAGACAGACACATCGTGTCATCGACCGGTGTCAGCGAAAAGCCGCCATTTCTTTCATGCAGAAAAATATGCGCATCATATTTCAGATTATGACCGATCTTCAGAACCGCGCTGTCTGCGCATAAAACCTTCAGCCGGGCCAGCGCAACATCACAACCTATCTGCTCAAATACAGCCGCGGACGCATCTTCCGGCCCGTCACTGTCAAAATCGAGGCCGGGCTGGGCTGTTGTATCTGCCCCGGCGCGGCGATGCCGCAACGGAATATAACAGGCTTTTCCCGGTGCTGTAGCCAGAGCCACACCGACCAGTTCAGCCGCCGCCGCGTTCAGGCTGGTGGTCTCTGTATCGATCGCCACAAACCCCTGCCGGCGCGCCTCATCCAGCCAACTATCGAGCTGTTCGACTGATGTTACAAGCTGGTAATCTGTTTTCTCAACAACAGGCGGCAAAATATCCTGTGCCGCTGGTCCGCCCGCCGCCTGGCCAGAAGAGGCACCAGAAGATACGCCAGAAGATGCGCCAGACGGGCTAGCTGGCAGACTGCCACCGAGGCTGGCAATCAGCGATTTAAAACCTTGTTCCGCCAGAAACGCCATCAACCTGTCTTGATCTTGTATCGGTGTTTTCAGCTGGTCGATGCTCAAGGGCAAATCAACGTCATCTTTCAACAGCACCAGCTGGCGCGAGATACGGGCCTGTTCAGCAAAGGTAATGAGGTTTTCCCGCCGCTTGGGCTGTTTGATGGTGTCAGCACCGGCAAGCAGCTTGTCCAGATCGCCAAACTGATTAATCAGCTCTGCGGCTGTCTTGATACCGATTCCCGGAACACCAGGAACATTATCTGTTGAATCGCCGGCCAGCGCCTGCACATCAACAACCTTGTCTGGATTGACGCCAAACTTCTCGACCACCTCAGCAGCGGCAATAGGCCTGTTCTTCATCGGATCCAGCATGGTCACAGAGCCCCGGACCAGTTGCATTAAATCTTTATCAGACGAGATAATCAGGCACGGCCGCCCCTGTTCTTCTGCCTGCCGTGCAAAAGACGCGATAAGGTCATCAGCCTCAAAGCCGGGCATTTCAAGAACCGGCAGGCTCATCGCCTCTGCAGCATCACGTACCAGCGGAAACTGGGGGACCAGCTCTTCAGGCGGGTCTGATCTGTTGGCCTTATAGTCGGCATATATCTCGTTACGGAAGGTCACCCGGCCCGCATCAAAAATAACTGCAACATGAGACGGGTTTAAATCGGCCATCAGTTTCAGCAGCATTTTGGTGAAGCCGAACACAGCGTTAATCGGCGTGCCGTCCGGGCGGGTCATCATCGGCAGACCATGAAACGCCCTGAAAATATAGCCTGAGCCATCAACAAGGATGAGCCTGTCTGTAGGCGTCTCGCTCATCTGACGGGCTCTTGGCAGGTTATCAGCGTTGTGGCGTGGATCAGCTTCATGCGCCGATGAACCGGTGTGAGCAATACGGGCATGTGGCCTCTGCCGCGCCAGATGGCTGAGCTGTCAATGTCAGCCAGATTTGGGGATGGCCCAATGGATCACCGGGCGCGCCCCCGCCATCACAGCTGACCCGGTTGGTGCCTGCGGGAACGTGCGACACCTCGCCAAGATCGCTTTGTTGTGACTGCGGCTCTGTTGTGGTCTGTTCTGCTGACATGGCTCCGGCTTTCTCCCCTTCTTTATCGATAGTCTGGACGGACAGGCGTAACCGGCACACACCGGCGGCCAAGTGGCTGATACAGCCTGTCCCCGCCCCTTCGGTTATAGCCCATACCGCCGGGCCAGATCAAACCACAATCAGGTACTGAACCAGATACTGGTCAGAGACAGGCGTTGAGATGAACAGCCCCCCGCCCGCAAACCTAACAATAAGCGCCGATTGAGTTTTTCACAAAACATTCCTATATCTAGACAAACCTCGTGCATCACCATTTTTTATTCAGAGACGCCGCTTTACTATGACCGCCGCCCCGCTCAGCTTTACCTGGCAGAATGCCGAAAGTGACACCCAGATGGCAATTACCGCCAAAAATGTCACCAAAACCTATAAGGGTAGCGCTGCAACAAGCCCGAAACAGGCCCTGAAAGGGATTGACCTTAACGTGCCCAAGGGCGGTATTTTCGGACTTCTGGGGCCAAACGGGGCAGGCAAATCAACCTTTATCAATATCCTCGGCGGGACAGTTGTGAAAACCGGCGGCACCGTCACGGTCTGGGGAACAGACCTTGACAAAGACCCACGCCAGGCCAGGGCCAATATCGGCATCGTGCCGCAAGAGCTGAATATTGATGTGTATTTCACCCCGCGTGAGCTGCTTCATTTCACCGCTGGTCTGTATGGTGTGCCCGCCTCAGAGCGCGATGTTGACACGATTTTGGAAACCGTCGGCCTGACCGAGCAGGCCAATGCCTATGCGCGCACCCTGTCAGGTGGTATGCGCAGACGTCTTCTGGTGGGCAAGGCCATGGTCCACCAGCCGCCTGTTCTGGTTCTGGATGAGCCGACCGCCGGTGTGGATGTCGCCCTGCGCCAGCGTCTGTGGGACACCATCCGCGCACTGAACGAAAGCGGCGTAACTATTGTGCTGACCACACATTACCTCGAAGAAGCCGAAACCTTGTGCGATCACGTTGCCATATTGAACCATGGCCAGATTATCACCTCATCGCCAAAGGCTGAGCTGCTGCGCTCTGCGGCACAAAAAGACCTTTCTGTCCAGCTGCCGGGCGGCTGGCCGGACACGCTTCCAGAACAAATTGCAAAGCTGGGCCCGATGCGCACCGAAACCGGCCTGAAGATAAGGTTCAATCCGAATGAGACCACCGCCGGCGATATTCTGGCCCAGCTGAGCCTCAATAAAATTCAAATCGGCGATGTCAGCACAGATGAGCCGGACTTAGAGGACATCTTCCTGCAGCTGACCCGGGCGGATGACCAGTAAGGACGACCAGTGCGGATGACCGGGCATGATGACCGGGTGTGTGCAAAAAAGTTGTAACCGCGGCCGAAATCATCTAAAACAGCGACATCTCTTGAGATGCACCCGTAGCTCAGCTGGATAGAGCGCTGCCCTCCGAAGGCAGAGGTCAGAGGTTCGAATCCTCTCGGGTGCGCCATTTTTTTATAAAAATGTCATTCCCCAACTATTCAGGCTTGTGATGATGCAGGCGGCCCAGAGACATCGCGCGGGCCGGCGCGACAAATACTCCAGAGCGTTCGAACGCCAACCCATCACCCCATCCCCATCTGGCACATTATCCCTCCTCTCATCCTTTTTATTAGATATAACTCTGTAATGCCTTTATACTCTGCGGCAGGCTGAGGAACATAGAGGCGTACAGGATGCAGCTTATCCTTAATCACATTCTGGGGCGGCTGTTGCGCCTGTTTCCCAAACACCGGACCATGCAGCTGCTGGATATGCAGGCAGCTTTTTTTGTGCCGGCGAACTGTCATTATGTTGTTGACGATTTGCGCGCGATAGACGCGGGCCGCCGTGAGCCAAAATTATATCAGTGGCTGAACAGCCTGAATGACAATGCCGTATTGTTTGATATTGGCACAAGTTACGGCCAGGAAGCCGCGCTGGCCTCCTCCTTCACAGACCGGGGCGTCACCGTCATCGGCTTTGACTGCAATCTGTATCACAGCCATTTTTGCAGCCTGAACAAGGCCCTGAACAAAGACCGGTTCAGATTTATCTTTGCTGCGGTAGGGGCTGAGAGCGGCCAGAGAGTGACCATCACGACCAATTCTGACACCCATATTCCGCATCTGCATAAGAAAAACGTGCCTTACAGCTATGAGGTGATGACGCTTGCTCTGGATGATTTCGCCGCCGCAGAAGGGCTCTGCCCAACCCATATGAAGATAGATGTTGACGGGGCGGAGGCAGGCGTGCTGAGCGGGGCGCAGGCAGTCCTCGCCAACCCAGCCTTGAAGCAAGTCTTCATAGAGATAGATAATGACAATGTAAGCATCATCGACCAGATGAAAGGGTTTGGGTTTTCCATCGACTGGACAGTGAAACGAGCGCAGAACCAGGACGTGCTGTTCACCAGAGGCTGAGAGACAATATAACAGAGGAGGCGGTCATGTCTTTATATCAGGGTCTTCTGCAGCGCCATAGCGCGGGCAAACCGATCCGGCTTGGGCTCATTGGCGCGGGCAAATTCGGCTCCATGTTTCTGGCACAAGCCCTTCGGCTGAAAGGCGTTCAGATAATCGGCATTGCTGATTTATCGATACCGGCGGCCCGCTCCAACCTTCAGCTGGTGGGCTGGCCTGATACCGCGCTGCACGCAGGCTCACCTGATGAGGCGCGGCGGTCCGGCCAGATTTATCTGACCGAAGACGCAAACGAGCTTGTCACCTGCCCCTTCATTGACATTATCATTGAGGCGACAGGTGATCCGGTCTCGGCGGTAGATCACATCGTTGCCAGCTTTGCCCAGAACAAACATGTCATTAATGTCACTGTTGAAGCGGACGCGTTTTGCGGGGCGGGTCTGGCCCGGCGCGCGCAAGACAAGGGCGTGCTGTATTCGCTGGCCTATGGTGACCAGCCAGCCCTGACAGCAGAGCTGGTCGACTGGGCCAGATGTTGCGGCTTCCAGGTGATGGCTGCCGGGCGGGGTCATATCTGGCAGCCGGAATACAGACTGTCCACGCCGGATACTGTCTGGGACTACTGGGGGCTGAGCAAACAACAGGCTGAACGCGGCCGCCTGAACCCAAAAATGTTTAACGCCTTTCTTGATGGCTCTAAACCGGCGATAGAATCAGCCGCGATTGCCAATGCCTGCGGGCTTAATGTACCTGTAGACGGGCTCAGCTATCCGGCCGGAAACATTGATGAAATACCGCAACTGATGCGCCCGCAAGCTGAAGGCGGCACTCTTCAGCAGGCCGGCATGGTTGAGGTGATATCCTCGCTCCGGCCAGATGGCCAGCATGTCGGCTATGATATCCGCAAAGGGGTGTGGGTGTGCAT